>NZ_BBYJ01000013.1:0-182421 GCF_001528665.1 Microtetraspora malaysiensis
GTGCCAGGGCGACGATCTCCGCCATCGCCACCTCAACCTCGGCACCGGAGCCAACCCCGGAACTGGTCCCTGCACCAGTCTCAGTCCCAGCTCCTGCCCCAGCACCGGCGTTAACACCGGCCCCAGCGCCAGCCCCGGTCTCAGCCTCGACTCCAACCCCGGTCTCGGTTCGGCCCGGCACCTTCCCCGCAGCCGCGGCCAACCGCTCAGCACGAGCCAGCAGGTCGATGACATCGCGTCCAGCCAGGTTCAGGTCTGGCCAGTCCGCTACCCGGCTATCACCACCAGCAGCATCCGGGCCCGCACCGTTCTGGCCGCCACTGCCAGCGCTGCCAGCATCAGCGTCTCGGCGGTTAGTGGCAGCGCCCCGGCCAGCACCAACAGCATTGCCATCGGCCCGCCGGTCACCGCCACGCCGACCCACGTTCTGCTGCCGATCGTCCCGACCGGCACGCTGGGATCCGTTCGACGATGGCTCGTGGAGGGTGGAGCGGCGGCCCTGCCAGATCCCGTCCCAGGCCGACAAGTCGTCACGGTCGTACCCGAGCCGCGGCTCGCCCCGACCGGAAAGAGCACCATCGTCGCTCCCGAGGCGCTGCGGCCCGCCCCCGCCGTCGGACTCTTCCCTTGGGGCGGCAGGCTTCTCGCGGGACCGGGTGGGTTCAGCGGGAGCGGGCGTGATCGGCGATCGCGCCGGACCCGAAGACTGTCCACCGCCGTCAGGCTTCTGGTCTTCCGCAGCATCCGGGAGGCCGAGCAGCCGCCGAGCCCAGGACTGCGTCGTCTCCGGCTCGCCGCGTCGCCCACCTCGCCCGTCAACGCGCGCCGTGGCGCCCGGCTCGCCGCGTCCCGCAGCTCGCCCCTCGGGGCGCGCCGGGTCGTGTGGGGCGGGATCAGGGGCTCCCGCACAGCCGCTGGCACTGCGGGTGCGGTCGAGGAACCCGGCACTGCGAGCGCGGTCGAGGAGCACCGCCCCATAAGAGTCACCGGAGAAACGATCCGATCCGATGAACGGCGTGTGCCGCCTTGACCTGCGCCGCTGCCGCGGGGATGCGGCGGATGAGGGGGACGGAGGAACGTCCTCCGGTTCGCGCGACAGCAGTACACCACCCGAAAGCATCATCCCTTCGCACCTCCCCTCCCGGTCTGATGGTCGACCCTCTGCGAGGATATCGTTCACGCGTTCGATAGGCAACTCTAAGTAGTCACGCTTGTACTATTTGTCAGCACTGTGGGCGGCATTCCGATTGGGGAGTGCACACCGGGGCGGTCCGTGCGCACGACGTGATCCGGATGCTGTCGCGCTACGGCCGGACCACCCAGCTCGGCAACGCGACCGCGCACTACGGCCGCGCCTCCAAGACCCTGCGCATCCTGCGGATGGCCGGCGAACCCGACTACCGGCACCAGATCAAGGCCCAGGCCAACCTGCAGGAGGGACGTCACACCCTGGCCCGCTAGATCTTCCACCCGCAACGGGCAAGCCGTACCAGAACTACTCCGAAGACATGGAGGAACAGATCGGCGCACTCTGCCTGGTCCTCAACGCGATCGTGCTGTTCAACATTCGCGTTCTGTGACGGGGTGGCTTGCACGTCCGGTATGGGCATGGTTTCGGGGTGAAGCCGGGCGGGCCGGGTGGCCCGCCCGGCTACATCCCCGCTAGTCCCCGGCCATCACGGTAAAGGTGAATCCGGTGCTCGTCGGACGGTGCAGCGGAATGTCGCACTTGATCCGGCGCAGTACCTCGTTCCTGCTGAGGCCGAGCCCTTGCGCGATGAGCCGTTCCGGGCGCACCGGTACCGGATCCGCGAAGGCGACCTCCACCTGGACCGGCCACGCCTCGTCGAGCCATGCCGACGGGGCGTCCAGCCGCCAGGCCCCCGTCCAGTCCAGGGTGAAGCGGTTGCGCCGGGCGAGCAGCGGATCCAACAGCCTGGACGCCACCAGTTCCGGATCGTTGACGCGGTAGCCGTGGAGTTCGGCCGGGTCGAAGGATCGGACCGGCGCTCGCTCGTGCACGGTGAGCTTGCTCGTCCGATCGCAGGATACGCAGCGGACCAGCAGCCATACGTCCAGCAGCTTGCCGTTGGCGTTGACGCGGAACCTGCCCTCGCCGGTGGTGGCGGACTCCGACCGGCAGTCCACGCACCGCAACGACAGCAGAGGCAGCCTGGTCCGACGAACGACCCAGGGCAGCACGGTATGAGGTTGTGAAGACATGATCTCTCTAGACCTGACACGAGGCCGATTACGCGCGACCTCAAACGCTGTTTGACCGGGCGCACAAGGGCAGCCCGGCAGCACCGACGGGAGCGTCGGCTACAGGTGAGCGGAAGAAGGTGTCAGGTCTGAAGAGCAGGCGGGGTCACGCGGTTTTGTCCTCTGTCCTCACTGCGATGGGCCGCAGGCAACCTACGGGAACGCGGAAGGAGGGCTCAAGCGGTTTTCCGACCGAAACTTCGCCAGTGCTACCGGGACCCCTCAGCGGCGAAGGCGATGGTGTCGTCGAATCCCGTCCGGTAGCCGTCGCTGGTGCCCACGGTGAGGGCCGGCAAGGCTCCGCGTCAGCCCGGGGTGAGGACGCAGAACTCGTTGCCCTCCGGGTCGGCGAGGACGATCCACGGGACGCCACCCTGGCCGACGTCGGCGCCGGTGGCGCCGAGAGCCCCCAGCCGGGCCGCCTCCGCCGCTTGATCGTCACCGCGGTACGGCATCAGGTCGAGATGGACGCGGTTCCACACGGTCTTCACGCCGGGCGTTGTGCGGAGGAACTCAAGATACGGCCCGACGCCCTTGGCCGAACGCAGCCGCGCGTGATCGTCGGTCACCTCGTGCAGGGTCCAGTCCATCGCCTCGCCCCAAAACCGGGCCATGGCCCGCGGGTCCGCGCAGTCGACCACCACCGCGGCGATCGGCCCGGTATCCCGGTAGATCTCCCGAGGCTCCAACACACAGAACACGTTGCCCTCCGGGTCGGCCAGAACCGTCCACGGGACATCGCCCTGGCCCACATCCGCGGGCGTCGCACCGAGATCCTTCAGGCGCGCGACCAACTCCGCCTGATGGGCCGCAGAGGTGGTGGCGAGATCGAGGTGCACGCGGTACTTCACCGTTTCGGGGTCCGGGACGGTGACGACGTCGACGCAGACGGCGACGGGGTCCGGCCAGGCGAAGCCCACGGGTTCAACGTTGGTCACACCGGGCCCCTCGCTGGAAACACCCCAGCCGAGCACCTCCGCCCAAAACCGGCCGAGGGCTGAGTCGTCCCGAGCCTTGAAATTCACCTGAACAAGTCGCAGCGCCATGCCGCCCAACCTTATGCCCGGGTGGATGAGTGTCACCGCACCGGCGAACGAACCCGATGGCGGTCTGACGGAACGCTCGAACGCATCCCCCGTACAGCTGGCACGCGCGGAGGGCGCCGGACTCCGAGACCCGAAAGACAGATCGAACAGTGAGTTTTCAGGCCTACCGCCGCGCACTCGCCCTGCCCCGCGTGCGGTTCACGATCGCATTGATGTTCCTCGCCAGGTTGCCGATGACCGCCATGGGCATCCTCCTCACATTGCACGTGGTGAGTGACCTGAACCGCGGATTCACCGAGGCCGGCCTGGTCGGTGCGGCGTCCGTGTTGGCGGGCGCGTTGGCCGCGCCGGCCATGGGGAGAATGCTGGACCGGCATGGGCTGCGGCGCGTGGTGGCGGTGTGCGGAACGTGCTCGGCGGCGTTCTGGATCAGCATGCCGCACCTGCCCTATCCGGCTCTGCTGGTGCTCGCGGCGCCGGCCAGCGCACTGGCCGTGCCGGCTCAGTCGCTGACCCGGCAATTCCTCACCGCCCTGGTGCCCGAGGACCAGCGACGGGCGGTCTTCTCGCTGGACATAATCTTGGGCGAGGCGTCGTTCATCGTCGGCCCGGCGCTCGCCGTCGTGGCCATGACACAGATCTCCTCGACCGGGGCGCTCACCGGCATCGGCGTTTGGCTCGGGCTCGTGGCCGTCGTCCTCTCCGTCACGAATCTCCCTATCAGAAGTGGCGCGGAGCAGAAGGTGACTGACCCGGCCGACCGGCCGCGCATGCTCGCCTGGCTCAACGGGCGGATCGTCGGGTCCTTGATCATCACTGCGGGTTCGATGTTCGCGCTCATCGGCACCGAGGTCGCGGTGATCGCCACCATGAAGTCTCACGACCAGACGGCCTGGACCGGCACGGTGATCGCGGCCATGTCGATCGCCTCGATCATCGGCGGACTCGTGCATGGCGCAGTGCGCAGGTCCCTGCCCCAGGGCTCCCTCGCTGTTCTGCTGTGTGCCTTGCTCGTACCGGTCGGGCTGTTCGGGCACGCCTGGTGGGTGCTCGCGATCGCTCTCGTCCCGATGAATCTGATGTGCACCCCCGCCCTCGCCGCGGGCACCGAGGCGATCAGCCGACTGGCGCCGGCGCAGGTGCGCGGCGAGGCGATCGGACTGCTGAGCACAGCGACCGGACTCGGCATGGCGCTGGGGAACCCGGTAGTCGGGTTCGCGATCGACCACACGTCAGCGGGCTGGGGATTCGCCGTAGCCGGCCTGGGCGGGCTCTTCCTGGCTGCAGCTGGTGTGCTGCTCGACCGCGGCACAAACCTACGCACATCAACAGACCCCGTCGCCAAGGAAGGGGTCGCCTGAAGGGGTGTCCACGGACCTTGTCCTCCGAAAGCAGGAGTGGAGAGCGCGATCGCTGGATCCCCGGACGTCCGCCAAGAGATGTCGGCCAAGAGCCACTTCAAAGCATGAGCGCCGCACGGTATACAGGAATCTTGACAGTGCTTTGCTGGTTTCCGTAACCAATGAGGCCGTTGGAGTGGGATGAGCGATCATGCCGACACGACGCCCCTGCCGGTGCTGACCCGTATGGGTCTTCCCGCAGATGCCGATCTGGTCTTCCGCACACTGCTGATGTTCGGTCCCGCGACCGTCAGGGTGTTGTACAGCTGTCTCAGGGTGTCGCGTGATCGGGTGGAAACAGCGCTCGCGATTCTCGATGACGCGGAGGTCGCCATGCCGGTCGCCGTTCCCGGCAAGGCGACGCCCTGGTGGGCGGGCAGGCCGCCGGAACAGGCGATCACCCGGTTACGCGAGCGACGGACCAAGGGGCAGATGCCGCCGTCGGTGGCGCTCGGCGGACGCGTCGCCCAGGCCGGCCTCAGCCTGCACGGTGTGCGCCCGCTCCGGGGGCAGGCGCTGGTGGACCGGGTCAGATCATTGCATGACGCCGTTCGCGAGGAATTCCTGTACTGCTCCACGGAGATGTCCTTCTCCGAGGAAGAGGCCGCGTCGCTGCGCGAGTTCGTCCCCAGGGCGCGGCGTCAGCGTGCGCGTGGTGTGCGCCGTCGCTCGCTGAGCTTGTCAGAATCGCTCCCTCCCGCCCTGCCCGAGGATGAATTGGCGCTCTTTGACGGAGAAATGCGCACCGCCGACATGCTTCCGGTCGAGATCGGCATCTACGACCGGCAGGTGGTGCTGATGGTCCCGGCGGACGATCCGCATTGCCGCCTCGAGGTCACCGAGCCCCTCTTGGTCGCAGGGATACACGCGTTGTTCGAGCAGCATTGGTCAAGTTCGACGCAAGCGGTAACGCTCAGCTTGCGTCAGCAGGCCCTGGTGACGCTCCTGGCTGCCGGCCACACCGATACGGGGATGGCGGCCCGGCTGGGCATCAGCGCTCGCACTGTCGCCTACGAGGTACGCGCGCTGATGGACGCTCATGGTGTGTGCAGCCGCTTCCAGCTGGGCGTCATGTTGAGCAGGACTCTGGGCGACCTCAACGCCCTTGCGAGTTCCTCGGCCGGCTGAGCCGCCCAGGTTTCCTCATGCCCATCGCCCGCCCCGCGTGCCTGAGCCTTGGCGGTGTTTGGGCGGCGCCGGCGATGCCGCCGGAGATCGTCGGCGATCGAGCGGACGCGGCTGCCATCCGACCCGATGACTCCATATCTGCGTTTCTGAAATCTAGCGAGATCCGGGGAGGATATCCGGGCATATCCATTCCTGCCGGGAAATATGCACACCGTCCATCAATGCAAGTACGCTTTTGGTCGGCAGCATTTTTAACGTTCGCGTGATAGCTCTTCGCCAAAGTGGCGACAATGGCGTGAATTCCGCCGTCCATGCTCGCGCTCAATGCCGCCGAGCGCCGCAGGGCACGCCTGATTCCCGGGAGCTTCGATCATGCGGATCCGTCCGACCTCCGCCCGCGGCGGTCTGCCTCCGGCCGCCGCCTCCGCAGAATCGCCCGCCGCTCTGTCCGGACCGGACGGACGCCGACTGCCCGCGTCACCCCGCCGGCGGCGCCCCGACCTGGCCGCACTGGCCGTGCTGCTCATCCTCGGAGGCACCGCGGCCACCATCACGCTCATGCTGAACGGCAGCGCGCGCGTCTCGGCGATCCGCATCACCCGGCAGGTCACCGCCGGCCAACCGCTCAGCCGCGCCGGCATGGAAGAAGTCCGGATAGCCGGCACCGGCATCGACTACCTGCCCTGGTCGCAGCACGCCTCGTACGCGCAGCGCCTGGCCCTCGTCACCCTGCTCCCAGGAACCCTGCTCACCACCCAGATGACCGCCACAGCAAGCGAAGAGATCACCCCGGGCAAGGCCCGCGTCGGCTTGGCCCTCAAACCCGGCCAATCCCCCGCCGAACTGAAAGCCGGCCAGCGAGTACAGATCATCTCCCTCCCCCGCCAGGACCCCGGCGACCGCACAACCACCGTGCTGGCCCAAAGCGCACTGGTCGATGCCGTCAGCGATCCGGGCACGCACGGCCCACCCCGCCTCGTGAACGTGATCGTGGACGCCGCCCTGTCCCCCAGAATCGCCGCCTACGCCTCCAACGGCCAGATCGTCCTCGCCTACCTGCCCGCAGCACACTGACCACCGGACACCGGCGAAAGCCACCTTCGGCCTGCCCTCCCCAGCACCGATGATCGTTTTTCGGCAGGTCGTTGCGGCAGTCAGGGCAAGCCCACCCCGGCCCCCGAGGCACAGTAGGCGGCGCCGCCCACGAGGGCCGGTGGGGGCTGGTTCAGTTCCGCAGCTGGGCGAAGAGCCCGCACGCTCGGCGCTCACCGAAATGGCGGGATGGATGGCGCACGACACCACGGTGGGCCCAGCACCACGGACGCGCAGACCACTCCGTACGGCCAGCGCGCAGGTGTTGGCATCCGCGTCCACGGTCCTGTGCGTCATGCCGCCGCGTCACGGAGCCGGAGGCGCCGTGAGCCCGCTCCGCCTCGGACAGCGGCACGCCTGCCCGAGGTGACCGGCGGCTCAGCGCATTCCCCAGTCGTTTACAAGCCAGATCAAAGCCGCACTCAACAGGATGACCTCCAGCGATCTGCGTGTATCGGGAAGGGGGGACCCGAACATGAGCGACAAGACAGGACCTGGCCCAGGTGACATCGCCCCGGTTGAGCCGAGATCGCTTGACGGGTCCGGGCACAGGCCCTCTCGCGGATGACGCGCCACACAGGTCTCATCGGATCTCGGTGAGGTTTTCCCGGTAGGCGGAGCGGCTCACAGGTGAGCGGATCCGAGACGGAGACGGTGCGGCTGTCAGCCTTCCGACGGTGCGCGGCAAGCGTGCGTTCCGGTCGATGGAATCACACAAAAGACCACATCAAAGTGCGAGGTTTTCATGAGCAATCCATTTGAGGACGAAAACGGACGCTATCTCGTCCTGATCAACGCCGAGGGCCAACATTCCCTCTGGCCCCTGTTCTCCGAGGTCCCTCGCGGCTGGGATGTCGTGCACGGGGAGGACAGCCGGCCGGGCTGCCTGGAGTTCATCAACGCGAACTGGACCGATATGCGACCCCGCGGCCTCTCGATGCCGTGAACGGATCCTGAGCTCCCCATTTCGAGTCCGCGTTCACCGTGAGCCGCGTTTACGGCACGCCGTCCTTTCCCCGATTGATCGGACCTGTTCGCCGCGCCGCCACGCCATGAATCTGGAGATTTCATGAATCCAATTTCTTTTCGAGAAAACCTGGCCCGGTTGTTCGAGGCGCGGGTGGCGGCGGCGCCGGATGCCGAGGCGGTGGTCTGCGGTGAGGTCCGGCTGTCGGCGGCCGAGCTGAACGCGCGGGCCAACGCGCTGGCGCGGCGGCTGGTGGCCGCCGGGGTCGGGCCCGAGTCGCCGGTGGTGGTGTTGATGGAGCGGTCGGCGGACGTGGTGGTGACGCTGCTGGCGGTGGTCAAGGCCGGCGGGGTGTACGTGCCGTTGCATCCGGGTTATCCGGTGGAGCGGATGCGCTGGGTCGTGGAGGAGACCGGCGCGCGGGTCGTGGTGACCGACGAGGTCTTCGCGGGACACGAGCTGATGGGGCACGTGCAGGCCATGGTCGTGGGGGCGCAGGGCGACCGGGAGAACCTGGGGCTGGAGATCGACCCGCGCCGACTGGCGTATGTGATGTTCACCTCGGGGTCGACGGGGGTGCCCAAGGGCGTCGCGGTGACCCACCGCAATGTTGCCGCCTTCGCCGCCGACCGCCTCTGGCACGGCCCCGAGCATCGAAGGGTCCTGTTCCACACGGCGTCCTCCTTCGACGTCTCCATGTACGAGTTGTGGGTGCCGCTGCTCAACGGCGGGACCGTGGTCGTGGCCCCACCCGGCGTGGTGGACGCGTCGGTGGTGAAGTGGGCGCTGGAGGAGGAGCGGGTCACCGGGGTGTTTCTGACGACCGGCCTGTTCAACGTGCTGGCCGAGGAGTCGCCCGCCGTGCTGGCCGCCGTGCCGGAGCTGTGGATCGCGGGCGAGGCCGCGTCCCCGGTCACGGTGGAGCACGTCCTGAGGGCGGGCGGCAACGTCCACAACGGCTACGGCCCCACCGAGACCACGATCTACGCCACCGCCCACCACGTGACCGAGCCCGGCGACATCGTCCCGATCGGCCAGCCGCTCGACGGCACGCATGCCTACGTCCTGGACGACAGGCTCCGCCCGGCGCCCACCGGCGTGCCCGGCGAGCTCTACATCGCCGGAGAGCACCTGGCCCGCGGCTACCTCGGCCGCCCGGCCCTGACCGCCGAGCGCTTCGTCGCCTGCCCTTACGGCGAGCCCGGAACGCGCATGTACCGCACGGGCGACCTCGTCCGCCGGCTCCCCGACGGCCTCCTCGACTACGTCGGGCGGGCCGACCAGCAGGTCAAGATCCGCGGCATCCGCATCGAGCTCGGCGAGATCGAGACCACCCTCGCCCGGCACCCCGCCATAGCCCAGATCGTGGTCCTGGCCAGACACGACCACCTCGCAGACAAACGCCTGGTCGCCTACCTGGTCCCCGGCGACACCTCAGCACCGGAAACCGACCTCTCCGGCCAGGTGCGGCGCTTCGCCGAGGAGACGCTCCCCGCCTGCATGGTCCCCTCCGCCTTCGTCGTCCTGGACACCCTCCCGCTCAACCACAACGGCAAGGTCGACCGGCACGCCCTGCCCGCGCCCGAGACGGTGGCCTCCGGCACGGCGCCGCGCACGCCGGTCGAGGAGATACTCTGCGGGCTGTTCGCGCAGGTGCTCGCCGTGCCGGGGATCGGGATCGACGACGACTTCTTCGCGATGGGCGGGCATTCGCTGCTGGCCATGCGGGTGGTGGCCGGGATCAGGTCGGCGCTCTCCATCGAGCTGCAGGTGGGGACGGTCTTCGAGGCGCCCACCATCGCCGGGCTCGCGGTCAGGATCGAGGAGGCGAGGGGCGAGGGCATCGGCAGGGCCAGGCCGCCGCTGATCCGCTCGGGGGATTCGGAACAGCCGTCGCTCTCCTTCGCCCAGCACCGGATCTGGATCATCGACCAGCTCGCGGAGTCGGCCGGGCTCTACACCATCCCGCTGGTCCTGCGGCTGTCCGGGCGGCTGGACAGGGCCGCGCTGAAAGCGGCTCTCGGGGACGTGGTGCGGCGGCATGAGACGCTGCGGACGGTCTTCCCCTCGCTGGACGGCCAGCCGCGGCAGCGCGTGCTGGACGCCGTGCCCGAGCTACCAACGACGGAGATCGACGAGGCGGAGCTCGGTCCGGCGGTGGAGAAGGCGGCGATGTCCGCCTTCGACCTCTCAGCCGAGCTGCCGGTGCGGGCGTGCCTGTTCGCCCTGAGGCCCGACGGCCCCGGCGAGCACGACGAGCACGTGCTGGTGCTGCTGCTCCACCACATCGCCGCCGACGGGTGGTCGATGGCTCCGCTCAGGCGTGACCTGGCCGTGGCCTACGCGGCCCGCACGCGCGGTGAGGCTCCCGTGTGGGAGCCACTGCCCGTGCGCTACTCGGACTACACCCCGTGGCAGCGCGACCTGCTCGGGGACGCGGCGGACCCGGGCAGCCTCATGAGCACGCAGACCGGCTACTGGCGGGAGGCCCTTGCGGGATTGCCCGACGAGCTGGCGCTGCCCGCCGACAGACCCCGGCCACCGGTGGCGGGGCATCGGGGCGAGTCCGTGCCCCTGCGGTTCTCGCCCGAGCTGCACGGGCGGCTGCTCACCCTGGCCAGGGCCAACCAGGCCACACTGTTCATGGCCTTGCAGGCCGGGCTGGCCGCACTGCTGACCCGGCTGGGCGCGGGAACCGACGTGCCGATCGGCTCGCCCGTGGCCGGCCGTACCGACGAGGCGCTGGACGACCTGGTCGGTTTCTTCGTCAACACGCTGGTGCTGCGCACCGACACCTCGGGCGACCCGAGCTTCCGCGAGCTGCTGGCCAGGGTCAGGGATGTGGGTCTGGCGGCGTACTCGCACCAGGACGTGCCGTTCGAGCACCTGGTGGAGGCGCTCAACCCGGTAAGGCTCCCCGGCCGTAACCCGCTCTTCCAGGTGATGCTCGCTCTGGAGAACACCCCGGATGACAAGACCGAGCTGCCCGGCCTGACGGTGACGCCCGATCCCGCCTACTCGCTGTACGGCTTGAGCGGCGCGAAGTGCGATCTGCTGTTCGGCCTCAGCGAGAGCTTCTCCACCGGTGCCCCCACAGGGATCGACGGGGTGCTGCAGTACGCGACCGACCTGTTCGACCGCGACACGGCGGAGTCGATCGCCGCGCGGCTGGTGAGGCTGCTGGAGGCGGTGACGGCGGATCCGGACGTCCGGGTCGGGGAGGTGGAGCTGCTCGCTCCCGAGGAGCGGCAGACCTTGCTGGAGAAGTGGAACGCCACGTCGGCCCCGCTCCCGGGAGGCGACCTGGCCCGGTTGTTCGAGGCGCGGGTGGCGGCGGCGCCGGATGCCGAGGCGGTGGTCTGCGGTGAGGTCCGGCTGTCGGCGGCCGAGCTGAACGCGCGGGCCAACGCGCTGGCGCGGCGGCTGGTGGCCGCCGGGGTCGGGCCCGAGTCGCCGGTGGTGGTGTTGATGGAGCGGTCGGCGGACGTGGTGGTGACGCTGCTGGCGGTGGTCAAGGCCGGCGGGGTGTACGTGCCGTTGCATCCGGGTTATCCGGTGGAGCGGATGCGCTGGGTCGTGGAGGAGACCGGCGCGCGGGTCGTGGTGACCGACGAGGTCTTCGCGGGACACGAGCTGATGGGGCACGTGCAGGCCATGGTCGTGGGGGCGCAGGGCGACCGGGAGAACCTGGGGCTGGAGATCGACCCGCGCCGACTGGCGTATGTGATGTTCACCTCGGGGTCGACGGGGGTGCCCAAGGGCGTCGCGGTGACCCACCGCAATGTTGCCGCCTTCGCCGCCGACCGCCTCTGGTGGGGGCACGACCGGGTGCTGGCGCATTCCGCGTTCGCCTTCGACGCCTCCACCTACGAGCTGTGGGTGCCGCTGCTCAACGGCGGGACCGTGGTCGTGGCCCCGCCCGGCCCGCTCGACGCCCCCGCCCTGGAGCGGGCGGTGCGCCAGGAGCGGGTGTCCGGGGTGTTTCTGACGACCGGCCTGTTCAACGCACTGGCCGAGGAGTCACCCGCCGTGCTGGCCGCCGTACCGGAACTGTGGCAGGGCGGTGAGGCGGCGTCTCCCGCTGCGGTGGAGCGGGTCGTCCTCGCCGGTGGCGTCGTCAACAACGGCTACGGTCCCACCGAGACGACGACGTTCGCGCTCTCCTACCGGGTGGCGGAACCGTCTTCGGGCGCCGTCCCCATCGGGAGTCCGCTCGACAACACACGTGCCTACGTCCTGGACGACAGGCTCCGCCCGGTGCCCACCGGCGTGCCCGGCGAGCTCTACATCGCCGGAGAGCACCTGGCCCGCGGCTACCTCGGCCGCCCGGACCTGACCGCCGAACGCTTCGTCGCCGCCCCCTACGGCGAGCCCGGAACGCGCATGTACCGCACGGGCGACCTGGTACGGCGTCGCGGCGACGGCCTCCTCGACTACGTCGGGCGGGCCGATCAGCAGGTCAAGATCCGCGGTTTCCGCATCGAGCTCGGCGAGATCGAGACCACCCTCGCCCGGCATCCCGCCATAGCCCAGATCGTGGTCCTGGCCAGACACGACCAGCCCGGGGACAAACGCCTGGTCGCCTACCTGGTCCCCGGCGACACCTCAGCACCGGAAACCGACCTCTCCGGCCAGGTGCGGCGCTTCGCCGAGGAGACGCTCCCCGCCTACATGGTCCCCTCCGCCTTCGTCGTCCTGGACGCCCTCCCGCTCAACCACAACGGCAAGGTCGACCGCCACGCCCTGCCCACGCCCGTGTGGCAGGAGCCGGCCGCCGTGACGCAGGGGCCCAGGACCGAGGCGGAGAAACTGGTCGCGGAGGTCTGGGCCGAGGTGCTCGGGCTGGAGCGGGTCGGCGTGCACGACGACTTCTTCGCTCTCGGCGGCAACTCGCTGCTGGCCATCAGGGTCGCCGCCAGGGTCAGAGCGGCCGTCGACCTGGAGATCCCGGTCAACGCGGTCTTCACCCATCCCACGGTCGAAAAGCTGGCCGACACCGTCGAGGCGCTGCTGATCGCCGCCATCGAAGGACAGATCCCGTAGTTCCCCCTCATGAATGGAAGAAGTCCCGGATGACCGAGCAGCTGTCGGAGCGCGCCGTCGCTCTCACGGCCGACAAACGCGCCCTCCTGTCGCAGCGACTGCGCGGGCGAGCGGCGAGCACCACCGTCCAGCCCCGCGCCGCGGGGACCGAGCCGCCGCCGTCCAGCGGGCAGGAGCGGTTGTGGTTCATGGAGCAGTTCGCTCCGGGGAACGTCGCCTACACGCTCCCAGTGGCCATGCGCCTGAGGGGCGAACTGGAGGTCACACTGCTGGAAGAGGCGCTGACGGCGCTGGTGACCAGGCACGAGGCCCTGCGGACACGGTTCCCCACCACCCAGGACGGGCAGCCGAGGGTCGTCGTCGACGAGCCTGGGCCCGTCACGCTGAAGATCACCGAATCGGAGACCCCCGAGCGGGCGGCCGAGATCGTCGGCGAGGAGTTGATCCGGCCGTTCGACCTGGCGGCCGACGCGCTGCTGCGGGCGTCGCTGATCCGCATCGGGCCGGACGACCACGTGCTCCTGCTCGTCGTCCACCACATCGTAAGCGACGGCCAGTCGCTGGAGATCATGGTCGACGAGCTGCTCAAGCTGTACGGCGGACTCCGCGAGGGCACGCCCGCGGCGCTGCCCGAACCGGCCGTCCAGTTCGGCGACTTCGCCGCCTGGGAGCAGGCGCGGCTGGCGGGGCCCGCCGTCGAGCCCGACGCCGCCTTCTGGCGCGAGCAGCTCGCCGGGCTGCCCGACCTGGAGCTGCCCACCGACCGGCCGCGCCCGGCCGAGCAGCGTTTCGACGGCGCTGTCCACGCCTTCACCTGGGACGCCGAGCTGACCGGGGCCGTGCGCGCCCTCGGCAGGGCACACACCGCCACGCTCTACATGACCCTGCTCGCGGCATACCAGGCGGTGCTCGCCCGGCACGCGGGCCAGGACGACTTCGCGGTGGGCTCACCGGTGGCCGGACGGCCCTACCAGGAGCTGGAGGGTGTGGTCGGCGCCTTCGTCAACATGGTGACCCTGCGCAGCCGTACCAGCGACGACCCGACCGTCGCCCAACACCTGCTCCGCACCAGGGAGACCGTGCTCGGCGCGCTCGCGCACCAGGACCATCCCTTCCATCGGCTCGTCAACGACCTGCGGGTGGAGCGGGACCCCAGCCGTTCGGCGATCTTCCAGGCGACTTTCGCGCTCGCCGACCAGGCGGTCCGCGCCACGACCGTGGCCGGGCTGGACATCAGCCCGTTCGATCCGCCGCTCGCGGTCACCCAGTTCGACCTGGCGCTGTACGTCAACGAGACCGACGAAGGGTTGAGCGGCTTCTTCACCTACCGCACCGACCTGTTCGAGCCCGCGTCCGTCGAGCGCATCGAGCGCTCGATGCGGCTCTTCCTCCAAGGTGCCGTCGCCGACCACGACCACCGCCTGTCCGAGGTGTCGCTGCTCGGCGAGGAGGAGCGCGAGTCGCTACTCGGCGACTGGGCGGGCACCCGCACCTGGCGGCCCGCGCACCGCACGCTCGGCGAGATGGCCGAGGCCCAGGCGGCGCGGACCCCGGACGCGGTCGCCCTCGTCGCCGGGGAGCGCTCGCTCACCTTCGCCGAGCTGCACCGCCGGGCCAACCGGCTGGCCAGGCACTTGCGGGACTCCGGCGTCGGCCCCGACGCGCGCGTCGCGATCTGCCTGGACGGGACCGTGGACGCCGCGGTCGCGATCCTCGCGGTGCTCAAGGCGGGCGGCGCCTACCTGCCGCTCGACCCCGAGCAGCCGCGTGACCGGCTGGAGTTCCTGCTCGCCGACTCGTCGGCCGTCGTGCTGATCACCGATTCGGCGCTGCGCGACCGGGCGGCCGGTTTCACCGGCACGGTCGTCGAGCTGGACCGGCTGGCCGACGAAGGCGACGACTCGCCGCTGGAACCGCTCGCCGGCCCCGGCGACCTCGCCTACGTGATCTACACCTCCGGCACCACCGGGCGGCCCAAGGGCGTCGGCGTCCAGCACCGGCACATCGTGGCCTACCTGGAGTACATCCGCGAGGAATACGACATCGTGCCCGACGCCGCCTTCGGGCTGCTCCAGTCGCTCGCCTTCGACTTCAGCATGCTGATGTTCTACCTGCCGCTCACCAACGGCGGCACCCTCCACCAGCTGCCCCGCCGCGGCTCCGCGCCCGAGCTGGCCGACGCCGTGCCGCGCCTCGACTACCTGAAGATGACGCCCTCTCACCTCGCCGCACTGGGCGCGGAGGTGGAGCCCGAGCGGCTGCTGCCGCGCCGGGCGCTCGTCCTGGCCGGCGAGGCGTCGCCGACCGCCTGGGTCCGCGATCTGGCCTCCCGCGCGGGCTGCGCGATCTTCAACAGCTACGGCCCCACCGAGACGGTCGTCGCGGTGACCACCGAGCGGGTGGACCCCCAGGCGCCCGCGGCCGGTACGGCCTGGCCCATCGGCCGCCCGCTCCCCGACGCCCGCGTCTACGTGCTGGACCAGGTGCTGCGCCTGGTGCCGCCGGGTGTCGCGGGCGAGCTCTACATCGGCGGCGACACCATGGCCCGCGGCTATCTCGGCCGCCCCGCACTGACCGCCGAGCGCTTCGTCGCCGACCCGTACGGCGCGGCCGGAGCACGCATGTACCGCACGGGCGACCTGGTCCGCAGGCTCGACGACGGGCGGCTGGAATTCCTCGGCCGCACCGACCACCAGGTGAAGATCCGCGGCTACCGGGTGGAACTCGGCGAGGTCGAGGCCGCGCTCGGCACGCTCCCCGGAGTCGTCCAGGGCGTCGTGGACCTGCGCGGCGACCACCTCGTCGCCTGGCTGGAGAAGGAGCCGGGCGCGCAGGAGGCCCCGGTGTCCGAGCTGCGGGCGCACCTGCTCGACCGGCTGCCCGACTACATGGTCCCCGGGCGTTTCGCCTGGCTCGACCGCTTCCCGCTCCAGGCCCACGGCAAGGTGGACCGCAGGGCGCTGCCGGACCCCGAACCCGAGCGGCTGGACCAGCGGCCCGGCTACACCGCCCCGGCCGACCCGACCGAGGAGGCCATCGCCGCGATCTGGGCGGGTGTCCTCGACCTCGAACGGATCGGCACCGGCGACAACTTCTTCGACCTCGGCGGCCACTCGCTGCTGGCCACCCAGGTCGTGGCGAGAATGCGCAAGGCCTTCCCCGAGAGCAGGCCGCCGATCGGCGTGCTGGAGATGTTCCAGCACCCCACGGTCGCCGAGCTCGCCAGGCTCGCCACCGAACGCCAGGGCGAGACAGCCGCCCCCCGCCGGATGCTGGCCGAGCTGACCCGCCCGATCGATCCGAAGGACCGGGTCGGCTCCGTCATCTGCGTGCCGTACGGCGGCGCCAACGCGGTCGTCTACCAGACGCTCGCCGACGCGATGCCCGCCGGCTACTCCCTCTACGCGGTCGCCGCCCCCGGACGTGAGCCGGGCGAGGAGGAACAGCTCTCCTTCGAGGAGGTGGCGGGGCTCTGCGTCGAGGAGATCGCCGAGCATCTCCGGGGCCCGATCGTGATCTACGGGCACTGCGCCCCCGGCAGCGCGCTGGCCGTGGAGCTGGCCCGGCGCATGGAGGCGTCGGGACGCGAGCTGGATGCCCTCTACCTGGGCGGCATCTTCCCCTTCGCCCGGCCCCGGGGCCGCTTCCTCGGCCCGCTGAGCAAACTGATCAGTGACCGGCTGTACGGCACCCGCACGATCGCGGCCGAGCTGCGCGCGCTCGGCGGCGACATGACGGGCCTCGACGAGGAGCAGGTGGCCTTCACCGTCGAGCTGATGCGCCGGGACGGCCGGATGGCCGAGGAGTACTTCACCCGGATCCTGGGGACCGAGCAGCCCCGGCTGAGAGCGCCGATCATCTCGGTCGTCGGCGAGCGCGACCCGAGCACCGAGTTCTACCAGGAGCGCTTCAAGGAGTGGTGCTTCCTGTCCGACTCCTCGTCGCTGGTCGTCATCGACGAGGCCGGGCACTTCTTCCCCAAGTATCGCGCCGACGAGCTCGCCCAGATCCTCACCGGCACCCACACCGCCGACGCGGCCTGGCGGGAGGCGCACTCGCGCGAGGCGGGCGGCACCTGGTGGCTCCAGGACAGCGTGGAGCGGCGGGCCGTGCGGGAGGAGCGCGAGCCGAGCATGCGCCGGTTCCTGCCCGTCGCGCTGGGGCAGCTCGTCTCGCTCACCGGGTCGGCCCTCACCGAGTTCGCGGTGCCGATCTGGATCTACACGGTCACCGGGTCACTGGCCCACTTCGGGCTCATCGCCCTGCTCGCCCTGGTGCCGGGCATCATCGTGGCCCCGCTGGCGGGCGCGGTGGTCGACCGCTACGACCGGCGGCGGGTGATGATCGCCGGCGACCTGGTGTCGGGAGTCACACAGGCGGTGATGCTCGCGCTGCTGCTGACCGACCGGCTCTCGGTCGGCCCGCTCTACGCGCTGATAGCCGTCGTCTCGGTCTCCGTGACGTTCCAGCGGCTCGCCTACCAGGCGTCGATCCCGCAGCTGGTGCCCAAGCGCTACCTCGGGCACGCCAACGGCATCGTGCAGCTCGCGATCGGCACCGCCCAGTTCCTGGTCCCCCTCATCGCGGTCGGCCTACTCGCCGCGATCGGGCTGGAGGGCATCCTGACCATCCAGGTGGCGGCCTACACCTTCGCCATCGTCGTGGTCCTGTTCGTCAAGTTCCCCACCACGCTGGGGCTGCGCCGCCGTGAGCCGATCTCGGCCGAGATCGCAGGCGGCTTCCGCTTCTCGCTGGGACACCGGAGCTTCCGCGGCATGCTGTTCTTCTTCGCCGGCGTGAACCTCTTCCTGGCTCCCATGTTCGTCATGGTCTCGCCGCTCGTCCTCTCCTTCGCCCCGCTTCAGGCGGCCGGCGCGGTCGCGGTCGCGGCCGGGGCGGGCGCGATCACCGGCGGCGTCGTCATGAGCCTGTGGGGCGGCCCGACCCACCGCAGGCTGCGCGGCGCGATCGCCGCGACGATGCTGATGGCGGTCGCCGGCGTGCTGACCGGGCTGCGGCCCAGCCTCTGGCTGATCGGCGTCGGCGCCTTCGGCATGTCCTTCGCGCTGGCCCTGATCAACGGCACGATCATGACGATCATCCAGGTGAAGGTGCCGCACCGCTTCCAGGGGCGGATCATCGCGGTCAACACCATGATCGCCGCAGCCACCGTACCGCTCGGCTTCGGCGTCATCGCCCCCCTCGCCGGCCCGCTCCTCGATCCGCTGCTGGCCGTGGGCGGCCCGCTCGCGGACACCCTCGGCGCGGTCATCGGCACCGGGCCGGGGCGCGGGATCGGGCTTCTCTACCTGCTGTGCGGGCTCGGCATGGCGCTGCTGGTGCTCGCCGCCACCCGGATCGGAACCCTGGCGCGCTTCGACGACGAGGTGCCCGACGCCAAGCCCGACGACCTCATCGGCATCGAAGAGCTGGAAAGGACCCACGCATCGTGAACACCACCACCATCGCCTGGGAGGTCAGGGAGGGCAGGCCCGCCGCGGCCGACGCCCAGGGCTCGGACCTGGGCGAGACCTGCGACTGGCTGCGGGAGAACCGTGAGGCCATCCGTGCGGGCCTGGACGAGCACGGCGCCCTCTACCTGCGAGGGCTGCCGGTGAAGGGCGTGGAGGACTTCGCCGAGGTACGCGACGCCCTGATCGCCAAACTCGCCGGATATGTCGAGAAGGCCACCCCGCGCAGCCACTTCGGCAAGGACATCTACTCCTCCACCGACCTACCGCCGTCCCAGACGATCCGCCCGCACAACGAGAACAGCTACGCGCTCAGCTTCCCCGGGCTGCTGATGTTCGGCTGCCTGATCGCCCCCGACGAGGGGGGCGCGACCCCGGTGACCGACGTGCGCAAGGTGCTGAGAAGCATCCCGCAGCCGCTGGCCGACCGGTTCCGCGCGCACGGCTGGTCCCTGGTGCGCAACTACGGCGACCACATCAGCCTCGGCTGGCGCACCGCATTCGGCACCGAGGACAGGGACGAGGTCGCCGCCTACTGCGCGGAGAACCACATCGCCCACGAGTGGGTCGGCGGCGACCAGCTGCGCACCGTGCAGCGCCGCTCGGCGACCATCCGCCACCCCGGAACCGGCGAGGAGGTCTGGTTCAACCACACGGTCTTCTGGAACGAGTGGGCGCTCGACCCGGAGATCCGTGAGGTGTTCCTGGAGGACCTGGGCCACGACAACCTGCCTTTCAACACCGCCTACGGCGACGGCGAGCCGATCTCCAGGGAGGACGTGGAGACCATCGACGCGGCCTACTGCCAGGCGACGGTCAGGGAGACATGGCGGCCGGGTGACATTCTGATCGTCGACAACATCCTCGCCGCCCACGCCCGCGAGTCCTTCAAGGGGCCCCGCAAGATCGTGGTCACCATGGGCGACCCGGTCCCCCTGGACACCTGCGCCCCGACCGTCCAGCCGCAGGCCGGCTTCGCCAAGGCCACGGCCGGGGTGGGAACGAGGACCGGGGAGGCCGCCAAGCCTGCGAAGGCGCGCCGCTGGTTCGGCCGCCGCTCCTGACCCGCCCGGCCCCTCATCCTGGGGGACGGCTGCCCGGCCTTCTCCTCTGCGCCGGTCAGGGCCTGGCGTAAAGCCGCGGGAGCGGTGGCCGCGGGCCGGTCGTCCTCGATCGGAAAACCGTCGGGACCGGCACGAAGGTCCACATGCTGACCTCCTTCGACCAGGCGGAGGCGCGCTCTCCGCCGATCGTCCTCGTACGCGCCTCCTCGCCGTCTACGCCGTCAGTCGCAGGGCCCGCCCGCGACGTAGATCACCTGTCCGGAGACGAACGAGGCCTCCTCGCGGACGAAGAACGACACCGTCGCGGCGATGTCCTCGGGACGGCCGGCCCGGCCGGCCGGGATCTGCGCGGCGGCCGCAGCCTTGAAGTCCTCGAACGGCACCCCGACCCGCGCGGCTGTGGCGGCCGTCATCTCGGTCTCGATGAACCCCGGCGCGATCGCGTTCACGGTGACGCCGAACCTGCCCAGCTCGATCGCCAGTGGCTTGGTGAAACCCTGGAGACCGGCCTTGGCCGCCGTGTAGTTGGCCTGCCCCCGGTTGCCGAGCGCGGACGTGCTGGACAGGTTCACGATGCGCCCCCATCCGGCCTCGGTCATGTACTTCTGCGCCGCCCTGCTCATCAGGAACGCCCCGCGCAGGTGCACGCCCAGCACCGCGTCCCAGTCGTCCGCCGTCATCTTCGGGTTCAGGTGGATTGGGTTATGGGCAGTTGCCGATATCGCTTTCGGAGGAGGCCAGGACGACGTTGGTCTTGGCCAGGCCGAGGGCGTCGACGGTGATGTGGACGGCGTTGACGGTCAGGCCCGTGTCGGGGGTGGTGAATGGGGTCTGCTCGTTGAGGGCGAGCTTGACGACGCCGACGTTGACCGTGGTGTTGGGTTGGATATTGGTGGGTTCTGCGATGACCACCGTGTTGCCGACCTTGAGGAAGGCGATCGTGGTGGTTCCGCTGGATGCGGCGCAGGTGGTGGTGGAGCTGGAGTTGATGGTCTTGACGGTGATCACCGGGATGCCGGTGATCCCGATGGTGGTGTCGTCGATAGAGGCGGTGGCCACGGATTTGCCGGGGAATTCGGTGGTGGCGACCTTGGCGCACAGGGTGTGCGCGATGATCAGTCCGCTGAGGGCGGCGGTGCAGGGCACCGAAGTGGTACTGGTCGAGGTGGTGGAGATGTGGCCGGTGTCGGGGGTGGGTGCGATGCTGACCAGTTGGATGCCGGCCAGGGAGGCGTCGGCGGTCAGGCCGTAAGCCCGTCCGGTCAGCCGCTGCGGCGTGACGGTGACTTGTTCGGCGCTGCACGGTGAGGTGGCGGAGTTGTTGTGGGCGTCGCCGCTGTAGGTGGCGGCCCACCGGTAGGTGCCGGCCGCGCCGATGGTCACGTTGCCGGACGCGGCGGTGCCGCTGCCGGACAGCGTGTCGGTGCGGGTGGCGATCGGCGTCGCACAGCCGGTGTCACCAGGCTCGAACAGCTGGAACGTGACGGTGCCCGTCGGGTGGTACCCGCCGGACAGGGCCGCTGTATCAGAGACCTTCCCGCCCGCGGGCACCGGGCCCGATGGCGTCGTGGCGATCGATGGGGTCGCCTTTGGGACGTGTTCGCTGATCGTTTCAGTGAAGCCTGGCGACAGGACGCCGTTGAGCAGGAAGTCCACCTTGCAGGTAATGGTGCTTCCCGGTATGGCTCCGGCGCCGACGGAGACGGTCTCAGTGAAGGTGGCGTCATCGCCGCTGGTCACCGTCCGACTGCCCGGGGTCAAGGACACCGACAGGTTCGGGTCGCAGTCGCGCAGCTGGTGGGTGACCGTGACCGGCAGGTTGTGCAGGGCCGCCAGGATGGTGTCGCTGACCTCCGAGGGGTTGATGCCGGAGAACAGCCGTCCACCCGTGGCGTTGGTGATTGCGGTCGCTTGCCCGGTCGAGTCCAGCCCGGACAGGTCGAACGCGAGCACGGTGATGTCGGCTGCCTGCAGGGCGCCGATCGCATCGGCCAGCGTATGGCCGTTGCTGGGGTCATGGCTGGGGGCGTCCCCGATCAGCAACACGACCCGAGAGCTGTTCGGCCGAAAGTGGACCTCCCCGGACGCGACCTGGAACAGACCGTTGATGCCGTCCTCGGGGAAGTCGCCGCCGCCCATCGCGACCAGCGAGTCGAGACCATTGGTGACGTCGGTCTGGTTGGCGGTGAGGTTCTGCGCAACCCGGAACGACATCGCGTCCGCCGACACGTCCCTGTACTCGGCAACCGCGAACTGCGCGTCCGGCTGCGCCGAAGCGACGTTGGACAAGATGGTGTTCGCATTGGTCCGCACGTTCGAGATGACCCCGCCCATGCTCCCTGTTGTGTCGATCAGGAACGTGATATCCGGCTTGGGCGGGATCGCCGGAGCGGACACGGTCTTGGCGATCGTCGTCGATCCGCCCGGGGCCAGGTTCAGCGTCACATCCGCCGGGGTGACTCCGGGCGCGGCGAACGCCGCCCCTGCCCCGGCCACCAGCATTGCACCGGCCACCACCACGCACACGGCGGCCCGTAATCTTCGCGTCATTCTCACGGTGTCATTCCTTCTGGTGTGGCGTTATGCCATACCGAATTTGAGATCGCCGGCCGTGCAGAATTTCTATGATTGGGCCACCCGGGACGCCCTCTCCTCACGTTTTGACGCGAGCGGATACCAAATCGCATTGGCTGACAACCCCGGTGACTTTGTGGCCACGGCCATATGGTGACCGGTCGGCGAATAGATGTAAATAGGCCGCTTACGGCAAGTTCCCGACTGGCCGCAGTCGGCCACTCCGTGCTGATGAGAGGCGCCCGTGAGGAACGATCTTTTCCGAGATTTTTTCAGATATGCCCAATGAAATGAGCGATCCGCAGTTTGCCGCTTAAAAAAGAGCGGCCGTTTCCCGTCATCCGGACCGGCTGAATTGCGGTTATGAGCATCGCCGTAGAGTCGATCGACGGCCTCCCATGCCCATTCGGCATCGGTCAGATCCGACGGATACGACTGCTTCCGGTCATGACTCCGGCACCCTGGCGAGGCACAACCGCTGGCGTCCAAGACCGCAGGCGTGTAAACCGACACCACGGGCTCCTGGCTGCCGAGTTGCGTAGGCAACACCGCAGCTACCAGGAGCCCGTTCCCGTCCGTGGGTGATCACTCAAAGACGGCCTCAGTCAGAGCATGCCCGGTGTTGGAAATACACGACGAAATGCCAATTGGGTTCACTTTCGTGTGTGCCGCATGCCATGATCAATGTGACCGCCGATCGCCGGAGCTTGCACCGAGCGGCAAGGAGACGAACACCGTGTCAGTGATCGTCGTGTCGGACCTGCGCAAGCAGTACGACCAGAAGGTCGTCGTGGACGGCTTGTCCTTCACCGTCGAGGAGGGCGAGATCTTCGGCATCCTCGGCCCGAACGGCGCCGGCAAGACCACCACGGTGGAGTGCGTCGCCGGGTTGCGCAAGCCGGACGGCGGGAGCATCTCGGTGTACGGCCTCGATCCCCAGCGCGACGCCGCCAAGCTGCACCACATTCTCGGCATGCAGCTGCAGCAGAGCGAGATGCCCGACAAGCTGCGCGTCGCCGAAGCGATGGAGCTCTACGCGTCCTTCTACGACGACCCGGCCGACTGGCGCGAGCTGATGACCGACGTGGGGCTGAAGGACAAGGCCGACAGCGCCTTCAACAAGCTCTCCGGCGGCCAGAAGCAGCGGCTCTCCATCGCCCTCGCCCTGGTCGGGTCCCCCAAGGTCGCCATCCTGGACGAGTTGACCACCGGCCTGGACCCGGCCGCCCGGCGAGACACCTGGGAGCTGGTCGAGGAGGTCCGCGACCGCGGCATCACCGTCCTGCTGGTCACGCACTTCATGGAGGAGGCCGAGCGGCTCTGCGATCGGCTGGCCATCATCGACGGCGGCAAGATCGTCGCCCTGGACACGCCGACCGGCCTGGTGGCCCACGTGGACACCGAGCAGAAGGTGCGCTTCCGGCCGGCCTCCGCGCTGGACGACACGCTGCTGACCGCGCTGCCGGAGGTGACCTCCGTCGAACGTCACGGCCGGCAGGTGGTGGTCACCGGCACCGGCAACCTGGTGCACGCCGTCACCTCGGTCCTGGTCCAGCACCAGATCATCGCCATGGACCTACGGGCCGAACAGGCCAGCCTCGACGATGCCTTCATCGCCCTGACCGGCCGCCGATTCGACCACTCCGCCCAGTGATCCGCCTCAGCCCCCCCTCATCCGCCCAGTAAGGAGACGACAGTGCGGGCCCTGAAGCGACTCACTGCCGTGGAGTTCAAGCTCTTCCTGCGCGACCCCGCCGCGTTCTTCTGGACATTGATCTTCCCGGTCGCCCTCGTGGTGATCATCGGCAGCATCCCGTCGTCGCGGAAGTACAGCCCGGAGCTCGGCGCGCGCGGCATCGATTACTACACGCCCGTCGTGCTGGTCATGTCCTTCGCGCTGCTCGCCCTCTTCATCACCCCGGGATACCTGGTCGGGTACCGGGAGAAGGGCATCCTGCGCCGGCTCTCGACCACGCCCGTCGGCCCGGCCCGAGTGTTGATCGCCCAGCTCGTGGTGCAGATGACCACCGCGATCGTCACCACTGTGCTGGTTCTCGGCACGGCCGGCCTGCTCTGGGGCGTCAAGTTGCCGTCCAACGTCGGCGGCTTCCTGCTCGCCTTCCTGCTCTCCGTCGGGACACTCCTGGCCATCGGGCTCTTCCTGGCCTCTGTGCTGTCGACCACCAAGGCCGCCACCAGCATGGGCAGCGCGCTGTTCTTCCCGCTCATGTTCTTCGCCGGGCTTTACGTGCCCAGGGAGTTGATGCCGGCCGCGGTCGCCACGATCGGTGACGTCACTCCGCTGGGCGCCTCCGTCCTGGCGTTCAACGACGCGGCAGCGAGCGGCTCGCCCTCCCTCACCACTCTGGCGGTGCTGGCCGCGTACGCCGTGGTGTTCGGCGTCGCCGCCGCCCGCCTCTTCCGCTGGGAGTAAACCGCCGGGACCGGCGGGCGCATGACACTAGTACGGCAGGTAGTAGGTGAGCAGATCGGCGGTGAGCGGCGGGAAGAGCGCCTGGAACAGCTCCTCCTCCCTGGCGTAGACGTCCGGCCGGGTACGGGTCAGCCCCTCGATGCCGTGCGGACCGAACAGCAGGGCGGGCAGGTAGTCGGGCGCCACTCCGGCGCCTCCCACGATTCCGGGACTCTGCATCGCGCCGCCGGCGACGACCTCGCCGAGGCCGTCCGCGTGGACCGGGATCCGGTAGTGGGCGCCGAAGGTGGAGATGACGATGTCGCGGCCGGTGTGATCGATCCCGGCTGCGGTGAGCCGGTGCCAGAGCAGCGGCCGCAGCCGGTCGAGCAGCGCCGCGACGTCGGGGATTCGGACGTAGTACCGCTCCGCCTGCTTACGCGGTTCGTGGTCGAGGAACTCCTGCCAGGCGGCGGCGGTCACGGTGCCGGCCCGGTGAACGACCCGCACCTCACTGCCGGGCACCAGGGCGGCGACGCCGCGGAGCAGGTCCCGCGCCGCCGCCTCGTCGCGTGCGGCGGCCTCGGCCAGGAGCACCCCGTCGTCGGGGGGCGTGGTGCGTCCGACGGCGGTGACCGTGTCGTCCTGCTCAAGGACCCAGAGGTTGCTCGCCTCGTGGGCCAGCAGCCATCGCCAGCACGCCGCCGAGTGCGGCATGGCCACGTCGAACCGGCTCTGGGTCGCGTCCTGCAGGGCCGCCATGGCGGGGACGTCGGAGGGCCGGGCGGCGCGGAGCGCGGGTGTTCCCTCGCCGGGCGGCGGGGTGCGCACGGTCAGCGCCGGCGGGATGTCGATGGCGTACTCGTAGCCGAACAGCCGGTAGAAGTACGGGATCCCGATCATCGTCTGGACGACGTGACCGCGGGCGGCGGATCGGTCGTGGGCCCATTTCATGAGCGCCCGGACGAGCCCGCGTCCTTCGTATTCGCGGTCGGCGGAGACCAGTTCGACCTGGCCGGCGGGCAGGTGGACGCCGCCGACGCGTACGTCTTCGTCGAGGAGCGTCGCGGTGGCGACGACCCGGTCGCCGTCGACGACGGCGCCGCAGGCGGACCAGCCGGCGTCGGGGTCGGTCACGACCAGCCGGTGGTCGACGGCGTCGGCCGCGTCCATGCGGTCGGCGAGGAGCGCGCCGATCTGGTCGAGGTCCGCGGGCTGCGCCTCTCGCAGGACGAGGCCGTCGGCCAGTGGCGTGGGCGTGGACGAAATGGCGGAAAAGGTGGTGGTCGCGGTCACGGCGGGACTATCGCATCGCCCGGACCGTCTCGTCCATCGGATTTCCCCCGAGTCATCCCGAAGTGACGCGATGAAAGACGACCTGCCGACCGGTGGCACGTCCACAGCCTGTCCTGCGTGGAGCACGGCACCGGCCGCGGCCACCGCTCGCCAACGGCGGCGGGGGCCGGCGAAAGAGTCGCCGACCCCCGCGGCCTTCGCCATCGTGGTGCGCGTGTGAAACTCACCGGCAGGAACTCCGGCTGAGGCCGTCTCCGTCGCGGCCGTCAGTCGGTGCCGTCAGTCGGTGCCGGACTCCATCGCGGCGTGATCGAGCATCTCGTCGTCGGCGGTGACCTCTCCGCGGGAGGCGATCACCTCGGCCCCGCCCTCGGGCATCGCGCCGATCAGACCGGTCGAGGCCGCCTGTTCGGCACCGATCAACACCGGATGCGCCCTGCCCACCATGCCGATCCTGGCGTACTGCTCGAGCTTGGCGCGCGAGTCGGCGATGTCGAGGTTGCGCATCGTCAGCTGGCCGATTCGGTCGACCGGCCCGAAGGCGGAGTCCTCGGTCCGCTCCATGGAGAGCTTGTCCGGGTGGTAGCTGAGCGCCGGTCCGGACGTGTCCAGGACGGAGTAGTCCTCACCGCGCCGCAGGCGCAGGGTCACCTCGCCGGTGATCGCCGTCCCGACCCAGCGCTGCAGTGACTCGCGCAGCATCAGCGCCTGCGGGTCCAGCCAGCGGCCTTCGTACATCAGCCTGCCCAGCCGGCGTCCCTCGTTGTGGTAGCTGGCGAGGGTGTCCTCGTTGTGGATCGCGTTGACCAGCCGCTCGTACGCCGCGTGCAGCAGCGCCATCCCCGGCGCCTCGTAGATGCCCCGGCTCTTGGCCTCGATGATCCTGTTCTCGATCTGGTCGGACATGCCCAGACCGTGCCGGCCGCCGATCGCGTTGGCCTCCAGCACCAGGTCGACGGCGGAGGTGAACTCCTTGCCGTTGATCGTGACCGGCCGTCCCTGCTCGAAGCCGATCGTGACGTCCTCGGCGGCGATCTCGACGGCGGGGTCCCAGAACCGCACGCCCATGATCGGTTCGACGCTCTCGATGCCCGTGTCGAGGTGTTCGAGCGACTTGGCCTCGTGCGTCGCGCCCCAGATGTTCGCGTCGGTGGAGTACGCCTTCTCCGTGCTGTCCCGATAGGGAAGCTCATGAGTGAGCAGCCACTCGGACATCTCCTTGCGACCGCCGAGCTCGCTGACGAAGTCGGCGTCGAGCCACGGCTTGTAGATCCGCAGGGAGGGGTTGGCGAGCAGGCCGTAACGGTAGAACCGCTCGATGTCGTTGCCCTTGAAGGTGGAGCCGTCCCCCCAGATCTGCACGTTGTCCTCGAGCATCGCGCGCACCAGCAGGCTGCCCGTGACCGCCCGCCCGAGTGGGGTGGTGTTGAAGTAGGTGCGGCCGCCGGACCGGATATGGAACGCTCCGCAGGCCAGGGCGGCGAGCCCCTCCTCGACAAGGGCCGCGCGGCAGTCGACCAGCCGGGCGATCTCCGCGCCGTACGCGATGGCGCGCCCGGGCACCGAGGCGATGTCGGGCTCGTCGTACTGGCCGATTTCAGCGGTGTAGGTGCACGGCACGGCACCCTTCTCCCGCATCCACGCGACAGCCACCGAGGTGTCGAGGCCGCCGGAGAAGGCGATACCGACACGTTCGCCAACAGGCAGAGAGGTGAGGACCTTGGACATAGGGACAAGTATATGCATACTCGTGCATGGCCATGCAATGCCGCCGCGCTGTGGCGGCACAACCGCACACCACCACCTAGCTGTGCGGGCGCCCTACCGACCCCACATCGCGCAGGATCTCGGCGTCCGCATGATCCATCCCCCGAAGGGCACGGCACCTTTACGGTGTAGATCACAAAGATGATGGGCCGCGCACGCCTCGGTCGCGGAGCACGGCGAGTCGGCGACCGCCCTCACCGCCCGTGCTCCACGACCGAACGAACGTGAAACCGCCGGATCAGTTGTTCGCGATGAAGTCCGCGACCAGCCGGTTGAACTCGTCGGCGTGCTCGATCATCGCCCAATGCCCGCAGCGGTTGAGCAGCACCAGCCGGCTGCTCGGGATGTTCGCCAGCAGGTACAGCGAGGTCTCGAACGAGACGACGCGGTCGTCGCGGCCGTGGATGAGCAGGGTCGGCACCTGGATCGTCGGCAGCAGCTCCGGCTTGACCCACTTCGGCAGCGGGGCGCCCTTCGGCAGGCCGTCCACGTAGTTGCGCAGGTGGTCCGGACGGGCGAGCGCGGCATCCGAACGCGCCTGGCATAGCTCGGGGGTGGCGAACCGGGCCTTGTCGTAGACCATGATCTCGACGAGCCGGCGCATGTTCTCCGGGCTCGCGTCGCGGTAGGCCTCGATCAGCACCTTCAGGCCCTCGGACGGGCCGTCACCGGCACCGAAGAGCGTGGGCATCCGGCCGACCGGCGGACCCATGGTGACCAGATGCGAGATCCGGCCGGGGTGCTCCGTGGCCAGCCGCAGCGAGGTCTGGCCGCCCATCGAGTTGCCGACGAACGCGGCCTTCTCGATGCCGAGGGCGTCCAGGAACTGGATCACCGCCTTCACGTGGTCGAGCCGGTCGACGGTCGCCGGGTCCGACTCGCCCCAGCCGGGCATGTCGACGGCGTACACGTGGAAGTGCTCGGCCAGCGCCTCGATGTTGCCGGCGAAGTTGCTCCACCCCGTCGCGCCCGGTCCGCTGCCGTGCAGCAGCACGACCGGGTGGCCGGAGCCCGCCTCGTAGTAGCGGAGCGTCCAGTCCTCGGTCCGGACGGTGCGCGCGATGTCCTTGGCGTTGAGGGTCATCAGTTGGCCTCTCCGTTCAGCGCGGGCGCGGCGGCCAGCAGCTCGGCGACGACGCCCGGGGGACGGTGGCCCCAGCTGTGCAGCTTGTCGAGCGTCTTCACCTCCCATGTCTCGTCATCGATGATCAGCCCGCCCCAGCCGTACTCGACGCTGAAGCCCGAGGGGGTGAAGACGTAGAAGCTGAACATGTGGTCGTTCGGATGCATCCCGAGCGTCATCTCGAACGGCCGCTTGGCGTCCATGCACCGGTCGTAGGCCAGGCCGACGTCGCGGACGTCGGTCACCTCGACCATGAAGTGATGGGTCTTCTTCGGCGACGGCAGGTCACCGAAGGCCACGGTGTGGTGCCGGCCGTTGCAGTGCAGGAAGATCAGGTCGGCGACCACGCCCGGAGCCAGCTCCTCGACGATGAGGTCGCTGATCTTGAAGCCGAGCAGGTCGACGTAGAAGTGCAGGTAGGTCTCGCGCGGGACACCGTGCGCCAGGAGGACCTGGTGGCCCGCGCCGCCGGCGCCCGTCACGAAACCGCCGAGCAGCTTCGCGGACGCGAACGGCGTGGCGGCGTCGGCCAGGCCGGTGACCAGCTCGACCCGGTTGCCCATGGGGTCCGTCGTGACGAAGATCCGCTCCACCTTGCGGGCGGCGGCGAGGGCGCCGTCGCCTTCGGTGACCTCGACCCCGGCCGCGCGGATCTTCTCGACCAGCGCGTCGAGCGTTGCGGCGTCCGAGACCTCGTAGCCGCTGGCCACCAGGTCGTCGGTGGGCCCGCCGGTGATGATCCAGCGGTGGGCCTTCTCGTCGGTGCGCAGCGTGAACCCGCCGTCGGTCTTCTCCCCGAGCCGCATGCCCAGCAGCTCGACGGCGAAGTGCTCCCAGCCGGCGAGGTCGCCGACCTCGTACACGACGTACCCGAGCTCCTTGACTCCGGACATCTCTCCTCTTCTCCTCTCAGATAACCGATCTCAGGCGGGCACGGCGAGGCCGCTGACGTCCGCCGCGGCGACGAACTTGTCGGGACGGAGCGCCACGGCGCGGACGCCGTACCGGCGCAGCCACGGCAGGAGGACCTCGTCGAGGTCGACCAGTTCGTCCGGGCCCTGCGTGTACGCCGTCTTCGGCCGGACCGCGACATAACGGGCGCCGAGCGCGTCCCAGCCCGCCTTCTCCTCCGCCGTCAGCAGGGTGGCGGGGTCGACGTCGTCGCCGAGCAGGACGAAGCCGTCGCCGAGGAGGTCGTCCAGACGCGCCATCCGGCCGACGGCGTCGCCGGCGGTCGGCTGCGGGACCATCCGGCCGACAATGGCAGCGTCGCCCAGCGGCCCCCTGATCCATCCGCCCTCGAGCACCGGCGGGGCGGTGAGCGGCGGCTCGAACGGGGTGACCGTGTCCCGCGGGACCGCGTTCATCGCGGCCTGCTCCTCCTCGGACAGCTCCTGCTTGATGACCCGCCCGAGTTCGACCGCGAGCCCGGTGTAGAAGGCGGCGTTCGGGCGCCGCTCCGCCTCGTAGGTGTCCAGCCAGCTCGCGGGCAGCTCGCCCTTGATCACGCGAGCGAGCTTCCAGCCCAGGTTGTGGGCGTCGCGCATTCCGGTCTGCATCCCGGCGCCGGCCCAGGGCGGCATCAGGTGGGCCGCGTCCCCGGCCAGGAACACCCGGCCCTTGCGCCAGGTGTCGGCCATCCGGACGTGGTGCTTGTAGAAGGCGTGCTGGTGGATCTCGACGTCGTCCTCGGTGACGCCGATCGCCTTGAGCAGCGGCCAGACCTCGGCCTCGGTCGGGAAGTTCTCGGGGGACTCGTCAGGTTTGAGCGGGATCTCCCACCGGTGGTTGCCGGCGGAGAGCGCGATGTCGACGACCGGTCGCTCCTTGTCGGACCAGAAGGTCAGGAAGTCCCGGTCGGGCCACCACCGCTTGACGCGGCAGTCGATGACCACCCACGTGACGTCGTTGGTGTCGCCCAGCAGGCGGCAGCCCACCTCGCCCCGGATCGTGCTGCTGCCGCCGTCGGCGCCGATCGCGTATCGGGCGCGGGTGGTGCGGGTCTCGCCGGTCGTGGTGTCCGTCGAGGTGACGGTGACGCCGCCGGCGTCCTGGTCGATCCCCGTGACCTCGGCGCCGTAGCGGACGGCGATGCGGTCGCCGTACTCCTGCGCGGCCGCGCGCAGCTCGGCCTCCATCGTCGGCTGGTAGATGTTGTAGAAGCGCGGCTTGCGGCCCAGCGTCGAGGGCGGGTGCTCGATCCGCATGATCTCCGTGCCGGCGTAGGTCACCCAGCGCAGGGCCCGCTGAGGGTCGATCTTCTTGTCGATCCGCTCGTCGACGCCGAGGTCCTGGAAGATCCGCATCGTCCAGTCGTTGACGGTCACGGCCCGGGCCCGGGAATAGATGTCCTTGTCCCGTTCGAGGGCGACGGCGGAGACGCCGTACCTGGCGAGGGTGAGTGCGGCGATCACGCCGGTCGGGCCGTATCCGACGATCGCGACGTCCGCGTCGTAGCTCTCGGTCATGCGCTGACTCCGTTCTCGGCCGCTCGTGCCCCATGCGACACTTTTGGACCGAACGTTCGGTCCAGGCGTGAGGAGAGTAACAACCAGCCACGGCGGCATGTCAAGGGTCATCGCGAACGGAGATGCGCACCGCGGCCGGGCCGTGAAGATGGGCCGCCATCTCCGGGTCTCTAGAATTCGGCGGGTGGAGAAGCCCGCGCCGGAGGCGCAAACCGGAAACCGCCGGGGCCGCCGGTCGCGGCAGGAGATCCTCGACGCGGCCGCCCGGGTGATGTCCGTGCGCGGCTACGCCGGTACGTCGATCTCGACGCTCGTGAAGGAGACGGGCCTGCCGAAGAGCGCCTTCTACCACCACTTCGAGTCCAAGGCGGGGCTGCTCTCGGCCGTCATGGCCCAGGGGGCGCAGGGCTTCTACGACGCCATGCGCGAGGCTCAGCGGAACCCGCCGGCGGACGGCACCCCCCGCGAGCGTCTGGGGTGGTACCTGCAGAAGACGGGCGAGGTCTTCGTGCACCGGGAGGAGTTCCTCCGCCTGCTGCTGGTGCTGGTGATGAGCAACGAGGCCGCCGAGGCGCCGGAGGCGATGCGGACCGTGATCGCGGTCCGCGAAGAGGGCCGCGACCACATGCGGCACATGATCCGCTCGTCGTTCATGAGCGAGGGCGAGGACGCCGCGAACACGGTCGCGGACGCCCTCGCCCACTTCGGCATGGCCGGATTCGACGGCGCGTTCGTCTCACTCCAGTCGGAGGACGGCAAGCCGATCTCCGAGTTCATGGAGCAGCTCGCCGACGCCATGGTGGCGATCGGCGAGGCGCTGATCGCCGGCCGCTGAGGCGGGTCTCGGGCCGGCGCGACGGTCAGGCGGTCCGCTTCTCGCGCTCGGCGACGATCGTGAGCGCGATGTCGACGATCATGTCCTCCTGCCCGCCCACGAGCCGGCGGCGGCCGCACTCCATGAGGATGTCGCGGACGTCGACGCCGTACCGCGCGGCGGCGGTCTCCGCGTGGCGGAGGAACGACGAGTAGACGCCGGCGTACCCCAGGGTGAGGGTCTCCCGGTCGACCCGCACCGGACGGTCCTGCAGCGGGCGGACGATGTCGTCCGCGGCGTCCTGGAGCTGGAACAGGTCGCATCGGTGCTCGAAGTCCGAGAGGTCCGCGACCGCGATGAACGCCTCCAGCGGGCAGTTGCCCGCGCCCGCGCCGTGACCGGCCAGCGACGCGTCGACCCGGTAGACGCCGTTCTCGACCGCGACGACGGAGTTGGCGACCGACAGTGAGAGGTTCTCGTGCGCGTGGATGCCGATCTCGGTCCCGGCGTCGAGGACGTCGCGGTACGCGCGGACCCGCGCGGCCACGTCGTTCATCGTGAGCCGGCCGCCGGAGTCGGTGACGTAGACGCAGTGCGCGCCGTAGGACTCCATCAGCTTCGCCTGCCGGGCCAGTTCCTCCGGCGGGGCCATGTGGGAGAGCATCAGGAAGCCGGACACGTCCATGCCGAGGTCGCGCGCGGCGGCGATGTGCTGCGCGGAGATGTCGGCCTCGGTGCAGTGCGTGGCGACCCGGACGGAGCGTACGCCGAGGTCGTGGGCGCGCTTCAGCTCGTGGACGGTGCCGACACCCGGCAGCAGCAGCGTGGTGAGGCGGGCGTTCACCAGCACCGACGCCGCGGCTTCGATCCACTCCCAGTCCGTGTGCGACCCGGGGCCGTAGTTGAGCGACCCTCCGGCGAGGCCGTCGCCGTGCGCGATCTCGATCGCGTCGACACCGGCCCGGTCGAGCGCGGTGACGATGCGCTTGACGTCCTCCGGGGTGATCCGATGGCGTAGGGCGTGCATCCCGTCGCGCAGTGTGACGTCCTGGACGAAGATCGGAGTGCCCATCAGAGGCCCGCCTTCCCTGCCGCGATGCGCTCCGCCACCCGCAGGGCGGCGGAGGTCATGATGTCGAGGTTGCCGGCGTAGGCCGGGAGGTAGTGCGCGGCGCCCTCGACCTCGAGGAAGACCGACACCTGGTGGGTGGGCCGGGAAGCGCCGTCGGCGAGGAGCGTCCCGACCGGCTGGTCGGCGGGGATCTCGGTGATCTGCACCTGCTGCTTGAGCCGGTAGCCGGGGACGTAGGCGGCGACGTCGGCGACCATCTTCTCGACCGACCGCCGGATCTCCTCGCGTGCGGCCGGGTCCGGCGCCGTGACGAGGCAGAAGACCGTGTCCCGCATGATCATCGGCGGCTCGGCGGGGTTGAGGATGATGATCGCCTTGCCGCGGCGCGCCCCGCCGACCTGCTCGATGGCGGCCGAGGTCGTCTCGGTGAACTCGTCGATGTTGGCGCGGGTGCCCGGGCCGGCCGACTTCGACGCGATCGACGCGACGATCTCGGCGAACTCGACCGGCACCACCCGGCCGACCGCGGCGACGATCGGGATGGTGGCCTGGCCACCGCAGGTGACCATGTTGACGTTGGGCGCGTCGAGGTGCTCGTCGAGGTTGACCGCGGGGATCACGTAGGGCCCGATCGCCGCCGGGGTCAGGTCGATCAGCCGCTTCCCGAGCGGGGTCAGCTTCGCCGCGTTCACCTCGTGCGCCTTGGCGGAGGTCGCGTCGAAGACGATGCCGATCTCGTCGAAGCCCGGCAGCGCGATCAGTCCGTCGACGCCCTCATGCGTGGTCGGGACGCCGAGCCGGGCGGCGCGGGCCAGGCCGTCGGACGCGGGGTCGATGCCGACCATGGCTCCCATCTCGAGGTGCCGCGCCCCGCGCAACACCTTGATCATCAGGTCGGTGCCGATGTTGCCCGACCCGATGATCGCGACTTTCGTCTTACTCACGACGCTGCTCCTTCGCTGAAGCGGACCCGCACGGCGCCGAGGCCGGACAGGGTGGCGGTGACGGTCTCGCCGGCGGCGACCGGTCGCATCGGGCCGAGGGCGCCCGAGAGGACGACCTGCCCCGCGCGCAGCGGCTCGCCCAGGTCGCGGGCCATGCGGGCCAGCCACACGACCGCCTCGATCGGGTCGCCGAGGCAGGCCGCGCCGGTCCCGGTGGAGACCTCCTCGCCGTCGACGCTCATCGACATCACGACGTCCACCGGCTCGAACTCGTCGAGGGTGCGGCGCTCCGTCCCGAGCACGTAGGCACCCGAGGAGGCGTTGTCGGCGACCGTGTCGCCGAAGCTGATGTCCCACCCGGCGACCCGGCTGCCGCAGATCTCGAGCGCGGCGACGGCGTACTCGATCGCGTCCCGGACCTGCGCCGCGTCGAGCGGGCCGTCGGTGAGGTCGGCACGGAGCACGAACGCGATCTCCGCCTCGATCCGCGGCTGGAGGATCCGCCCGACCGGGATCGCGTCCCCGTCGGCGTACGCCATGTCGTCGAAGAGGGCGCCGAGGTCGGGCTGGTCGACGCCGAGCTGCCGTTGCACGGCCTCCGAGGTCAGGCCGATCTTGCGGCCGACGATCCGGGCGCCGGCGGCGAGGCGGCGCCCGGTGAGCGCCGCCTGGACGGCGTACGCGGCGGCCAGGTCGTCCCGGCCGATCAGGTCCCGCACGGGCGCGCAGGGCACGCCGGACGCGGACGCCCCGGCGAGCCGCTCGGCCGCGGCGGCGATGTCGGACTGGCTCGCGGTGGCGAGCCCGGTGGTTTCGGTCACACCCCCCACTGTGTGGCCGGGGGCGGGCGCCGAACCAGCACTTCGTCTCGTTCAGCGATACGCTGCGGGCGTGACAGGACCGGCTGACCTCGACACCGTGCTGGGCAAGGCGGTGACGATCCTGCGCGCCTTCCGGGCCGAGGACCGGGCGGTCAGCCTCGCCGAGCTGGTGCGGCGCACCGGCCTCCACAAGGCGACCGTGCACCGGCTGTCCGGCGACCTGGTCGCCAACCGCCTGCTCGAACGGGTCGACGGCGGCTATCGGCTCAGTGGCGGCCTCTTCGAGCTCGGCATGCTCGCGTCGCTGGAGCGCAGCCTGCTCGAGGTGGCGATGCCGTTCCTCCAGGACCTTTACGAACGCACCCACGAGACCGTCCATCTCGGGGTGCGGGAGGGCCACGACGTCGTCTACGTCGCCAAGATCGGCGGCCACCGTCAGGCCAAGGCGCCCTCGCGCACCGGTGGGCGGATGCCGCTGCACTGCACCGCGATCGGCAAGGCGCTGCTCGCGTACGCCGGCGCCGGCCTGCGGCGCGAGGTGCTGTCCGGGCCGCTCGAGCGGCGCACGCCGCACACCGTCGTCGCGCCGGGCATCCTCCGGCGCCAGCTGCAGCGCGTCACCGAGACCGGCGTCGCGTTCGAGCAGGAGGAGTCGGCCGTCGGGCTCGTGTGCGTCGCCGCGCCGGTGCTGGGGCGCGGCGACGAGCCGCTCGCCGCGATCAGCGTGGCCGGGCCCAGCCACAGGTTCCGGCCCGAGGGACACGTGACGGCGGTGCGCGCGGCGGCGGCTGCGCTCGGCAGCACACTGCGCCGGCGCGACCTCCTCCGTTGAACCGGGCGCCTCAGAGGGCGCGGGTGATCGCGTCGGCCGCGGCCGTGATCGCGGCGATGAGCGGCGTGACCTGCTTCGGGGCGTAGCGGACGCTGGGCATCGAGATCGACAACGCCGCGGTGGTCGCGCCGGCGCGGTCCCGCACCGGGCACCCCACCGCGACCACACCCCGCTCGGTGCGCTCAAGGTTGAGCGCCACGCCGCTGTGCCGTACCGACCGGAGTTCGCGGCGGAGCCTCGCCAGGTCCGGCAGCTCCTCGGCGGGGTCGCTCCGATCGTCGGCGGCGTACAGGAGATCGAGTTCCTCGTCCGAGAGCGCCGCCAGCGCGACCAGGCCGCCGGTGGCCTGGTGCGCCGGGAAGACCATGCCCTCGCGGCTGCCCACCCGCAGCGCCTGCGCGCATTCCACGGAGGCGATGAACCGGACGTTCCGGCCGGTGCGGATGCTGAGGTTCGCCGTCTCGTCGATCCGGTCGACGAGGGCCCGCATCGGCCCGAGGGCCGCCGCGCGGAGCGCGCCGACATCGGACTGGGCCCGCTCGGCGAGGGCGAGGACGGGACCCACCCGGTAGGTCCGGTCCTCGTCCTGCACCGCGAAGTCGCGGTACACCAGCGCGGTCAGCAGCCGGTGGGCCGTGGATCGGGCGACCCCCAGCCGCTCGGCCGCCGCCGAGACCGTGATCGCCCCGTCGAGCTGGAGGATCTGCGCCAGCCGGAGGGCATGGTCGACACTGTTCGGCGCATAGGCCGGCGGGGTCTTCATCGGCTTCGCCATGGGTCCGATCCTGACACAGCCTATTCCGCTATGCAGAATCCTCTGTTCTCGATTCACCGCCTCGGCGGATAGTCGAGGACATGCCCGATGTGAACGCCGTCAGGTCGCCGGTCAAGCTCACCGCCGAGGATCGGCCCGGCCAGCCTCCCGTCAGCCCCGAGCTCGAGGACCTCTACCGGGGCTTCGAAAAGGCGCTGCTCGTCCCGCTGTGGACCGAGATCGGCGACCTGATGCCGCCGCACCCGCGCTCCGGCGCGCAGCCGCACCGCTGGGAGTGGAGCGGGCTGCTCGAACTCGCCGGCCGGGCCGGGAAGCTGGTTCCGGTCGGCCGCGGCGGCGAGCGCCGCGCGATCGCATTGGCCAACCCGAGCCTGGGCGGCAAGCCGTACGCGACGCCGACCCTGTGGGCCGCGATCCAGTACCTGATGCCGGGCGAGGACGCGCCCGAGCACCGCCACAGCCAGAACGCGTTCCGCTTCGTCGTCGAGGGCGAGGGCGTCTGGACCGTGGTCGAGCGCGACCCGGTGCCGATGCGCCGGGGCGACTTCCTCCCCCAGCCCGGCCTGCACTGGCACGCCCACCACAACGCGGCGAGCACACCGATGGCCTGGATCGACGGGCTCGACATCCCGTTCCAGTACGACGTCGAGGGGCAGTTCTTCGACTTCGGCCGGGAGACTCTCACCGAAGAGGAGCACGCCACCCCCGATCGTTCCCGCTCGGAGCGGCTCTGGGGACACCCCGGCCTGGCGCCGGTCTCGCAGCTCGGTCGCCGCGAGGGCACTCCCCTGCTGTGCTACCGCTGGGCCGACACCGACGCCGCGCTGACCGACCAGCTCGCGCTGGAGCGGGAGGGACACGGAGGCACGGTCGAGCCGGGTCACGCCCTGGTCCGCTACACCAACCCGACGACCGCCGGCGACGTGCTCCCGACGATCCGGGCGCAGTTCCACCGGATCACGGCGGGCACGGAGACCGCGCCGCACCGGGAGACCGGCTCGTCGGTCTACCAGGTCTTCGACGGGGCCGGCCGGGTCACCGTCGGCGACCACTCCTGGACGGTGACCCGCGGCGACCTCTTCGTCGTCCCGTCCTGGCAGCCGCTGTCGATCCGCTCGGAGGCGTCGGCGTCCGACTCCGACTCGGGCGCGCTCGACCTGTTCCAGTTCAGCGATGCCCCGATCTTCACCACGCTCAACCTGTTCCGCAGCCACACCGAGAAGGGCAACCGATGAAGCTCGCCACCATCCGCCTGGATGACCACCGCACCGCCGCCGTCCGCGTCGAGGGCGACCAGCTCGTCGAGGTGGGGCGGCCCGACGTCGGCGCGGTGCTGGCCGCGCCCGACGGTCTCGCGGCGGCCGCCGCGGCCGACGGCGCGCGGCACCCGCTCGCCGGAGCCGACCTCGCCCCGGTCGTGCCGCGGCCGAGCAAGGTCGTCTGCGTCGGGCTGAACTACCAGAACCACATCAAGGAGATGGGCCGCGACCTTCCGGAGTACCCGACCCTCTTCTGCAAGTTCGCCGACACCCTCATCGGCGCCACCGACGACATCCGGCGCCCGGTGGAGACCGAGCAGTTCGACTGGGAGGCCGAGCTCGCCGTGGTCATCGGCCGGCAGGTGCGCCGGGCGGACGAGGAGCAGGCGGTCGCCGCGATCGCCGGGTTCACCGTGCTCAACGACATCACCTGCCGCGACTGGCAGTTCCGGACCCGGGAGTGGCTGCAGGGCAAGAACTGGGACTCGACCACCCCGATCGGCCCGTACCTCGTCACCGCGGACGAGACCGGCCCGCGGCCGGCGCTCGACATCCGCTGCGAGGTCGACGGCCGGGTGATGCAGTCCGACAACACCGGCGATCTGCTCTTCGACCCGGTCCACCTGGTCCGCTACGTCTCGACGATGGTGCGGCTCAACCCGGGCGACGTGATCGCGACCGGCACGCCGGGCGGCGTCGGCCACGCCCGCAAGCCGCCGGTCTTCCTCAAGGGCGGCGAGCGTGTCGTGACCGAGATCGAGGGGCTCGGCCGGCTCGAGAACCGCGTCGTCCCCGAGGGCGCGTGATGGCACGCGACCTCGCCACCACGCTCGCGTGGGTCGACACGGGGACCCGGCTGTGCGCGTCGGCGATCGCCGGCCTCTCCGAGCAGGAGTACGGTGCCCCGTCGGCGCTGCCGGGCTGGACGCGCAAGCATGTCGTGGCGCACCTGGCGGCGAACGCCGAGGCGATCGGCAACCTGGTCCGCTGGGCGCGCACCGGCGAGCCGACCCCGATGTACGCCTCGCCGGAGGAGCGCGCCGCAGGGATCGAGCGGGGCTCCCGGCTGGGCGCGGACGAGCTGACCCGGTGGTTCGGCGAGTCGGCCGCGACCCTGGCCGCCGCGATGACGGCGCTGCCCGAGGAGGCATGGCGGGCCGAGGTGGTGACCGCGCAGGGCCGTACCGTGCCGGCGAGCGAGACCCCGTGGATGCGCGGCCGGGAGGTGATGGTGCACGCCGTGGACCTCGCGGCCGGGCTCACCTTCGCCGACCTTCCCGGCGACTTCCTGCGGGAGCTGCAGGAGGACATCCGCGCCAAGCGGGGCCGCGACGCGGTGCCCGACGTCAAGGGGTCCCTGGCCGACGTGACCGCCTACCTGGCCGGACGCCCGGCGAGCGGAGTGACCGCCGCCGACGACGGCCTCCCACCGACCCTGCCTCCGTGGCTGTGACGAGAAGGACCGATCCCATGGGCACCTCTCCCTCCACCCGTACCGACGTGATCGTCATCGGGGGCGGCATCGGCGGCCTCTCCGCCGCGCTCGCCCTGACCCGCCGGGGCCTGCGGGTCCGGGTGTACGAGCAGGCGCCCGCGTTCGGCGAGGTCGGCGCGGGCCTCCAGCTCGCGCCGAACTGCACCCGCATCCTGGACCACTACGGGCTTCTCAAAGAGGCGACCGCCCTCGGCGTGCTGCCGGAGACCATGGTCATGAAGGACGCCGTGGACGCCGGCGAGCTGACCCGGCTCGACCTCCGCGACGTCGAACGCCGTTACGGCCACCCCTACCTCGTGATCCACCGCAGCGACCTGCACGGAATCCTGCTCCGCGCCTGTGACCGGGCGGGCGTCGAGCTCCTGACCGACGCCCACTGCACGCGGTACGAGAACATCGACGGCGCCGCCCGAGTCCGTTTCGCCGACGGCGGCGCCGACGAGGCGGAGGTCGTGATCGCCGCCGACGGACTGCACTCGGTCGCCCGCGAGCTGCTGGTCGGGGACGAGCCGGTGAACTCGGCGTACGTCGCCTACCGCGGCGCCGTGCCGTTCGAGAAGGTCACCGGCAACGACATCCACGAGAAAGACGTCGTCGTGTACGTCGGCCCGCGTTGCCACTTCGTGCAGTACCCGCTGCGAGGCGGAGAGACGTTCAACCAGGTCGCCGTGTTCGAGTCGCCGAAGGCGCTGGCCGGTGAGGACGACTGGGGAACCCCCGACGAGCTGGACGCGGCGTTCGCGGGAACCTGCGACCAGGTCCAGAAGGGGTTGCCGCTGATGTGGCGCGACCGCTGGTGGCGGATGTACGACCGTGACCCGATCACGACCTGGGTGACCGGCCGGATCGCGTTGCTCGGCGACGCCGCGCACCCGCCCCTGCAGTACATGGCACAGGGGGCGATCATGGCGATCGAGGACGGCTGGGTGCTCGGCGAGCACGTCGCCGCCCAGCGCGCCCAGCGCACCGAGGACGGCTCGGGCGTGGACTGGGACAGGGTGCTCGCCGCCTACGAGGCGGTACGGCCCGAGCACTGCCGCCGGGTTGTCACCACCGCCCGGGCGTGGGGCGAGCTGTGGCACCTCGAGGGCGTCCGGAGGCTACAACGCAACGCCCTGCTGCGCGACCGCGGCGTCCACGACTACGCATTCGTCGACTGGATCTTCGGTCCCACGGCGCTGACCCCCGAGGACGAGCCGGACATGTTCCGCCCGATCCCCCTCGACTCCGCACCATTGTGACTGAGGCGCCGGTGCCGGGGCGGTCCTCGTCGCCGAATGCGCGGTGGCCGGCTCGATGGCTATCCGGGGTTGTCAAGCGAACCAGCCGGTCAGAAGCTTGAAGGTCGTTAAGGCACGTCAGGCAAGTAGGCTGACCGCGATCGCCCGCGACGGTGAAGGAGCTGCTCATGACCACCGACCCGACGATGACGCGGATCGGCCAGGGGGTGGAGTTGCATCACCACCAAGGTCAGCGTGCGGCCGCACGCGACTTGTTCGCGCAGATCTGGGATGACATCGGCGGTGAGCAAGGCGACCCGTTGCACGTTTGCGTCCTTGCCCACTCGATGGCCGACGTGCAGGACGACGTGCACCAGGAGCTGATGTGGGATCTGCGAGCGCTTGCCGCCGTCGAACTCATCACCGATGAGCGGGTGGCCCAAGCCGGGGTGCCACTTTCGGTGGCCGGCTTGTATCCGTCGCTTCACCTGAACTTGAGTGAGTGCTATCGCAAGCTGGGCGATTTCGGCCGCGCCCGTGAGCACCTCCAGCAGGCACGGGCCGAGATCGGCGCGCTTGGTGACGACGAGTACGGACAGCTCATCAGGGGCGGCCTGGAGCGGCTGGCCGAACAGTTGGGTGAGGCCATCTGACTGCGCCCCGGCGACAGCAGATCCTGGAGGACAAGGTCCGCCCGGCCCGCGTTATGCCCGAGCTGGAAGAGGAGTGGGCCGTCTTCGGGCCCGCTGTCGTCGCCTCCGGGTAAGCGTGGAGCGTGTGCCTGTCTGGTTATCGTGAGTCATGTCCGGACGACGCGCCCAGCGGCCACTGCCCAGATCGAGTGCCCTGTGGTACGGGATTCCCATCGTCTTCTTCTTGAGCGCGGCGGTCGCTTGGGTACTCGCTCTTGTGGCGTGGATAGAGCCGAAGCCGCTGTACGCCATTCACACGCCCGAAGGGGTGGAGCTTCCCCCGCAGTGGTATCAGCCTGAGCAGAGGTTCTGGGTCGGGGTGGCCTGCTTTCTGATGGGGCTGGGCGTGACCGTCGTCCTGGCCGTCGTGCGCCGACGGGGCAAGGCGTAGAGCGCCCCCGGCTCCCGGCTCCTTACCAAGGAGCCGGAAGCCGGGGTGGACACGCGTGGTTCACCGGGCTTGACCGGCCCCCTCCAGCAGGGCGGCGTCGGCCTCGACCTGGACGGCGTCCAGATCGTCGGCGATCTCGGCGCCCGCCACCGCGTCGGGCAGCGCGTCCTCCATGAGCCGCAGCGGCCGGTACCAGAGCCCCAGCGCGCCCCAGAGCATCAGCAACCCGCCGCAGACGGCCAGCAGCAGCCCGACGCCGCGCCCCGGCCCGACCCCGACGATGTCGCCGATCACGGTGTCCGCGAGCGGGCCACCCTGGACGAGCAGTGGGCCGAAGACGTCGTCCGCCAGCAGCGGCGCGGTGAGGAACGCCAGCGGCGTCATCGACACCGCGAGCATCTGGTTGGTGGCCAGCACCCGGCCCTGCAACTCCAGGCCGACCTTGAGCTGGATGAGGGCGAGCCAGTGCGCGTTCAGCACGCTGAGGAACACCCACGACATCAGCCCGCCGAAGGCGGCCAGCATGAGTGAGGGCCGCAACCCGACGAGCAGCACCCCGGCCCCGAAACCGATCACGAAGCCGACCATGCCGATCGCGCGCCGTTCGGTGCCGCCCCAGAACACCATGACGAGGGAGCCGATCACCGCGCCCAGGCCCTGCATCGCGGTGACCGTGCCCACGCCGGCGACGTCGCTGAACGACAGCACCGTGGGCACCGTCACGGCCAGCCCGAGCATGTTCAGGTAGTTCATCACGACGAAGAACCCGATCATGATCATCAGCGGGCGGCGCCGGACGAGGAAGCGCCAGCCGCCGATGATGGCCTGCCCGAAGGACTCCTCCAGGCGGTGGAACAGCCGGTCGGGGAAGCGCACCAGCAGCAGCGTGCCGAGCCCGGCGAGGAAGGTGACGATGTTCACGGCCACCACGCCGTGCAGCCCGATCATCGTGATGAGCGCGGCGCCGCCCAGCGGGCCGATGAGCATGCCCAGGCCGGTGCCGAGGTTCGCCAGCGCGTTGGCCTGCATGAGGTACGGCTTGGGCACCAGCTGCGCCACCGCCGCCAGGTAGGCGGGCCGGTGGAAGGCCGACACCAGCGACAGCAGCCCGGCGATGATGCCCACCTGCCAGACTTCCAGCCGTCCCAGCCACAACAGGATCACCAGGGCCGCGGTGGCCACGGCGGAGACGCCGTCGCACACCAGCATGACAAGCCGCCGATCCACGCGGTCGGCGACCGCGCCGCCCAGCGGCGCCCCCAGCATCGACGGCAGCAGGGCGAGCATGGTGACGACGGCGTAGTCGAGTACGCGGCCGTTTTCCTGGTAGGCCCACACGCCCAGCGCGAACGAGGTCAGCGCCGCGCCGAGGAGTGAGACGGTCTGGCCGGCCGCGACCGTGTAGAAGCGGCGCAGGTCCCGCCGGGCGCTCTGACCGGAGACCTCGACCTCTGCGACCGGCTCGGGCAGGTCGCCGCCGGCCCAGCGGTCCAGGTGCTCCTCGATCAGCCGGGCCAGGGTCTCGGCCTGGTGCTTGAGGAAGTAGTGACCGGCCCGCGGGATCGTGGCCAGCCCGACCCGCTCGGCGAACGCCCCCCACTCGCGGTAGCGCTCCTGGTAGAGCTCGGTCGCGCGGTCGCGCTCGCCGATCACGCACACCAGCGGCGCCGTGAGCCTGCGTTGATCGGCGGACGAGTCGAGGCGGCCGCCGAACCACGCCTGGGCCTCACTGACGTCGTGCCGCAGGCCGCGCAGCATGATCTCGGTGTCGCCGAAGTCGTCGTCGAGCGCGCCGAGGGTCCGCAGGAAGTCCCGCTGGACGCGGTCGTTGGCCCAGCGGTGCGCGGGGAACTTCTTGTTCCACCAGGCCGACAGCCGTCCGGGCAGCCGCGCGTCGGGGAAGCTGCCGCCGACGAAGACGCCGGCGACCTGCTTCCCGGACGCTTCCAGCCGCAGCGCCAGCTCGGTCGCGGCGGCCGAGCCGACGCAGTGGCCGTACAGCGCGATCGGGCCGGACACGTCCGCCAGCTCGGCCACGAGCCGTTCGGTCAGCTCCGGCATCGGGAGCATGTCCTCGTCCGGCCGGGCCGGGTCGTGGCCGGGCAGCTCGACGGCGAGCACCGCCGTGCCGGGCGAGGTACGGCTCAGCTCGGCGGCGAGCGGCTGGTAGGCGGCGGCCGATCCGCCGCCGTAGGGCAGGCAGACGACGGTGCGGGTGGCCGTGCGCGGACCGGCCAGGCGGTGCAGCAGCCCGGCCGCGGCCTCGCCGCCGCCGTCAACGTGGGCGGCCAGCTCACGGATCGTGGGCCGGGTGAACAGGTCGATCACCCGCAGCGCCGGATCGATCTCGCGGACGGCGCGTACCGCGCGGAAGGAGTCGCCGCCCAGGGCGAAGAAGTCGTCGTCGACGCCGAAGTCGTCGGCGTCCACGTCGAGGATGCCGGCCCACACCGCGGCGATCCGCTGCTCGGTGGGCGTGCTCGGCGCGACCCGCTCTCCGGCGGGCGTCGCCTCGGGGACCGGCAGGCGGGCCCGGTCGACCTTGCCCAGCGGGGTGAGCGGCAGCTCGTCGAGGACGACGATCGCGTTCGGGACCATGTAGTCGGGCAGCCGATCACGCAGTCCCGCGCGGATCTCGGCGACGTCCACGGAGGCCGGCGCGAGCCAGGCGGCCAGCCGCCGCGAGCGGCCCTCGCCGACCGGCAGCACCGCCGCCTCCCGGACCCCGGGCTGCTCCTGCAGGGCGGCCTTCACCTCGCCCAGCTCCACCCGGAAGCCCCTGATCTTGACCTGGTCGTCGACCCGGCCGAGGAACTCCACCAGCCCGGCGGAGTTGAGCCGGACCCGGTCGCCGGTCCGGTAGCAGCGGCTGGTCCCCGTCACCGGATCGGGGACGAACCGATCGGCGGTCAGGTCGGGCCGGTTCAGATAGCCGCGGGCCAGGCTCGGGCCGGCGACCCACAGGTCACCCGGCACGCCGGCGGGCAGCGGGCGTCCCCCCGGGTCGACGACGTAGCAGTCGACACCGGGCAGCGGGCGGCCCAGCGGGACCGACCCGGACCCCGACGGCGTGTCGGGCAGCCGGCCGCCGAGGACCGAGACCATCGTCTCCGTCGGCCCGCAGTGGATCTGCACCTCCAGATCCGGGCGGGCGGCGCGGATGCGCGCGGCCAGCTCCCACGACGTCGCCTCACCGGCGAGGATCAGCAGCCGGCGCGGCAGCATCCGGGCCAGGTCGCCGTGGGCGGCGAGCAGCTCAAGGTGGCTGGGCACCATCTTGATGACGTCGAGCGGATGCGCCTCGAGGTAGGCGGCGTACGCCTCCGGGTCGGTGGCCGCGTCCTGGTCCACCAGGTGGACCGCGGCGCCCCGGATGAGCGCGCCGTACAGGCAGGTCATGACCAGGTCGGAGGCGATCGTGGAGACCACGCCGTAGGAGGCGTAGGTGTCGGGCACCAGTTCCGCGACACCGTGCAGGTAGTGCATCGCCGACCGATGCTCGATCCCGGCCCCCTTGGGCCGCCCGGTGGAGCCGGACGTGAAGATCACGTGGACCAGGTGGCCGGGGGTGACGTCGACGTCCAGGGGGTCGTCGGGCCCGTCGGCCAGGAGATCGGGCAGGATCAGCGCGCCGGGGACCCGGGCGGCGTGCTCGGGGTCGGCCAGCACCACGCGCGCGCCAGCCGTCTCCATCATGTACGCGAGACGGTCGTCGGGGTAGGCGGGTTCCATCGGCATGTAGGCGCCGCCGGCCCGCAGCACGCCAAGGAGCGCGGGGACCAGGCCGCGGTGCCGGTCGACGAGCACGCCGACCGGCTCGTCGGGCCGTACCCCGGCCGCCACAAGGTGGTGGGCCAGGCGGTTGGCCAGCCGGTCCACTTCCCCGTAGGTCAGCGAGCCGGTGGCGTCCACCGCCGCGACCGCCTCCGGCGTGTGCCGGACCCGGTCACCGATGACCGCGTGCAGCGGGCGGGTCAGGTCCATGCCCATCCGGGTGCCCGCGACGATCGGCCCGTTCACCGGCTCCAGCGGCACCGCCGCCGCGGGCGTGTCCAGGTCGGCGAGCATGCCCTCCAGCAGGTTCAGATACCAGCCGGTCATGCGCCGCGCGGTCGGCTCGTCGAACAGGTCCGTACGGTAGGTGAGCTCGCCGTCGTACTCCTCGCCGTCGTTGACGAAGGCGAGGTTGAGGTCGTACTTGGTGGTGCGCAGCGGGGCCTGCATCAGCTCGGCGGTCAGGCCGGGGAACTCCAGCGCCTGGGGGCGGTCCTCCAGGACGTTGAGCATCACCTGGAAGATCGGCGTGGCGGCGAGGCTGCGCTCGGGGTGCAGGTGCTCCACGATCCGGTCGAAGGGCACGTCCCGGTGGGTGAGCGCGTCCAGCGCCGCGTCCTTGGTCCGGGCCAGCAGCTCGCGGCCGGTCGGCTCGCCGGACCTGTCGCCGCGCAGGACGAGCGTGTTGACGAAGCAGCCCAGCATGCGCGCGGTCTCGGGGTGGAGCCGCCCCGCCTCCGGCACGCCGACCGGCACGTCGTCGGTTCCGGAGATCCGGCCGAGCAGTTCCTGCCACACGGCCAGCAGCACCATGAACGGCGTGCAGCCGGTCTCGGCGGCGACCTCCCGGATCCTGGCGGTCCGCTCGGCCGTCAGCCGTACGGGGATGGTGGCGCCCGACCAGTCCGCGATCGACGGTCGCGTCCGGTCCACCGGCAGGTCCAGGACGGGTTCGAGTCCGGCCAGCCGTGCGGTCCACCAGGCGAGGTCGCCCTCCGGCTGCCCGGCCAGCCACGCGGCGTAGTCGGCGTACTGCACCCGGGGCGGCGCGGGCGGCGCGGCCAGGCCGAGCCGTGCCGCGTAGAGGGCGGCCAGTTCGGACAGTGCGAGGTTCCGCGACCACGCGTCGAAGGCGATGTGGTGCACGGTCAGCGCCAGCACGTGCTCCTCGCCGCCGGGAAGGCGGAGCAGCAGGGCGCGGGTGGGCGGTTCGGAGTCCAGCGCGAACGGGCGTGCCAGTTCCTCCTGCAGCCGCGTCTCCAGCCGGTCGGGGTCGTCGAGGTCCTCGACCGTGATCGGGACCCGGTCGGCCTCGACCGGGGTGGCGCCGGCGTCGGTGACCAGGCTGCGCAGCACTTCGTGCCGGTCGGCGAGATCCCGTACGGCGCTTCGCAGCGCGTCGGAGTCGAGCGGCCCGCGCAGCCGCACGGCGGCGGGCACGTTGTACGCGGCCAGGTCGTCGAGCTGGGAGAGGAACCACAGCCGGGCCTGGGTGGGGGAAAGAGCGGCGGGGCCGTCGGCCGTCTCTCTGGCGGGGATCGCGGGGGCGGCCTGGGCGGCGGCGCGGCGCGCCGCCGCCAGCCTGGCGGCGAGAGCGCTCTGGCGCTCGTCGCTGATGGTCATCGGGTCTCCTCCGTCGGTCGCGTGACCGCGGTGTCGTGTCTCTTGCGGGCCTCGGTGATCTCGGTCACCGGGGCTCCTCCATGTCGGCCAGGAGCAGGGCCTCTATCTGCGTGGCGTAGTCCGCGAGCCTCCGACGTTCGAACAGCAGGCGCACGGGCACGCGCAGGCCGAGGGCGTCGCTCAGCCGGGCCGCCGCGAGGGCGGCGGTGGCGGAGTGGCCGCCGAGGGCGAAGAAGTCGTCGTGCGCGCCAAGGTCGGAACGGCTCAGCACGGCGGCCCACACGTCGGCGACCAGCAGTTCGGCGTCGGTGCTCGGCGGCACCCGCGGGACGTCGTCGCCGGGCTCGGGCAGCGCGGTCCGGTCCACCTTGCCGGAGGCGGTGAGCGGCAGGGCGTCCAGGAGCATCCAGCGGCGGGGAATCATGTAGTCCGGGAGCCGGGAGCTCAGGCGCCGCTCCAGCTCGCCCGTGTCGGTCCCCGCCGGCGCCGCGAGATAGCCGACCAGGTGGTCGCCGCCGTGCACGATCACGGCCGCGTCGGCGACGCTCTCCCGGAGCGCGGCCTCGATCTCGCCGAGCTCGATCCGGTGGCCGCGCACCTTGACCTGGTGGTCGCGGCGGCCGAGGAAGCCGAGCGTGCCGTCCGGCCGCCAGCGGGCCAGGTCACCGGTACGGTACCGGCGCCCGCCCAGCGGGTCCTCGGTGAAGGCGGCGGCGGTCAGCTCGGGCCGCCCCCGGTACCCCATCGCCACGCCCACGCCGCCGATCCACAGCTCACCGACGGTTCCGGCGGGCAGCATGCGGCCCGCCCGGTCGAGCACGTAGGCGCGCTCCCCCGCCAGCGGCGTGCCGATCGACACCGGGTCGCCGACCGGGGCCGTCACCTGGATCATCGTGGAGTAGATCGTGGTCTCGGTGGGGCCATAGGCGTTCCACAGCTCGGCCACCCGCTCCAGCAGGTCGCCGGCGAGGGGCGCGTCGAGCACCTCGCCGATGCTGACCACGCGCACGTTCCCGCCACGCCAGCCGGAGGCGACCAGCATGCGCAGGCTCGTCGGGGTGGCCGTCATCAGGGTGACCCCCGCCTCCTCGATCCGCCGAGCGACGGCCCGCCCGTCGAGCGCGTCGTCGCGGCCGAGCAGCTCCAGCCGCAGGCCGTGGCACAGGCTCACCCACAGGTCGAAGCCGAACACGTCGAACGAGAACGGCGTCAGCCCGAGCATGACGTCGTCGGACCGGACCCCGGGGGCGATCGTCATCGAGGCGACGAACGCCGCGAGGTTGGCGTGCGTGACCTCGACTCCCTTGGGCCTGCCGGTGGAGCCGGAGGTGTAGAGGACGTAGGCCACGCCGTCGGGTTCCACCGCCGCGAGGTCGGCCGGATCCACCCGGCCCGGTACGGCTTGCGCCGGCGACAGCCCGGCGAGGTCGACGACGGCGGCGTCCAGCCGCTCGGCCGCCGCCAGCGCCTCGCCCGCCGCGACGATCACCTTGATGCCGGCGTCCTCGACCTGGTCCCGGAGCCGCTGGGACGGGTGGCCGGGGTCGAGCGGGACGTAGGCGGCGCCGGCGAGCAGCACGCCCAGCAGCGCCGCCGGGAGGTACCGGTCGCGGGGCAGGCAGACGCCGACGCAGGTCCCCGCGGCGGCCGGGCCGAGCGCCGTCGCCACCCGTCGCGCCCAGTCGGCGAGCTCGCCGTAGGTGAGGGCGCCCTCGGCGTCGACGACCGCCGGTGCGTGCGGGCGCCGTACGGCCTGCTCCAGCGCGGCGTCCACCACGGTGCGCGGCGCGTCGTCGGGCAGCGGCACACCGGTTCCGGCGGCCAGCAGTTCCGCCCGCTCCTCGGCGCCGACGACCTCGAACGCCGACAGCGGCCGATCGGGGTGGGCCAGGGCGTCCTCCAGCAGCCGGACCAGGCGCTCGGTGAGGACCTCGGCGCCGGGCCGGTCCAGGCACTCCACGTCCCACTCGACCTGAAGCTGGAGCCCGGTGGCGGTGTCGTTGACGTAGACGATCAGCGGCGCCTGAGCGCTGCCGGCGTCCAGCTCGCCGATCAGGTCCACGCCCACGCCCTCGCGCTCCAGGGAGAGCGGCACCTCCGACGGCTGGATCGACAGCGTGACCGGCGTCAGCACCGCGCCGGGCGGGCGCTCCACGCCACTGACCTCGGTCCGCTCCGCCCCCGGCAGCGCGTGGTGGTCCACCGCGCGGACGGTAACGGCCCCGGCGTGCCGTACGGCCTCGCGCAGGGACAGCCCGTCCTCCAGGCGCAGCCGCACCGGGACCACGTCGACCAGCATGCCGACCACGGACTCCAGCCCGGGGTCGGCGCGATCCGCCACGGCCGCGCCGAGGACGACGTCCCGCCGATCGGTCAGCCCGGCGACCAGCATGCCGAGCACGGTCAGGTAGACGGCGAACGGGGTCGCGCCGCAGTCAGCCGCCAGCTCGGCGACCCGGGCGGCCGTCGACGGGTCCATCCCGCGTACCAGCCGCTCACCGTTCAGGCGGCTGAGGCCGTCGTCCGTACGGGGCAGCAGCTCGTACGGCGGGACGGCGCCGGCGAGCTCCTCGGCCCAGAAGGCCCGCAGGGCCTCGGTGTCCAGGGTGGTCGCCTGCTCGCGCAGCGCGACGTCGCCGAGCTGAAACCGCGGTTCCGGCAACCGGATGTCGCCGCCGTGGGCGAGCCCGTCGAGAAGCTCCTCCATGACGACCCCCAGCGACCAGCCGTCGAACGCGGTGTGGTCGGTGAGGAGCACCAGCTCCGCGCTGTCCGGCCCGGACCACAGCAGGGTGGCCCGCAGCAGCGGCGACTCCTCGGCGATGTCGAAGCCATGGGCGACCGCGGCCCGCCGCAGCTCGTCCGCCTCGTCCTCCGAAGCCGGGCGGTGCTCGTCGAACGGCACGGGCAGCGGCGGCCGGACCGCCGCCGTAACGCCGTCCACCACGACGGTACGGAGCGCCTCGTGGCGGCGCACGATCGCGTCCAGGGTGGCCCGCACCGGCTCGGCCGACGTGAGGCCGCGCAGCCCGAGCCGGAACGCGATCGCGGTGGCGCCCAGGTTCTGGCTGACCTCACGCATCAGGTGCATGCCGTGGTGGCCGGGGGTCAGCGGATAGCTGCTGCGGCCCGCGTGCCGGGTCAGCGGGGTCGTCGCGGTGGGCGCGGCGCCGGCGAGGTACGACGCCAGCTCGGCGACGGTGGGCCGGGCCAGGAACGTCGTCAGCGCCACGTGGACGCCGAGCGTGTGCTCGATCCTGGCGCAGATCTTGGCGGCGGCCAGGGAGTGCCCGCCGAGGTCGAGGAAGTGGTCGTGGACGCCGACCCGTTCGACGCCGAGCACCTCGGCGGTGATGGCGGCGAGCCGCTCCTCGGTCTCGTCCCGGGGGGCGACGTACTCGGCCGCGGAGCCGCCCCCGTCGGCGGACGAGGCCGGCGCGGTGAAGAAGGTCACCGCGGGCAGCCGGGAACGGTCGGCCTTCCCCGTGGGACCCACCGGGATCGCGTCCAGGAACACGAACCTGGAGGGGATCATGTAGTCGGGCAGCCATTCGCGCAGCCAGGAGCGCAACCGCCCGTCGTCGAGGCCCGGGCCGGACGGCTCGATGTAGGCGACCAGCCGCCGGGTCCCCTCCTCGTCGTTGGGGGCGAGCACGACGGCGTGGTTCACCAGCGGGTGACGCGCCAGCCTGCCCTGCACCTCGCCCAGTTCGACGCGGAAGCCCGCGACCTTCACCTGGTCGTCGATCCGGCCTTCGTAGAAGTAGACGCCGTTCTCCCTGCGGACCAGGTCGCCGGTGCGGTAGTGGCGCACGCCGTCGGCGTCGGTCACGAACCGCTCGGCGGTCAGCTCGGGCCGGTCCAGGTAGCCTCGGCCGACCAGCGGGCCGGCCACCCAGAGCTCGCCGAGCGCGCCGTCGTCGAGCACCTCGCCGTCGCCGCCGCGCACCGACAGCTGCGACCAGGCGTAGGGCGTGCCGATCGGCGGCTCGCCGGTCTCGTCTCTGGAGATCTCGGACGCGCAGCAGTGCACGGTGCACTCGGTCGGCCCGTACAGGTTGACCATGCGCCGCACGCCGGGGTTGGCGAAGACGCGGTCGGCCAGCGCGCGGCTCACCGGTTCGCCGCTGGAGAGCACCGTGCGCACGTTCGGGGGCAGCGGCTCCCGCAGCATCGCGGTCAGCGCCGAGGCCGCCGCGCTGATCATCGTGACCTCGCCCTTGGCGGGCAGGGTGTGCAGGGCGAGGGGGTTCTCGGCCATGATCACCGTGCCGCCGAACAGCAGGGGGAGATAGAGCTGGGGAACGGACGGATCGAAGCAGACCGAGGTCGAGGCGAGGAATCCGGCCAGTTCTTCGGCGGTGAAGTAGTCGGCGTCCCAGCGCAGCAGCGTCATCACGTTGCTGTGTTCGATCGACACGCCCTTGGGCCGGCCGGTCGATCCGGAGGTGTACATGATGTACGCCAGGTCGGCCGGGTCGCTCGGCAGGTCCGGATCGTGGTCGGGGCGCCGGCCGACGGTCTCCACCAGGACGAGGCCGCGCTCCGGCAGCCGCTCCGACAGCGCGGCCGAGGTCACCGTGTGCGACACCCCGGCGTCCTCGATGATGAACTCCACGCGGTCGGCCGGGTAGGTCGGGTCGAGCGGCACGTAGGCGGCGCCGGTCTTCCAGACAGCCAGAAGCGCCGCGATCAGCCTCTCATCGCGGTCCAGGCACACGCCGACGGTCGACCCTCGCCCCACTCCCCGGGCGATGAGCTCGTGGGCGATCCGGTTGGCCTGGGCGTTCAGGTCGGTGTAGACCGTCCGGGTCGTCCCGGCGATGATCGCTGTTCGGCCTGGAGTTCGTCTTACCTGCTGTTCAAAGGCCTTGTGGACCGGTTCGAGCAGGTCAAGCTTGCCAACCACCTGGGGGTCTCCTCGCGATGTCCATAAAGGAGGCTTAAGTCGACGAGGGCAAGGGTGGCAAACGCGACTGCCCAAGAGCGAGCAAAAATGGTTTTGTTACCTGAATGTATCTATTCGGACATGGTGCCCGATAAACCAGATTTCCGTCTAGTGGGACGGCCGACGCCGTGGGTTGTAGTGACGAGAAAGCGTTCCACGACCTCCACGGTCATCCGGAAATCGATTAACTGTCCTGAAGAAAATCGCTACGGCCCGTAGGGGATTATCAGGCGCGCACTGTCCGCTATGGGATCGTCTCCCCCACGGCACGGCGGACCCCCCTCACGGAACACCCGCAGAGCACGTCGGCAGGCCGCCGCCGCACCACGGGAGACCACCCGAGCAGGCCCCGGCACGCCTCGCCGCCTCCGGCGAGCACCGCCTTTTCGTCGTCGGCGAAATGACGCGCCCGAGTCAGCCGCAGGTCAAATATGGAGTGATATACCGACGCTATACAGCGAAATGATATTGTTTTGTGACTTCAATTCAGCAATGGCGATACCCGGGTCGGCGCGGTCGCGGCATGCCGTCCATATCCCGGCGTAGACCTTGTCGCGGGCGGCATTCCTTTCCGGCAGCCGGCCGGGCACCCCAGGCCTCGCCTCAGCGATTCATTGACATGGCGAATTGACTGCCACCCGCCATAGGCTCACCTTGACGATCACCTAATGATCGCCACGTTCGCCGCTCGAATTGACCGTCCACCTTGACCAGGAGCGTTGAATTCCGCGTTGGCCGGCGGGCGCCGAACCACTGTCGGCCCCCGGCGGACCTCCACTGGACATGGGCCTGCTCACCCGAGACGGACATGTGCGGGACCGCGCCTGTCCGGCTCTCAGCAGGACGGCTCGTTCTCGGTCAGATTCTCGAGGCGGGCGGCCAGATAGGCCCGTTCCACGGCGTTCTCAGTGAGAAGCAGGGCTTCCTCGTAGGCCACGCGGGCTTCCCCGAAGCGGCCGAGACGAGCCAGGAACGCGCCGCGAGCGGAGGCGGCATAGGCATACCCGGCGAGCTGCGGCTCGGCGACCAGCGCGTCGAGCGCGGCCAGGCCGGCGGCGGGGCCGATGGCGAACCCCACGGCGACCGCGCGGTTGAGCGCGACCACGGGAGAGGGCCACAGCCGCACCAGCAGGTCGTACAGCGCCACGATCTCGGCCCAGTCGGTGTCCTGCCAGGCGGGCGCCTCGGCGTGGACGGCCGCGATGGCGGCCATCAGGGCGAAGCGGCCCGGTGGCCGGTGCCGCAGGGCGTGCCTGACCAGTGCGACGCCCTCGTCGATGGCGCGCCGGTCCCACCGGGATCTTTCCTGTTCGGGCAAGGGGAGCAGGCGTCCGTTCGCGTCCATCCGAGTGTCACGGCGGGCGTCGGTGAGCAGGATGAGCGCCAGCAGGCCCGCGACGCCCGCGTCGTCGGGCAGGAGCGTCCGCAGCAGGCGGGCCAGTTCGAGCGAGCGCTCGACCAGGTCACCGCGGATCAGCTCCGCCCCCGCGGGAGCGGTGTGCCCGGTGGTGAACAGCAGGTGCACGACCGTGAGGACGGCGTCCACGCGAGCCGGCAGCTCGTCCGTCGCCGGTACCCGGTAGGGGATGGCGGCTGTGGCGATCTTCTTCTTGGCCCGGGTGATCCGCGCCGCCATCGTGGCCTCGCCGACCAGGAAGGCGCGCGCCACCTCGGCCGTACTGAGCCCGCACAGCAACCGCAGCGTGAGCGCCACCTGCGCCTCGACGGACAGCGCAGGGTGGCAGCAGGTGAAGATCAACCGCAGCCGGTCATCAGGGATGTCCGGGGCATCACCGTCTCCGGGCCCCGGCTCGATCTGCTCCATGAGCAGGTACGGCAGGCGGCGGCGCATCGTCGCCTCCCTGCGCAGCAGTTCGAGTGCTCGCCGCCGGGCGACCGTGGTCAGCCATGCCCCGGGCTTGGCCGGCACGCCACGGTCGGACCATGCGGCCAAGGCCTGCGCGTAGGCGTCCTGCACGCACTCCTCGGCCAGATCCAGGTCCCGCGTGACGCGCACCGTCGCGGCGAGGACGAAGGCCCACTCGCGTCGGTGCGCCTCGGCCACGGCGGCGGCCGAAGCACCGTCGGACCATTGGACGCCCTGGCCGGCCTCGACCCGGTCGCGCCCGGCGGCGTCCATCACTCGAACACTCGGATGGGTCGCACTTCGACCCCGCCGAAAGGCGCCGGCACACGCTTGGCCACGGCCAGCGCCTCGTCCAGGTGCGCGACCTCGACCAGGTAGTAGCCGGCCAGAACCTCCTTGGTCTCGGCGAACGCGCCGTCGGTGACGATGAACCCGCCGGCGGAGTCCGGCCGGATCGAGGTCGCGGTGTCCGCCCCCTGAAGAGCGTTACCGCCGCGGATGACGGCGCCGTCGGCGGCGCAGAACTCCTCGTGCGCCTTCATCAGGCGCTCGAACTCCTCCGGGTTCGCCGCTGACCGTACGGCCTCGTCGTCGTAGATCAGCACCAGATACTGCGGCATGACGCTTCCTTCCTTCGACCATGGACCCGATGCCGGGCCCTCATCAGTCCGATGGATGACAACCGCCGAAATCGACAGCCGGCCGAAACGCGCCCGTCATCACGTGGCCGACCTCCTGAGGTCACGTCCACACAGCTGGTGTACGAGTTGCCGCCTTGTGATCCGTCTCTGGTTAAGCAGCGAGGGCTTCCGGCAGGTGCTCCTGGCTCAGTATGCCGCCGGGGATCACGCCTGGCCTGGCCTTGGGCCAGGCCAGGCCATGGAGCGGTGGGCTTCGGTCCACTCGTCGGCCTGCTCGGCCGGCACGGCACCCACCAGGCGGATGGGCGCGGCCCGGTCGCGGAAGACGCGACGTGCCCCGACCTTGTGCCGACCGGTGGGCGCATGGCCGTACCGGAAGCCGGTACGGCCATGCGCCGGGCGCCTATTCGGTAACGGTGCCGGAGACGCAGGTGAAGGCGGGCGTGGACTCAACCGCCGCCCCCGCCACCGAGGTGCCGGCCGAGGCGTCCCCCGCGCTGGTTCCGCTTTCAGACGCTCCGGATGTCGCGGGCACCGACTCGGCGGGCACCAACTCGGCGGGCATCGACTCTGCGGGCACTGCCTCGGCCGGTACTGCCTCGGCCGGTACTGCCTCGGCGGGCACCGACTCGGCGGGCGTCATCACGGCGGCGGCCGTGCCCGTGACGTCCTTGCGAACTACCTTGACCTCCTTGCCGTCCACGGTCATGACGACCTTGCCGTCCTTCTCCGCCACCGTGACGTTGCCCTTCACGCACTCGACGGACCCGGGACGCGGGGCCTCGTCGGCGTTGGCCGCGGCGGTGAGCGTGGCGGTGAGCGCCACGCCGAGGACACCGGCCGACAGCGCCAGCCGTACGCGCTTGCTGAGCATTCACATCTCCTTTGATCGTCGATCCGTCGGGATCGCCCCGTATCGGACAGGGGTGGATGCTGCCAGCCGCCACCTGAAGCGAAGCTGAAGCCGGCCGAAGGGATCTTCAGGTTCGTTTTAGGTGGACTCGTACATGCTTCAGGCATGCGTGTGCTGTTGGTGGAGGACGAGCGGCGGCTGGCCGAACTCGTGAAAAGTGGTCTGGCCGGCGAGGGCTTCGCCGTCGACATCGCGCTCGACGGCGCCGAAGGACTGTGGCTCGCCACCGAGAACACCTACGACGCGATCGTTCTCGACGTGATGCTGCCGCGCATGAACGGGTACGCCGTCTGCCGCCGCCTACGCGAGGCCGGGAACTGGACGCCGATCATGATGCTGACCGCGAAGGACGGCGAGTACGACGAGGCCGAGGCGCTCGACACGGGAGCGGACGACTTCCTGTCCAAGCCGTTCTCCTACGTGGTGCTGCTCGCCCGGATGCGCGCGCTCGTACGGCGGGGCGGCAGGGAGCGGCCGGTCGCGCTCACGGTGGGCGACCTCGTGATCGATCCGGCCGGGATGAAGTGCCGTCGCGGTGGCACCGAGATCGCGCTCACGCCCAAGGAGTTCGCCGTGCTGCACGGCCTCGCCCGGCGAGCCGGCGAGGTGGTCCCCAAGGCGGAGCTGCTCGAACAGGCCTGGGACTTCGCGTACACGGGCGACCCCAGCATCGTCGAGGTCTACATCAGCTCGCTCCGGCGGAAGATCGACGCTCCTTTCGGCCGCTCGTCCCTGGTGACCGTGCGCGGCGCCGGCTACCGGCTGGACGGGCAGCTCTGATGCGCCGACGAGCCGGATGGGCGGCCCGGACGCGGGTCCACCTGCCCGTGCGCTTGTCGGTACGGGTACGCGCCACGATCGCGGCCACCCTCATTGTGGCCGTCGCCCTCGGCGGGGCATCGGCCGTGCTGGGGACAGTGCTGCACGACAACCTCCGGCAGAGCGCGCAACAGGACGCCGCGCGGCGAGCCGCGACGGTAGCCGACGCCCTGAGCGTGATCTCTCCGATGGCCACCGTGAGCCCGGCGACGCCCGCGACCGAGCGCGGCGCGACGGCCGTCGAGGACCCCGACCTCCAGATCAGCCTCTCGACGGAACCATCGCGAACAAGCTGGGACACCGCCGGCTACGCGGTGGCCAGCGCAGCCGCCGCGACCGGCGGCGACGTCCTGACGGTCACCGCGCGCACCTCGCTGAAACCGGCGGAGAACGCCCTGCGCACTCTGAACCTCCTGCTGATCTTCGGGGTCCCCGTGCTACTCCTGCTCGTCGCCGGGATGACGTGGCATTTCATGGGAAAGGCGCTGGTTCCGGTGTCCGGGATCCAGGCGAAGCTGGCCGACATCACCGCCCGCGATCTGCATCAGCGGGTCCCGGTGCCGAGCACGCGGGACGAGATCGCGGCGCTCGCCCGGACGGTCAACGCCACCCTGGATCGACTGGAGAACGCCGTCGAGCAGCACAAACGGTTCGTCGCGGACGCGGCGCACGAACTACGCAGCCCGATCACGACGCTGCGCACCCGCCTGGAGCTCGCCGCCCGCGGGGAGCCGGCCGAAGCCCTCGCCGACGTGGAGCGGCTGCAGTCGCTCGCGGCCGACCTGCTCCTGCTGGCCCGGCTGGACGCGGGCGAACCTCCCCGCGACGACGAGGTCGACCTCGGGCAGGTGGCCGCGGAGGAGTCCCTGCGCCCACGCCCCCGCCCGGAGGTCCGGGTCCGACTGGCCGTCGAGCCCGACGTCGTGGTCAACGGCTCCCGCGCCCACCTGGCCCGTCTGATCACCAACCTGGTCGACAACGCCGTACGGCATGCCCGTTCAACCGTCGAGGTGCGCGTCGCGAACGAGGACGGCGTGGCGCTGCTCGAAGTGCGCGACGACGGGCCGGGCATCCCTCCCGAGCATCGCGAGGCGGTGTTCGACCGCTTCACGCGACTCGACTGGGCACGGGCAAGGGACTCGGGCGGGTCGGGTCTCGGGCTGGCGATCGTGCGGGAGATCGCCCTCCTGCACCGCGGAGTCGTGTCCATCACCGACCGCGGCGCCGGAGCCTGCCTTGTGGTACGGCTCGACGCGGCGCCACAGGGTGCTCACCCGCAGGTCGCGGGGCGGGAGCAGGCCGGCCGGATGCGGAGAGACACAAGCCGTGATCCCGCATACGCCACCAGCCCAGGAGCGCCCCGCGACGACGTTTGAAGTGGTACGCGGTCTTCCGCATTGTTACGGATCCGGCTCTTCATATGTGAGCAATGCTCATATATGGTCGCTGACGCTATGAGAAACCGCTGGTTGTCGCCGATCGCCATCGTGGTGCTTGCGGCCGTCATCGTGCTGGGGGCGGCTTTCGACCCGTCGGGGCTGGCCGCGCCGTACACGTGGACGGGCGCCGACCTGCTCCCCGTCGCCGGGCTGTGGCAGGTGGCCGCGCCGGCCGTCTATGTGCCGCTGCTGCTGGCGGGAGTCGGGACGCTGGCATGGGCGGTCGCGCGCGAGCGTGCCCCGCTGCGTACGGCACTGCTGGTGTGGGGCGCGGTGGTGTGGTCGGCGATGGCGGCCAAGCTGATGATGTCACTGCTGATGGCCTTCGGTGATGTGGTCTACCTGGCGTGGTCGACCGGCTTCACCGGCGTCAAGGCGGCGATCTTCGGCCTGCCGGTCCTGGCGGCCACCTGGCTCACGCAGTTCCTCCGCCGCCGCCGCACTTCGAGTTCGGCTTCCCCACCCTCCCCGGGGCCGGGCACCGGACCTGCGGCGGCCTCGGGGGCGTTCTCCCCGCCGGCTGCGGGGCCGGGCTGGGTGGCGGCGGGGGTGGCCGTGGCCGCGGGCGCGTCGGTAGGTGGAGTGTGGTGGGGCGGCTCACCCGTCGGGTACGCGATCGGCGACTCCCCGCTGGCCCCGGCGCCCGAGGCGGGACCGCTGGGCTGCCTCGCCGCCGTCACCCTGCTGGGCGTGATGACCTGGGCACTGAACCGCCGGCTCGGCACCACCGCCTCGCCGCGGGCCGTCGTGGCCGGGATCTCCGCGCTGGGAGCGGCCGCGACGCTGGGCCTGGTCGAGGTGGCCCTCGGGCTCCCCGGCGACCTCGCGGGCGGCGACACGTTCTGGGCACCGGCGATCATGCTTCGCCTCGCCCCCGCGCTCTCCTTCGGCGCGCTTCTCGCCTTCGCGACGGCGGCCCTCGTCGCGCTCCTCCCCGCCACCTTCTCGGCGCCAAAGGCCGTCCTTGTCCATGCGCGTACGGGCTTCACCGTCTCCGCGGCGACATGGATGGCGGTCGTGGTGGGAGCGGCGGCGCTCGCCGTACCGCTCCTGGAACCCGGAACCGCCACCGCGCAGCCACCGCGCACCAAGGGCCTGACGCTCTCAGCCGACCGCAGGATCGTCGACGCCGACGGCAATGAGGTGCTGCTGCGCGGCGTGAACGTCAACCAGCTTGAAGACTATTTCCAGAAATTTCCGGATAAGGCGGTGACGCGACCGCTCACCGAGGCCGACTTCGCCGGCATGGAGCAGATGGGCTTCAACGTCATCCGCCTCGCCCTGTCCTGGTCAGCCCTGGAACCCCGGCCCGGCCACTACGACCCGGCCTACCTCGCCAGGATCTCCTGGGCCGTCGAGACCGCGGCCGAGCACGGCCTGCGCACGGTCATCGACATGCACCAGGACGCCTGGGGCAAGGGCGTCAACGCCGCCCCTGGCACCACCTGCGAGAACGGGTCCCCGATGCACGGCTGGGACGGCGCGCCCACCTGGGCCGACCGCTTCGACGGCGCCCCCAAGTGCGAGTTCACCGGACGGGACATCTCTCCCGCCGTCGCCCGCGCCTTCACCAACTTCTACCAGGACAGGGATGGCATCCAGACCCGCCTGGTCGCCGCCTGGGGCATGCTGGCGGAGCGGTTCGCGAGCGAGCCCATGGTCGCCGGATACGACCTGCTGAACGAGCCCGGCTTCGGCGAGGCCCCGCCGATCACCTCCGGCGTCCTGCTCGGCCGCTACTACGACCGAGCGATCAAGGCCATCAGGGCGGGCGAGAAGCGCGGCTTCCCGCATCTGATCTTCTTCGAGCCGTCCGTGCTCTGGTCGGGTCTGGGCTTCGAGGTCTCGGTGCCCAAGGACTTCACCGACGACCGGCTGCTCGTCTTCGCCCCGCACCTCTACAACGAGTCGATCACCATCGACCAGGGCACCGGCCTCACCATCACGAGCATCGAGCGCGGCTTCGACCTGGCCGGCCGGGCGGCGGCGTACTACGGCGCGGGGCTCTGGTCGGGAGAGTGGGGGTGGTTCGGCGACGCGGCCTCGGCCCCGATCAGGAAATACACCGACAACGAGGATCGGCACCGAATCGGCGGCGCGTTCTGGGTCTGGAAGCAGTCCTGCGGCGACGCCCACGCCGGAGCCGAATCCACGACCGGCGGCAACCTCATGATCGAGGACTGCGCCACCGGGAAGGACCTGCCCCCGCCCCCCGAATACGTCGCCGAACTCTCGCGCCCCTACCCCCGCTCCGCCCCCGGCCGCCTGACCAGCCTCACGTCGGACCGGGCGAGCCTCACGGCACAGGGCGAAGGCGCCGGATGCGGCCTGGACGTCTGGTTCCCCGGCGGCGCCCGGCCGGTCGTCCGTAGTGCCGGACTCACGGGCGTCTCCTCCCGGCAGACACCGGGCGGCTGGCGCATCAACGGCTGCGCCCACGGCGCCTACACCCTCACGGCCCACCGCTAAGCGGTGTGCCATCTCATGACATTGGTTCCTCGCTGTCAGGCTTGGCGGGCGTAGGACGTGAGGCGATCGGCGAGCACGGTGACGAGATCGCGCAGTTCGTCGGGGCGCTCGATGACGAACGGCCGGTCGAGTGAGGCGAGTACCGGAGGCAACCAGTCGAGCCGCTCCACCCGCAGCTCGACGCGCAGCCAGCGCTCGGTCGCCCGGTCCTCGCCTGCCACGGGCGCGTGCTCCTCCAGGCTCGCGACGCTGGCGGGAAGGTGGGCGCGGATCTGCCCAACCGTCCCGTGGATCCGCAAGGTCACCTCATGCCGGTACTCGGCCGTGGCGAACGCTGACAACACACGCTGTGCCGGACCGGGACCCACGGGCGTTTCGAATGAGCCGGTCAGGGTCCGCGCGTCCGCGATGCGATCGAGCCGGAAGGTTCGGTCCTCGCCGATCTGGTCGTCCCTGCCCGTGACGTACCACCGGCCCGAATGGGCGACGATCCCGTACGCGTGCAGCGTGCGTTCGCTGCGCCGTCCGTCGCGGTCGGTGTAGCGGATCGAGACCGGTCGGCGGTGGCGCACCGCATCGGCGACGGTGAGCAGGACCTCGGCGTCCGGGGTGTCGAACTCGCCGGGTTGATCCGTGAAGGCGAGAGCCTCCAGGAGTGTGTCGAGCCGACGGGCGATGTGCTCGGGCAGCACCCGCCGGATCTTCGCCGACGCCGTCTCGCTTGCCGTGTGCTCCGTCGTCGTCAACCCTGCTCGGCGGCCGGCGACCAGGCCGAGCAGCACGGCCAGCGCCTCGTCGTCGCTGAGCATGAGCGGAGGCAAGCGGTACCCGGGGGCGAGCCGGTACCCGCCGTAGCGGCCGCGCACCGATTCCACGGGCACGTCCAGGTCGATCAGCTGGTCCACATACCGCCGCACGGTGCGCCCTTCGACGCCGAGCCGGTCGGCGAGCTCGGCCACCGTCCGGGTGCCGCCCGACTGCAGCAGCTCCAGGAGTGTCAGCACGCGGGCGGTCGGTCGGGGCATGTTCGCAGCCTAACGCGAATACAGGACCGATTCTGTCCACTATTTCTCCTAGTCTGCGACGTGCACGCCTCCAGCAGAGCCAAGGAGATTCCCATGGACTTCGTCTCGATCCGCATCATCACCAGCGACGTAGCACGCCTCGTCGAGTTCTACGAGCGAGTCACAGGGGCGCGGGCGACGTGGGCCACCGAGGACTTCGCCGAACTCAAGACCCCCAACGCCACCCTCGCGATCGCCGGCACCCGCACCGTCCCGCTGTTCGCCCCGGGCTCTGCCCGCCCGGCGGACAACCACAGCGTGATCATCGAGTTTCTCGTCGACGACGTGGACCGCATTCACCGGAACCTGACCGGCTTCGTCACCGAGCCCACCACGATGCCCTGGGGCAACCGGTCGCTGCTGTTCCGCGACCCCGACGGCAACCTTGTCAACTTCTTCACCCCCGTCACCCCGGCAGCCATCGAAAAGTTCGCACGTTGACGCCACGCACAGCCGCTCACGCGGGAACGGCCTGCTTGACCACTCCTCCCGCCCCGCCACGAGCCCGGCCCGCACCGCCGAGGACAGCGCTGACCTGGTGGAGGCATTGCGGCGGCAGACCAAGCACGGCCCGCGCGGCTCGCCGCCGACCTTCAGCGGCTGCACGGCTCAGCGGCTGACCATCGAGGACCTCGTGGAACCAACGCCCTGAGACACCACAGCCAAGCCGGGTCCGAACCGGAGGTTCGGGGCCGCAGGTCACCGAGGCCGGTGCCCCTTCCCTCGGCGGCGGGCCGGCGCGGCCCGCCGGCCGGAGCCATTCTGTGTGGATTTCTGTGCCTGCCGCTGCGCGGGCTTTTGCGCCTGCCGCTGTGCCGGCTTTTTCGCCTGCTGCTGTGCCGGTTTCTCCGCAGGGGAATCGGGGGTACGGCCCCGCGAGCTGTTCACTGTCCGGCCGCGGACGATGCCGATGAAGTCTTCCACCAGGTCGGTGGTCGCGTCCGTGGGCCAGGCCAGCGCGACCTGAGACTGCGGCGTGTCCAGCACCGGCCGGTAAGTGAGATCTCTGCGGTGGTGGAGGCGGGCCAGCGACTGCGGAACCAGGAGAAGCCCGGCTCCGCTCGCCACCAACTCGACCGCGGCCGCCGTCGTGGCCGGGCGGGTGAACGCGGGCAGCCCGGGCCGGACCGTCCACTCGATGGTGTCGTCCAGAGGATGGAACACCTCGTCGTCGGTCAGGTCGTCGACGGTCACCTCGTCGGCGGCGGCCACCGCGTGGTCCTTGGGCACCACGACCACCGTGGTCTCCACGTAGAGAGGGATCACGCTGAGCCCGTCCCGGTCGACCGGCAGCCGGACGAGTCCGGCGTCGGCGCCGCCATCCCGCAGGAGTCCCACCGCCTCGGCGGCGGAAACCTCGACCAGGGTGATCGGCACGCCGGGCATTCTCTCGGTCCAGATGTTGACCCATTTCGCGGGCGTCACCCCGGGCACGTACGCCAGCCGGAACACCCTGCCGGTCTCCCCATCAGTCACTTCCCCAGGGTACCGATGTCAGGGGAACCCGTTCCGACTGACTACGCTTGGCACCATGACCTCGCCCAAACCGAAGAGCATCCAGACGATGAAGCCCGCGACCGCGGCCAAGAAACTGGGTGTCCTCCTCTCGGCCACTCCCGCCGAGTTCCAGACGGGTGTCGTCTCCAGGGACGAGCTGAACGCGTTGCAGGCGACCCCACCCGCCTGGCTCGTCGATCTGCGCCGCAACGGCCCGCACTCCAAGCAGGTCGTCGCCGCGAAGCTCAGGGTCTCCATTTCCGGCCTGGCCAGAGGCGGGATCACCGGACCGCTCACCACCGCTGAGATCGACGCGCTGAAGGCGGAGAACCCGACGTGGCTGGAGCGCGAGCGGTCCATCCAGGCCGAGGTCCGCAAAGAAGAACTCCGTCTCAAGCAGGGCTAGTCTCCCCCGGCTGAAATCCGCCGGCGATGTCGTGCGAGGGATTCGCGGATCTGCGTCGCGGCCTCTTCCACCCGCACGGCCGGGGGTTGTCGTACCACTGGGCGATCCAGTCCCGGGTGTCCTTCTCCGGGGCCGGCGTGAGTGTCACGCCCGGACGATCTCGGGTCCGGCGGCGGCGAGGTCGGCGGCCAGATCCGGGTCGAGCCCGGTATCCGTGAAGACCATGTCGATCTCCGACAGCGTGGCGAAGCGGGCCAGGTAGCTCCCGGTGAACTTCGTATGGTCGGCCAGCAGCACGGCCCGCTGCGCGCAGGCGATCATCGCCCGCTTGATCGCCGCCTCTGCCGGGTCGGGCGTGGTCAGCCCCTTGGCCACCGAGCAGCCGTTCGTCGCCATGAAGGCCACGTCGACGTGCAACTGCGAGAGCTGCTGAAGCGCCCAGTCCTCGACCGTCGCGAGCGTACGGCCCCGCACCCGGCCACCCAGCATGAACACCGTCACGTTGGCACGGGTGGCCAGCGCGGTCGCGAGCGGCGGCGAGTTGACGATGACGGTGAGCTCGCGGTCCGGCGGCAGGAGCTGGACCAGGCGGCTCATGGTCGAACCGGCGTCGATGATGATGGCGCCGTCCTGCGGCAACTCGGCCAGCGCCGCCTTGGCGATGCGCTCCTTCTCCTCCGTCATGACCTCGTCCCGTGCGGCGAGAGCGGGCTCGAAACCGAGCCGCTCGACCGGGATCGCCCCGCCGTGCACCCGCCGCAGCACGCCCGCGCGCTCGAGAACCGTCAGGTCCCGGCGGATCGTCTCCGTCGTCACGCCGAACTGCTCCGCGAGCGTCACCACGTCCACCCGCCCGGCGGCCCGTGCCGCGCGCAGGATCTCCTGCTGCCGTTCCTCGGCGTACATCGTGTGGGATTCACCACCGCTTCTATGGTGTTTTTCAGGTGTTTATACCCGAATCTGTGGGGTCCCGCTCACCAGGCCTCCCGCACGGCCCTTCGTGCTTCCTCGGGGTCATGTGCCGCCAGGGCGAGCTGGGCATTGTGCCGGCACTGGTCCGCGGAGTGACGGGCGAGGGCATCCCGTACGGCGGGCACGCTACGGGCCGACATGGACAGGCTCGTGACGCCGAGCCCGACCAGGACGGTGGCCAGCAACGGGTCGGCGGCGGCCTCTCCGCAGACTCCCACCGGCTTTCCCACGACCCGCCCCGCCTCGGCGCACTGCGCGATCAGGTGGAGGAGGGCCGGCTGCCAGGGATCGAGAAGGTCGGCGAGGTCGCCGTGCTGGCGGTCCGAGGCGAAGGTGTACTGGCTGAGATCGTTGGTGCCGATGCTCAGGAAGTCCAGCTCGTCGAGCAGACGACGGGCGTGCAGAGCCGCGGCCGGAACCTCCACCATGCCGCCGACGTTGACAAGTCCCCGCGAACGGGCCCGTCGCGCGAAGTCGGCCGCCTCCCCTGGCGTGGTGACCATGGGCGCCATCACCCACGGCGAGGCGTCACTCGCTCCGGCGGCCTCGGCGATGGCGTCGAGCTGGGCGTCCAGCACCTCCGGCCGGCGACGTGCCACGCGGAGCCCCCGGACGCCCAGCGCCGGGTTGATCTCGTCGGCGAGCCCGAGGAAGGGCAGCGGCTTGTCCGTGCCGGCGTCCAGGGTGCGAATGACGACCTGCGCGCCGGGGAAGGCGTGCAGAACCGCCGCGTACGCGCTGACCTGCTCCTCATGCGTGGGGGCCGTGCGACGGTCGAGAAAGAGGAACTCGGTGCGGAAGAGACCGACGCCCTCCGCGGCCGCGCCGCCCCGGGCGTCCGCCACGGATCCGATGTTCAGCAGCAGCTTGACCGGATATCCGTCGGCGGTCCGGCCCGGGCCGCTCGTCCTGCCGAGACGGTCGCGCTCGGCGAGGGCCCGCCGCTGGATCTCCCCGGCCACCTCCTCGCCGATGCCGGTGCCGACCTCACCGGTGTCGCCGTCGACGGACACCCACGTCCCGTCGGCGATGCCGGTCGCGCCGGAGCACGCCACCACCGCGGGCAGCCCGAGGGCCCGCGCGAGGATGGCGGTGTGGCTCGTCGGCCCGCCCTTCTCCGTGACCAGGGCGAGCACGGAGCCGGGATCGAGGTTCACGGTGTCGGCGGGCGCGAGATCCTCAGCCGCCAGGATGAACGGGTGCCCCGGAGAGGGGACGCCCGGCATCGGCAGGCCGAGGACGGCCGCGATGGCGCGGTTCCCGATGTCGTCGAGATCGCTCGCGCGTTCCGCGACGTATCCGCCCACCGACACGAGCGCCTCGCGATGGTGGGCGCACGCGGCGTCGATGGCGTGCGCGGCGTCCATCCCGGCTCCGACGTACTGGTCGACCGACTCGCGCAGCATGGGGTCGCCCGCCATCACGGCCTGCGCCTCCAGGATGTCGCGTGCCGCCGGATCGGCCGCTTTCGCCGCCCGCCGGGCCAGCTCCTCCGCGGCGTCCTCCAGCCCCCGCACCGCCCGGGTGATCTCCGCGGACGGGTCCGTGACCGGGACGGGGTTCGGCAGCAGCGGCGGGTCCGCCATCCGGTACACCCGGCCCGCGGAGCGGCCGGGGCTGATGCCGAGGCCGCGCAGCGTCGCGGACGGCGTCACGGCCGCCGCCTCCCGCATCGCCGGATCTGACGCCGCCGTGGCGGATGCCGTCACCGGCGACCTCCCCGGCTCCGTGCCGGGCGCCGGCTCAAGCATCGGTCACCGCCTCGACGTCCAGGTCGCGGGCGAGCAGCTCGGCGAGCGACGCCAGCACCTCGTCCGCGCCCGGCCCGTCCGCGTCGAGGGTGACCTCGGTACCGTGCTTGGCCCCGAGTGACAGCACGGCCAGCATGCTGTTGGCGGGGACCGGCTTGCCGTCACCGACACGAATGCGCACGGCTATCTCCTGCCGCGCCACCGCCTCAACGAAGATCTTGGCGGGGCGCGCGTGCAGACCGGAGCGCGAGGCGACAGCCACTGTCCTTTCTGGCATCTGCGGACTTCCTTTCAGGGCTCGATGGTCACCTTGATCGCGGCGCCGCGGCTCACGATGTCGATGGCGTCCAGGACCTCCGCCAGGGGCAGGCGATGGGTGATCAGGTCGGACACCGGCACCGCGCCCTCGGCGATGAGCCGGAGCGCTCGCGCGTTGTGTGCGGGGCTCGACCCGTTGGCGCCGACGATCGTCAGCTCTCGGTAGTGCACCAGGTTGGAGTCGACCTGGATGATCGGGTCGTCCTTGGGCAGGCCCCCGAAGAAGCTGACGCGCCCCTGACGTGCTGTCATCTGCAGCGCCTGCTGCTGGGCGGCTCCGGAGGCGGCGGCGGTGATGACGACGTCCGCCCCCCTGCCTCCGGTCAGCTTCAGCACTTCGTCCACGGCGTCCGTGTCACCGGCGCAGATCGTGGCGTCCGGCCGTACCAGCGCGGCCGCCATCGCGAGCCGGTCGGCGTTGAGGTCGGCGAGGAACACCCTCCCGGCGCCGCGTGACCGGGCCAGCCGTACGTGCAGGCAGCCGATGGGGCCCGCCCCCATGACGACCACGTCGTCGCCCTCGCCGACCCGGGCCAGCTCCTGGCCGTTCAGCACGCAGGCGAGCGGCTCGGCCACCGAGGCCTCGGCGAAACCGAGCTCGTCGGGGATGCGGTTGAGACCTCCCACGGCGAGCACCTTGGCCGGAACGACCATGTACTGGGCGAAACCGCCGTCGTAGTGATAGCCCATCGACTCCTGGTTCGGGCATACCGTCATGTGGCCACGGCGGCATTCCTCGCACTGGCCGCACGGGATCGCGGCGATCACCTGCACCCGGTCGCCGGGTTCCCACCCGGTCACACCCTCGCCCACGCCGACGATCTCGCCGGCGATCTCGTGGCCCATGACCCTGGGCGGCCTGATGTGGTGGTGACCGTACTTGTAGATCTTGACGTCCGTGCCGCATGTCGAGCAGTTGCGGACACGGATCTTCACCTCGCCGGCGCCCGCGACGGGCTCCGCCACGTCCTCGATGCGGATGTCGCCGGGAGCGTGGAAACGGGCGACCTTCACGTGGAAGCTTCCTCTCTTGAGGGGTGCAGCAGGTCAACGACGTCGGAGATCTCCGTCGCGTCCCGCAGGGCGCGGGCGCTGTCCGGGTCGAGCAGGATCTGCGCGAGCTCCGACAGGAGCCGCACGTGGCCGTCGCCCCGGGCCGCGATGCCGACGCAGATGGTGACCCGCTCGCCGTTCCAGTCGACTCCGCCGGGGAAACGCAGCACGCAGATCGCGTCATGGTGGACGGCGTCCTTGGCCACGAGGGTCCCGTGCGGGATGGCCACGCCCTCTCCGACGTACGTGGAGATCGAGCGCTCTCGCTCGAGCATGGCGCCGATGTAGCTCTCGTCCACGGCGCCCACGTCGGCGAGGGCCTGCCCGCACTGGCGGATCGCGTCATCGCGGCTGTCCGCGACAGCGGTGAGGCGAATGGCCCGCGGATCAAGGGGCAGCGGGGCCATGTCGGCCGAGTCAGCCATCGATGGTGCCGCCGTTCTTGATCGTCGCGACCAGCCTGGTGACCGCCGGGTCGCCGATGAAGACCTGGAACGGCACGAGCACCACGCCCGGGGCGCTCGCCCGGGCCCGGTCCGCGAGCCCGACATGGCTCACGATCACGTCGGCGTCCTCCGGGATCGAGTTCACCGGGGTGTGCACCACCTCGACCGGCGTGCCCTTCAGCTGCTTGCGGAGCTGGCTGGCCAGCATCACACTGCTGCCCATCCCCGCATCACAGGCCACCACGAGTTTGCGGACGTCCTTGCTGTCGATGCTGGCCACGGCTTCACGCCTCCTTGACTGCGGGTACGGTACGGGATCCTGCCTGACTGTCGCTCTGCGCCGCCTCGTCCGGCTGGTCGCCGTTGGCGCGGCCGAAGCCCAGCAGCGCGGCGGCCACGGCGAAGGACACGGCCGTCGCCACGACGATCCCGGCGATCACGCCGAACCAGCCACCCTTGGGGGTCACCGCCATGTAGGCGAAGATGCTGCCCGGCGACGGCGTCGCGACCAGGCCGGCCCCGGTGACCAGGAAGGTGAGGATTCCCGACGCACCACCGGCCATCACCGCGAGGATCAGGCGCGGCTTCATCAGCACGTACGGGAAGTAGATCTCGTGGATACCGCCGAGGAAGTGGATGATCATCGCCGCCGGGGTGCTGGGCCGCAGCGACCTCGGGCCGAACAGCAGGTAGGCGATCAGCAGCCCCAGACCGGGACCGGGGTTGGACTCCAGCATGAACAGGATCGACTTGCCCTGCTTGACCGCCTCGGCCACGCCCAGCGGGCCGAGCACGCCGTGGTTGATCGCGTTGTTGAGGAACAACACCTTGGCCGGCTCGATGATGACCGACGCGATCGGCAGCAGCGAGTGGCTGACGAGCCACTCCACGCCGCTGCCCGCGACCTTGGTGATGTTCTCCACGATCGGGCCGATGGCGAAGACGCCGGCGATCGCCATCGCCGCGCCGACGATGCCGGCGGTGAAGTTGTCGACCAGCATCTCGAAGCCGGCCTTGGTCCGCTCGGCGGTGAACCGGTCGACGTACTTGAGGATGAACGCGGCCAGCGGGCCGATGACCATCGCGCCGAGGAACATGGGGATGTCCACCCCGACGACGACGCCCATCGTGGCGACGGCGCCCACGACAGCGCCGCGCTGCCCATGGACCATCCGCCCACCGGTGTAACCGATCAGCACCGGGAGCAGCACGGTGATGATCGGGCCGACGAGCTCGGCCAACGTCTTGTTGGGCAGCCAGCCGGTGGGGATGAACAGGGCCGTGATCAGGCCCCAGGCGATGAAGGCGCCGATGTTCGGCATGATCATCCCGGCGAGATGGCCGCCGAAGCGCTGAATGGAGGCCCGAATCCCGGTCCCTTGAACCGTGGGGGTGTATGCGGTGGCCAACGTGTACTCCTTCCGGGGCGGACGGCCGCACCGGCCGTCCTGATGGGGGGATGCGCCGCTCACCCCCCGGGCGTGAGCGGCAGGGCCGGATCAGGGGTGTGGATCCGGACAGCTGTGCGATCGATATCGGCCGGGCCCGGCATGCGGCTGCCCGGCAGTCCCACGGCGGCGCTCGCCCACGCGAGCCCCTCGGCCAGAGCCGATTCGCCGCGTGCTCCCGCTGCCAGGAATCCCGCGAGCATGGCGTCGCCCGCGCCCACGCTGCTGCGCGGCTCCTCGACAGGGCTCGTGCCGAACCAGACCTGGTCGCCTTCGATGAGCAGCGCTCCGTCGGCGCCGAGGCTGGTCAGCACCGAGCGCGCGCCCATCGCCCGTAGCTTGCCCGCGGCGCCGATGACGTCGCCGACGTGGGTGATCGGCGTGCCGGTCGCCTCCGCGAGCTCCTCGCGGTTGGGCTTGACCAGCGTGGGGCCGGCGGCCAGCGCGGAGACCAGGGCCGGCCCGCTCGTGTCGACCGCGACCTGTATGCCCGCAGCGGCGAACCTCTCGCACAGAACGGCGTACACGTCGACCGGCACACCGGGCGGCAGGCTGCCCGAGGCGACGACCCAGTCGGCCGAGCCGGCGGCGTCGAGGACCGCGCTCGCCAGCGTGTCGAGCTCGGCCGCCGTCAGGGCCGTGCCAGGCTCGTTGATCTTGGTGACTGTTCCGTCGGGTTCCGCCAGCGTGATGTTGGAACGGGTCGTCCCCGCCACCGGAACGGAGATCATGTCGATGCCCTCGGCGGCGAGCAGGGTCACGAGCTGCTGCCCTTCGGCTCCGCCGAACGGGATGACGGCGCGCGACCGCACCTGGTTGGCCAGCAACGCGCGTGACACGTTGACCCCTTTGCCGCCGGGGTCGAGGTGCGCCGCCGCCGCCCGAATGACGGCTCCCCGGGTCAGCGAGCCGACCTCGATGCTGCGATCCAGGCTCGGGTTCAGCGTCAGAGTGAGGATCATACGCGCACGACCTCGGGTCCGGCCGCCGCCACATCTCCGGCGAGTTGGTCATCCAGCCGCGTGTCGGTGATGATCATGTCGATCTCGGGCAACGACGCGAAGCGCGTCAGGTAGTTGTCGGAGAACTTGGTGTGGTCGGCCAGCAGCACCGATCGCCGCGCGCAGGCGATCATGGCGCGCTTGATCGCCGCCTCTGCCGGGTCGGGCGTCGTCAGTCCCTTGGCGACGGAACAGCCGTTGGCCGCCATGAAGGCCACGTCGACGTGCAACTCGGAGAGCTGCCGGAGCCCCCAGTCTTCGACGTTGGCCAGGGTGCGCCTCCGCACCCGGCCCCCCAGCATGAAAACCGTCACATTGGCACGGGTGGCCAGCGCGGTCGCCAGGGGCGGCGAGTTGACGACGACAGTGAGTTCGCGGTCGGCGGGGATGGCCTGAACAAGGCGGCCCGTCGTCGTGCCCGCGTCGATGATGATGGCGCCGTCCTGCGGCAACTCGGCCAGCGCCGCCTTGGCGATGCGCTCCTTCTCCTCCGTCATGACCTCGTCCCGTGCGGCGAGAGCGGGCTCGAAACCGAGCCGCTCGACCGGGATCGCCCCGCCGTGCACCCGCCGCAGCACGCCCGCGCGCTCGAGAACCGTCAGGTCCCGGCGGATCGTCTCCGTCGTCACGCCGAACTGCTCCGCGAGCGCCACCACGTCCACCCGCCCGGCGGCCCGTGCCGCGCGCAGGATCTCCTGCTGCCGTTCCTCGGCGTACATCCTGTTGATTCACCGCCGTTTCGATGTTGTTCCGTTTGTTTTTATAACCGAACATGTTGCTCGTCAAGGGTCAGCGCGAAGGATCCCGTCGCGAGTTCCGTGAACCTTCGATCTCCACGTGATCAGGGCACGGGTCTCACCCCGTGTTGCTCTGACGCCGCGGCCGCCACCCGGACCGGGCAAAGGCGTGGCGGTACGTCTAGCGGCATGGGACGCCGTCGGCGAGAAGCGGCCGGGCCGCCCGGTGCCTCGTCCGAGCGAGTCACTTCATTCGCCGACGGGGCACTCGGGCTCGGTGCGACCGGTAATCCAAGCGGGTGAGTCCACGGCGCCTGGATGCCGCGGATTCCACCCTCAGTCGCGAGGGCGTGCGATCTCGAGCGCGGCGTCGAGCTGTCCGCGCTCGACCAGGCCGCCGATGAACAATCCGCGGATTCCGCGCAGGAGAGCATCGGGGTCGACCAGGTCGGGGGCGGCGATCGAGTGCAGGAGGTAGCCGTGCACCAGTGCGAGGTAGGCGCCGGCGTCCGCGTCCGGCGCCCCGGCCGCACTGGCCGCCGCCGTGACCGCGTCCCGGCCGGCCTCGAGAACCTCCGTGACGACAGGGCGGACGTCAGGGTTCCGTGCGGCGTGGAGCAGCGCCTCGACGAAGGCGAGCGCGTCCGTCCGAGGGGCTTCCGCGGCGGCTGCGAAGGCGCGGGCCATCTCCGCGGGGGTGCTGTGCCGCGCGGCGAGCCGCGCAGCGAGGTCCTTCAGCGCGGTCGTGTCCGCCGCGACCTTGGTTCGCAACGCCTCGACGGCGAGATCGGCTATCGAGTCGAAGAAGTAGCCGACGGTCGCCAGCGGGAGGCCGGCCCTTTCGGTCACCGCCCGGTGGGTGACGCCGGCCATTCCCTGCTCAGCCGCCACCTCGATCGCCGCGTCGATCAGTGCGGCGCGTCGCTGCTGGGCACTGGCTCCGTGGCGTCGTTTCATGGCGCACATCATAGTGTGTAAGAACTTCTAGACTTTTTGGATCCGCGCCTTCACCATGACTGCATGACCCGGACCGAACACCTGCATGCCTTCTCGGACGACGCCCTCGGAGACCACGACGCCGTCGCGCTCGCCGACCTGATCCGACGACGTGAGCTCAGCGCGGCGGAAGTCGAGGCGGCGGCGGTGGCGAGGTTGGCTCGCATCGCAGCTCCCTTGAACGCGGTCGCCTACCCCGCATATGACCGCCCCCGGCGCTCCGACGACGTCGATGCGCCTTTCCACGGGGTCCCGACCCTGGTCAAGGACAACACCGACCTGGCCGGCATGCCCACCAACCACGGCACCGCCGCGTACGTCGCGAAGCCGGCCAAGTCGGACGGCCGCTACGCCCAGCAGTTTCTGCGCACCGGGATGACGGTGCTCGGAAAGAGCCGGATGCCGGAGTTCGGGCTGAACGCCACCACCGAGTTCCGCGACGGTGACCCGACGCTCAACCCCTGGAACACCGCGTACTCGGTCGGCGCCTCCTCGGGCGGCGCCGCCGCCCTCGTCGCCGCAGGCGCGGTCCCGATCGCGCACGCGAACGACGGCGGCGGCTCGATTCGGATCCCCGCCGCCGCGGCAGGCCTGATCGGTCTCAAGCCGAGCCGGCGCCGGCACATCGACGGCGAGGCAGCACGGATGATGCCGATCAACCTCATCAGCGAAGGCGTGGTCACCCGGTCCGTACGCGACACCGCCGCGTTCATGGCGGCGATGGAACTGCGCTGGCGTAACCCCGGCTTGGCTCCCATCGGCGCGGTGGAAGGCCCCGCCCGGCGAAGGCTGCGCATCGGCCTCCTCCTGGAGTCGGTCACCGGTACGGTGGTCGACTCCGAGACGCGCGCTGCGGTGGAACGCTGCGCACGGCTGCTGGAGGACCAGGGACACGTCGTCGAACCGATCCCGGTCCCGGTGGAGGCCCGGTTCGCCGACGATTTCGAGACCTACTGGGGGCTGCTGGCCGCGATGACCGGCGGGCTCGGCAAGGTTACGTTCGACCGGTCCTTCGACGCGGGCAAACTCGACGGGCTCACGGAAGGCCTGCGCCGGAGCTTCACGCGCGGCGGTTGGGCCAGGACGCCGGGTGCGCTGCGCTGGCTCAGGCGCGCCGCGGCGCGGTACGCGCGCGCGTTCGACCGGTGCGAACTGATCCTGTCCCCGGTGGTGGCGAACGTGACGCCCCGGCTCGGACACCTCAGCCCCCACGTGCCCTTCGGCGAATTGATGAGCCGGCTCCGCGACCACGTCGCGTTCACGCCCTTGCAGAACATCGCCGGAACCCCCGCCATCTCGCTTCCCATGGCCACCTCCGAGCAGGGGCTTCCGATCGGCGTTCAGCTCGCCGCGGCGTACGGGGACGAGCGCACGCTGCTTGAGGTCGCCTTCGCGCTTGAAGGGCAGACCACGTGGCCTCGCATCCAGGACCTTCCGCAGCCACACGCCGTCTGACCGCGACGGGTGTCCGCGGTCTGGAGTCGGTTGCGTGATCAGCGGTCCCCGCACCGGATCCTGGGGCTCGGTGCGGGGACCGCCGCAGTGGGCGTGACCGTGTTCACGGTTTCCGCACCTTCAGGCGAGCGGAACCCGAGGAGGGTTCCTGCGGTGTACGGCTGTCGCCGCCCCGAGGGCGAGGACGGCATATCCGCAGGTCACCGCCAAACCTGCCCATGGCGGGAGCGGGTAATAGCCCCCGAGCAGTGACGGGTCCACGTCCACATGCGCGAACGTGGGGACGCTCTGCGTGATGGCGAACCCGGCGGCAGGGGTGATCATCAGCAGCCACGGCGCCAGGCCCGCGGTCGCCAGCAGGTAGGGCACGACGACCAGCGCGATGGCCAGCCCGATGGCGACGATGCTCCGCCTGACCAGCGCGGCGAGGCCCAGAGCGAGCACGGCGGCGGCCGCGGTCAGCGCCGCGTAGCCGACGATCACCCGCGACTCGGTCTCCGGGGTGATCGGCTGAATCGGGTTCTGATTGGCGCGCAACATCGCCAGGCCGACAGGAATCACGACCCCCGAGGTCACCAGCCCCGTCACGAACGCGACCGCGCCGACCACCACGGCCTTGGCCGCCAGCAGCCGCGCCGGACGCGGCTCGGCCGGCGGGCCGGTCCTGATCCGCCCGCGCCGACGTTCCGCCGTGAAGAAGGTGACCGCCACCACGAGCACCGGGATCAGCCCCACGGCCCCGCCGATCAGCATGAGGTCAGCGCGCACACCGCCCTCCACCGTGGCGGGCCCGATGTCACCGTTCCCGGTCACGATGAGCTTGTCGCCGGACTCGACGACCCCGCCCGGATGATGCGGGGTCGTGCCGTCGGACTCCATGGAGACGCCGACGTCGTCGTGGCGCCACGGACCGTTCGCGCCCTGCAGCGTGATCTGGTCGAAGGTGGCGGTGGCCTGGGCGAAGGCTTGCGCCATGTCCCACAAGGCGCCTGGTGAGGTGGCGAAAAGCCCGATCTCGACCGTCTCCGGCAGCCCGGTCAGCTTGACTGTGCCGACCTCGGTCCACGTCTTGCCGTCGTCCGACTCGTAGCCGGTGATGGCGTCGCCCGACCTGGTCAGCCGCAGCCATTGGGGACCGTTGTGCGGACCGCCGGGCAGGTCGTGGGTGAAGTTGTACTGCATCCGCACGCCGTGATCTCCGGTGAGCATGACGGCGGCGTACGGTGTGCCCTGCTTGAGGCTCTGCCTGACGAGGAGCCCGGCCTTCGCCCACGGCACCACTCCCTCCTTGATGTTGCGCACCCCGGGTACGGCGTCCGGCAGCCGGATCTGCCCGGTCATGTCCGGCACGCGGGCGGTGATGCTGCCGTCCCCCTTGAGTGGCTGGTGTACGAAGTAGTACTTGTCCCGCACCGCCGCGCCATCGGGGCCCACCAACGGCGCGGGGCAGGGGCCCTCCCCCTTCCCGGTCACGCAGGTGCTGCGGACGCCTCCAGCGATCAGCAGTCCGAGCGACACGGTGACCAGTACGGAAGCCGCCATGGCGAGCGCCCAGCCCCGCGCGGTACGGAACTTGGTCCACTCCGCGCGCAGCAACTGAGGGAGACGGTCCTGCCCGGCCCGTCGGCAGGATCGGTAAGGCGTGAACGAACTCATGCCGACGGTTGTACGCGGCACCCGGTTCCAGCCGGGTCGCAGCCGCTGCGACCCGGCTGCGACCGGGGACCTGGCATCGTTGACTCATGGCACCTCGACCCGGCGGCCGGTTCGGCCGCTCCGCCCGCACGACGACCGGCGGTGAGTGGCGGTGAGGGTCCTCGTCGTCGAGGACTTCGAGGTCCTCGCCCGCTCCATCGGAACCGGGCTGCGCCGCGAAGGCATGGCCGTCGACGTCGTCCTGGATGGGACCGCCGCTCTCGAACGCCTGGCCGCCACCCGCTACGACGTGGTGATCCTCGACCGCGACCTGCCCGGCGTCCACGGGGACGAGATCTGCCGGCGACTGGCCCACGGCCGCTGCGAGACCCGCGTCCTGATGCTCACCGCCTCCGGCACGATCGAGGACCGCGTCGACGGGCTCAGCCTCGGTGCCGACGACTACCTGCCCAAGCCGTTCGCGTTCGCCGAACTGGTCGCCCGCGTCCGTGCCCTGGCCCGCCGCGCCACCCCACCGCTACCGCCGACCCTGGCATGCGGGGACATCACCCTCGATCCGGCCCGTCGTACCGCGCTCCGGGCCGGCCGGCGCCTTGACCTGAGCCCCAAGGAGTTCGCCCTGCTCGAATGCCTGCTCGCCGTACCCGGCCTGGTCATCTCCGCCGAGGAACTGCTGGAGCGCGTCTGGGACGAGGCCGCCGACCCTTTCAGCAGCGCCGTCAAGCACACCATGCACCGGTTACGGGCCAAGCTGGGCGACCCGCCCGTGATCGAGACCATCCGCGAAGGCGGCTACCGCATCGGACCGTCATGACCTCCCGGAAGCTCACCAGAAGGTCCCTGCAGACGCGGCTCGCGCTCGCCTACGCGGCGGGCATCTACGCCGCCGGTGTCCTGGTGCTCGTATTCGTCGCCGTCCCCCTCGCCAGCATCGACGCGGCCACCCCGATAGGCCACTCCTCATCGGGCGCGATCACCGAACCCGGACCCGGGATCAGCCTGCCCCGACTCCTCACCGGGTCCGCCGTCGCCCTGGTCCTTCTGATTCCCGTCGCCCTGGCTCTGGGCTGGTTCGTCGCCGGCCGGTTCCTGCGCCCGCTGCGCGCCGTCACCGCCACCGCCCAAATCATCTCCGCCGGAAACCTCCACCGGCGCCTCGATCTCGGCGAACCCACGGACGAGCTGACCGAGCTCGGCCACACCCTCGACGATCTGTTCGCCCGCCTTCAAGCCTCCTTCGACGCCCAACGCCACTTCGTCGCCAACGCCTCCCATGAACTGCGCACCCCCCTCGCCGGCCTCCGCACCCTCCTCGAAGTCGCCCTCGCCGACCCCGATGCCGACACCGACACCTTGCGCGCGGTCTGCCAGGAGGCCCTCGCTCTCGGCGGATATAAGGAACGGCTCGTTCAAGCACTACTCGCTCTGGCCACCAGCGAGGGAGGCGTCACCCGCTGGGACACCCTCGACCTCGCCCACGTCGTCGAAGGAGTGCTCGCCTCCCGCCGCGACCAAGCAGCGCGGAAAGGCATCGGCCTCGCCGAACACCTGACGCCCGCAGTGACGGCCGGAGACCCGAGACTGATCGAAAGCCTCGTCGCCAACCTCATCGACAACGCCATCCGCCACAACCACGCCGACGGGCATGTAGCGATCACCACGCAGACCTCCGGCACGCAGGTGGCCCTTACGGTCACCAACAGCGGGCCGGCCATCCCCGACGATCAGATCCAGCGCCTCTTTCGCCCCTTCCAGAAACTGGCGCCTGATCGTCACGGCAGCCGCGACGGCTATGGCCTCGGCCTCGCCATCGTCAATGCCGTCACGCACGCTCACCACGCCACCCTTACCACCAGCGCACGCCCAGAAGGCGGCTTGTCCATCACCGTGCGGTTCGCGCACGGATCCCGTGCCTGATGTCAGGCGTCGGCGTACGGAAAGTGCGGTCGGCCGCCGCGGTACCCGGGGGGACCATGTCCGAAATCCGCCAGCCTCCCCCCTCCCGTCCTGCCTAAGCTGTCTCATTGTGACTTCTCAGCAGAACCGTGAGCTGGTCAAACGCGCTTGGAAAGCGTTCGGCACCCGCGATCCAGAACAGATCTCGCCTTTCATCGACGAGGCTGCCCAATGGCTGGCGCCGGCGGGCAACGGGACCGCCCTCGCGCTCGGCGTGACCAACCACATGATCGGCCGGGAGGCGATCGTCCACTTCCTCACCCGCGACTTTCCTCGGCTGTTCACCGAGGGGGTCTCGGTCGATTTCCGAGGCTTTTACGCCGACGGTGACATCGTGGTCGTCGAAGAGACGATGACTGCCATCTTGGCCAACGGCAACCACTACACCAACGATTACTGCTTCGTCTTCGAGTTGCGAGATGGACTGATCCACCGGGTGCGCGAGTACATGGACACCGCCAAAGGGATGCGTATGATCTTCACCGATCCGGCAGACGCCCCCTCACCCCCGGAAACGAACGGCACCGCGCATACCGCCCCTGCTCCATCGCAGCCGACGGGCTGAGGCCAGACCCCCGCTCCTCGCAAGCCGCGGAGCAGCGTGTTGGTGGCGATCTGCGACAGGCCCTTACCGACAATGGCTCACTCTCCCGCGGTCACCTCGACAAAGGTCCCCGCAACCTGCGGGTAGTGAGTGACGACGGCAGTCAACGTGTGATCATCGACGCGCTTCCTGAGGATGGCGAGCCCTCCACTTCTTACCGCTTTCTCCGTGATCTTCGTCTGCCAGCGGTCCCGTTTCATTTGAAGCACGACGTCAACGGCGTCGACTTTCCTTTCAAAGGATATGCTCAATAGCGGATCATCGTCGCGATCGCAAATGTGCTGCTCACTGCTCGACGAACGCCATTCGGCAGGAAACGAATCTTTGATCGCTTTCCTTGCGGAGGCGAAGTGCTGCTCCGCCTGGGACGCGCAGTCGGTTCCGCATCCCGCACTGGACAGCACCGCCCCTATGGACAGGATCAGGGAACTTACCTGCGCGAGAAGGCTCCTGGCCGCTTTGGACAACTTTCCCTCCAAGACGACATCCATATTTTTGGTCGCGGTGACGGCAATCGCCATCTTGCCTGCGTCACGACAAGTCCCTGGGGTTCCCCGAAGGGATAGGGCCGCACCGCTTCTGCCGTCATCTCCGGCCGCGTCACACTCCGGAGTCGGCCGTTTCGTTTCTCGCACCCTCGAAGCTTCCAGGTTCCCGAAAGCCCGGACCGCCCTGACGATCTTTCTGACAGTAGTCATTCGACAGGCCGAAAGGAAACTCGATGACCTCGTCCCGGACCACGACGAAGGGCAGGAAGCTGCTCCGGACGACAATGGCCGCGGTGTTCGCCGGAACCCTGCTCGCGTCCCCGCTGGCCGGAGCTTCCGCCGCGTCGACGTCGGGCGATGTTCAGATCATGGGCTGCGGCGCCTACGAGGGAGCGATCTAGAAGGACTTGATCTACTGGTACGCGAAGGTCTACAACGCCTGCGGCTCGGCGAGAAAGATGCGCGCTGTGGTCGACCTGTGGCCTGACGGCCCCTGCGAGTGGGTCGGCGCATACAGCCGCGCACAGCTTTACGCCGGCGTGCAGGCACCGAGCGGCGTCGCCGACTGCTGATCCCCGCCTCGCGTCCCAGAGAGCGCGCCGCCCACCTGTCACGTCGGTGGGCGGCGTTCTTCGTGCGTGCGGGAGGCAGCCGTATGACCGGCCCCCTGCCTCCAAACGAAGGACGGCTGCCAACCGCCCGCGGGATCGAACAAGGCCCTGCGCAGGGTCAGCCCCGACCCGGCCGCAATCACTCGCATCGCCCGGGCCGCCCTCGTCCTACTCCACCTCGAACATGGCCGCACCGCCCGAACGAAGATCACGAACCGTCACGAGACATTGCCGAGAAGGGTTCACTCGCCCCTTCGCCACGCTGCGAATGCTACGGGCGGGGGATGAACGCAGTACAGGCACGTACGTCTGACGTCACGTCATCATCCCGCGAAACCTGGTCGAGCGGACCCAGCCGGGCCCGTTGCAGCAGCACCTGAGCGTTGAACGACAGGCTCAGGACTTGAACTTGTCCGCCAGGCCTTGTTCCAGGTAGTCGTCCGGCAGGTCCTGGATGACCAGCTCGGCTTCGGTGCGCCCGGTGTGCAGCCGCCAGTAGGCGTCGGCGATCGTCTGAGGCTGGGAGGCGTGGCCGCCTTGGCCGATGAAGGCGGCGATCGCCACGTGCGCGGCGTAGACGCCGGTACCGGAAAGCGCGGCATGCAGATTGAGGATCCAGTTGCGCATCCCACCGGTGGCGATCTGAACGTTCGCCACATGTGGGGCAATCATCGGCCCGGAACCCGCGCCACTGCTGACCAGAACCGTCCCCGTGCCGCGCTCCAGCATGCCGGGCAGGACGTGCTGCACCGCCGCGACGCCGCCGAGCAGGTAGAGATCCAGCTGGGCAAGAACCGAGTCGACGGTGACCTTCGTGGCCTCGACAAGCGGCGCCCGGCGCAGGTCGGCCGGGGCCGGCGCAGGCGAGTACTCAAGTACGTCGATCGGCCCCAGCCGCTCCTCAGCGGCGGTCAGCGCCGCGTGCAGGGCGGGACGGTCGGTGACGTCGGCGGGGAACACCTCGACCCGGGCGCCCTCACCGGACAGATCGTCGGCCACCGCCTGGAGCGTCGTACGGTTGCGGGCGATCAGCGCCACGTCGAACCCCTCTGCGGCGAACCGCCGGCCGATGGCCCGACCCAGTTGCGGGCCTGCGCCGACGATCGCGATCGTGCTCAATTTCGCCACCTCGTTAACATTGCGCTGTTTCACGACGAAACCATAGGAAGGGCTTGGTCGCGGGGCTTGGACCGGCGCGACAACCTGAACGGAAGATTCGCGACAACGATGAACGGCACTCTCTCGATGAGCCTGAGCGGCGCGAACGCCTTCAGCGACTTCGCACGCGAGTGGCAGACCCGGATGGGAGAGACCTTCGCGCTGGCGTCCTTCAGCCGGGCGACCGTCGCCGGCTTCGGGGCACGGTCCCGAGGGTTCCGGCTGCGGGACGTGATGTTCAACCGCTTCGAGAACGCGGCCGCCCTCCGGACGGCGGGCCCACGGGTCGGGGCCGACGATCACGTACGCCTGTGGATCATCCACCGGGGCACCTGGTGGTTCGGAGAACCAGGGGGAACCGAGCACACGGCACCGGCCAGCCGCTTCCTGGTACAGACGGGGAAGCTGTCCCACTTCGCCGCGACGCCACGCACCACCGTCCAGGTACTCGTGCTGCCCGCCGCCGAGATCCGGCGCAATCGGGGCAAGACGGCCTCCGGTCCGGTCGACACTGCCGAGGTGCGGCTGCTGACCGCGCACGCCACCATGGTGAGCCGGATGCTTGACAGCCTCGGGCCGGCCGGGGTCGACGCCGCCCGCGACACCCTGGCCGAGTTGGCCCGGGCCGCGGTCCGAGGTGGCCTCGACGACGTTGAGCCCCGGCTGTCGCCGGCGCTGGCCCAGGCCGCGCGGGACTTGGCCGACCGGCGGCTCACCGACCCCGCCCTCTCCCCCACGACTCTCGCGCGGAAACTGAACGTCTCCGTGCGTACCCTGCAACGGGCCTTCGCCAATGAAGGGCAGTCGCTGAGCACCTACATCCGGGATCGCCGCCTCGATGAGGCGCGCCGCGCGCTCACCACACCGCACCGGCGTATGACCATTACGGAGATAGCCGCCCGCTGGCAGTTCGCCGACAGCGGCCATTTCGCCCGCGCCTTCCGCAACCGCTACGACCAGACCCCGACCGACTGCGCCGCAACCGCCACTCCTGAAACAGGCGTCACATAGGTAGTTCGATGTCCGCCTCTGGCACCTCGGCACCGGTGCTGGCGCGCAGACCGGGTTCGACCGTCGGCGGTGGCCTGGATCCCCTGATCAGCGACCTATCGAATGCGATCAAGCCGGACGACCTTGAGAGTTCTCCTATGAACCCGGGGTGCCTCTGTGTCTTGTCAAGTTGCTTGAGTGGGGCAGGACTTGGCTCTGCGCTCGTCGGCGATTATGACGCGCCACACGTGGTCCGTCAGGCGGCGTTTCAGGCACCGCTTCGCTTCCGCTCCTGCCGCAGCGGGCCCGGACAATATGTTGTGCGGCGACAGCTCAAAGGCGCGGTCGTCGTCGAACGACGTGCCGGCCTCCCTGGCGAGCTGGTCCCTGAGTAGCCCGGCGGGCAGACCGGAGCGCGATCATCAGGGGCAGTCGGGCCGTGCGCTGGACCAGAGGCCCCAGGCGGTAGCAGCAGACGCTTGACACGGCAGATGAAAGTGGTCTATTACTTACATCAATACAAGCGCGTCGGGGCCAAATAGGCGCCGCGCACGAGGTTGGCCCTCCGTCCGTCAGGGTGGAGGGCCGCAATCAGGGCCCGTAAGTAAGCAATCAACCGCTTACTTGATTGCCTTCCCCTTTTACTCCAGAAAGTGACCTTCGACCATGACAGACACCACTTCCACTCCCAAGGACGCCGCCGCCGTCCGGGCTGCCGCGCAGCAGGTTTTCCGGGACCACCTCGACCTCCTGACCACCGGGCGGGTCGGCGAGTGGGTCGAGCTCTTCACGGAGGACGGAGTGCTGGAGTTCCCCTATGCGCCCAAGGGCTATACGACGCGGCTCGAAAGCAGGGAGGACATGCTTGCTACATCAGCAACTTCCCCAAGGCCTTCCGCTTGACGATGACCGACGTGCGCATCCACGAGACCGTCGACCCCACGCTGGTCATCGCGGAGCTCAAGTCCGAGGGTGTCGCGTTGGAGACCGGTCGCCCCTACAACCAGACGTACATCTCGGTGGTCGAGACCGTGGACGGCAAGATCAGCCGCTACGTCGACTACTGGAACCCGCTGATCGCCATGGAGGCCCTCGGCGGCAGCACTGACGACATGATCACGGCGTTCAGCGACGACTGAGTGCGTCCGCCGAGCATGTCTGCATCGGACCGTTTCGTGGTTTGACGCATATACATGAAAGTGGTTGATTACTTCCATGGAAACCAGGACGCGCCAGCGCTCCACTGCTGACGAGCGCCGGGCCACGGTCATGCGCACGGCCATCAAGACGTTCGCAGCGCGGGGTTATTACGGCACCTCGACGACGGACGTCGCCGAGGCCGCGGGCATCTCCCAGGGGTACTTGTACCGGCTGTTCAAGGACAAAGAAGCGCTGTTCGTCGCCCTGGTCGACTACTGCTCAGACCGCCTGCGCGAGTCCGCCGCCATGGCGGCGGCGTCAGTGCGGAGCACTGACCCGCAGGCGGTCATGCAGGCACTGACCACCTCGTACGACGAGGTAATCGCCGACCGGGACGTGCTGATGATCCTCATGCATGCTCAGGGCTGTGCCGGTGAGCCCGGCATCGGCGAGGCGGTGCGCAGGTGTTACGCCAAGCAAGTGGAGTACGTCCGCGCCGTTTCCGGTGCGTCCGATGAGCAGATCCGCCGCTACTTCGCGGACGCCCTGCTCAGCAATGTCCTGGTGGCGATCGATGCCCTCGCCATGGATACTCCCTGGACACGCACGCTGCGCGGTCAGTGATCTGATTCGGAGGTTCGCCGACAGGAAGGGAAGGCTTGTCGAGGTTCTCGTCGGCGGTCGTTGTCCGGACGCATGGCCGTGGGCTCGCGAGAGCTGGCAAGCTGGCACCTGGTACCGCGTCCGAGGGCTGCTGGGGCGGAGCGGTGGATGTAGCGCTTGAGCTTTCTCCGCGAGTTCACTTGGCCGCCGCTCCTCGAGGCTGGCTGCCGGTGTCCACCCGCCCGGCTGGACGTGCGGTTTCTTGATCGTCCAGTTTCGCGACTGGCTGTCGGCGGGCCGTCAACCCACAGGCATACCCAGTTGGTGGCGAATCTTTGCGGCCACCGGCCCGCACCGAGGCGTCATTCCGCCGCCATGTCTGGGGCAGAAATGTCCCCCATGCGGAGCCTGCCAGCTATGCGTACCAACCGGCCATCCGCCCGCCGTGTCGTCCCCGCGCCCGCGGGGGTATCTCCGCTACGTCGAGACGCTCGGCGTCCGTGCCGGGATCGGCCCCGCACCCGCAGGAAGGGCACCGGCTCATCGCCAGGGCCAAGGCGAAGGAGACATCCGCGCGTGCCCTGGCAGCGTGGCCTGTCCCGGCGGAGATCAGCGAGCTGACCGGCTACCAGGCCCCCCAACCGCCAAGGTAACAAGTTACAAATTTTGACATCTGTTACCAACCCGCTTAGCGTTTCTCGTATGGAGCAGAGAACACTCGGCGCCGACGTCTGTGTGGGGGCGGTCGGGCTCGGTTGCGCAGGCATGTCCGGCGCGTACGGACGCAGCGCCGACGAGCAGAGCATCGCGACGCTTCGCAACGCGCTCGACGCCGGGATCACGTTCATCGACACGGCCGACCACTACGGGATGGGGCACAACGAGACGCTCATCGGGCAGGCGCTGCGACCCGCCGATCGCGACCGCGCCGTAGTGAGCGTGAAGTTCGGCGCGTTGTTCGGTGTGGACGGCAGCGTGCGCGGCATCAACGGCCGACCGGACGCGATCCCGAACTTCCTGGGCTACTCGCTGCAGCGGCTGGGCACCGATTACGTGGACATCTATCGCCCGGCCCGGCTGGACCCCGCTGTCCCGATCGAGGAGACCGTCGGCGCCGTCGCCGAGATGGTGCAGAAAGGCTACGTGCGCGACATCGGGCTGTCCGAGGTCGGCGCCGAGACGATCCGCCGCGCCCACGCCGTGCACCCGATCACCGACGTCCAGATCGAATACTCACTGTTCAGCCGCGGTGTCGAAGACGAGATCCTGCCCACCTGCCGCGAGCTGGGCATCGGCGTCACCGCCTACGGGGTGCTCGCCCAAGGAATGCTGACCGGGACGTGGCGACCGTCGGCCGGCGACGCACGGCATCGCGGGCACCTGCCCCGCTTCGCCGCCGGCAACATCGAGACCAACCTCGCGTTGGTCGAGCGGCTGCGGGAGATCGCCACCTCCCGCAGCGCCACGGTCGCGCAGCTCGCGATCGCGTGGGTGCTCTCGCAGGGGCGCGCACACCGCGACATCGTCACGCTGGTCGGGGCCAGCCGACCGCACCGCATCACCGAGGCGGTGGACGCCGCCGGCCTGCGGCTGACCGAGGACGACCTGGACGCGATTGAGCAGGCCGTCCCCCGAGGGGCGGTCGCGGGAGAACGCTACGCCCCCGCCCTGCTCGCGCTACTGGACAGCGAGCGAACGGGCGGCAGGCGCTGATGCCCGCCCGAACCCCGCTGGATGCGAACGCCATCCTGGCGGCCACCGAGGAGATCCTGCGCCGCCACGGACCGGACAAGGCAACGGTCGTCGACGTCGCCCGGGCACTCGGGGTCAGCCACGCCGCCGTCTACAAGCACTTCCCCTCCAAGCAGGCGCTGCGCGAGGCCGTGACCCGGCGCTGGCTCGACCGCAACCGCGACGCCCTCGCCGTCATCGCCGCCGACAGCGCGGTCCCACCAGCGCAGCGACTGCGTACCTGGCTGCACGCCGTCCTGGCCGTGAAGCAGGCCAAGATTCGCGAGGACCCGGAGCTGTTCGCCGCCTATGGAATCCTCGCGGCCGCGCACAGCAGCGTCGCCACCGACCACGTCGCCGACCTCTTGGGCCAGCTGACGGCCATCATCGCCGACGGCGCCGCCGACGGCAGCCTCCGCACCGACGACGCGGAGGCCACCGCCCGCGTGGTCTTCAACGCCACCGCCAAGTTCAACCACCTCGCCCACGCGGCCGAATGGCAGAACCCCGGCATCGGCGCCGAACTCGACGAGGTGTGCGGCCTGCTGCTCGAGGGTCTTCACGCCCCCACATCGCCGTAGCCGAACCGGGTCAATCACACGCCGCGACTCGTCAGCGGCGCGGTCGGCCCTGCCCATCGCCACCCAGGCGGCAACGAATAAAACGAATATGGAGTGACAAACGACCATGGTTCAAGCAATCGGAGTGACGCAGCCAGGCGGACCGGACGCTCTCGGCGAGCTCGACCTGGCGGCCGAACCGATCGGTCCCGGTCAGGTCAGGATCCGGGTGAGCAGCGCCACGGTGAACCCGACCGACGCGACGATCCGTTCTCGTCCGCGGCAGGATGAGGCGGACACGGTGCGGGTGCCGGGCATGGAGGTTGCCGGCGTGATCACCGAGATCGGCCCCGCCGTCGACCGCCCGTTCGCGATCGGGGACGCCGTCATGGCCATCGTGGTGCCCTCAGGTGCGCACGGCGGCTACCGGGCAGACCTCGTCGTGTCGGCACGCTCGGCCGCGAAGATCCCGGCCGGGCTCTCGGACGTTCAGGCCGCCACCATCCCGATGAACGGGCTCACCGCCCGGCTCGCACTCGACACGCTGGCGCTCCCGGCCGGCGCGACGGTCGCCGTCACCGGCGCCGCCGGCACCGTCGGCGGGTACTTCGTCCAGCTCGCCAAGCAGGCCGGGCTGGTCGTCGTCGCCGACGCCGCCCGGCAGGACGAGACCTTCGTCCGCGAGTGCGGAGCCGACGAGGTTGTGCCGCGGGGGGACGACTTCGCCGCAATGGTCCGCCGCCACCACCCGGGCGGCGTCGACGGGCTCGTCGACGCCGCCGTGCTGGAGGCCGCCGTGCTCCCTGCCGTCAAGGACGGCGGCACCGTCGTCACCGTCAGCGGTTACCGGGGCGACGGGACCGACCGGGTCCGCGTCGCCCCGATCTTCGTCCGCGACTACGTCGAGGCCGCGGCCGAGCTCGACCGGCTCGCCGAACTCGCCGGTGAAGGACGGCTCACCGTCCGCGTGGCCGGCGAACTGCCGGCCTCCCGAGCCGGCGACGCGCATCGCTCGCTCGAACGGCGCGGCGTTCGCGGGCGGTTCGTCCTGCGGTTCGGCTGACCGATGGTGCTGGAGGGCATCGGCGCCGGCGAGCACACCGAACGCTCCTTCATCCTCGACCTGGCCCTCGCCCTGGCCGAGGACCGCCGCCGCGACATCGTCCGCAAGACCAAGAACGGCCTGGAGACCGCCCGAAAGCAAGGCAAGGTCGGAGGCCGCCGCCCCGTGGTCGACGACCCTGCTGGTTAACTCAGCTCAGGCGGCCAGAGCGATTTCTGCGAGCTCAAGGCGGGCGAGGTGGCCGGTACGGCTCCGGTCGAGAGGGTGCCCATTCCACCACGCGTCCAGGCGGATCAGGTTGAGCGCCACAGCGGAGAAGACGTGTTCGAGGTGGACCTTGGCCAGGCCTCGGTAGCGGGCGCGCCGCACGCCGGTGACCGCGACGGCCTGGCGCATGGTGCCCTCGACTCCGGCACGGAGCTTGTACTTGTCCTGCCAGTCCTTGCTGGCCTGCTCGGCTCGGGCCTGGTCAAGCGCCTGTTGAAGTGGACGGGCGCGGATGGTGAGCTGGCGTCCGCCCTTCTTGGCCGAGGTACACAAGGAACGAACCGGGCACGGCTGGCAGACCTCACCGCCGAACTTGACCACGATCGATTCGGTTCCGCGTTGCCTACATGGGCTCCAGGAGGCACTCGCCTGGCCTTGCGGGCAGGTGACCTGCTCGCGCTCCCAGTCGATGGTGAACGCGGTGCGGTCATACCCGGTGCCGGCGCGCGCCTGCGGCGATTGATCCAATAGAACCGGTGTGACCAGCGAGATCCCGTACTTCTTTCTGGCCATCAGGAGGAGTTCGGCGGACGGATAGCCGGAATCGAGGTAGTGCTCGGCCGGGACCAGCCCCCGCTGCTGGAACGCCTGATGGATCGTGTCGGTCATCTGGTTGTCGGGCACGGTCGCGTCCGTGGTGGCCACGTTCGTGATCAGGTTGGGCGGCACGACCTTCTTACTGCCGTCCTTGGCATCTGCGATGGTGTGGCAGGTCTCGCTGATGTGGACCTTGTAGGCGTGCCAGAACAGGTCCTCGCCCTTGGCCGCCCACCGGGCATCGATGTCGTAGGGGGAAGTCAGCCGCCATCTGCCGGGCGGCAGTCCCTCTCCGCCGTCTTCGAGGGGCCGCCGCCGCTTGACCACCTCCCGCCCGCCTCGACCGGTGATGCGCACATAGTTGCCTGCGGCTCGGCGAGAAAGATGCGCGCTGTGGTCGACCTGTGGCCTGACGGCCCCTGCGAGTGGGTCGGCGCATACAGCCGCGCACAGCTTTACGCCGGCGTGCAGGCACCGAGCGGCGTCGCCGACTGCTGATCCCCGCCTCGCGTCCCAGAGAGCGCGCCGCCCACCTTTCACGTCGGTGGGCGGCGTTCTTCGTGCGTGCGGGAGGCAGCCGTATGACCGGCCCCCTGCCTCCAGACACGAAGGCCGGTAGAGATCGGGGATGAGGAAGCCCACCTCACAAGATCTGAGAAGTCTCGTTCCCGGATCGGCGGGTGGGCGGCCGGTGGTTATGTCCTCCTGCGGATCAAGCGCTGGCACCCCCGTCGATGACCAGGTCGTGACCGACGGCGAATCCCGCTTCGGGTGATGCGAGCCAGAGCACGGCGGAGGCCGCTTCGTCGAGCGTCCCGACCCTGCCGATCGGCAGTGCGTCCTTCATCCGTTCGGCGCGGTCGTCCTCGGTCTCACCGGGTCCCAGGGACATGGAGGTGTCGATGGGGCCCGGGCTGATCGCGTTGATGCGGATGCCCTCCCCGATGTACTCCTTCGCAGCCGCCCGGCTCAGCGCGCTCACGGCCGCCTTGGATGCCGCATAGGCGCCGAGGAACGGCAGTCGCATGTGAGCGCCCAGGTTGGAGGCAGTGTTAACGATCACGCCGCCGCCGTGGCCGCGCATGTGGGCGATCTCGTGCTTCATGCTGAGGAAGACACCGGTCAGGTTCACGGCCAACTGGCGGTCCCAGGCGGCCTCGTCCATGTCCGCGATTGGTCCGGCCTCAAGCACTCCCGCGTTGTTGAACGCGATGTGCAGCCCGCCGTGGCGCTCCACCGTGGTCGTGACAAGCCGGGCGACGTCCTCAGAGGAGGAGACGTCGGCGGCCACAGCGTCGGCCTGACCGCCTTCGTCCTCGATCAACTTCACGGTCTGCTCGAGGGGGCCGATGCTGCGCCCGGCGACCACCACAGTCGCTCCTTCCCGGGCGAAGGCGAGCGCGGCCGCCCGGCCGATGCCAGAGCCTCCACCGGTGATGAGTACGACCTTGCCGGTGAAACGTGCGGTCATTCCGAATTCTCCTTGACTTTCTGGGTACGGCGCGCATGCGCCGAGAACAGGGCGGTAAAGAGCAGGGCGGCGGCGGCGATTCGCAGGGCGAAGGCATAGCCGCTCGATGGGTCGTGGGAGTAGGCGGTGGCGAGCGAGACCAGCACCGCGAGCCCAAGAGGCGGGCCGATTTCCATCGCGGTGTTCAGCAGCCCGCCCGCCAGGCCGGCCTGGTCGTCTCGCGCGTCCTGCATCGCGGCGAGCGTGGCGGCGGAGAATGTCATGCCGGCTCCGAACGGGAAGACGAGCAGCCCGGCGTAGGGCGCGTCGAGCAGGCTGAGCAGCAGCAGACCCGCGGCCGCCGTGGTCAGCCCGATCGCCAGCACATGCCGGGTCCCCAGGCGGGGGATGAGTCGTCCGGCCAGCGGGCCGGACGCGAAGATGGCCGGCACGGGCAGCAGGAACGCGGCAGACGTCTGCAGTGGGGACAGGCCGCTGACCTGCTGCAGGTAAAGGGAGAGCAGGAAGAACCCGGTGGCCATCACCCCGGCGCAGAGCATCACGGCAATCAGGGGCAAGCCCCGTCGGGACAGGAAGGACAACGGCACTAGCGGGGCTGAAGAGTGTCGCTCGGCCAGCCCGAACAGGACCAGGAGCACGACACCGCCGAAGACCATCCAGCCGGAGTGCTGCAACCCGTAGATCAGTACGGCCAGGCCGGCGGTCACCAGGACCGCACCGAGCCAGTCGATCCGACTCCTGCTCGGCGGGTGATCCGGGGGAAGAAGCCTGAACGCCGCGGTGACCGCGACGGCCGACACCACCACCGGCGCCAGGAACACCCACCGCCACGACGCCCATGTGATCACTACGCCCGACAGCACGGTTCCCGCCGTCGCGCCGCCACTGCTCAGCACGCCCCAAACCGCCATGGCCCGCCCGCGGCGATGCCGATCAGGAAACACCACGCCCAGCAACGCCATCGCCGCCGGTGCCGCCAGCGCCGCGCCGATCCCTTGGGCGAACCGGGCGATCAGCAGCAAGGCCTGCCACGGGGCGAAGCTGGCCGCAGCCGAGGCGAGGCCGAAAATGACCATGCCGGTGACGAACACTCGTCTACGCCCCAGCGAGTCCGCCAGCCGCCCGCCGAGCAGCAGCAGTCCTCCGAACGCCAGGCCATAGGCAGAGCTGACGAGCAGCAGCTCTTCCTCACCTCCGCGCAGATCGCGCTGGATGGCGGGTAGCGCCACGGTGATGACGGTGATTGTCGCGATGAGCGTGATCTGTACGGTCCCGAGCAGCACGAACGCCATCAAGGTGTCACGCCTATCTAGACCGATCGTTCTGTTATTTGGACGCGCGAAAGCACTTCTCGACACAACGAACACTTCCTCAGTCCAGGACGGCCAGCGCCTGAGCGGCGGCGTCACGAAGCCTGCCGGGGTCAGGATGCGCGCGGCCGAGGACGCGCATGCCCTGCATCACGACGAGCAGGAAACGGGCCAGAGCGCGCGGGTCCTTGTCGTCCGAGATCTCGCCCTGTGCACGCGCCCGGGTCAGTGCCGAGGTCAGCGCGGTCTCCAAATAGTCCCAGCTCGCCTCGACCCTCCGAGCGATCTGCGGATCGCGCGACATGACCTCCACGGCGGCGTTGACCACCATGCAGCCGCGCCTGCGCTCATCGCACAAGGTCTCCTCGACATACGCTTCGACCAGCGATCGTACGGCCGGAAGCGCCGGCCCCGGCTGAGAGAGCGCCTCCACGACAGTGGGGTCACGGGTCTCCTGGTACCTCTCGAACGCCTTCACATAGAGATCGTGCTTGCCGCCGAAGGTGGCGTAGATGCTCGCCCGAGCGATACCCAGATGCTGGACCAGGTCGGCCATGGACGTCGCCTCGTACCCCCGCTCCCAGAACAACTCCAGCGCTTTCTGCAGAGCCGCGTCCGGGTCGAACTCCTTGGTCCTCGCCATACCCTGAACCCTAGCCATATCTAGATCGAACGGTCAAATATGCGCGTCCCGAACCACGGCCACCCGGGCACCAACCCGACCGGACTCTGGCCGTTCCGACCCACCAGGACGCCTGTCCGTCGAATCAGCATGAGCTTCCACGCAACCCGGCATTCAACACGTCGGGCCGGCGGCGCCGAAGACGCCCGATAGGCCTGAGCAACTCGGGCGTCGGCTGTTCGGACCCCATTGACGAACCGCAGCTCGGCGCACGAGCCGCTCGCCACCTTCGGCCGGAGCGGGCAGCCCTCCCCGACCCCTGGGGTGGAGCCGGCCTCGCCGAACACCCGGATGCCGATCTTCGTGAGCCCCCTCAGACCCTCGGGCGCACCACACATGCGCACCCCGTCGCATATATGGAGTTCCAGATTCCGGGCTGGTTCCTCATCTCGTTCACGGCAGCGTCCGGCACACTCTGCACATCGACGGTGGCTTTCAGTGCCATGAGGACGTGGCTCTCAAGACTGCTTCACGAGCTTCCTCACGCACTCGCGATGGAGGATTTCGAGATCCGTGCATCACCCCTGGATCATCTACCTGCGGACCTGCTTGGCCATTCGGGTCCATCGCGCGCGCATGGCCCCAACCCACGGCGCCTCGGCCGTCGAGTGGGTGATCATCACGGCCATCATCGCCGGAGTCGCGCTCGGCCTGGCGGCCTTGATCAAGACCGTGGTGGAACAGAAACAGGCCGACATCCAAAACAGCCTCAACGGCGACAGCGCGAGGACCTGACCCGACCGCGGTCGACACCCATGGAGCTCGACAGCACTTGTGAAGGTCGGGGAAATCCAGAGCGGCCCGGTCGTCACTCTGACGGATGGCCCAAGATCAGCACCACCGCATCGAGCAACCTCTGCCAATCGGCTTCCCGCAGGTCCCGCCGGAGCGCGCCACCGACAGCCGCCAGCGCGTCGACGAGCATGGCGTGGACCGCTCGATGGTCTTCCTCCAACACGGCGGCGAGGCGGCCGACTTCGCGCCGAAAGCGGCGGCTCTGCGAGAAATTCACCAACGACGGCGGCAGAGCCGCGATCGCCGGCTCCGCGGTCGGATCGGCAAGGCCGATCACCAACCGGGTCCCCAGCGCGTCAGCGAGCCGGTCGAGTACGTCGACCGTCGGGTTACCGCGGCCGTTCTCCAAGTTCGCCACATAGGGCACCGACAACCCGGCCTCCGTGGCTACCGAGGCGACCGTCCGGCCGAGGGCCGCGCGGCGGCTCCGCAACCGCCGGCCAAGTTCGACGTGATCCATAGGACTATCTTGACAGAATAGTTAAGACGGCGCTTCTCTCTTGAGAGAATAGTTCAAGGGAGAAACATGCTGCAGGCCTTACGAGTGCGAGACTTCCGACTGCTCTGGACTGCGCGATCAATCGCCACTCTCGGCACCGGCCTGCTTGACGTCGCGGTTCCCGCACACGTCTACGCCGTCACCGGCTCAGCGCTCGCGACCGGCCTCAGCCTGGCCTTCAGATATTTGCCCGCCCTGCTCCTGGGGCCGTTCGCCGGAGTCATAGCCGACCGGTGGGACCGTCGCCGCATCATGATCACCACCGACCTCATGCACGTGATGGCGATCTCCGTGGCGCTCCTGGCCGAAACACCCGAGACGATCTGGCTCATCTACGTGGCGTCAACCGGCCAAGGCACAGCTGCGGTGCTCTTTCGCCCGGCCGCCCAAGCACACACCCCCACCGTCGTAGGCGTCGGCCCACTTCTCACCAGCGCGAACGCGCTCGGCGCCTTCACGACCGGGGTGGTTGGACTGAGCGCTCCGCCAATCGGCGGCCTGTTGTTCGCCGCCTCTGGCATCAACACGGTCATCGGTGCCGCGATCGCCGCCGGCCTGCTGTCCGCGACGGCCATCGCCCGCACCACAACACGGTCCCGCGCGCACGGCCCCGCCCACAAGGTGCTCACCGACTTCATCCAAGGGCTACGTCATCTTCGGCAAGCCGCGGCAACACGGGCGCTGCTGGCCACGAACAGCGCGTACCTGCTCGCGAACGCAGCACTCACCGCTCTGCTCATCCCCTTCGGCGTGACACGCCTGGGGGGAAGCGTCCAGGTCGGCTACCTCCTGTCCGCGTTGGGCCTCGGCTTTCTCCTGGGAGCGCCCATCAGCCGACGACTCGTCGACCACTTCTCCCCCAGGACGATCATCGCCCTGAGTCAGTCACTCGTCGCCGGCGCGTTCTTTCTCATGTTCAACGCCGCGTCGCTCCCCGTCGCGCTGACCGCCGCGGTTCTTCTCGGAGTGCCGGGAGTCACCGTTCTGGTCGCCATCCAGACCTGGCTGCAACGAGCCACTCCGAAGGAGCTCCTCGGCCGGGTCAGCTCGGCCTTCGTCACCGTCGAAGCCGCGGCAAGCATGGCCGGGGCGTTCGCCGGACCTACCCTGAGCGAACTGATCAGCCTTCCACTGGCACTCAACGCGGCTTGCGCGGTCACCCTTCTATCCGCGCTACTCACGCTTGGCCTGATGCCCCGAGGTGACCACCCGCCTGCCGCGGTAGCAAGGCCGGAGCCGCGATCCTCCTGCACGTGAAGTCGACGACGGACATCGGCAGATCATTTATGACCAGTTTTTCCACGATGTCCGGAGAAAATGTGATCTTCCGAACCATGGCGTTGTTAGTGAGCGCGCTGCTGACCGCCGCTCCTCCCGTCCCACCCCACACCACGCCGGCGTCCGCCGCCACCACGGCACCCGTCACCGTCACGTTGATCACCGGGGATCGGGTGACCGTGACCGGTCCCGCCGCGCGCAGGAGCGTGGCGATCGAGCGGGGCGAGGGCCGTACCGGAGTCTCCTTCGTCACCGACGACACCGGCGGGCGGCTCCGTGTGATCCCCACCGACGCCTTCGGACCGCTGCAGGCCGGGGAGCTGGACCCCCGGCTGTTCGAGGTCGCCACCCTGATCGAGTCCGGTTACGACGATCGCCGGGGAGACCTGCCCCTGATCGTGACCGGGACCGGTGCCGACCGGAAGGGAATGCGTGCGGAGTTCGTCGCGGCCGGCGCGAAGGTGACACGGGACCTGCCTGCGGCGCAGGCCCTCGCGGTGCGGGCCGGCAAGAAGGGCATGGCCGGGTTCTGGAAGGGGCTCACCGCCGGCCGGACCCTGAGCGGCGGCGGCAGGAAGGTGTGGCTGGACGCACTGCTCAAACCGTCGCTCGACGTCAGCGTCCCGCAGATCGGCGCGCCTGCCGCCTGGGAGGCCGGGCACACCGGAGCCGACGTGAAGGTGGCGGTACTCGACTCCGGCATCGACGCCACCCATCCCGACCTGACCGGCAAAGTGGCCGCCCAGGCGAACTTCACCGACAACCCGGACAGCCGCGACCTGTCCGGACACGGCACTCATGTGGCCGCCACGATCGCCGGCGGCGGGAAGGACAGCCGGTACAAGGGCGTCGCACCCGGCGCCATCCTGCTGGACGGCAAGGTCTGCGATGGCCTCTGCTCCCACTCCTCGCTCATCGCGGGCATGGAGTGGGCGGCCGAGCAGGGCGCCAAGGTGATCAACCTGAGCCTGGGCGGGACTGACACCGTCGGCCTCGACCCGATGGAGCTCGCGGTGCAGACGCTGAGCGAGCGGTACGGCGCGCTCTTCGTCGTCGCCGCGGGCAACGAATACTCGGATCGGGCGGTGAACTCCCCGGCCAGCGCGGATGCCGCGCTCGCGGTCGGCGCGGTGAACAGCTCCGAGGAGCTGGCGGAATTCTCCAGCCGGGGGCCACGCGTCGGCGACTCCGGGCTCAAGCCCGAGATCACCGCGCCGGGTGTCGACATCACCGCCGCCCGGAGCAAGGACTCCGAAGGCACCGGATCACACGTCACCTTCTCCGGCACCTCCATGGCCACCCCGCATGTCGCCGGGGCGGCCGCGATCGTGTTCGGGCAGCACCCCGACTGGACCGGGGAGCAGGTGAAGGCGGCCCTGATGGGGTCGGCCCGCCGCAACTCCGACTTCGGGGCCTTCGACCAGGGCGCGGGCCGGGTCGACGTGGCGCGGGCCGTCACCCAGCAGGTGACCGCGGAACCGGCCGGGGTCGGCTTCGGTCTCCTGCTCTGGCCGCACGGGGACAAGGCACTCACCCGTACGGTGACCTACCGCAACCGGAGCGCCTCCCCGGTAACGCTCAAACTCGCGGTCGAAGGCGACCCGGGCAGGGTGTTCTCGGTGACCCCGGACGGTGTGGAGGTACCCGCGGGCGGGAAGGCCGAGGTGACCGTCACCGCCGACGCGCGTACGGCGCCCGTCGAACAGCCGATGAGCGGCTACCTCGTCGCCAAGGACACCGGTGCTACCGGGATCGAGGTCAGCACTCCGCTGGGGCTGGAGAAGGAGAGCGAGAAGTACGAACTGACGATCAAGCATCTGGACCGTGCGGGTAACCTCGCGAGCGGCCACAGCACCTCCCTGCGCAGGCTCGACGACACCAACGGACGATGGAGGATGATCAACGCCAGCGGAGCCGGTGGTGTGGCCACGGTCCGCGTCCCGAAGGGTGTCTGGGAGATCTCGAGCTTCGTACAAGACGGTGCGCAGACCGCCTACCTGGTCCACCCCGGCCTGCGGGTGGAGCAAGCCCAGACCCTGGAGGTCGACGCCCGGCTGAGCCGCCCCCTCGCGGTCGGTCTACCGGTCTCGTCCGCCGTCCCGGACTGGGCGGCCGTGAGTTACGGCGGCCCGCTGATCGAGGGGACGGCCGCCGGCCAACAACTGATCACCGAACGGCTCGACCAGATCCTGACCGCGCAGATCGGGCCGCCCCAACAAGGCGCGGTGACCCGGGTGGACGGGCAGTGGCGCGACGAACGGACAGGCGCCTTCTACCGGCTGGCCTGGTTCCATCGGGACGGGATGATCACCGGTTTCCAGCGGCGAGTCACTCAGCAGGATCTCGCCACGATCCGCGCCGATCATGCCCGCCATCTGGACGGCGCGCGAGGGTTCTGGGACGCCGAGGCCCAACTGCCTGATCTCAGGCTCGACCACTTCCCCGGGGGCACTCCCGTGGCTCTGCCGTCCGTCCAGACCATCTATGTGAACTCCGACAGTCAGGCGATCTGGAAGTTCCATCTCACGGAGATGGCCTCCACGGGCGAGAACAACGGATTCGAGGGGGCGTTCACGCGCTACACGCCGGGCCGTGTCTACGCCGAGAGCTGGAACCGCGGCGTGTTCGGGCCGTACCTTCCAAGCGACGGGCGCGAGGACTCGGGAAGCGTGACCCGTGAGGGCGATGTGATCACGGTGAGCGGCCAACCCTACGGCGACGGCGCGGGCCGCCTCTGCGACTGCCAGGTCGATGCGACCCGCACCGCCCTCTACCGCGACGGGACGCTGCTCGACGAGCAGTCCTCCGCCTACGCGGACTTCACCGTCCCCGAGGAGGAGGCCGTCTACCGGCTCGTCATGGAGGCCGAGCGGGGAGCACCGGCCGCCCTGTCCACCCGCGTCTCCGTGGCCTGGACGTTCCGGTCCGGCCGTACGGACAAGGCGGCGACCCGCCTGCCGGTCTCGGTCGTCCGGTTCTCCCCGCCGCTGGACGCCGACAACAGCGCACCTGCCGGGCGGAGCTTCACCGTCCCGCTCACCGTCCAGCGGCAGGCGGGGTCCGCGGCCGGCGAGGTCCGTGACCTGTCGGTCGAGGTCTCCTACGACGACGGCGCCACCTGGAGCGCGGCGAAGGTCCATCGCTCCGCCGCCATCCTGCGGCATCCCGACGGGGAGGGCTTCGTTTCGCTGCGCGCCAGATCTACCGACGCCACCGGCAACACGGTCGAGCAGACCGTGATCCGCGCGTATCGGATCGCCCCAGCCACCTGAGACCACCGATCGTCTGCTGCCGAGTGATCCGTACCTTGAGCTGGTGATTCACCCTGCCTGTTCGCGGCGTTCGGTGAGCGTGGTGGCGCGTTTGCCGGTTTTGCCCACGTCGTGCCGGCGGGCGGGGCCCGGTTCTGTTGAGCCCCTGAATCGTCCGGGCCGGGGATGGGTGAAACGGCTGGACTGAAGTTGACGGGATCCCGCCTGCTCATTGCGATCGGGCGGGATCTTGTCGTTTCAGGGGTTTCCGAATCGGGTTCGCCCCCGAGTCCCTGGGCCACTGGCCGAAGACCCGACAGATGGCTCAGGCAGGGACGAGCTCCTGGTCAGCATCGTCAAAGGGGGGATAGCTCTCGCCGGACATTCGTTCGGCCGCATCAATGTAGTCGGCAAGGGCGTCACGGGATTGGGCGAGCCTGTCTATCTGATCGTCCAGTCGCTGCAGCCGTGACCGCATCGCGGCCACCAACTCGGGACACCCAAGCAGCTCCGGGGCCTCTCCGACCGCACAGGGCAGCAGGTACGCGATGTCCTCAGAGGACAAACCAGCACCAAGCAGGTGCCGGATCTGCTTCACCCGCAGCACAGCCTTCTCGTCGTACTCGCGGTAACCGTTCGCGCCGCGTTCTGCCTCCAGCAGGCCCTGAGCCTCGTAGTAGCGCAGCTGATGGGCGTTTACGCCCGTCCGACGGCTCAATTCCCCGATCAGCATCCAAACCTCACTTGACCTTCACACCGGTATCAACGTTGACGATGCTGCCATGAACCGCAAAACCGATACACCCGTGACAGTCATCGGCCTCGGACTGATGGGCCGGGCACTCGCCGCCGCGTTCCTGAAAGCCGGGCATCCCACAACCGTGTGGAATCGCACGACCTCCAAGGCCGACCAGCTGGTGGCCGAGGGCGCACGGCTGGCGCCGACGGTTGGCGACGCGCTCAAGGCAGGTTCCCTGACGATCATCTGCGTCACCGATTACCCGGCCATGCACGAGCTGCTCGGCGCGAGCGAGAGCGAGCTGGACGGCATGATGTTGATCAACCTGACCTCGGGCGACTCGGCCCAGGCCCGGGAAGCCGCCCAATGGGCCGAGCAGCGTGGCGCCCATTATCTGGACGGCGCCATCATGGCCATCCCATCGGGGATCGGAACCGCCGAGGCGGTGATTCTGCACAGCGGGCCGCAGCCGTACTTCGAGGCGCACAAGTCAACGCTCGACGCGCTCGGCACCGTCACCTACCTGGGTGCGGACCATGGACTGGCGTCCCTGTACGACGTGGCCGGCCTCGCCATGATGTGGAGCGTCCTGAACGCCTGGCTCCAGGGCACGGCCCTGCTCAGGACAGCCGGTGTCGACGCCGCAACGTATGCGCCGTTCGCGCAGCAGATCGCCGCCGGTGTGGCCGAATGGCTGCCTGGGTACGCCGAGCAGATCGACAGCGGCTCCTTCCCGGCCGAGGTGTCGGCCCTGGAGACCGACGCGCGGGCGATAACACACCTGATCGAGGAGAGCGAGGCGGTGGGTGTCAACACCGAACTGCCAAAGTTGATCAAGGCGATGGTCGACCGCTCGATCGCCGCCGGACACGGTGGGGAGCAGTATCCCGTGCTGATCGAAGAATTCAGCAAGCCCCGCAACGACTGACCGATCCCGATACCGGGATCCAAGCGGTCTCCGGTAAGCCGACTCCGTGCGGGATTCCTGGGAAACGATCACCTCTATCCCGGGAAGCGTTCTTCTAGGGCTTCGACCCACCCCAGCTCACACTCACTCGCGAACACCCCCGTATGGCGGATTTCGGGGCACCGGCGGGTAGTGTGAGTCTCCCCCGGCGGTCCCGAAGAGCTCAGCGACGACGCCCCGGGACTCGATTCAGCTCGGCAGCGCCGCCTCAAGCCGCGTCAGCTCCGCTGTGCTCAGCGCGACCTGCCCGGCCTGAGCCGAGTCCTGAATGGAGGCCGGGCGGCTGGCTCCCGGCACCGGGATCATCACCGGGGATCGGGCCAGCAGCCAGGCCAGGGCGATCCGTTGCGGGCTGACGCCACGCTCGGCGGCGATGTGGTGGAAGGCGGTGCCCGCCGAGGTCGAGCCGGAGGGGCCGTCGAGGGAGCTGCGGGAGATGCCGCCGAGCGGGCTCCAGGCCAGGAAGGCCAGGCCCAGCTCGGTGCTCAGCCGCAGCTCGGGCTCACTGTCGCGGACTGCCGGCGAGTACTGGTTCTGCACGGAGGCGAGCCCATCTCCGAGGATCGCGTGCGCCTCGCGGATCTGGACGGTGGTCACGTTGGAGATCCCGGCGGCGCGGATCGTACCGGCGTCGAGCAGCTCGCGCAGTGCGCCGACGGAGTCGGCCCAGGGCACGGCCGGGTCCGGCTTGTGCAGCTGGTACAGGCCGATGGCCTCGACGCCCAGGCGCTTGGCGGAGGCCTCGGCGGCGCGCTTGAGATGGTCCGGCGTTCCGGTGACGGTCCAGCTGCCGTCGCCGGGACGGCCGCGGCCACCCTTGGTGGCCACGAGGACGCCGGAGGTGTCGCCGCCGTAGCGGGCCAGGGCGCGGGCGATGAGGAGCTCGTTGTGCCCGGCCTCGCCGGCGTGCCAGTGGTAGCTGTCGGCGGTGTCGATGAGCGTGACCCCGGCGTCGAGGGCGGCGTGGACGGTGGCGATGGCTCGCTGTTCGTCCGGGCGGTGCTCGATGGACAGCGGCATGGCGCCCAGGCCGACGGCACTGACGGTGGTGTTTCCGATGCTGCGGTACTGCATGGTGACGGTGTTCCTCAGATGGTGGGGACGGCGGATGCGGCGCGGGCTTCGGCGACGGCGCCGGGCAGCCAGTCGGTGGTGCGGGAAAAGGAGAAGCCCAGACGCTTGGCGCGGGATCCGCCGATGACGCAGATCTTTTGCCTGCCCCCATCCTGGAGATCTATGGTCATCAGCAGAAGTGCCGACTTGCTGGACACGTTTTAAGGAAAACTGTTGATCGATGTGCAGCGGCTCCGCGTCCTGCGGGCGGTGGCGGAACACGGCAGCTTCAACCAGGCGGCCACCGCCCTGCGCCTCACCCCCTCGGCCGTCTCCCAGCACGTGGCCGCCCTGGAGCGCAGCCTCGGCGCCCAGGTCGTGACCCGCAGCACCCGCGGCGTCACCCTCACCCGACCCGGCCAGATCATGGTCAGCGCCGCCGAATCGGTCGCCGCCGAGCTCGAACACGCGAAACAGCAGGTCGACCAGCTCAGCACCGGACGCGCCCAGCTCACCATCGCCACCTTCACCAGCGGCGGCAGACTGCTGCTTCCCGGCGCGTTTGCCCGGTTCACGACCGCCCATCCCGACACCGTGCTCCACGTCAGGGAGAACGAACCCGAACACAGCCTGCCCCTGGTCCGCCAGGGCGCCGTGGACCTCGCGCTCGCCTACCATTTCGACGGCCCGCTGCCCGGACAGCAAGGACAGAGCCACAACCTGCGGTGGACCCCGCTCATGGAAGACCCACTGCACGTCGTCCTGCCGGAAGGGCATCCACTCGCCGGACGCGACGCGCTCGACCTCGCCGAGCTGGCGGTCGAGCCCTGGGTGCTCGGCTGCCTCAAGACCGAGGCGTACCTGCGCCGCTACGCCGAGCGCGCCGGCTTCGACCCGGAGATTCGCGGCACGACCTCCGACTACTTTTTCGCCCGCTCACTCGTCGCCGCGGGCATGGGGATCTCCCTGATCCCCTCCATCGCACTGGTCCCCGAGGTGCCGGGCCTGCGCACCGTCCCGATCGGGCCGCTGGCTCCGACCCGGCACATCGGCGTCGCCACGATCAGCCGCCGACGCGACCACCCTCAGGTCACGACGCTCATCCAGGCTCTCCATGATCGGGCAGCGGCGCTGAACGAGGGGTGAGCACGGGTCTACGTCACGCCCCCCTTCGCGACACCCGCCCGCGAAGGCGATCAGATCGTGGTCACCACGTGGGTCAGCGGGAGACGTCGGCGAAGTAGGCGCGCAGCAGCCGCCGCCCCTGGTCGATCATCGCCGGGTCTCCCTGGCGCGCGGCGCGGAAGGCCAGGGCGAGAGCCACCGACGTGGCCTCGATCGCGAGCCGCATGACGCGATGCGGGTCGGGCAGCGGGGGCAGACCGGCCTCCTCGACGGCGAAGGCGTAGAGCCGGTCGGCCAGCACGTCGCCGCCCTCCTCCGTCTCGCCGTCGGGCAGGAAGGACGGGCCGCCGGGGCGGGTGTCGGCGAAGTCGACCACGGTGAAGCCAGGGACGGTGCGTCGCATCTCGATCGTCTCCTCGATGACGATCTCGGCCGCCCGGGGCCAGGTGAGCATGGCCTCGTCGGCGGCGCGGCGCCGGAGCCGCTCGATCAGCAACTCCAGGTTCCGCATGGCGAGCTCGCGCATCATGCCGGGTTTGCCGTCGAAGAACTGGTAGACCGTGCCGCTCGGCACACCGGCGCGGCGGGCGACCTCCGAGGTGGTGAGGGAATCGAAGCCGACCTCGTCCAGGAGCCCGGCGCAGGCGTCGAGGATCCGCTCGACGCGTTCGATGCTGCGTTTCTGCACCGGCCTGCGACGGACGCCGTGAATGGTCAACGTAGATCCCCCCAGGGTCTTAACATGACACCCCGTCATGTTCTAACGTGGCGCCCACTCACCTTAGGACAGGAGGGGCGTCCGTGGCCGATCGGCGCACCACACCCGGATCCGGCACCGGACGCGATGCCGGAGGTGACACAGAGGGCGGCGCCACCGTCCCCGGGGAGCCCGCCCGGAAGGTCTCCGTCGGCTGGATGTCCCTGCTCGCCATGGTCCAGATGGGGATCGTCATGGCCTCCACCACCGGAGGCCAGATCCTGCTGCCGTCCCACGTGGAACGCATCGACCCCCTGCACAAGGAGGCGTCGCTCGCCGTGGTCTTCGCCGCGGGCGCCGTGTTCACCGCCGTCGCCAACCCGGTTTTCGGCGCGCTGTCGGACCGCACCGTCGGCCGGTTCGGCCGCCGCCGCCCCTGGATCGTGGCGGGCGCGCTGCTCTGCGCGGCCTCCCTGGTCTTCCTCGGCGGGCAGAACTCGCTGGGCGGCCTGGTGGCGGGCTGGTGCCTGGCCCAGCTCTCCTTCACCGCGATGATGGCCACGGCCGTGGCGACCGTCCCCGACCAGGTGCCCATCCCGCAGCGGGGCAAGGTGTCCGCGCTCGCGGGCGTCGGCCAGCTCACCGGGCCGCTGCTCGGCGGGCTGGTCGTGACGATGGCGGTCACCGGGCTGTTCCCCGGCTACGTGGCGGTGGCGGCGCTGGTCCTGCTGGCAGTGCTGCCTTTCGGCCTGTTCACCCGCGAGGCGCCGATCCCGCGCTCGCCCGGACGCGGATTCGACCCGCGCGCCTTCGTCACCGGATTCTGGATCAGCCCGCGCCGCCACCCCGACTTCGCCTGGGCCTGGCTGAGCAGGTTCCTGATCAACCTCACGCTCTCGATGGGGATCGGCTACCTGCTCTTCTTCCTGCGGGACGCCGTGCGGTACGAGCGGCTCTTCCCCGGCTCCACGGCCGAGCAGGGCGTGCTCGTCCTGGTGACGGTGTTCACGCTGAGCAGCGTCGCGCCGGGCCTGATCGCGGGATGGCTGTCGGACCGGATCGGGCGCCGCAGGCCCGTCGTCTTCGTGGGCGGCCTGACCATGGGCGCCTCCGCGCTGGTGCTCACCGTCCTGACGAGCTGGCCGGCCGCCATCGCCGCCGCGGCGCTCCTCGGCGCCGGCACCGGGATGTTCGCGTCGGTGGACCAGGCCTTGGTCACCCAGCTGCTGCCCGCCGCCACCGACCGGGCCAAGGACCTCGGGGTGGTGAGCCTGGCCAACTCCGCCGCCAGCGTCCTCGGGCCGGTGATCGCCGCGCCCCTGGTCACCTCCGCCGGCGGCTACCCCCTGATGTACGGCGTCGCGGCGGCGTCCGCCGCGTGCGGAGCCGTACTCGTCTGGAAGATCCGCGGCGTTCGCTAACGCACGCGGGAGATCGCTGGAGCACGCGAAAGAAAGGAACGACGCCCAAGATGCCCGAGATGACCGATCCGACGTCCGGCCTCATGCCCGACCCCACAGCCGGCCCCGCAGCCGGCCCATGGTGGCGTGACGCCGTCGTCTACCAGGTGTATCCGCGCAGCTTCGCCGACGCGGACGGCGACGGCGAGGGAGACCTGCGCGGTGTGCGGGCGCGGCTGGACCACCTGGCCGACCTTGGCGTGGACGCCGTCTGGCTCAGCCCGTTCTATCCCTCGCCGATGGCCGACGGCGGCTACGACGTCGCCGACTATTGCGACGTGGACCCCCGCTACGGCACGCTGGCCGACTTCGACCTCCTCGTGGCCGAGGCGGCGGAGCGCGGGATCCGGGTGATCGTGGACATCGTGCCCAACCACTGCTCCGCCGCGCATCTCTGGTTCAGGCAGGCGCTGGCGGCACCTCCGGGCAGCCCGGAACGCGACCGGTTCATCTTCCGCGACGAACCCAACAACTGGCAGTCGAACTTCGGCGGCCGCGCCTGGACCCGGGTCGCCGACGGCCAGTGGTATCTGCACCTGTTCGACTCGGGACAGCCTGACTGGAACTGGCGCAACCCCGACGTGGTGGCGATGTTCGAGCAGGTGCTGCGTTTCTGGCTGGACCGGGGCGTCGCGGGCTTCCGCATCGACGTGGCCGCCATGCTGTACAAGCAGGAGGGCCTGCCCGACCTGCCGCCCGACCGCCAGATGGCCTACCTCGTCCCGGACGGGTCGCCGGTGCCGTACGAGCACCAGCCCGAGCTGCTCGACCTCTACCGGTCCTGGCGGAAAATCTTGGACTCCTACCCCGCCGACGCGTTCCCCGGGCCGCGCGGCACAGTGGCCGAGATCTGGTTCGACGACGCCACCAGGGCGGCGCCGTACCTGGCCGGGGACGGGCTGGCGCAGCTGTTCAACTTCCGGCTGATGCCGGCGCCGTGGTCCGCGGCGGAGTTCCGCGCGGTCATCGAGGACTCCCACCGGCTCGCCGTCGAGACCGGCGGTTCGGTCCCGTGGGTGCTCGGCAACCACGACGTGCCCCGCATGGTGACCCGGTACGGCGTCGACCAGGCCCTCGTCCGCAACCCCACCCCGGACGTGCTGCTCGGCCGGATCGACGTGGACCGCGAGCTGGGGACCCGCCGGGCCCGCGCGGCGGCGCTGCTGCTGCTCGCGCTGCCGGGCGCCGCCTACATCTACCAGGGCGACGAGCTGGGCCTGCCCGAGCATCTGGCCATCCCGGACGACGAGCGCCAGGATCCGATGTTCGAGCGCACGGCCCGGACTTTCATGGGCAGGGACGGCTGCCGCGTGCCGCTCCCCTGGTCCGGCGCCGCCGCGCCGTACGGCTTCGCCGACCGGCCGGTCCGGACCTGGCTGCCGCAGCCGGGCGACTGGGCGGAGCTGGCGGTCGAACGGCAGCGGGCCGACCCGGGCTCGATCCTCGCCCTCTACCGGGCCGCGCTGACGGAACGCCGCCGCCATCCCGCACTCGGCGACGGCGACATGATCTGGTTGGACCTCGGCCCCGACGTGCTCGCGTTCGGGCGTGAGCCGGGCTTCGTCCTCGTCGCCAACCTCGGCGCGGAACCGATCACGTTGCCCGCGCACAACGAGGTGCTGCTCGCCAGCGGACCGCTCGACGGCGACCTGCTTCCCGCCGACACCGCGGTGTGGCTGCGGACCGGCGTCTGACCGCCCCACCACAGGAGAACCACGATGATCTACGACGCGGAAGCGCGGCTGTGGCTGCTGTCCACGCCGTCGAGCAGCTACGCCGTACGGCTCGGCCCCGACGACGCCCCGTACAACGCCCACTGGGGCCGGCCGCTCACGATCGAGCAGGCGCGCACCCTGCCGCCGGACCGCGAGGAGCTTCCGGCAGAGGGCGGCGAGCGGTTCGGCGCGGCGTCGCTCCAGATCAGGTACGGCGACGCCGTACGCGGAGTGGAGTGGCGCCACCTCGGACACGACATCCACGGAGAGCCGGGCGGCGGGCAGCTCGCGATCCGGATGGCCGACCGGCACTACCCGCTGGAGATCACGTTGCACTACCGGGTACGGCCCGGCAGCGACGCGGTCGAACGCTGGACCCGGCTGCGCAACGCCGGAACCGAGCCGATCACCATCCTGCGCTGCGACTCGGCGGCGTGGACGGCGCCGCCGCGTGAGGACTACCGGATGACCCACGTCGTCGGCGACTGGGGGCGGGAGTTCCAGCTCAGGCGCGGGCCCGTCCCCGAGGCGGAGACCGTGCTGACCAGCAGACGCGGGCACAGCGGTCACCAGGTGAACCCGTGGCTGATGATCGACGCGGGCGACGCGGCCGAGGACCACGGCGAGGTGTGGAGCGCCGCGCTCGCCTGGAGCGGGAGCTGGCGGATGACCCTCGACCGCGACCAGGACGGCCGCGCCGGCTGGACCGGCGGGTTCGGCCACGAGGGGCTGACCTGGCGGCTCGGGCCGGGCGAGGAGCTCGAGACACCGGTCTTCACCGGCATGTACGCGCCGGACGGCTTCGGAGGCACCAGCCGCCGCTGGCACGACCACATCCGCCGCCATGTCCTGCCCGCACCCGGCCGCGTCCGCCCGGTGATCTACAACTCGTGGGAGGCGACAGAGTTCGACATCTCCGAGACGCAGCAGATGGAGCTCGCGGAGCGGGCGGCGGGCGTCGGCGTCGAACTGTTCGTGATGGACGACGCGTGGTTCGGCGGGCGGACCGGCGAGCACGCGGGGCTGGGCGACTGGTGGCCCAACCCGGACCGCTTCCCGAACGGTCTCACGCCCCTGATCGATCACGTGAAGCGGCTCGGCATGAGGTTCGGCATCTGGGTGGAGCCCGAGTCGGTCAACCCCGACAGCGACCTTCACCGCGCGCATCCGGAGTGGGTGCTGCACCAGCCGAACCGCGCGCGGACGGAGATGCGCGAACAGCTCCTGCTCGACTTCTCCCGCTCCGACGTCGCCGAGTGGGCGCACGGCTGGCTGGACGACCTGCTGACCAGGAACGACATCTCCTTCCTGAAGTGGGACATGAACCGTCCCTTCACCGAGGCCGGGGACGACGTCTGGATTCCGTACATCCGCAACGTGTACGCCGTCATGGACCGGCTGCGCGCCGACCACCCGGACCTGCTCATCGAGGGGTGCGCGAGCGGCGGCGGCCGGGCGGACCTCGGGATGCTGGCCCGTACGGACCAGATCTGGACCTCGGACAACACCGACGCACTGCAGCGGGTCGCCATCCAGCACGGGTACACGCAGATCTATCCCGCCTGCACGATGGGGGCCTGGGTCACCGACAGCCCGAACCGGATCAGCGCCCGCCTGTCTCCCGTCCGCTACCGCTTCCACGTCGCGATGGCGGGGGCGCTCGGCATCGGCGGTGACCTGCTCACCTGGAGCGAGGACGACCTGAACTGGGCGGCGATGCTCACGGAGCAGTACAAGCGGATCCGCCCGATCGTGCACGGCGGCCGGATGTATCGCCTCGGGGACTGCGCGGTGCAGTACACGCGCGGCCCGGAGACCGTGGTGTTCGTCTGGCAGCCCTCCGCCCTGCGCCGCACCACCTCCCCGGTGCTGCTCAAAGCACTCGATCCGGACGGGCTCTACCGCGACGAGGAGACCGGGGCGCTGCACCATGGCGCCGTCCTGATGAGCCACGGCCTGCCCCGGCTCCTGCCCTTCGACACCATGAGCGAGCTGGTCCGGCTCATCCAGGTCGCCCACTCATGACGCGCGCCCGTCCCGGGCCGGCGTTGAGGTGGGAACGGGCTTGGCAACGTCCGCCTCCGGCGAATCGAGGAAACGATGGCAGATATCGATCCGGCTACGGAGCAACTTGTCGTTGCGTTCATGTTCGGTGGAGCCTCTCTCGGAGCGTTGGCTCTGGGCCTGCTGGGGCGATTGCGGCGACTTCGCAGAAATGGCGCCTTCGGCGTGCGTACGCAAAAGTCGATGGCAAGTGATGAGGCGTGGCAGGATGTGCATGTAAAGTTCGCTCCATTCGCATTTGCGATAGCGGCGACATGGGCGGTAACTGCCGTCATCCCTTTCGTGGCGGGCGCCAAGAATATGGGGCCGCCGGTACTCGCCGGAATCGCGCTAGGTCTCATTCTTCTCGTATGGGGTGCCATTTGGTCTCATCGTGAAATGGATGACGGATAGACGTCCACCGGATTTGCACCCCGGGAGTTCCCCGGGGCGGCGGTAGCGCTGGCTGTAGTGCGGAAACACCCACGCGCGGGATCGATCACGAGCTGGTCGCGCCGACATGCTGGATGACATCGCAACCACGTCATCAAGGGAGTTTCCCGATGTCTCAGCATCCTGCCGTCACCTTCCGCAGCGCCTGGGTGGGCGCCGCGGCGGTGCTGGCCCTCGCGCCGGGGACCCTGAGCCCGGCGGCCGCCGACGTCGCTCCGCGAAACCGGCCGGGCGACGCCGTACAGACGGCGCTGAACGAGCTGGTCGGCGGCGGCGAGTTCCCTGGTGCGCTGGCCGCGGTGAGGGAACGCGACGGGCGCGGCCGGAACTACACCGCGGGTGCCGGCGACCTGGCCACGCGGGCGAAGGTCCCCGTCAACGGGCAGGTGCGCATCGCCAGCACCACCAAGACCTTCACCGCCGCCGTCGTGCTGCAGCTGGCCGGCGAGGGCAAGGTCGAGCTGGACGTGCCGGTCGAGAAGTACCTGCCGAGGCTGGTACGCGGCAATGGGAACGACGGCCGCCTGATCACCGTCCGCCAGCTGCTCCACCACACCTCGGGCTTGCCGGAGCACGGCAAGGCCATCGCGGGGACGTTCTTCGAGAACCAGCACCGCTACTTCGAACCCAGGGATCTGGTCGATCTGGCTCTGACGCAGAAGCCGCTGTTCGCTCCCGGCAAGGGCTGGAGCTACAGCAATACCGGGTACGTCCTGCTCGGCCTGCTGGTGCAGAAAGTCACGGGCCGGCCGATCGGCGCGGAGATCACCGACCGGATCATCACGCCGCTGGGGCTCGGTGACACTTACTGGCCCGGTGCCGGCGAGCAGAGGATCCGGGGCCCCCACCCCAGGGCCTATAAGTCCAAGACCGGCAGGCCGGGTGGCGAGCCGGTGGACGTGTCGGAGATGGATCCGTCGCGGGGGTGGGCAGCCGGACAGCTGGTCAGCACGCCGCGGGACGTCAACCGGTTCCTGAGCGCGCTGCTGGGCGGCAAGCTCCTCAAGCCGGCCATGCTGGAGCAGATGAAGCGGGCCGTCTCGGTGCCAGGGACCCCGCGGGGGTGGGGGTACGGGCTCGGGCTGACGAAGATCCCGCTGAGCTGCGGCGGCCTCGCCTGGGGGCACAGCGGTGACGTCGGCGGGTACTCGACCCGCAACGGCATCACCGAGGGCGGCCGGTCAGCCACCGTCACCGCGACCGCCGAATCTCTCACGGCAGAGGGCGACAAGCAGCTCAACTCCGCCCTCGACACCGCCCTCTGCGCCGGGAAATAACCGGGAAGCAGGCGGCCCGCAGGCCGACATCCGCCCGGGTAAGGGCCTCGCGGGTCAGGCCCTGAGGTAGGCGAGCACGGCCAGGACCCTGCGGTGGCCGCTGTCGGAGGGCTGTAGGCCGAGCTTGGCGAAGATGTTCCTGATGTGCTTGTTGACCGCCCCCTCACTGATCACCAGCCGCTCGCTGAGATCGGTGTTGGACAATCCCTCGGCCATCAGCGCGAGCACCTCCCGCTCCCGAGCGGTCAACGCGTGGAGGGGATCACCGGCCCGGCGGCGGACCAAGAGCTGGGCGATCACCTCGGGGTCGATCGCGGTCCCGCCCCCGGCCACCCGGTGCAATGCGTCAAGGAAGGACTGCACCTTGCCGACCCGCTCCTTCAGCAGGTAGCCAACTCCCACGCCACCCTCGCTGAGCAGGGCGGATGCGTAGGTGTCCTCGACATAGGAGGACAGCACCAGCACGGGCAGCCCGGGCCGCATCCGCCTGGCCTCGATCGCCGCGCGCAGGCCCTCGTCGCGGAAGTCCGGCGGCAGCCGTACGTCCACGATGAGGGCGTCGGGCGCCTTGGCCGAGACGACGGCGAGCAGGTCGGCGGCGTTGTCGACGGCGTCGAGCACCTCGATGCCCTCGGCGGCCAGCAGCAGCACCAGCCCCTCGCGCAGCAGCGCGTCGTCTTCGGCGATCACAACCCGCATGGCAACTCCACTTTCAGTACGGTCGGCCCGCCGGGCGGGCTGGTCAGGGTGCTCCGGCCGCCGAAGGCGGCGGCCCGGTGGTCGATTCCGGTCAGGCCGCTGCCGGTGCCGCCCTGGGCGCCGCCCACGCCGTCATCCTCGATCTCTATGGTCAGCAGGCCGCCATCCAGGTACACGCGCACCACCGCCTTGCCGGCATGGCTGTGCTTGGCGACATTGGTGAGCGCTTCGGCGGCGGTGAAGTAGGCGGCGGCCTCGACAGCCGCGGGCAGGCGGGGAAAATCGGCGGTCTCGACGGTGCAGGGGACGGGGCTGCGCGCGGCCAGCGCAGCGAGCGCGCCGTCGAGCCCGTGTTCGGTGAGGACGGGCGGGTGGATGGCCCGGATGGCATCGCGCAGGTTGACCAGCGCGTCGGAGGCGGCCTCCTGGGCCCGTCCGGCCATCTGCCGGGTGCTCTCGGGGGCGGCGGCCAGGGCACGTTCGAGCATGCCGAGGTGCATGACCACGGCGACCAGACGGTTCTGCGTGCCGTCGTGGAGAGTGCGCTCGATGCGCCTGAGCTCCTGCGCGTGGGCCTCAAGCGCCGAGGCCCTGGCCGCGGTCAGCATCGCCACCTGCTGCGCCAGCCGTACCCGGCCCAGGGGTTTGAGCAGGCTTCGGCTGAGTCGTTCGGACAGGCCGGCGGCGGTCGGCAGGACCAGGCAGGCCACCCCCAGATAGCCCACGGCGACGAACGGGCCGGTCAAGGCCAGCGGCCAGGAGTCGACGGCGTAGCCGAGCACCGACGGCGGGCTGCCCGGCGTGAGCCGCCACCACAGCGGCAGGGTGGCCGCGTTGAGCCCGGCCAGGGGCAGGCCGAGTGCCAAGAAGCCGAGCACGATGCCGGTAAGACCGTGCGCGAGGAGCCAGAGCACCTCCCGCGGCGTGGCGGGGTCGCCCACGGCCGCGCGCACGCGCGTCGGCAGCGGCCCCTCAAGCGGCAGGTACGGCGGAGCCGGCATCCCCAGGCGGCGGCGCTGCCACCCGGACAGCCGCCTGACCAGACGTGTCACCGGCGAGATCAGGGGCAGGCCGATCCCGGCCAGGCTCAGCAGCGTGACGCAGACGACCAGCCAGAACAATGGCAGCGCGAGCAGCGCGGTGCCTGACCCGAGCATCAGGAAGCGCGCCCCGTTCCGCGTGGCCGTCAGGACGTTCATGGCCGACATTCTGCATGGTGGTGCACACACCACCTCCAAGACGCCCACCGATGGGATGTCGCGCCCTCATCTCTCACTCCTACGTTTGTGCGGTCCGAGAGAGATTGATGGGGGCTGCGTTGGCGGTTCGGGTGGAAGAGCTCCACAAGACGTACGGGAAGGTGGCCGCGCTCACCGGGGTCACGCTGGAGATCGCCGACGGCGAGTTCGTCGCGATGATGGGCCCATCGGGCTCGGGCAAGAGCACGCTGCTGCACTGCGCGGCCGGGCTCGACACGCCGAGCTCCGGCCGGGTGCTCTTGGGCGGCGTGGAGGTGACGGCACTGGACGAGCCGGGGCTGGCCGCACTGCGCAGGGAGCGGATCGGCTTCGTCTTCCAGGCCTACAACCTGCTGCAGGCGCTTGACGTCGCCGACAACATCACCCTGCCGCTGCGCCTGGCCGAACGCCCGGTGGACGAGGCCAAGCTCATGGCCATCGCGGCCAGGGTGGGGCTCGACTCGCGGCTGGGTCACCGCCCGGCCGAGCTGTCCGGCGGCCAGCAGCAGCGGGTGGCGCTGGCCAGGGCGCTGATCACCGATCCCGAGGTGGTTTTCGCCGACGAGCCCACCGGCGCCCTGGACACGCGGACCGCCCGCGAGGTGCTGACGCTGCTGCGCGAATTGGTGGACGAGGCCGGCCAGACCCTGGTCATGGTCACCCACGATCCGGTCGCGGCCTCCTACGCCCACCGCGTGGTCTTCCTCGCCGACGGGCACCTGGCGGGCGAGGCGCTGCGGCCCACGCCGGAGCAGGTGGCCGAGCGCATGACGCAGCTGGGTGCGTCATGACCGACCTGATCTGGAGGCTCCTGAAAGCGGACAAGGCGGGCCTGGCCGGTGCGTTCGCCGCCCTGTTCGCCGCCTCAGCGCTGCTGAGCGCCTGCGGGCTGATCCTGCAGTCAGGCCTGGGCGCCGGGGTCTCGGCCGAGCGGTATGCCGCCGCCGACGTCGTGGTGAGCGGCCCTGACTCGGTGCGGGTGACAATCGGCGGGAAGAGCAAGACCAAGCCACTGACCGAGCCCACAACCTTGCCGAGCTCCCTGCTCAAGCGGGTGGCCGCGGTGCCGGGCGTGCGCGCCGCCATCCCCGACCGCGGCTTCCCCGTCGACCTCATCACCGACGACGGCGGCTCGCCGGCCGCCACCGGCCACGGCTGGTCCACCGCATCGCTGGCCCCCTTCACCCTCGCAGCCGGACACGCCCCCGGCCCCGGCGAGGTCGTCCTGGATGTCGCCGCCGGGCTGCGCCCAGGCGATCGCGTCACCGTCGTCGCCGGTACGGCGGCCCCCACCGCCTACCGCGTGGCCGGGATCGTCCGCGGCGACCTGCGCCGCCCGCTGGCGCTCTTCCAGGACGCGGAGGCCACCCGCCTGTACGGCAAGCCGCAGGAGCTCGACGCCATAGGTGTGCTGGCCCGGCCCGGCACCGACTCGGAGGAGCTGGCCGAACGCCTCAAAGAGGCACTCGGCGACTCCGTCACCGTCTCCACAGGTGAGGCGCGCAGCCGGGCCGAGTTCGGCGACGTCCGACAGGCACGCTCCGACCTGCAGGAGATGGCCGCCTCGCTGATCGGCGGCGTGGTCGTGATCGCCGGGCTGGTGCTGACCGGCGCGCTCTCGCTCACCGCCCACCGCAGGCGCCGTCAGATCGCGCTGCTGCGGGCGGTCGGCGCGAGCTCGCGGCACATCACCCGCATGATCGCCGCGGAGACCGCCGCCGTCGCCCTGCTCGCGGGCCTGCTGGGCTGCCTGCCGGGCGGACTGCTGGCCGCGCTGCTCCTCAACGCGCTTCGCCTGGTGGGTCTGGCGCCCGACGACTTCGCGATTTCCGTGGGGCCGATCCCGGCGCTGGCCGCGGTCGGCGCCTGCCTGCTCATCTCGCAGGCCGCCGCCTGGGCGGTCAGCCGCCGGGTCTTGCGCCCTCTGCCCGCGCAGGCGCTGACCGAAGTGTCCGTGGAGCCGCCCCGGTTGTCGCCGGCCCGCATCACCTCGGGCGTACTGCTCTTGATCATCGGAATCGGCGCGTCGTCGGCGCCGGCGTGGTGGAGCAGCGTGTTCGCGGTGGCCATCGCCGCCAGCGGCGGTCTCATCATGATCATCGCGCTCAGCGTGCTCGGGCCGCCAATCATGCGGCTGGGCACCAGGATGCTCGCCGGGCGACTCCGCCGTACGTACGGCGCGGCGGGCCACCTTGCCACGGCCAACAGCCTCGCCAACTCGCGACGGCTGGCCGGGACGGTCTCCCCGATGATCCTCGCGATCGGCTTCGCGCTCCTGCAGCTCGGCCTGCCGGCCACGACCGCGTCCGCGGCCCAGCGCGACCTGGAGGCCGGCACGCTGGCCACGCACACCCTCACCGGCGGCGAGTGGGGACTGCCGCCCGGTGTGAGCGGCGACGTGCGGAAGCTGCCGGGCGTGCGTGCCGCAACGCCGGTCGTGCGGACCCGCGTCTACGCCGCGATCAGCCTGCTCGACAGCCCGGAAGTGCTCGACTACCAGGCCCAGGCCGTCGATCCGGCGGGGTTGTCCGGAACGGCCGACCTCGGAGTGGAGGCCGGTTCGCTGGCCGGGCTGCGTCCCGGGACGGTGGCGATCAGCCGGGCCGCCGCGGGCACACTGTCGGCGAAGATCGGTTCGATGCTCCACCTCTACCTCGGGGACGGCACGCCGTACCAGCCCGAAGTGGTGGCGATCTACAGCCGCGGCTCGGGCTTCGGCGACCTCACGCTGCCGCGCGCGGTTGTGCCGAGGAGCCGCGACGACGCCGTCCTCGTGCGCGCCGACCCCTCGGCCGACCTCGGCGCCCTCGCCCGGGCGCACCCAGGGCTGGTGGTCAGCGACGGCGCGGCCATGCGGGCCGCCCAGGAGGAGGGCGAAGCCGCCGCGATGCTCGGCGGCCTGATCCCGCTCCTACTGGTCTTCGGCTACCTGGCGATGTCGGTGGCCAACGCCCTGATCCTGGCGGTGACCGAGCGGACCAGGGAGTTCGCGCTGCTCCGCCTGGCCGGGGGCAGCCGCGGCCAGGTCATGCGGATGTTGCGCGCCGAATCAGTGCTGATCGTCACGCTCGCGGTGATCATCGGCACCGCCGCGCCGCTCCTGCCGCTCGCGATGATCGCCTATGGCCTGGTCGGGCTGCCCCTGCCTGCCATCCAGCCCGTGACCTACCTGGCAGTCGTAGGCGCCACTTCGGCGCTCGGCGTGCTGTCAGTGCTCGTCCCCGCGCGGATCGCCCTGCGAACGCGCCCCATCCAGGCCCTCAGCGGCCACGCCTGACAAGGAGATCGACATGACCGAACCCCGCTGGACCCCGCCCAAGCAGAAGCGGCAGTGGCCCTGGATCCTGCTGGCGATCGTCGTCGTCGCCGTCGTGATCAACGTCGCCCTGACCGCCTGAGCGACCCATCCGGCCTTGCTTCCGCGCGCTCGGCGAATACCGCAGGTCCCACCGCCTCTGTGTCGGAGGAGCCCACATCCGAAGGAGCACACCTGGCATGGCACCCTTCCGCATCACGATGATCGAAGCACTGCCGTCACTCGAGCGGTCCCAGCGCGCGAAAGCGCTGCGGGCCGCCGACTACAACCTCACACGCACAGCGAGGGGCTACCGCTTACTTTCGTGATAGACGGTCTTTCGCGAGTTGCCGGGATAGACGATGACCAGATGCTCCTCGACCGGCAGCTCGGACACGGACATCATGGCTTCCTTCTGGTCCCGTACGTAGATGCGGACGCGGTAGCGGCCGGGCCCGGAGACGGCGAGCTCGGGCAGCGGGTCGCCCATCTCCCACGATGTGAGCCCGAGCTTGCCGGATGGGCTGGTGATCCCGGTCTCGACGACCGCCTCCCATCCCGCCGGCCGCACGCGGGGAGCACGGCGCAGCACCTTGACCGTCAAACAGACGGAAGAGTTCTCCACCGCCGTGATGACCGAGACCCTGTGGGCGGACAGGCCCCAGAGGATCGCCTCGGCCGCCTTGTCCAGGGCGTACGACGGCTCCTCTTCGCCCACGAAGTCACCGTCCTCGATGAAGTAGCCGCCGCCTTCGCCGACGAACAGTGCCGTGGTCACCTGCCGCACGCCCCGCAGCCGCCGCGCCGAGTCCGCGCAGTGCGAGGTCATCACCGCCTGGTATTCCTCGTCCCGCCGCTCCGGATCGTCCTCCGACAGCGCCAGCCCCGGCCACGTACGCGCGACCGCGTCGGGGCAGAGGAACACCAGCACCCTCATGACCATGTAGTTCCAGTCGTCCGCACCGGCCTCGTCGAGCACTGTGCGGACACGGGGCTCGGTGGTGGGCCGCCCGGCGACGCCGCAGAGAGCGCGGCCCGCCACGAGCTTTTCCCGGTCGGGGAGCTTCGCGAGCCGCGACGCGAAGCCGCCGGCAGCACTGGCGAGGCAGAGGAACGCGCGCTCGCGGTCACCGGGCGCGGTATCGCCGTAGGAGCGGTGCTCGTCGGTCCACTGATCACAGGTCGGTTCTGTGGCGCCCCCGTCTCCGTCCTCTGCCGTGTCCCGGGACCCTTCGACCTCCCCGATGGACCGCGCCGCGACGTCAGCACCGGTCAAGCGGATGTCCGGCCCCTGGTCCACCCCGATCAGGCCGAGCAGGAGGCAGCACACCACGACGACCCCGGCCGTACGGCGCAACCGGATCCGGAGCGGAGACGCGGGGCGGGCGGGCCGCACCGCGAGCAGGATGAGGACCACGCAGACTGTCCAGTAGGCGCCCACGCCGAGGTTCCACACGGCCGTGGGCCGCCACACCTCCCAGCATCCGGCGCCGACCGTGAAAAGGTCGTACGCGATGAGCGCCGGGTCGAGAAGGGCCGGGAGCAGCACGTACGCCGCGACGATGCGGGCCGCGACCCGGCTGGCCCGTCCCCCGCGGGTGACCAGCCAGAACGCGAAGGCGAGGGGGCCGGCGAAGACGTTCCACCCCAGGAGCGCCGCCGCTGTCGACGGCCAGTAGACCTCGGTCTGGAACTCAAGGCCCGGACAGGTGGGCGGGTCGACCAGCAGGGCGTCGGTGACGAGCACCGACTCGACGAGCACCGACTCGGGGAGTAACCACAACGCCAGAGGCGGCAGCGTCATCGCGGTCGCGACCGTCCAGAGCCGGAACCCGCGTGACCGCCACATGTGAACCGACTCCTCGCCGCCTGGACAGAGCAGACGCACCCTATCCAGGAAAGGATCTTGATGTGCCGATAAGTGGGGATTGGGCGGTCGTCGCGCCGTAACCGTCTCCGGGCCCACTGCTCGCTCGCAGGCCGTGGCGGGGCAGACGCGCGATGAGCTCGCACTTCCGGATGGCGCCCTGGACCACGCGGCGCGTGTCAGCCGGTCCCTACGCGTGGTCGCAGTGGCACTTGGCGTGCTGACCGCCGTGTGCGTGAGCTTCCTGCTGCGGTCTACGGCGCTGGCACTGGACCTGGCCGAGGCGGGCCCCGACGGGCAGAGCATCATGCAGCGATACGGCCCCGGGCTCGCGATGCTCACCCTGCTACCGGCGCTCATCGCGGCCGTGCCGTTCGCGCTGCCCGCCAGAGCGCGTGGTGTGGCCGGGGCCGTCGGCGCGGTGGTTCTCACCGTGCTCACGTTCGTCTGGGGCGAGATCGGCCTGTATTACTTCCCGCTCATGATCGGGGCCAGCGGTTTCGTCTCGGTGCGGCCCGAGACGCGCGACCGGGTCGAGCGACGACCTCCGGCGGCTGCACGGCGAACCACGTCGTCATCCGGTGGTTGACCGACGACCCGGCCGCCTGCGCGACATCTTCCGCGAACTCGGTATCACGTCGCGCAGGCGGCTCAGGGACATGCCCGATCTCGGGTGCCGCGCCGACCCCGTTGCGGCAGCGGGTGCGGCGGCGGTCGCGCGGGGCGAAGCCGACGCAGTGGCCCTACGCACGGGCAGGAGTGGTCAGTGGCGCGACGTCGCGATCTGCCAGGTGTTGCCCCACTTGTCGCGGACGGTGGCGCGCCGGTCGCCCCACGGCATGTCATCCGGTTTGTCCTGCACCGCCGCCCCGGCCGCCACGGCGCGGGCGAAGGCGGCGTCGGTGTCGTCGACGTAGACGATGAGGAAGGCGGGCGTGTCCGCGTGCACTCCCCCGCCGTCGCTCACCATGACGAGCGAATCGCCGAACCGCATCTCGACCGGCCGTTCGCCCTCGATCTCGCCCTGAGCGCCGAACACCTCCTTGAGGAAGCCGACAAGCCCGGCCGGGTCGCCGGTGATGATCCTCGGCGTCACGGTCGGCCGCTGCCAGGACTCGGAGGTTCCCATCGTCAACACCCTTCGCTCTCTTCTTATGGGACAGGAGGGGGCGGCGCAGGCCGGCTAGATCCGTTTGATCGTGGCGAGCCAGCCGGGCGCACCGTCGGGGTGACGCCTGGTCAGGACCCGCTCGGGCTCGATGGCGGCGATGCTCCACCCGGAGGAGAACGCCGCCGTCAGCTCTTCCCGGCTGACGGGGTGCGGCCCCGGCTCTGGCCCCTCGTCGCTGAAGCACAGCACGTACAGGGTGCCGCCGTGCGCGGTCACCGAGGCCAGGCCCGAGACGTACTCCGACCGCTCCTCGCCGTCGAAGGTGTGGAAGAGACCGGAGTCCAGCACCGTATCGAACTCGCGCCCCAGATCCCCCAGGCGTAGCGCGTCCGCCACGGCGAACTCGGCCTCCAGCCCGCGCTCGCGGGCCTTGGCCCTGGCCTGCTCCAAGGCGGTCTCCGCCACGTCCACGCCCAGCACCCGCAGGCCCAGCGAGGCCACGTGGAGGGTGTTGTCGCCGCTGCCGCAGCCCGCGTCGAGCACCGTGCCGGCGAGGCCGCCTCGGGAAGCCAGGCGGACGAGCGCCGGCTGCGGACCATCGATGTCCCACGGCGCGGGGCCGTCCTGGTAGGACGCGTCCCACGGCTCCCCCGACTGCCGCTCGTGACTGGTCGGGCGCCGACCGCCGTACGGGTCGTCGGCGGGCGCTTTCGATCGCTCGGACAAAACCGTGCCCTCCTTCGGACCTGATCCTTCGGCCCCATCATGGCATGCCGCGCCCCGCCTCCATAGGAGCCGACCGACACGCTCGACAGACGGAGAACGCTGTGCCAGATTGCCAACGTCCTGTCGGCCACCGTGTCCTTCTCCGCTCCGGACGAGTTGGTGCAAAGCATGGATTTCGACTTCAGCGAAGCACAGCGCAGGCGCTACGAAGAAGTGCTCGCGGGTGTCCGCGGGCAGGTTCAAGACCTGGTCGGACCGCGTGTCCCGTTCTCCCGCGAGGAATGGCTGGCCGCCGCGAGCCTGGGCATGACGGGCTTGTGCCTGCCGTCGAAGTACGGCGGGGGCGGCCTGGGCGCGCTGGACACCGCGCTCTGCCTGGAAGCCTTCACCGAGGGCGGGGCCGACTCCGGCCTGGCCTTCGCGATCGGCGCCCACCTGCTGGCCTGCGCGGTCCCGGTGCGCGACTTCGGCACCGACCCCGTGCGCGCCGAACTGCTGGAAGGCATGGCCGCCGGCACTCTGGTCGCCGCCAACGCGATGACGGAGGACGCGGCAGGGTCCGACATCGGGACGCTGGGCACGACGATCGTCCGCGACGGCGGCGACTACGTGCTGCACGGCGTGAAGTCCTTCGTCAGCAACGCCTCGGCGGCCGACGTGTTCGTCGTCTACGGCACCTCTGACGAGAAGGCCGGCTTCCTGGGCCAGACCGCGCTGGCCGTACCCAGAGACCTGCCGGGTGTCACGGTCGGCGAGCCGTTCACCAAGATGGGCCTGCACGCCTGCCCCGCCGGGCGGGTGGAGTTCGCCGACTGCCGGGTGCCGGTGCGCTACCGGCTGGGCGCGGAGGGCCAGGGCAACGCGATCTTCAAGCATTCGATGAGCTGGGAGCGCGGTTGCCTGTTCGCCCTCTACCTGGGCCAGATGCGCCGCCAGTTGAACGAGTGCGTGGCCCACGCCAAGCGGCGGCGCCAGTTCCGGAGGCCGATCGGCGCCTTCCAGGCGGTCTCGCACCGGATCGCCACCATGACCCAGCGGCTGGAGTCGGCGCGGCTGCTGCTCTACCGGGCCTGCTGGCTGCTGGACCGGGAGCGGTCCGACGCCCAGGCGACCGCGCTGGCCAAGCTCGCGGTCTCGGAGGCGACGGTGGCCAACAGCCTGGACGCCGTCCAGATCTTCGGCGGCCCCGGCTACCTGTCGGGCACCGGCAGCGAGGCGCAGCTACGCGACTCGGTGCCCAGCGTCATCTTCTCCGGCACCAGCGACATCCAGCGGGAGATCATCGCCAACGGGGCCGGGCTATGACCTTGCACCAGCTCGCCATCGACGCGGCGGCCCGCCACCCGCACCGGCCCGCCGTGGCCGGGGCCGGAGGCGAGCTGTCCTACGCCGAGCTGGACCGCCGAGCCAACGCGCTCGCGGCCGTGATGCGCGAGGCCGGGGTCGTCAGGGGCGATCGCGTGGCCATCTGGGCGGAGAAGTCGCCGGACGTGGTGGCGGCGATGCAGGCCGTCCTGCGGCTCGGCGCCGCCTACGTCCCGCTGGACCCGGCCACCCCGCCCGCCCGCGCCGCGACCGTGATCCGCGACTGCGACGCGCGCCTGTTGTGCGGGGACGGCCCGCTGCTGCGGGCGGCCGGCGACTACGGCGCGGCACCCGGCACGCTCGATCTCGCCACGGCGGCGGCGCCCGGCGGCCCCGAGCCGGTCAACGAGCCGGTCAACGAGCCGGTCAACGAGACGGTCAACGAGACGGCCGGCGCCGATGACCTGGCCTTCATCCTCTACACCTCGGGCTCAACCGGCGTGCCGAAGGGCGTGTCCATCAGCCACGGCAACGCCCGCGCGTTCGTGGACTGGGCGGCGGCCGAGCTGGCCGCGGTCCCGCAGGACCGCTTCGCCAACCACGCGGGGCTGTCCTTCGACCTGTCGGTCCTGGACATCTACGCAGCCTTCCGCGCCGGAGCCCTGGTCCACCTCGTCCCCAACGGCCTCGCCTACTCGCCCAGGCGCCTGGTCGAGCTGCTGCACGAGCAGCGGATCAGCGTGTGGTACTCGGTCCCGTCCGCGCTGACCCTGATGATCCGCGAGGGCGGCCTGCTGGAGCGGCGTGCGCCGGGCGCGCTGCGCGCCGTACTGTTCGCCGGGGAGCCCTTCCCCATCACCAAGCTGCGCGAGCTGGCCGCGTGGACCTCCGCGCGGCTGCTCAACCTGTACGGCCCGACCGAGACCAACGTGTGCACCTTCCACCAGGTCGGGCCCGCCGACCTGGAGCGCGACCGCCCGGCGCCGATCGGCATGGCGGCCGGCGGCGACACCGTGTGGGCGCTCACGAGCGAGGGCGACCGGGCCGGGCCGGGCGAGGAGGGCGAGCTGTGGGTGGAGGGGCCCACGGTGATGCTCGGCTACTGGGGGCGCGACCCGCAGAAGGGGCCCTATCCCACGGGTGACATCGTCCGGGTGCTGCCGGACGGCGGCTTCGACTACCTCGGCAGGCGCGACCACCTGGTGAAAGTGCGCGGGTGCCGGGTGGAGCTGGGCGACGTCGAGGCGGCGCTGGCCGCCCACCCGGAGGTCGACGAGGCCGCGGTGATCGTCGTGGGGGACGGCGATGACGCACGGCTGGAGGCGTTCGTGGTGCCGGTGAGCGGCCGGGCGCCGGGGCTGCTGGCGCTCAAGCGGCACAGCGCGGAGCGCCTTCCTCCTTACATGATCGCCGATCGGATCCACCTGGTGGCCGGGCTGCCCCGCACCGGGAACGGAAAAGTCGACCGCGCCGCACTCGGCCGGCGAGCCAATCACCACCCCGCCGCCGGGCGGTAGCAGGAAGGGAAGCAAGGTGGCCGACGACCAGATCGTGTCCGACCTCCTGGTGTTCATCCGCACGCAGTTCCTCGACGGCGATCCCGCGGGCGAGCTGACCGACCAGACGCCGCTGCTCGCGTGGGGCGTGCTCGATTCGTTCAAGACCGCCAGGCTCGTCGGCTTCATCCACGACGAGCTCGGTTCCCAGATCCCGCCGGATCAGCTCAACGCCTCGAACTTCCAGGACGTGCGCAGCATCGCGGAGCTGGTCCGCTCCAACGGCGGCCAGGCGAAGGCCGCCCAGTGAGCGGTTCGCCTGAGCGCGGGCCGGGCGGCAGCATGACTCAGGATCTCGGCTCCGTCGCCGATTCCGGGACGTCCCACTACGTCGACCTGCCCGCGGGCCGGTTCCACTACCGGAGGTGGGCGCCGGAGGTCCCGGCTCCCAGCGCGGTCCTGGTGCACGGCAACGGCGGCACCTGGGCTACATGGGCCCGCGTCGGGGCGGCGCTGGGCGCGGCGGGGATGGACGTGCTCGCCGTCGACCTGCGTGGCAGCGGCGCCAGCGTCCGACCGCCCGCCGGGTCGTACGGCCTGCGCGAGGTCGCCGGCGACCTGGACGACTTCCTCCGCGCCCTGCGCGTCCACGCTCCCCTGCTGATCGGGCACTGCTGGGGCGGCGCGGCGGCGCTCGCCCTGGCGACCGGCGCGGTGGCCGACCGGGTGCCGCCGGTGCTGAGCGGCCTGGTGCTGGAGGAGCTGCCGCCCGACATGGCGGCCACGGCGACCCAGCCGGTGGTGCGCGACTTCCTGCGGATGATGCGCAGCTCGCCGGAGTACGTGGCGAAGTGGGTGGACCTGGTCTGCCGCGACTGGCATCCGGTCGACCGGGAGAGCCTGCTGGAGGAGCTGCGCGGGGCCGACGTGCAGGTCTACCTCAGCGCAATCGACGAGGGCGCCGCCGCGGGCCCGCTGCTCCCGCTCCTGGCGCGGGTGAAGGTTCCGGCGCTCGTCCTGCGCGGCGATCCGCGGCGCGGCGGCATGCTGAGCGACGCGGACTGGCAGCTCGCCCGCGAGTGCCTGCCGGGCCACTGCGTCGCGGGCGAGCTTCCGGGCAGCGGGCACGAGCTCCACCGCGGCGACTTCGCCGGGTTCATGCGCCTGGTGCGGGAGCTCCTGGCCACCGTGGCGTGAGGGATGTCAGGTGAACACCACGGGCAGGGTGCTGTAGCCGTACAGGAAGTTGGAGTAGATCCGGCGCGGCTTGCCCGCCGGCGTCATCTCGGTGACCGACTCCCGCAGCGCCTCCAGCAGGATCCTCAGTTCGAGCCTGCCGAGCTGGGCGCCGACGCAGAAGTGCGGCCCGTACCCGAAGGCGAGGTGGCGGTTCGGCCGCCGTGCGGGGTCGAAGGTCTCGGGTGAGGGGAAGACCGTCTCGTCGCGGTCGGCGGAGCTGTTCCACAGCGTCACGATGTCGCCTTCGGCGATGCGGTGGCCACCGACCTCGGCCTCGGCCCTGGCCCGCCGCCCGACATGCATCGCCGGGGTGGTCCAGCGCAGGATCTCCTCGACCGTGGAGTCCACGCCGACCTCGCCGTCCCGCACCCGGCGCCAGGCCTCGGGCCGCTCGCAGAAGGCCAGCACCCCGCAGACGGCGGACATCCGGCTCGACTCGTCCCCGCCGATGAGCAGGCTGTAGCAGTTGTAGACGATCTCCTCGTCGCTCAGCGGCTCCCCGTCCTCCGGCCGGTGCGCGACCAGCTCGGTGACCACGTCGGTCCCGGCCCGCTCGCGGCGCTCCTGCACCAGGTCGCTGAGATACAGGAGGATCTCGCCGCGGGCGAGCTGGGCGTCGGCCTCGGTCGTGCCGGCGATGTCGGAGCTCAGCGCCTGCTTGTTCCACTCCAGCAGCTCGGCGCGGTCGCCTGCCGGAATGCCCATCAGGTCGCAGATCGTGCCCATCGGCAGCCGTTCGGCGATCTCGGTGGCGAAGTCGAACGGCCGGCCCGAGGTCATCGCCCGCACCAGCTCGCCGGTGCGGGCCCGCAGCGGCTCCGCCAGGGCGTTCATCGTCCTGGGCCGCAGCGCGTCGACGAGCGCGGTGCGCAGGCGCCGGTGGCGCGGCCCGTCGGTGACCGCCAGCATGGCGCCCGCGGCCGAGTCGCCACCCGCCATCAGCGTGGACAGCACGTTGCCGCCGTCGGAGCCGAACCGGGGATCCTTGTAGGCGGCGACCACATCCGCGTACCGGGTCAGCACCCAGAACCCGTGCGGATGCCGAAATATCGGGCTCTGGTGACGCAGGCTCCGCCACAGGGACGTCAGGTCGTAGTCGACGAACGTGTTCGGATCGAGCAGGTCGATCTCGCGCAGCTCGCGGACGCTCAGCTCGGCAGCGTCGATCACGGGGTGCCCCCGGACGTGGACGACCGCGCGCCGCCCCCGCCGGCGCGGGGCGACGGGGAGCGCAGCGCCGCCAGCTGCCCTGCCACCTGCGCGGCGATGGCGGGGACGTGGTCGGCCAGGTAGAAGTGGCCGCCGGGGAACACCCGGACGGTGAACTCCGCGGCGGTGTACTCCCGCCAGGCCTCGATCGAGGCGGCCGGCAGGTCCGCGTCGTCCTCGCCCAGCAGGACCGTGATCGGACAGGGCAGCCGGGTAGGGCTGGGCCGGTAGTCGGCATCGGCGTGGAAGTCGGCGCGCAGTATCGGCGTCAGCAACTCGCGCCACTCGGGGGCGGCCGCGATCTCCGGCGGCGTCCCGCCGAGCCGTTCCATCTCCTGCCAGATCGCCGCGTCGGTGCGCGGCGGCCGGACCCGTTCGAGGTCGTGGTGCGGGGCACCTCTGGCGGAGATGTAGACGGCCAGCGGCGGCGTGCCGGCGGCGCTCAGCCGTACCGCCGCCTCGAAGGCGACGGCGGCGCCGAAGCTGTGCCCGAACAGGATCAGCCCCGGCAGGTCCGCCACCTCGGCGGCAAGCAGGGCGCTCAGCTCGTGCACGTCGTCCAGGCACGACTCGTCGAGCCGGTCGCCGTGGCCCGGGTACTGCACGGGCACGACTTGGATATCAGGGGGGAAACAGGTCGGCCAGCTCCGGAAGAACGCGGCCGTCCCGCCCGCGTGCGGGCAACAGACCAACGACGCGGCGCGCCCGGACGGCTCGCCCAGGGGCCTCAGGCTGCCGTTACACACGGTCGCATTCCAGCAGGATCGGCCGCCCGCCACAATGCCCGCCCGTCCGCCCGCTCATCCGCCTCGCTCATCCGCCCGCCTGTCCACGCCGGCGTCCCCGACAGCGGGGCGTGCTCGACCATAGGGTGTGCTCGACATGGACCTCGACAGGGACGCCGCGCCGCCCGCCGGCGGCGCGACCCCGGCGCGCCTGCACCAGCCGGGCACCGACCGCCTGTGGGGCGAGTCGTGGTATTTCGACTTCGCCGCGGCCGACGGCACCGCGGGCGGTTTCGTGCGGGTCGGCGACTATCCCCTGCTCGGACGGCGCTGGTACTGGGCCTACGTCGTGGCGGGTGACCGCGCGACGGGATACGCGCTGGAGGTGCCGCTGACCGACGGCCGCGACCTGCCGTGGACGGCGGACGATCCGGCGCTGCGGTTCCGGGTCGAGCCGGGAGACGGCGGCTGGCGCCTGACCGCAGGCGGCGACGGGTTCGGGCTGGATCTCACCTGGCGGGAGCAGGCTCCCCCGTACGGCTACGCGCGCGGCAGCCGGATGGAGCAGTCCGGCTGGGCGGTCGGCGAGGTCGCCCTCGGCGGCGCCGCGTTCCCGGTGGAGGGCCCGGGCCAGCGGGATCACTCCTGGGGGGTTCGCGACTGGTGGCGGATCGGCTGGACCTGGTGCGCGGGCCGGCTCTCCGACGGCACCCGCTTCCAGGCCACCCACCTGGACGCCCGCGGCCGGATCCCGCCCGACGGCTACCTCCTGGCGCCGGGCGACTCGCCGCGGCCCGTCGACGACGTGGTCGCCGGCGCGGACTCGCTGCGGATGAACGGCACCGTGCTGGAGTTCTCCGACATCGCGCACGTCACGATCGAGCTGCGCGCTCCCGATGGCAGGCTGAGCCGGCTGCGGCGGGCGATGACCAGGGTGCGGGCCGTCACCGAACCGGCCGGCAGGGAACGGGACGACGCCGTACGGCACGGGATCGGGTGGCGGGAGCGCAACGTGCCGCAGCGCCAGGGGCGGCACGCCTGAGTGAGGCATTTCCTCACTCGCGCGCCGCGGGCACCCCGCGCCGCCCCTTCAGGCAGCCGCCTCGCCGCTCAGCTGGCCGGGCCGTGGATGCGGCCCTGCGTCCTGGTCAGGGCCTGGCCGGAGCCGCCCCAGCGGGCCTGGATCAGCTCGGCGGCAATCGCCACCGCCGTCTCCTCCGGCGTCCGCGCGTGCAGGTCCAGCCCGATGGGCGAGCGCAGCCGGGCCAACTGCTCCTCGCTCATCCCGGCCTCCTTCAGCCTGGCCGTGCGGTCGTCGTGCGTGCGCCTGCTGCCCATCGCGCCGATGTAACCGGCGGGGGTACGCAGCGCGACCTGCAGCAGCGGCACGTCGAACTTCGGGTCGTGGGTGAGCACGCAGATCGCGGTCCGCTCGTCCACGGTGAGGTCCTTGAGGTAGTCGTGCGGCCAGCGGACCACGACCTCGTCGGCGTCGGGAAAGCGCTTGGCCGTGGCGAATACCCCGCGCGCGTCGCACACGGTCACGTGATAGCCCAGGAACTTGCCGACCCGCGCGACGGCCGCCGCGAAGTCGATGGCGCCGAACACCAGCATCCGCGGCGGCGGCGCGAACGCCTGCACGAACACCGCGACCTCCTCCATCCGGCGCTGGCCCTCCAGCCCGTAGCGGCGCTGCCCGGTGATGCCCTGGGCCAGCATGCCCCTGGCGTCGTCGTCGATGGCGTAGTCCAGCCCGGACGACCCCAGCGAGCCCGAGGCGCGGTCGCCCCAGATCACCCGCCGTGAGCCGATCTTCCCCTCGCCGCCGACGACGGTCGCCACCGCGACCGGCTCACGCGCCTCCACCGACTCGGCGATCTCGCGCAGCTCGGGGAAGGTCTGCCTGTTCACCTGCTCCACGTACACGTGCAGGATCCCGCCGCAGGTCAGGCCGACGGCGAACGCGTCGTCGTCGCTGTAGCCGAACTCCTCGTACGACGGCTCACCGGTCTCGACGACCTGCTTCGCGATCTCGAAGACCGCCCCTTCCACGCACCCGCCGGAGACGCTGCCGACGACCTCGTCCTGCGCCGAGACCGCCATCGCCGCGCCCGGCTGCCGTGGCGCGCTGCGGAAGGTGTTGACGACGGTCGCCAGCCCGAACGTCGTACCGCCGTCATACCATTCGAGGATTTGATCGAGGACGTCACGCATGGTGGGGGTTCCCTTCGCGCGGCAAGGGGCTGCTCTCACGTATCGCGGTCAGTCTGGTCCGCGCGGCGCTTCCGGCGCCATGATGGGCGGCGTGCCTGCGGGAGACTGCGCGGTTCCGCGTTCCGCCGACGTCGTGGTAGTGGGCGCCGGCGCGGCGGGCGCTGTGGTCGCCGCCCGGTTGTCGGCCTCGGGCGCGGACGAGGTCCTGCTGGTGGAGGCCGGGGAGGATTACCGCAGCGCCGACACTCCGCGCGCCGTACGGGGCGCCGACATCGGCCGCGCGCTGGCGGCGCGCGCGCTGCGCTGGCCGGAGCTGCCGGCTCGGCTCACGCCGGAGCAGCCGCTGCGGCCCTACGTGTGCGGGCGGGGCGCGGGCGGCAGCTCGGCGATCAACGGCCAGCTCGCGGTCCGCGGCACCAGGGCCGACTTCGACGCCTGGGTGCGCGCGGGCTGCTCCGGCTGGTCCTGGCCCGAGGTGCGGGCGCTGTTCGCCGCGCTCGAACGGGACCTGGACTTCGGCGACGAGCCGGGCCACGGTGCGCGCGGCCCGGTGCCGGTCTCCCGGCGGCCCATGGGCGTACGCGGTCCGGTCAGCGCCGCGCTGCATGAGGCCGCGACCGGCCTCGGCCATGCCGAGCACCCCGACCTCAACGCCGAAGGCGCGACCGGGATCAGCCCGACCGCCTGGCATCGAAGGGACGGCGTGCGCGCCTCCAGCAACGACAGCTTCCTCGAACCGGCCAGGGACCGCCCACGCCTGCGGGTCGCCGGGCGGCACACGGTGTCGCGGGTGCTGTTCTCCTCCGGCCGGGTCAGCGGCGTCGAGCTGGCGGGCGACGGGCACCGCGAGGTGGTCGCCGCCCCGGCGGTGGTGCTGTGCGCCGGCGCGGTGCACTCCCCCGCCATCCTGATGCGCTCGGGAGTCGGCCCGGACGACCATCTCGCCGCGCTGGGCATCGAAGTCGTCGCCGCGCTGCCCGGCGTCGGGGCCGGGCTGGGCGAGCACCCCGCGGCGTTGCTGGACCTGCGGCTGACCGCCGCCGCCTCCGCGCTGGCCGCGCGGGCCGACTCCGGCTGCTACCTGCTGCGCCTGCCCTCAGGGCCGGGCCACGCCGACGACCTGCAGATCCTCCCGATGGACCGGACGGCGGGGCCCGGAGCGGGCGGGCTGCTGGTCTCGCTCATGCGGCCGGAGTCCACCGGCAGCGTGCGGCTGCGCAGCCCGGACCCGGCCGACCACCCGCTGCTCGACCTGCGGCTGCTGGCTGACCGCCGGGACCTGGAGCGGCTGGGCCGGGCCGTACGGCACGCCGCCGAGCTGCTGGCCCATCCCGCCTTCCGCGAGGTCGCGGACGGCGGCCCCGCGCGGCCGCCCGCCGACCTGGACGGGTGGCTGCGCGAGCGCTGCCGGGTGCTGTACCACCCCTCCGGCACCTGCCGGATGGGGCCCGAGGGCGAGCCGGGCAGCGTGGTGGACGAGGAGGGGCGCGTCCTCGGGGTGGAGGGGCTGTGGGTGGCGGACGCCGCGGTGATGCCGGTGCCGTGCGGCGTGCCGCCCTACCTCACGACGGTGATGGTGGCCGAGCGGCTGGCCGCGGCGATCGGGAGCCGGCTTCGGCGAACGCGGTGAGGATGCGCGCCGGGTCCAGCGGAGTCCGGTCGACGCGCGCACCGACCTGCGCCAGGGCGTCGGCGACCGCGTTGAACACGCACGCCAGCGCGCCGGCCGCGCCGCCCTGGCCCATGCCCTTGTGGCCGCCCGGCGTCGGGGAGGGCGTCTCGATGTGGACGAATTCGATCGCGGGTGCCTCAAGCGTGGTCGGGACGGCGTACTCGGCCAGCCCCCTGGTCAGCGGCCTGCCCTGCGCGTCGTAGCGGACCTCCTCCAGCAGCGCGCCGCCGATGCCCTGCAGCACCCCACCCGCGATCTGGCCCTCGACCACCTTGGCGTTGATCATCCTGCCGCAGTCCTCGGCGACGACGTATCTCTCGATCCGCACCGTCCCGAGCTCCCGGTCGACTTCCACCACGCAGCCGTGGCAGGCGTTGGACCAGGTCATCGGGGGCGCCTTGTAGCGGCCCAGAGCCTCGAGCCGTTCGCCCGGCCCATGGGCGGAGACCGTCTTGGCCAGCTCGGCCCACGACACCGCGGCGCCGGGGTCCTGCCGGTCGGCGAGCACGCCCCTGCGCGGCTCGACCCGCTCGGCCGGCACCCCGAGGTGCTCGGCCGCCAGCTCCTTGGCCATCGTCAGCAACTCGGCGGCGGCGGCCCGGCAGGCGCTGCCGGTGATCACCGCGGTGCCGCTCGCGCCGGTGCCCCTGCCGTACGGCGTGGCGTCCGTATCGCCCTGCACGACGCGGACGGCGTCCAGGTCCACGTCCAGCTCGGCCGCCACGACCTGGGCCATCGTCGTCTCCACGCCCTGGCCGCCCGCGCCGGTCGCGAGGTAGGCGGTGATCGTGCCGTCGAGCTCCACCCGCAGCCGCGCGGTGTCGCGGTCGATCGGCTGCATCGTGCCGATGCTGGAGGGTTCCAGGCCGATCGCGATCCCGACGCCGATCAGGCGGCCCTCCTCGGCCAGCAGGCGGCGCTGGCGGAGCCGTACCTCCGGGTAGTCGAGCCGCGCGGCGACCTCCTCCAAGGTTTGCGCCGGGGTCACGTGGTCCAGGACCAGCCGCGTCGGCATCGTGTAAGGCAGCTCGTCGGGGCCGAGCACGTTGCGGCGGCGCAGCTCCAGCGGGTCCATCCCCACCGCGCGGGCCACCTCGTCCAGCATCTGCTCGCGGGCGACCGTGGCGAACGCCCACGGCCCTCGATAGGCGCCGCGCGGGCAGGTGTTGGTGCGCACCGAGCGGAACCGGAAGGCGTGCAGGGGGATGCGGTAGGGGCCGGTGAACACCATGCCGACGAACGGGCCCGCCTTGCCGACCACGCCGAGCGGGTAGGCGCCGGTGTCTTCGAGGTGGTCGAGGTGGCAGCCGAGGATGCGGCCCTGCTCGTCCAGCGCGAAGGTCGCCTCGCCGACGTCCATCCGGGCGTGGCCGGAGGCGGTCAGGTTCTCCTGCCGGGTCTCGATCCATTTGAGCGTACGGCCGAGCACGCGGGCGGCCAGCGCCACGGTCAGCTCGTCGCGGCCGGTCCACACCTTCAGCCCGAAGCTGCCGCCCACGTCGCGGGCGGTGACCCTGACCTGCTCGGCGGGCACGCCGCTGACCCGGGAGATGGCCAGCTTGGCCTCGTGCGGGTTCTGCGTCGACAGGGAGGCCACCAGTTCCCCGGTGTCCGGGTCGTAGGAGGCGACCACGCCGCGGGTCTCCAGCGGCGCGTTGGCCTGGCGCTGCTGGCGGGAGGTGGCGCGCACGACCTGCGGCGCGTCCTCCAGGGCGCGGCGGAGCTTGGGCCTGATCGGAGAGGTCAGCTCCTGGTAGAGGTTCGACCCGGTCTCGGCGTACACCAGCCGGTCGGTGTCCTCCACCGCGCCGCCGGGGTCCAGGACGGGGGGTTCCGGCTCGATCTCGACCTCGATGAGGTCGACCGCGTCCGCCGCGAGGTAGCGGTCCCCGGCCACGACCAGCGCCAGGGGCTCCCCGGCGAAACGCACCCGGTCGGCCGCCAGCGGCAGCAGCGGCGGCTCTGCGGCATTCAGCAGCGGCGTGGGCCGCATGTCGCCGGCGCGCGGGTTCAGGTCGGCGGCGGTGAAGACCGCGACAACGCCCTCCAGCGCCCGCGCCGCGCCCGTCTCCAGGCGGGTGATCCGGCCCGCGGCGACGGTGCTGCGCAGAAACGCGACGTGCAGCGTTCCGGGCGGCGACACGTCGTTCACGAACTCGCCGCGCCCGGCCAGCAGGCGCTCGTCCTCCCGCCGCGCGGGCGCCGCCCCCCGCTCGCCCGGCGCGGCGGCCGGGTCGGCGGCGGCGGCCACCGCTTCGACGATCCCGGCGTAGCCGGTGCAGCGGCACAGGTTCCCGCACAGCCCCAGCCGGATGTCCCGCTCGCTCGGCGCCGGCTGCTCCTTGAGCAGTTCACCGCCCCGCATCAGGATGCCGGGCGTGCAGTAGCCGCACTGGATGCCGTGCTCGGCGTGCAGGGCTTCGGCCAGCGGCGCCGCGGCGCCGTCCAGGCCCTCGGCCGTCCATACCTCGGCGCCTTCGGCCTGCACCGCGAGCACCAGGCAGGACAGCACGGTGGCGCCGTCCATCGACACCGTGCACGCGCCGCACACGCCTTCCTCGCAGGCGAGCTGGGTGGCGGTCAGGCGGCGCTCCTCGCGCAGGAAGTCGGCCAGCGAGGTGCGGGGCGAGACCTCGGCGCGAACCGGCCGGCCGTTCACCTTCATCTCGACGGTCATGCGCTCAGCCATGGTCCACCTGGTTTCGTGCCGTCGCCCGTGCCCGGTCCAGCGCTCTGGTCAGCGCGCCCCGGGCCAGGGCGCGCGTGACGTCCTCGGGAACGCCCGCGGCGTCCAGGTCGGCCATCGCCGCCTCCGCCACCTCGGCGGGCGCGGCACCCCCGGCCAGTGCCGCCTCCGCCCGCGCCGGACGCAGCGGGACGGGCCCGGCGCCGAACAGCACCAGCCTGCGGTCTTCGCCGCCGAGCACCACCACGGCTCCGGCCAGCGCGTGGCCGGGCCGCGCGGGGATCTTCTCGATGGCGAAGGCCGCCTCGCGGAGGGGGAACTCGATGGCGGCCAGCAGCTCGCCGTCGTCCAGGGCGGTCTGGTGCGCGCCGCGGAAGAAGTCGGCGGCCGGCAGGTGCCGTACCCCGGATCCGCGCAGCTCGACGCGGGCATCCAGGGCCACCGCGACCGCGGGCAGCTCGGCCGCGGGGTCGGCGTGGGCCAGCGCGCCGCCGAGCGTGGCCCGGTTGCGCACCTGGACCGGTCCGGCCAGCGCGGCCGCCGCCGCCAGCAGCGGCGCGCCCGCCCGCACCACCGGGTCGGCCTCAAGTCGGCGGAGCCGGGTCAGCGCGCCGATCCGCAGCCGCTCGGCGCGGCTCACGAACGCGAGGTCGGGCACCCGGTTGAGGTCGATCAGCAGCGGGCTGCGCACCTGCCTGCTCGCCAGGAGCGGCATCAGCGCCTGGCCGCCGGCCAGGAGCCTGGCCCGGCCTCGGTGCTCGGCGAGTAGGGCGATGGCCTGCGCGCTGCTGGTGGGGGCTCGGTAAGCGAATGGGGCAGGTTTCACGTGGTGACCGCCTCCCAGATCGCCTCGGACCCTAGCCGCCGGTGAAAATCACGGTCAAGCAACCCTCCCGGCGCTGGTCGGGTGACCGATCGGGACGTTTGCCGCCTGCCGCGGCGCGCGGCCATCCTGTACCGGGCTACCGTGATCGCCGGGAAGGGACCCTCCTGTGCTGGGACTTGCGCAACGTGCGGTGGACCGGAAATGGCGGCTGCCGATGGGCCCGCTGGTCGGCCGGTACAACCCCTACAGCCCCGCCTACATCAGCGACCCCTACCGGCAGCTCGACCGGTTGCGTGCCGCCGCCCCGATCTACCGCAGCAGGGTGACCGGCTCCTACGTGATCAGCAGCTACGAGCTGGCCTCGGAAGCGCTGACCGACCGCCGCTACGGCACCAACCGCAAGGAGGACTCCTCCTTGCGCAGCAAGATGTTCTTCCGCCTCGCCAAGTTCACCCCCGAGGAGGAGAACGCGCTGGACAACACGCTGGGCGCGGTCCCGGACGAGGTTCACCAGCACATGCGCAAGGCCATCGCGTACGACTTCAGCAGGCGGCGGGTCAGCGCGCTGCGGCCCCGGATGGAGTTCTGGGTCGACAAGCTGCTGGACAAGGCGGCGGCCCGCGCCGAGTTCGACCTGATCGGGGATTTCGCGGCCAAGCTGCCGATCCTGGTCGCCGCCGAGCTGCTGGGGTTCCCGCCGCAGGACGCGGCCAGGCTCCAGGAGTGGTCGGACAGCTATCTCGTGCTGGTCGACCCGCTGATCAACGGCGCCGGCATCCCCCGGATGAACGCGGCTTTCCATCAGTTCGACCCGTATGTCGCCGAGACGTTGCGCCGCAAGCGCGCCGAGCCGGGCGACGACCTGATCACCCGGCTGCTGGAGCACCACCTCGCCGGGGAGTTCGACGAGGTGCAGCTCCGCGTCCTCATCATGATGCTCATGATCGCCGGACATGAGGTGATCACGAACCTCATCGGCAACGCCGTGGCCGGCCTGCTGCGCTTCCCCGACCAGCGCGAGCTGCTGGCCGCCGACCCCGACCTGATGCCGGCGGCGATCGAGGAGTTCGTCCGCTACGAGTCGCCGATCCAGGCGGCGTGGCGGATCCCCGGCGAGGACCTGGAGATCGGCGGCGTGCGGGTGCCGGCCAAGCGGGCGGTCACCGTGCTGATCGGCGCGGCCAACAACGACCCCGCGCAGTTCGCGCACCCGAGGCGGCTCGACCTGACCCGCGGCGACAACCGGCACATCGGTTTCGCCCTGGGCTCGCATTTCTGCCCCGGCACCTGGCTGGCGCGCGTCGAGGGTGCGGCGGCGCTGTCGCGGCTGCTGGAGCGCTTCCCGCGCCTGCGCGGCGACGCCGACCGGCTCAGGTGGAAGCCCGCCGCCGGGCTGCGCGGGCTGTACGAACTGCCGCTGACCCTGTGAACGCGCCGCGCCCGCAGGAACCTCCGGGCGTGGATTCACCGGGCCCGGAGAAGCCGCGCGCGGAGGAGGCACGCATGGAGGAGGCGCGCACGGAGGAGCCGACGCGCTCGCAGGCACCGTTGCCGCCGGTGGAGCCGCTGCGCTCGGTGGCGGAGATGACGCCGGGCTGGTGCTCGGCCGCCCTGTCCCGCCGGCTCGGCGGGGCCCGGGTCACCGGCGTGACCACCGCCGCGGTGGGCACCGGCCAGATGGCGGACACCTACCGCCTGCACCTGGACTACAGCCCCGCGGGCGCCGGACCCGCCACCGTCATCGCCAAGCTCGCCGCCGCCTCCCCCGCCAGCCGTACAGCGGCCAAGGTCACCCGCGCCTACGAGGTGGAGGCGCGCTTCTACCGGCACCTCGCGCCCACGCTGCCGGTGCGCAGCCCACGCTGCTACCTGTCCCGCTACGACGAGCCGAGCGGGGCGTTCACCCTGCTCCTCGAGGACGCCGTCGACGGGCACGTCGCCGACCAGGTCACCGGATGCGGCCCGGAGGAGGCGGAGCGCGCCGTGGACCAGCTCGCGGCGCTGCACGGTCCGATGTGGGGCGATCCGGCGCTGGACTCGCTGGCCTGGCTGCCGCGTCATGACGGCCCGGACGCCGCCTGGATGGCCTCCCTGGCGCAGCGGATCTACCCGCGCTTCCTGCGCCGCTTCGGGGACCGGCTCGACGCCGAGGTCGTCGACCTGCTCGAGTTCTTCGTTCCGCGCGTCGAGCGCTACCTGCGTGCGCGTCCCGGCCCGCGCACGGTGGTGCACGGCGACTTCCGCGCGGACAACCTCGTGGTGGGCACGGGCCGGATCACCGTGCTGGACTGGCAGACCGCCGCCCACGAGCCCGCAGCCACCGATCTGGCCTACTTCCTCGGCGGCAGCGTCGAGCCGGACCGGCGGCGGGCGATCGAAGGGGCCGTGCTGCGCCGCTACATCCGCGCCCTGCGCGGCTACGGCGTCGAGCTGTCCTTCGAGGACTGCTGGCGCGACTACCGCCGCTACGCCTTCGGCGGCCTGCTCACCAGCCTCGTCGCGTCGGCGCTGGTGGTGCGGACCGACCGCGGCGACGGCCTGTTCGCCACGATGGCGAACAGGCACGGCATGCATGCGATCGATCTGGACGCCGCCTCGTTCCTGCGCTGAGCCGCGGGCTCAGCGGGAGCACGGGGGCTCAGCCGTAGGCCGCGTCGCCCGCGCTGGCCCTCAGCAGCTCCAGGACCAGGTCCTCGACTTCCTTGACCGTGGCGATGTGCTGCACCTGCGCCTGATCGATGGCCGGCAGGTCGAACTCGTCTTCCATGGTGAAGCCCAGTTCGAGCAGCGCGAGCGAATGGTATCCGAGGTCCTCGACCAACCTGGTCTCCCCCGCCTGGACCCCCTCGGGGTTCGGTGCCACTTGAATGATGATCGATCGGACCCGCGCCCGAACATCTTGGTCGGTCTTGGCTTCACTGCTCATTCAGACTTCGCCACCGTTCTCATCGACTTTGGCCAGCCCCAGCGGGCCCTCACGACAGCGGACCGTTTAGCGCACATGATGCCGAAACGACCGCCGATCCGACATCCTGCCCCTTAACGCACTCGCATCGCCCTGCGGCCAACGCCACGAAGGAAGTGCCGACGTGAACGCCAACCCGCTCCTTACCTGGATCGACGAGCCATCGACGCGGCAGGGCATCAGGTTCCGGCAGGACGGCGCGTGGGAGCGGTGGACGTACGCCGACCTCGCCGGGTTCGCCGGCAAGATCGCCGGGGGGCTGGCGGCGGCGGGCGTCCGGCACGACGAGCGGGTCGTCATCATCGAGCGCACCGGGCCCGACTTCGTCGCCACGCTGTACGGCGTCATGCTCGCCGGGGCGATCCCCTGCCCGGTCGCGCCGCCGTACCTCTTCCAGAACGCCGACCTGTACGCGCGGCATCTGCGGGCGATCATCGACGTCGCCCGCCCGGCCCTGGTGGTCACCGCGGCCAACCTGGTGGAGCGGCTGGAGTTCGACGGCCCCGTGCACACCGCGGCCGAGCTCGCCGCCGCGGGGGGCCGCGCCGACGGCCCGCCGGCCGGCGCGGCGCTGCTGCAGTTCACTTCCGGGTCGAGCGGGCGGGTCAAAGGCGTGCGGGTGCCGGTCGCGGCCCTGGCAGCCAACGTCGCGGCCATCAGCACCTGGCTGGAGATGGGTGAAGGTGACGCGACCGCCTCGTGGCTGCCGGTGCACCACGACATGGGGCTGATCGGCTGCCTGTTCACCCCCGTCAGCCGGCAGCGCGACCTGTGGCTGCTGGAACCGGCCGAGTTCATCCGCGACCCGGCGAGCTACCTGGCCTGCTTCGGCGAGCACGGCGCCACGATGACCGCGATGCCGCCGTTCGGGCTGGAGTACATCGTGCGCCGCCTGTCGGCGCTGCCCCTGACCGGGATGGACTTCTCCCGCTGGCGCGCCCTGATCGTCGGCGCCGAGCGCATCGACGTCGACGTGCTCGACCGGTTCACCGCGCTGCTGGCCCCCGCCGGGTTCGATCGGCGCGCCCTGCTGCCCGCCTACGGGCTGGCCGAGGCGACGCTGGCCGTCACCGGACTGGCCCTGCGCGAGGAGCCGACCTCGCTCCCCGTCGTGCCGCAGGAGGTGCGGCTGGGCAGCCCGGTGACGGACGGAGGCGACACCGTGCGGCCGGTGGTCGGCTGCGGGCGCGCCCTGGACGGCGTGCGGGTCGCCGTCGTCGACGAGGACGGCGTGGAGCTGCCGGAGCGGCACGTGGGGCAGATCGTGGTGCGCGGCGCCTCGCTCGCCGAGGGCTACGTCCGCGACGGCGCGGCCACCGGACGCGCCGACGACAGCCCGGCGGGCCTCACCGAATGGCACGAGGGCGCGCTGCACACCGGCGACGCGGGGTTCCTGGACGGCGGGCAGCTCTTCGTCATCGGCCGTCTCGGCGACGCCATGAAGGTCCGCGGTCGCACGCTGTTCGCGGAGGACGTCGAGAGCGCCCTGGTCGACGCGGGCGTGCCGCGACTGCGCCTGACCGTCCTGCTCGGCTCCTCCGCCGGCGGCGCGACCGGCGTGGTCCTGCTGGAGCGGCCCACGCCCGAATGGGCCGCCGCCGCGGAGGCGACGCTGCGGCGGATGACCGAGCACGCCACCACCGTGGTGCTGGACGTGCCGCGCCGCTCGATCGCGCGCACGACCAGCGGTAAGCCCAAGCGCCGCGAGATGTGGACGGCCTACGTCGCGGGCAAGCTGGACGCGCGCGAGATCCTTCCCCCGGCCGGACACGACCAGGACGAGGTCACGACGGGGTGACCCGGAGCGGCACGCTGAGGTAGGAGCGGAAGTTCGGGGTGTGCCGCCGTACGGCCTGGCCGCCCGGCTCCATGGCGGTGAAGCGCCGCGCGACGAAGGTGAAGGCGGACACCGCCTCCGCCCTGGCCAGCGCCGCGCCGAGGCACTGGTGGATGCCGCCGCCGCCGAAGCTCAGGTGCGGGTTGGGGTGGCGGGTCACATCCAGCTCAGCCGGTCGCGCGAAGCGGGTCTCATCGTGGTTGGCCGAGCCGAGCTGCAGCACCAGCACCCGGCCCGGCTTGACCACCCGCCCGCCGATCTCGACCGGCCGGTGCACCAGCCTGCTCTTCACCTGTACGGGCGCGTCGAACCGCAGCAGCTCCTCGACCGCCCTGGGCACCACACCGGTGTCGGCGCGCAGGATCGCGAGCTGGTCGGGGCGGGCCGCGAGCGCCGCGCAGCCGTTCGACAGCAGGTCGGTCGTCGTCGCGAACCCGGCGAACAGCAGGAACACCACGTTGTCGATGAGCGTCCGCCGGTCGGCGGTGGCCGGATCGACCTCGCGCAACCGGGAGATCAGGTCCTCGCCCGGCCCCTTGCGCTCCGCCTCGAACAGCCCGGCCACCAGCTCCCGCATCCACACCAGCGCCTCGACGGTCTCGGCCCGCTCCGGCTCGGCCAGGTAGGTGGCGAACGCCTGCGACAGCGTCCTGGCCCGCGGGCGCACCTCGTCGATGTCGGCCAGGTCCAGGCCCACGAACTCGGCCAGCACCCGGATCGGCAGCTTGTCCGCCAGGTCCGTCACCGCGTCGAAGCGCCCCTCCCGCACCGCGGGCGCCAACAGCTCCGCCACCATCGCGTCGATGCGCTCGCGCCGCCGCCGTACGGCGGGGGTGGTGAACTCGCGGCCCAGCAGCCGGCGCAGCACCGTGTGCGCCGGGGGATCGCGGTTGAGCATGACCCGGCCGAAGAAGTCGGCCAGTGGCCCGTCGCCGAGCGCGATCCGGTGGTAGTCCCGGTCGAACTCCGCGCCGAGCCGGTCGTCGCCGACCAGCCCGGCCACGTCGGCGTAGCGGGTCACCACCCACTGCGCGGGCCCGCCGCGGCACAGCGGCCCGGCCGCGCGCAGCCGCCGGTAGACGGGGTAGGGGTCCTCCAGGGCCGCCAGCTCCACCGCGTCGTACTTCGGCGGCAGGGTGAGGCTCATATTGTGCCCTCCTCCGGCTCCAGCGCGTCGGCGGCGTCGAACACCCGCAGCCCGGTCACCGCGTCGCCGGCGCGCAGCCGCCGCTCCGCCCAGGCCGGGTCGAGCACGTCGGCCGCGAAGTGCAGACCGGGGCCGATCGCGCCGTCCAGGACGGCCTGGGCCGTCAGCGCCGCCATCGCCCCGGTCAGCTCGCTCGACCCCGTCCCCGACACGACCACGGTCGGCATCGAGGACGCGCCGCGCACCTGGAAGGCCAGCCGCTGGTAGCGGGCGCGGCCGAAGGCGTCGAGCTCGCTGGCCCTGACCACGGCCGCGGCGTCCACCGCGCCGCCGACCAGCGTCTCCCGCAGCCTGCTGCCCGGGAAGACCGAGTAGCACACCAGCTCGGCCAGCCCGAGCCGGCGCGCGAGCCGTTCCATCTCGGCGCTCAGGTACGGCACGCCGCTGGCAGGCCCGGAGAAGAACGGCACCTCGCCCTCCAGGACGGGGACACCGGCGCGCTCCACCCGGGCGCCGCCCCGCCACACGGCGAACGTGCGGCCGGCCGACCTGCTCACCGCGGCCAGGTAGTCGGCCGCGGCGGCGATCGTGAAGCGGTCCTGCCCGCCGGTGTAGCAGACCAGGCGCGCGCCCGGCTCGGTGACCAGCAGCCGCGGCAGCAGAGCGCTCAGGCCCGGCAGCATCCCGGCCGACAGCACCACCGGCCGGGCATAGGCGCCGCCCGCCAGCAGCTCGTGCAGCGGCTCGTCGCCGTCCGGGTCGAGGTAGGGGATCCCGGCCCGCGCCGCCGCGGCGGCCACCGGCGCCCGTTTCTCCGGCGGCGAGCCGGTGCAGTTGACGACCAGCTTCAGCGTCGAGCACCACCGCTCGAGCGCGTCGGCGTCGTCGGCGTCGACCACGACCTGCGCCCGCGCCCGATCCCGGCCCGCGACCAGCACCGGCCCCAGCCCCCAGGCCCGCAACTGCGCCACCGCGGCGCGGCCGACCGACCCGTACCCGCCCAGGACCCCGATCGCGCTCACGGTCCGTCTCGCAACTGCGCGGCCAACGCCATCACCGACGGCCCTTCCAGCAGAACACGCAGCAGCGTGTTGAACGACAGGGGTTTGGCCTCCGGAATCTGCTCGATCAGCAGACCCGCCGCCTGCGAAGCCAGCAGCGAGTCGCCGCCGAGCTCGTAGAAACCGGGCGAGCGGCCCACCGCGGGCAGGTTGAGCACCTGGCACAGCAGGGCCGCGATCCGCCGTTCGAGGTCGTCCGCCGGTTCGTCGGCCGAGGACCCGGCGGCCGCCGCCGTCTTGGGCACCAGGGTGCGCAGCCGGTCCCGGTCGACCTTCCCGGTGGCGGCCACCGGCAGCCGGTCCAGGATCTGCACCAGGCTGGGCACCATCGCGGGCGGCAGCCGGTCGGCTGTGGCCTCGGTGACGTGCTGGGGCCGCAGCGGCACCCGATCGGTCTTGACCTGGCAGCCGTAGACGTACAGCCCGATCTCGGTGAAGGGGTCCTGCTCGGCGGGGAAGGCGAACACCAGGTCCTCGCCGAGCACCCGCAGCCAGTCCCGGTGCGCCACGAACGACTGGTCGCGGCCCCGGCGCATGTCGGCGAAGTCCTCGCCCTGGCCGAGCAGCAGCTCCATCGAGGTCATGATCTGGTAGTGGTCGCGCGTCATCTCCGCGAACAGCAGCCAGCCCCCGGGCGCCAGCAGCTCGCGCACCGCCGCGACGCTCTCCCCCACGTGCCTGGTGGCGTGGAAGACGTCGCCGAGGACGATCACGTCGAAGGAGTTGGGCGAGAACCCCTGGGCGCGGAAGTCGGCGTTGATGTCCAGGATCGCGTAGCGCACCCAGGGGTAATCGCCGAAGGTCTCCTTGGCCCGGTTGAGGAAGAACTGCGACAGGTCGGTGAAGGTGTACTCGACGTCGTACTCGGCCAGCGCCGGGATGACGTCCATGCTGGTGCCGCCGACCCCGGCGCCGATCTCCAGCACGCGCAGCGGCTTGGCCGTCGCCGCGGCGACGGCGGTGACCGCCGAGGTGAGGACCGTGTTGGCCCACCGGTTGAACAGCGTCACGTTGTACAGCGACTCGCCGATGTCGATCCGGCCCTCGGGGAACAGCAGCTGCACGGCCTCGGTGGTGCCGGCCCGCAGCACCTCGGGCAGGTTCTCGGTGGAGGCCTTGAAGTAGTCGTGCACCTTGGCCGAGCCGGGGTCGAGCCGCGTGACCAGCTCGTCCACCTCGCGCCAGCCGTCCGCGATGGCGGCCGGTTCGGCCTGCAGCGCCGCGCGGTAGCGGTCCTCCCCCTCCGCGATCAGCAGCCCGTGGCCGGTGAGCACCCGGACCCAGCGCCGCACCACGCGGTGGTGGCGGGACGGCGCCTGCGTCCCGGCGACGATCTCTTCCATCGTGTGCGTCCGCCCCGGTTCGCGGAACAGGCCGTCGCGCTGGAAGGCGTGCAGCATGCACAGCAGCGCCAGCTCGTCCAGCCGCCGCAGGTAGCCGACGTACTCCCGCCGGTCCACGCCGCCGTCGTTGGCCTCGGCGGTGGCGGCGGCCGTCTCGGTCACCGTGGGCGCGAGCTCGCGCGCGGGCGGCTGGGAGGCGGGCTGGACGAACGCGACCAGCCGCCGGTCAGCGGCCTCGTCCACGATCACGGCGGCGTTGCCGACCTGCGGGTCGGCGACCAGCGCGGCCTCGACCTCGGCCAGCTCGATCCGGTGGCCGCGGATCTTGACCTGGCTGTCTTGGCGGCCCAGGAACTCGATGTTGCCGTCCGGCAGGTAGCGGCCCAGGTCTCCGGTGCGGTAGAGGCGATCGCCCGTGCGGGGATGCTCGACGAAGCGCTCGGCCGTGCGCTCCGGGTCGAGGTAGCCCTCGGCGACGCCCGCGCCGCCGATGTGGATCTCGCCGGGCACGCCGTCCGGGCAGGACTGCCCGCGCCGGTCCAGCACGTGCATCTGCTGGTTGGACAGCGGCTTGCCGTACGGGATGCTGCGCCAGCCCTCCTCCACCTCGCCGATCGGGTAGCAGATCGACCAGATCGACCCTTCGGTGGCGCCGCCGAGGCTGATCAGTTCGAGGCCGGGCACGAAGCGGCGGATCCGCTCCGGCAGGCTCACCGGGATCCAGTCGCCGGACAGCAGCGCCAGCCGCAGCGAGGACAGGTCGGCTTCGGAGGCGGACAGGAGGTCGGCCATCATCTGCAGGTGCGCCGGCACCGAGTTCCACAGCGTCACCCGGTGCCGGGCGATCAGGTCCGCCCAGTGCGAGGGCAGGCCCCGCCGGCTGTGGTCGGGCACGACCAGGCAGCCGCCGACGGCCAGCGGGCCGAACAGGTCGTAGACCGACAGGTCGAAGCCGAGGTTGGCCAGGGCGAGCACGCGGTCGTCCGGGCCGACGGCGAAGCGGCGGTTGATGTCCTCCACCGTGTTCAGCGCGCTGCGGTGGCTGATCCGCACGCCCTTCGGCGACCCGGTGGAGCCGGACGTGTAGACGATGTAGGCCAGGTCGGGGACGGGCCCGGCCAGCGCCCGGTCGCAGAACGCCGCCAGGTCGGGCACCGCCGCGCCCTCGCGCTCCTGGCCGCCGCGCGGATCGGCGACGGCGAGCACGGTAAGCCCGTCCGGCCATGACGTGGCCTCGCGCAGGTGCTCCTGGGTCACCACGGTGGTGACGCCGGCGTCGGCCAGCATCCGGTCGCGTCGCGCCGCGGGCTGGTTGGTGTCGATCGGCAGGTACGACGCGCCCGCGAGCAGCACGCCGAGCACGGCGATGAGCTGCTCGGGGCCGCGGTCGGAGACCACGGCCACCGGCGTGCCCCGGCCCGCGCCCCGTTCGCCCAGCTCGACGGCCAGGCGCACCGCCCGGTCAAGAACCTCGCCGTAGCTCAGGCTCCCCCACGAACCGGCGACGGCGGGCCGGTCGGGGGTGCGCAGCGCCTGCCGTACGACGGGCTCGTGCAGCAGCCGGTGGGCGGGCAGGCCGGGTACGGCCGTCGCGTTGGCCGCGCGGCGGCGCTCCTGCTGCGCCGGCGGCAGCGGCAGCAGGACCGGCCGGTCCCACAGCTCCTCGCGGTCGGCCAGGCCGTGCAGCAGGTGCTCGAACGCCCCGAACATCTCCTCCACCAGCCCGTCGGGGAAGATCCCTTCGCGGACGTCCCAGTTGACGAGCAGGGCGTCGCCCGCCACCAGTGTCTGGCAGTCGAGCCACACCTGCGGGGTCTGGGTCAGGCCGCGCACCAGCGTGGCGTCCCGCCAGAACTCCGACTCCCCGTCCAGGGCGATGGCGCTGGTGTAGACGATCGGCATCAGCGCCTCGGACCGGCCGCGGCGCGCGCCGAGCTCGCGCAGCACCTCCACGCCCGAGCAGGCCAGGTGGTCCAGGTCCATCCACAGCCGGGCCTGCAGCGCGCGTGCCACCTCGGTGAAGGTGTCGGCGGCGCCCGGCCGTACCTCCAGCAGGTCCACCGAGGAGAAGTCGCCGACGAGCTGGTTCACCCGCTCGTGCACCGGTAGCCGGTTGAGCAGGGTGACGGCGAGGGTGAAGCCGTCCTGCGAGGTCCAGCGGCTGATCGTCTCCGCGTAGGCGGCCAGCACGACGCCGGAGGGCGTCAGCCCGTGCCCGGCCGCCAGCTCGCGCAGGCGCCGCCAGCGCTCGGGGTCCAGCCGGGTCTGCCATCGGTCGAAGCGGGCGTGGCCGTGCTTGCGCACGTCGGCGCGGACCGGCAGCTTGGGCGCCGGCGGCAGGTCGTCGATCCTGGCCCACCAGTAGTCGCGTGCGCGCCGGTAGCCGCGCCGGTCCGTCAGGCGTAGCTGCGCGGCCAGGTAGTCGCGGAAGGTCAGCTCGGGCGCCGGCAGCGCCTCGTCCGGCGCGTGGTAGAGCCGGTGCAGCTCGTCCAGCAGGAGCTGGACGCTCATGAAATCGGCGATCAGCAGGTCGAAGGACAGGTGCAGTACCGAGCGTTCCGCCGTCAGCGACAGCCTGACGTCGAACATCGGCCATCGGCCCGGCTCGTAGGAGCGGCCGCACAGCTCCTCGCGGACCGCCGTCACCTTCTCCGCCGCCCGGTCCTGAGGTTCGCCGCGCAGGTCGGCGACCGGCAGCTCGAAGGCGGGCACCTCCGGCAGGACCTGCTGGAACCCGCGCTCGTCTACCACCGCGCGCAGCATCGGGTGCCGCTCGACGAGCTGCTGCCAGGCTTCCCGCAGCCGCCGCGGGTCAGCCTCGGTGAGGTCGGCTTCGAGGTAGACCTGGCAGCCCACCCCGCCGTAGTCAAGGCCGTCGCTGCGTCCCAGCAGGTAGGCGGTCTGCATGTCGGTGAGCGGGAAAGGCTCGCCCGCGTGCTCGGGGTCGGGCTCCAGCAGGCCGGGGCCGACGTCCTCGCTCAGATACTCCAGCAGCGCGGCGCGGTGCCGGCGCAGCTCGTCCCGGTCCTGTTCGGTCAGCACGCCGCGGGGCGCGCGGAAGCGAAGCTGACCGTCTTCCGCCCAGAGCTGGACGCCCACCGCTTCCAGCCGGTCGACCAGTCCGGCGGGGTGCGCTTCTGACCTGGTCTCGCTCACACCCCTGCCTCCTCGCGTGTCCGCAGCGCACTGTAGAACGGGCACTCGCCGGTGTTCGAGTGAAGAATTCGCGCAGTCGGTCGTGGTGTCGGCATGGCTCAGCCGTCCGTCTCGCGGTCCACGAACAGCAGGCGCAGCTCGGCGGTGTAGTGCTCGCCCGCCGCGTCGGCCAGCCACGACTGCTCCGGCCCCGGCAGCATCTCGGTGAAGGTCACCGAGGCGTCGCCGCCGCTCTCGGCGGCGGCGCGCAGCACCCTGGCCAGGCTGGCCACCTGCACCTCGCTGCGGAAGTCGACGTACACCGGTTTGCTCTCCGAGCTGACCGAGGCGAACACGATCTCCGGCAGTTCGCGGTCCCGCCGCCAGCGCCTGGCGGCCCGGAAATGCTCCGGGTCGCTGCGTACGGAGATCCAGTCCAGGTCGGCGACGCGGAACGACCAGGCCTCGCGGAACACCACTGTGGTGTCGACGACGACCCGCGGCGTGTGGTCGTAGCCGCGCACGATCTGCTTGAACACGTCCATGAACTCGTACATCAGCCAGGTGCCGTGCACGTCGGCGATGTCGAACCAGGTGTCGCCGCCGCTCAACCCGGTGACCAGCCGGTCGCCGTCGCGGTGGACCTCCAGCCCGCACAGCGGCAGGAGCCGCTCGGTGCCGCGGGTCGGGAACGGCGAGACGCACAGCCACCAGTCGCGGTCGTTGTTGACCCACGGGTAGATCCGCGCGGCCACCCGCGGGAAGTCCTTGACCGGGCTGAGCATCACCCGGTCGTCCGGGATGACCGTGGCCAGCATGGCCCGCAGTTCGTCCTGGTCGGGGTGGCTCCAGGCGAAGACCGGCGTCTCGAAGGGGCAGTAGCCGACGTGGAGCTCGCCCACCACGGGCTGGAACTCGCCCCGCGCGAACGCCTCCGGGCCGCGGGCGGCGATGAGCAGGTCCACGCTGTGGGTCCAGGCGAACCCCCAGTCGGGGACCCGGCCGGGGAAGGCCTCCTCGACCTTTTCGCGCAGCTCGTCGCTGGTGAAGCTCATCTGGCGCGCCGTGGTGTCCAGGCCGAGGATGGCGCGCCAGCGCGCCACGAACTCGCGCGCCAGGTGGTCCACCGGCCGGTCACCCGGCGTGAACAGCTTGTCCGCGCTGGCGAACACCAGGTCGGACAGGCCGGCGCTGTCCACCCCCAGCGTTTCGAACGCGTCGGAGAACACCGCGCGCACCCTCCGCGACGCCTCGCCCATGAACCAGCGGGCGCTCAGCAGCAGCAGCGCCAGCGGCTCGGCGCAGGACTCGAGCACCTGGGGGCCGAAGGACAGCTCGACGTCCCTGGCGCACTCGAGGTAGGTCAGCCGCCGCCCGCCGTAGGTCTGGCCGGGGCGCCGCATCGGGTCGACGCCGGTCAGCGCCGTGAACTCCCGTTCCAGGCTGTGGTGCAGGCTGATCAGGTCGTCGAAATCGCGGTAGCCGGCCAGCATGTCCCGCGCCCGTTCGAGCCGGTCGAGCTTGTCTGTCGCCTGCTTGCGGGCGTCCACGTCGCCGATGGCCTCCAGGCGGGCGCGCAGCTCGCGCTCGGCGTTGTGGATCAGCGGCGGCTCCAGGTCCCACAGCAGCAGCCCCATGGTGGCGAGCTGCTCCAGCTCGGCGTAGACCTCCTCGGGGGCGGCGCCGTACTCGGCGGCTATCGCCCGCGCCGGGCGCTCGCCGTCGACCAGGGCCATCAGCCGGGCCTGCGCCGGGGACAGCGTGAGCGGCCCCGCCATGGTCCTGGCGTCGGCGCCTGAGACGTGGACGGTGGGGTGGCGGCGGGGCGCCACCCACGGGCGCACCTCGGGGTCGGCGGCGAGGGTCGCCGCCAGCACGTCGATCGCCCAGGGTTCGAGGAACAGCTCGCCGTGGCCGACCGTGGCCTTGCCCGGCCGCATGCGCAGCGTCTCGCCGCCGGTGCGCAGGCTGAACCAGTTCACCGGGCCGAAGAAGCCGATCGTCTCGTTCTTCGCGCAGTAGCGCGCCCAGTAGTTGGCCACCAGCCGCTGCCGCTTGCGCAGCCGGTGGTTGTGCGGGGCGTCGCGGCCCAGCCTCGCGAGCTTGACGATCATCGGTTCGACGATGTCGGGGTTCTGCCAGGTCATGGCTTCCTGGAAGTCGCCGCGGCGGGCGATCCGGCGCAGCAGTTCGGCCTGCCGCTCGTCGGCGCGGGCCACCACCTCCGCCTGCGGGCTTTCGCCCGCCTGCAGGGCGCGGTCCACGGCGGCCGCGTACTCGGCGTCGCCCAGCTCCAGCAGGCCGCCGATGGGGAACCCGGCGCTGCGGAGGATCCCCTGCGACCACACCGCGAACCTCTCGGGCAGCGGGATGAACGTGCCTGACCGCAGGGATGAGGACGGCGGGCGGGGGGCGTGCAGGCGGGCGTACCGTCCGGCGGCGCCGGCGACGTCCGCCGCCGCGCCGGAGGTCACGACAGTCTCGTACTCATCGATCACCTGGACTCCAGTCCTCATCGGCGGGTGGTGCCGTCGGCGCGCCCCGTGGCAGGGCGGCGCGGGCGGCCGGTTCAGGGCGCGGCACGGCGGATCAGCGTCACGCCGGCGCGGATGGTCAGCATCACCTGGACCAGGTCGTCCCGGCCCGCCACGTACGCGTTGAAGGCGTGCACGGCCGCCGCCTCCGCCGGATCCGGAGTGATGGCGAAGTGCAGCACGTTGTCGACCACGACGAATCCGTGCTCGCCCAGCAGCGGCAGCACGGCGTCGAGGAAGTGGATGTAGGAGGGCCGGTCCGCGTCGAGGAAGACCAGGTCGAAAGGCCCCCGGAGGGTGGGCAGGGTGTCCAGCGCCGGCCCTTCGCGCACCTCGACGCGGTCCGCGTACGGCGAGGCCGCGATGTGGCCGCGGGCGATCTCGGCGATGCCCGTGTCGGCCTCCAGGGTCACAATGCGGCAGTCGGCGGGCATGGCCTCGGCCATGCTGAGCGCGGAGTATCCGGTGAACGTGCCGATCTCCAGGACGCGCCGCGGGCGGACCATCGCGACCAGCATCGCCAGCAGGCCGCCCTCGACCGCGCCCGTCATCATCTCGGGTCGTTCCATCGTCGCCCTGGTGGTGGCGGCCACCTGCGCCAGCAGCGGCGACGGCGTGCTCGTGTGCTCCTCGGCGTACAACTCGAACTTGGGTCGGACGATCATGGGTCTCGCCTCTTGCTCAGCCTGAGATCTGGAGGTCGGCGCGGATCGCCCACAGGTCGGGGTAGAACCTGCGGGTCCAGCGGTGTTCCAGATACGTCAGCCCGGACGTGCCCCCGGTGCCGGGGGCGTTCCCGATCTGCCGCGCGACGGCCATGGCGTGCCGCTGCCGCCAGGTGCAGAACGCCTGGTCGTGGTCGACCAGCGCCTCGCAGACCGCGGCCAGCGGGCCCGCCTGCCAGTAGATGTCCAGGAGGCTGCGGGCCCGCTGGGCGGCGGCCTTGTCGGTGTCTTCGGTGGGCATCTCGTAGCCGTCGCGCTGGGCGTGCAGGCACAGCGCCGTCCACAGGTCCTCGGCCGGGTGGCCGGTCGGCGCCATGCCGCCGGACGGCGGGCACGAAAGCCGCTCGATGACGGCGAACTGCCGCGACTCGGCGGCCGAGGCGGTGCCCAGGGCGGGCCGCAGCGCGCCGAAACCGCCCGGAGGAAGCCGGTCGATCAGCACGAACTGGTCGATCAGCAGCCGCTCCACCTCGTGCACGCGGCTCAGCCTGCGCACGGCCGCGCCCGCGTCGTCGGCGTCCAGCGCGCCCAGCGCGCCCCCGAGATCCTCGATGATCAGCTTGAACCACAGCTCGCTGACCTGATGCACCACGATGAACGGCAGTTCGGTCGCGAGGTGCCCGGTCCTGGGCCGCTGCAAGCTGAGCAACTGGTCGAGTTCCAGGTACTCGTGGTATCCGGCCACCGTCAGGACGCCTCGACATCCGTGCTGCGCATCCCGGTGAGGCTCATGAACACCGTCTCGAGCGACGGCTTGATCACGTTCACGGCCTCCAACCGGCCGCCGGTCGCCATCACCTGATCGATCGCCGCGGCCACGTCATCGCCGTCGACCACCTCGACCTTCCCGTCCACGGTCAGCTCGATCCTGCCGCCGCCGTGCTCGCCGATCAGGTCGTCGACGTTCCCGGCCGCGATGACCTCCCCATGGTTGATCATCACGATCGAGTCGCACGTGGTCTCGACCTCCTGCAGCTGGTGGCTGGACAGCAGCACCGCCACCCCCGCCGCGCGCCGCCGCGCCACCGCGGCCAGCAGCGTCTCGCGGGCGCCCACGTCGAGCGCGGCCGTCGGCTCGTCGAGAAGTAGCAGCTCGGGCGTCGCCACCAGGGCGGCGGCGACATGGACCAGCCGCTGCTGCCCGATCGACAGGTCCTTGGGCAGCTTGCCGAGAAGCGGGCCGAGCTCAAGCTCCTCGGTCAGCTCCGCCAGCACCCGCTCCGCGTCGGCGACGCCGGACAGCTCGCTGAAGAAGGTCAGGTTCATTTCGACGGGCAGTCCCGGGTACAGCTCGATCTCCTGGGCGGCGATCGCCACCGGCGACTTCCCCGGCGTGGAGCTCGGCGCGATACTCACCTCTCCGGAATCCGGTTTCAGCAGCCCGGCGATGCACCGCACCGCGGTCGTCTTGCCCGCGCCGTTGGGCCCGATCAGGCCGACCACCGAGCCCGGCACCACGTCGAGATCGAGTCCGTGGAGCGCGACCACACCGCCGTAGACCTTCCGGAGCCCGCGAATCCGCGCGGCCGGCCGGGACGAGCCCAGGGCAGCCGCTCCGGATTCATCGTCAACGCTCATACGATCCTCCCGGCCAGTAGTTAGGGGCAGACCTCACGCGCCCGCACATCCTGTCATTTCTCGGACACGCGAAGAACTGGCCAACTGCGGCAGACCCACAGTCGGCACCCAGCAGTCGACACCACGACCGACTCCGCAGTCACGCGGCGATCTCCGCCGTCCCGTCCCTGCTTTCTCCGCGGCCACGTTCCGCCGCGATGCCCGCCCAAGCCGGTGTCCGACGGCGTCGTGACCGCGCGAACGGCGTCGCTGTCGGCGGGCATTCCGCGCGTGGTAGGTGTCGCCTATGTCGAATCTAGAGCGGCAAACCGCGGTCGAACGGACGGGCGACGGAACGTACCGAGCCGACGTCGTCGAAGACTGGAAGATGTGGGTTCCGATCGGTGGATACCTGACCTCGATCGCACTTCGCGCTGCTCAGGCGCACGCGCCGAGCACGATGGCCCGGCCGGTCAGCGTGTCGTGCCACTATCTGAACGAGGCGAAGGTCGGCCCGGCCGACCTCGAGGTGACCACACTACGCAGCACCGATCGGGCGGGCTCGTACCTGGTGCGGATGAACCAGGATGGCCAGGACATTCTCGCCGCGCTGGTGTCGGCAGCACCCACCGGCGAGCTCAGCCCCACCCTCAACTGGCAGGAAGCCCCCGAGTCCGCCCGGCCGGACGAGCTCGAAACCACGATCCTCGACGACGACGTGCTCGCGCTGATGGGCGACGAGCCGTTCTGGAAGATGCTCGAGTTCCGCATGGTCAAGGGACTGATGGGCTCCCACAACTACCCGGGCGTCGAGGATCTCACCACGGAGGAGATGAAGTTCACCCCGCGGCGTGACGCGCACATCCGCGGCTGGCAGCGGATGCCCTGCGGCGAAGGCCACAAGGACCCGTGGGTCGACGCCTGCCGTTCCGTCATCATCACCGCCGCGATGCAGTTCGCGACGGTCGCCGACCCCTTCACCCCGCCGCTGCAGTTCATCGCGCCGACGATGAACCTCACCGTCGACTTCCACACCTTCCACCCCGAGGAGCAGTGGCTGCTCGCCGACGCCGTCGGCAGCCACGTCGGCGACGGCATCCTCGGTGCGGAGACCAGGCTGTGGACGCAGAGCGGCGACTTCGTGGCCACCGCCAACTCCAAGATGACCTACCACGACTTCTCCGACCCCAGGACCATGGAGCGCCTCGGGAAGTCGTGGTTCCAGCTGACGGAGAACTGACGGAACCGGCAGAGGGATAGCCGATGCGTAAGGGATCTGAGTACCTGGCGGCGATCGCGGACGGGCGCGAGGTCTACGTGGACGGCGACCGCGTCCGCGACGTCGCCGGGCACCCGGCGTTCGCGCCGATCGCGCGGACGATGTCGGAGCTTTACGACATCGCCGCCGATCCGGCGAACGGCATGACCGCGTACGCCAGGGAGATCGACGGACCAGCCAACCTCGTGTACTCGATCCCGCAGACCCACGAGCAGCTTGTCGTGCGGCGCAAGGCTATCGAGACCTGGGCGCGGCACACCCACGGCTGGGTGGGCCGCGGCCCTGATCACGTCGGGTCGTTCCTGGCCGGCTTCGCCGCCCACCCGGAGGCGTTCCGGTCGGAGACCCACGACTTCTCGCACAACGTCACCGCGTACTACGACCGGCTGCTGAGCGACAGCCTCTACGTCTCCTACGCCATCATCCCGCCGCAGGTCTCCCGCATCACGACCGCGCACGCCTGGGAGGGTGACCTGATCCAGGTCGGCGTGGCGGAGGAGCGCGGCGACGGGATCGTGGTGCGCGGTGCCCAGATGCTCGCGACCGGCGCCGCGGTCTCGGACGAGATCTTCGTGTCGTGCATCAAGCCGCTGACGCCGGAGGACCGCGACTTCGCGCTCGGCTTCGTCGTCCCGGTCGCGACACCCGGCCTCAAGCTGTACTGCCGGCGCCCCTACGCGCCCGCGGCGACCAGCCACTACGACTACCCGCTCAGCAGCCGCTACGACGAGACCGACGCGCTGGTCGTGTTCGCCGACGTGTTCGTCCCGTGGGAGCGGATCTTCGTCTATCGCGACGTGGAGGGGCTGCGCCGCCAGTTCTTCGACACCGGCGCGCACATCCTGGGCAACTCGCAGGCGCAGATCAGGTTCGTGGCGAAGCTGCGCTTCCTGGCGGGGGTCGCCCGCAAGGTCGCGCAGACGACCCACATCGACCGGATCCCCAGCGTGCAGGAGAAGCTGGGCGAGCTCGCCGCGCTCGTGTCCCTCGTGGAGTCGGCCGTGCTCGCCGCCGAGTACACCGCCGAGCCGGACGAGGCGGGCATGTGGCGGCCGACTCCCCGCTCGCTCTACGGCGCGATCGCCCTGCAGGCCGAGCTGTACCCGCGGGTGCTCGCCATCCTGCGCGAGCTGACGGGCGGCGGCGTGCTGCAGCTCCCCTCCTCGGTCGCCGAACTGCGCAACCCCGCCACCCGGCCCGACATGGACCGCTACGTCCAGTCGCCCGGCGTGCCGGCCGAGGAGCGGGTGAAGCTGTTCAAGCTCGCCTGGGATGCGATCGGCAGCGAGTTCGCCGGGCGGCACCATCAGTACGAGATGTTCTACGCGGGCGCGCCGCATGTGGCCAAGGGGTACGCGTACCGCAACTTCGGGTACGAGGAGACGCTGGCCGAGGTGGACGCGTTCCTCGCCTCCTACGGCCTCGACGACGTCTGGTGACGCGGCCCCGGCACCCTGACCTTGAGGGTGCCGCGGGCCGAGGCCGGCCGATCGGAGACCTCCGGTGCCTGTTTCATCAGGTCCGGAGGTCTTGCCGTGCGTGACGAGCCCCTGCGCGACGGGCGCGGCGATGGCCCGCGCGTCGCTTCTCGGCTACGCCACCGTTCTCCTGACCACGCCCTCCGCACGCCGGCCGCGGCTACGTCCGGATCTCCTTGCACAGCAGGCTGCTGAAGCCGGAGGCGATCAGCGTGCCCGTCGAGCTCCACAGCCGGCTCTGCCCCGAGACCAGGCCGTCCTTGGCGAAGTCGGCCATGCCGTCCACCAGCAGCCATTCGGAGTCGGGCTGCGCCTGGTGGAACTGGATGGACAGGTCGATGGTCGGCGCGAAGTAGCTCATCTCGTACGGGCGCCCCTTGCTGCCCGCGGCCCAGGTGTTGAGGTCGAGGAGGATGACGGCGCGGGCGGCGTCGACGAAGGGGTCCTCGAAGGTCGCCTGGGGCAGGAAGCGCCACCAGGCGGACCAGCGGGCTTCGGCGGCGGCCTGGTCGGTCCCGCCGGGGTGCTGCCACTCGAAGGGCTTCCACTCGATGTTGTGGAAGATCGGCATGGGCGGCTCGATGCCGGGGCCCATCAGGTCGATGATCGACAGGAGCTGCTCGTGGCCCGGCAGGTCGGGGCGGCGCACGTGGTCGTGGGTGACGCCCGCCAGGTCGGTGGCCACCATCCAGACCAGCGTCTCGCAGATGGGGCGGTCCTCCTGGGTCATCCGGACGCGGATGGACTCGGCCCGCTGGGTGGCGCGCAGCGTGGTGACCTCGATGTCGACGTGGCCGTGCCTGGCGGTGGACAGGAAGTGGGTGGACATCGAGGCAAGCCGCGGCTGCGTGCTGTGGGCCTGGACGGCGCGCAGCCCGAGGGCCGCGACGTAGCCGCCGTTGGGGCCCCAGAAATCCCACTCGCCGGACAGGACAGCCTCATAGTGGCCGCCGGCCCCTTTGACGATGGTGTCGTCGGCGAGGTTTCCCATCTGCTGTCCTTCCCGGTGGAGGTCGGCCGGGTGTCGGGTCCGGCCCGTGGGGTTCAGGCGAAGAAGGTCTTGCGCTGCTCATGCTTGTAGAAGACGCCCGACAGCACGAAGCAGACGGCGGCCATCCCGAACAGGACGGCGATGGGGACGAGGACGTCGTTCAGGCTGCCGCCTTCGCCGATCGCGGCGTAGAAGCCCTTGAAGGACCAGTAGACCGGGGAGACGGGGGCGATGGCCTGGAGCCAGCCGGGGAAGGTCTCGATGGGCGCCAGCGCGCCCGCGCCGCCGACCAGCAGCAGCGCGCCGACGCTCACCAGGGTGTTGAGCTGGGCGATGCTGGTGCAGACCACGGCCAGCAGCAGGCCGATGCCGAGTTCGACGGAGACCAGGGCGACGGAGACCAGGGCGACTCCGAGGACGCTGCCGCGGATCTGCAGCCCGAACGCCGCCCAGCTCAGCGGGAACAGCAGGAGGTACTGGGCCAGGAACACCATCGCGAGCGGCGTGAGCTTGCCGAAGATGACGGCGATCGGCCGGGCTCGGCTGACGCGCAGCCGGTCCCAGGTCATCCAGCCGTGGTCGCGGAAGAAGGCGAGGCCGATGGCCGACAGCCCGAAGAAGCCGAACAGCGCGGCGACGCCGGGGACCGCCCGCGCCGCGCCGCCGACGATGCCGTTGGCGAAGAACGCCAGCAGCAGGCCGGGGATGACGATGAGGATCACCACGATCCAGGGCTGGGTTCGCATGAGGCGCGCCTCGTGGCGCGCGATCGTGAGCGCTCGCGATTTCATGATCTCCTCAACGGCCGGCTCTTGAGTTCTCGCGGGGTCGTGAATGCGCCTGTCGTACAGCCGGGCTGCTCCACCATGGCCGCTGGCCCCGGTGGAGCACAACCGCGCACAACAGCGGCGGCGGGGCGCGCGAGTGAGGAATGCCCTCAGTCAGGCGCGCCGCGCCGGTCGGGTTCGGCTTCGCCGAGGCTGGCGGCGATGTCGGCGATCCGGCTGGCTCGGTAAAGTTCGCGCAGCGGCAGCCGCAGGCCGAGGTCCTTCCTGATCCGGCCGATCAGCCGGCCGGCGAGCAGCGAGTGGCCGCCGAGGGCGAAGAAGTCATCGGCGGGCCCGACCTGGTCGACGCCGAGCAGTTCCGCGACGACGGCGCCCAGGTAGCGCTCGTGCTCCGACAGCTCAGGCGGGGCGGGCTCCGGCGCGGCGGAGTGGCGTGGGGGCTCGGGCAGGGCGTTGCGGTCGATCTTCCCGTTGGGGGTCAGCGGGATGGCCGGTATCTCCACGATCGCGGCGGGCGCCAGGTAGTCGGGCACCTTGCCGGCCAGATACGCGCGTAACCGCTGGGGGTCGAAGCTGTCGGCGACGACGTAGGCGACCAGGTGCTTGCCCAGGTGCTCGTCGTCCCTGGCGACCACGACGGCCTGCCGTACGTCGGCGTGGCGGGCCAGGACCGACTCGACCTCGCCCGGCTCGACCCGGAAGCCGCGGATCTTGACCTGGTCGTCGGCGCGCCCGTGGAACATGAGCTGCCCGTCCTCGGCGACGGAGGCCAGATCGCCGGTGCGGTAGAGCCGTTCGCCGGGCTCGAAGGGGCTGGGGATGAACCGCTGCGCGGTGAGGGCGGGCCGGCGCAGGTAGCCGCGGGCGACACCGGGGCCGCCGACGTGGATCTCGCCGATCTCACCGTCGCCGACCGGGCGCAGGTCGTCGTCGAGCAGGTGGACGACGGTGTCGGTGAACGGCCTGCCGATCGGGACTCCGGCTTCGCGGTACGGCTCGCTGATGGTGGCGCCGACGGTCGTCTCGGTGGGGCCGTAGCCGTTGAGCAGGCGGCGCCCGCGCGACCAGCGTTTGGCGATCGCCTCGGTGCAGGAGTCGCCGGTGGAGACGATGGTCGCGCCGGGGAGCACGGAGTCGTCGAGGGCGGCCAGCACCGCGGGCGGGAGGGTGGCGTGGGTGATCCCGCCCTCGCGCAGCAGGTCGTGCAACCGCGAGTCGGGGACGGATCGGTCTCCCTGGGTGGGGGCGAGCACCAGCGTGCCGCCGGAGAACAGGGCGGCGGAGTAGTCCCAGAAGGCCGCGTCGAAGCTGATCGAGGCCCACTGCAGGACCCTGCTGCCCGGCCCGACCCGCAGCGTGCGGCGCTGGGTGCCGGCCAGCGCGGCCACGCCGCGTCCGGTGACGACGACGCCCTTGGGGGTGCCGGTGGAGCCGGAGGTGTAGATCACGTACATCGCGTGGGCGGGCCGCGCGGGCGTGGCCCGCTCGGCATCGGTGAGGCTGTCGCCGCTCAGCTCGGCCAGGCTCGCCGCGGTCTGCGGGCGGTCGAGTTCGAGGCTGGTGATCTCGCCGGCTGCGTCGCGAAGGAGCCGGCTGCCCTCGGCGGTGGTGACGGCCAGCGCCGGCCGCGCGTCACGGATCATGAACGCGAGGCGCTCGCGGGGATAGGTCAGGTCCAGCGGCAGGTAGGCGGCGCCGGACTTGAGTACGGCCAGCAGCGCGATGACGCAGTCCAGCGAGCGCCCAAGCGCGATGGCGACGAGGTCTTCGGCGCCGACGCCCTCGGCGACCAGCCGCCGGGCCAGCCGGTTGGCGCGGGCGTCGAGCTCGCGGTAGGTCAGCGAGACGCCGCCGTCCTCCACGGCCGGGTGGGCCGGGTAGCGGTGCACGCACTGCTCGAACAGGGCCGCGGCGGTGGTCTGCGCGTACTGTCGCGGTGGGCCGGCCCTCATGGCTGCGTCTGGCTTCGGCTGCGCATCTCGCCGGCGATGCTGAGCCAGGCGGCGGCGAAGGAGCAGGCGAGGTCGGCGATGAGCTCCGAGCAGTGTTCGGGGGCGTTGTCGGTCAGGAACTCCTCCCCCCTCTCCGTTTGCTGGCACTGGGAGCTGAGCCAGCGCAGCATGGCGCGCCCCTTGTCGGTCAGGCGGACCGCGGGGTCCTTGCTGAGCTTCTGCAGGATGTCGGTGCGGCAGTCGAAGGACTGCAGGCTCTTGATCCGCTCTTGGAGCTTGTGCTCGGGGGTGAGCCGGTCGTCGGGGTTGCCGGGGCGGCGGCGCGCGGGCACGGGGTCGTCCCCCCTGTTCAGCCGGTCGCGCACGTCGCGGACGGTGCTCGGGGAGATGCCGGCCTTGCGCGCGATCTCCCGCGAGGAGGAGTCGGGGTAGAGGGCGATCAGCTCGCTGGCGTAGCGGCGGCCGTCGACGGTGTTGAGCGGGCGGACCCGCCCGTCCCGGCCGACCCGTTCGCGTACCTCGGCGGCGGTGCCGGGGGTGTCACGGCGGATGGCTCCCACGGTCTTGGCCGACAGTCCGGCCGCCTCGGCGATGGCGCGGTCGGACCAGCGGGGGTAGAGCCGGACGATCCGCGCCGCTGCGGCTTTGCGGTCGGCCAGGGACAACGGCAGGCCGTGCTGAATGTTGGACTTGACCGCCATGACGAAGGCGCCGGCGTCGTCGCAGTCGTGGAGGATGGCCTGGATCGTGTCGTCGCCGCGCAGCATCGCGGCCTTGAGCCGGTGCATGCCGTCGATGACGCGCATCGTGGTGCGGTGGACGATGATCGGCGGTAGGTCGTCCACCTCCGCGAGTGAGTAAATATGCTCCACATCTTCACCGTGAAGCCGCGGAGAGTCGGCCGGCAGCACGCTCTCGATCGGCAGGCTTACATGGTGACCGGATGACGGCGTCGGCAGGTGGACTGTAACGAGCATAGGGTCGGTACGGTCGAGCTTGTCAGGTCCTGCCACCCTCTCCCCCTGATTCAAAGCAGAATGTGTTGTACACCTGGCGTTCACTACGGGTCAGCGCGAGGGAGATGCCGCCTCAGTGGCCACGATCACCCCGAGCACGGCGAGCATCTCACACACGCCGGGTTCGTCAAGATATTAGCGACGCATGACATATATGCCATGACAGACCGTCTTACCGAATGCCGCCGAGTAAACGATTTCCGTTCACCTGATAGTTGCCGCGAATCCTCCCGCCGATCCCCCTTTAAAACCCGCTGACCAGGGGAAACAACCGTGTCCAGACTGGACAGGCAGCCAAATACGTCGTCGCCGACAGTTTGTCAAGGGCGATCTGTGATGGTTATCAAAGGCGATTTCATCGCGGCTGAGGAACCGGACTCGCTCACCATGAATGAATTCCCCCGAGGCCATCTGGAGATTTTCTCGCATATTGAGACGGAGGGCGACCGGAAGACTTGTTTCGATACCGACGATCGCGCGTAAATCCGGGACGCCCGCACGCAAGACCCGCTCGGATTTCAAGATGGCCAATCGGGTTTCGTGCCGATGAGGCCGAGTCGAGTGACGGGACATCACGATTCGCCGCAATGCCACGCAATCTCACACAATGCCGTGCAATGCCACTCAGAATCACGCAAACCCCAAACGGAGCGGGCGGGGCGAGGGCTGGCAGAACCTGACAGAGGACTGGCAGAACCTGACAACAGTCCGCCCGGCCGGCGGCGCCGTACCACCCGGCCGGAACCCGCCGCGCCGGCACCGCACACCGCAGGAGAGTCCCACGCGAGGCGCCCTCGCGGCCACCCGCCGCCCTGCCCGGCACGGTCGGGACGCAGCACGGGAGGGAGAAGTTCCGGCCCTCGACTAGCCGGGCACGACCCGACATGCTGGGGCGGCATGGAGGTGCCCCAGCTGGCAGCGCAATCCCCGCCTTTGTGTCCTTTCAACCCCGATGATCCATCGACGGTGGTGGACCCGTACCCGGGGTACCGGCTGTTGCGGGAACAGGCCCCCGTCTGCCACCTGCCGGAGCACGACCTGTGGCTCGTGACCAGGCACGCCGACGTCGTGGAGGTGCTGAGCTCCCCCGAGCGCTTCTCCTCGCGGCTGGGCATGGGCGCGGTGCCCCGCCTGCCCTCCCCCCGCTCGGTGGACTACCGGATCGGCGCCCCCGGCGTCAGGGTGCTGATCGCGACCGACCCGCCGGAGCACTCCAGGCTGCGCCGCGCGGTGCTCGCGCCCTTCTCCCGCTCGGCGGTCGCCAAGCTGGCCCCCAAGATCGAGGAGATCGCCGACGGGCTGGTGGCCGGGCTGCTGGCCAACGCCGAGCGCGGCACCGCCGACCTCTACCGCGACCTGGCGGGCCCGCTCCCGGTGCTGGTGCTCGCGGAACTGCTGGGCGTGTCCACGCAGGTGCGCGAGGAGTTCATGGAGTGGGCCGCGGTCATCACCGACGACCTCGACATGATCGGCGCCGCCGATTTCCAGCTCGGCCGCGGCTACGACATGTTCCGCTACTTCTACTCCGAGATCCGCCGCCGCAAGCTGGAGCCGGGCGAGGACCTGCTCAGCGTCGTGGCCGCCACGGACGCCGCCGGGCTGTCCCCCCACGAGGTGCTGGCCTTCTGCGCCTTCCTGCTGGTCGCGGGGATCGAGACGACGGCCAACCTGTTCACCAACCTCATCGACATCCTGTTCCGCCACCCCGAGCTGAAGAAACGCCTGTGGGAGGAGCCGGACCTGGCGGAGGCGGTGGTGGAGGAGGCGCTGCGCTACGACACCTCCGTGCAGGGGCTGTGGCGCGCCACCGTGGCCGAAGACGAACTGGGCGGGGTGGCGCTGCCCGCGGGCGCGCGGCTGCTGGTGCTGTTCGGCTCCGCCAACCGCGATGAGGACGCCTTCCCCGGCGCGGACTCCTTCGACCCCGCCCGCGCCCCGAACCCGCACCTCGCCTTCGGCTACGGCCACCACCGCTGCCTGGGCGCGGGGCTGGCCAAGACGGAACTGGTCATCGCGCTGCAGTCGCTGATCAGGGCGACCGGCGGCATCGAGCCCAACGGACGGCCCGAGCGCAGGAACAGCCTGGTCCTGCGCGGCTTCACCGCCCAGCCGGTGACGGTATGGCCGAGGTGAGGCAGCTCCCCGCCTCGGTGGCCCAGCGCCTGTTGTGGGTGCTGGAGCGGTTCCGCGGCGAGCAGGGCGCCGCGAACTGCCCGATCGTGCTGCGCCTGCGCGGCCGGTTGGACGAGGAGCGGCTGGAGGAGGGCCTGTCGGCGCTGACCGCCCGGCACGAGAGCCTGCGCACGACCTTCACCGGCCGCGGCGCCCGGCTGACCCAGCTCGTGCACGAGCCCGGGCCGGTGAAGGCGGAGCGCCGCGACCTCACCTCTGACGACCCCGGCCGGGCCCTGCGCGAGGCGATCGCCGAGGAGGTGCGCCGGCCGGTGGACGCCGGGCGGTGGCCGGCCCGCACCACCCTGTTCCGGCTCGCCGACGACGACCACGCCCTGTGCGTCAACCTGAACCACGCGGTGACCGACGGCGGCTCGTGCGGGCTGATCGTGCGCGACCTGCAGTCGCTCACCGGCGGCGGCCCGCCGCTGCCCCGCGTGGGCTGGCAGTACCCGCGGTTCTGCCGCTGGCAGGAGGACTGGCTGGCCGGCCCCGACATGCGCGCCGACCGCGCCTACTGGAGCGACCACCTGGCCGGCGCCCGGGTGCCGCGGCTGCCGCTGCGGGAGGCGGCGCCCGGCACATGGATCAGTGCCACCGTCACCGGCGCCCTGGACGCGGCCACCGTCACGGCCCTGGAGCAGACCGCCCGCGCCCGGCGTACCACCCTCGCCTCGGCCCTGCTGGCCGTCTACTACCTGGTCCTGCGCGACCACACCGGCGACGAGGACCTGGCCGTCGCCTCGTTCCTGGCCAACAGGACCCGCGTCGAGCTGCGCGACACCGTCGGGCTGCTCGCGAACATGGCGGTGCTGCGCACCCGGATCGGCGACGGCGACGACTTCGGCGAGGTGCTGCGCCGTACCCATGCCACGGCCATGGGCGCCTTCGTCCACCAGCGGCTGCCCTACCAGCTCCTGCGCGGCGACACGCTCACCGAGCCGGGCCGCCGCCCGGACGACGTGATGTTCCAGGTCGTGCCCGAGCTGCCGGGAGGGCTGCGCGTGGCCGGGACGCAGGCCGAGATCGTCGTGGTCGACCAGCTCGCCAGCCGGTTCGAATGCGAGTTCCAGATCTATCCGCAGTACGGCGGGCAGCGGATCGTGTTGTGCTACAACCGCGCCCGTCTCGAAGACGACCTGGCGAAACGGCTGGTCGGCGACTACATAGCAACGGCCAGGGCGGTTACGTCCAGATGATGCCCAAATGGGGATGGTCCACAGTTGACCGGGCGAGTAGAGCCCGGTTGTTGCCGTGACCTGCATCGGTGTCTCATCGCCAAGACGTGGTGTTCCTGCCTTCCCGCCTTCCCGCCTCCCCGCCCACGGAGGGACAACTCGATGAGCACGACCAAGCCGGCTTCCGGCCGCGCCGCTCCCAACCGCGTGCTCGGACCGGCCGACCTGCGGGAGGCCGTGGCCGGGATGCTGGGGATCGGCGCGGCCGACCTCGACGACCAGCAGGACCTGCTCGCGCTCGGCCTGGAATCCATCGCACTGATGCGGGTGGCCAACCTCTTGCGCCGCGCGGGCGTGCGGGCCACCTTCGAGGACCTGGTGGAGGAACCGACGCTGGCCCGCTGGCTCGCGCTGCTGGCCGACGCCCGGCCCCGGCCCGCCCCCGCGGCGCCGCCGCCCCGGCGCGCGCCGGTCGATGACAGCGGCGAGCACGCGCTGGCCCCGATGCAGCAGGCGTACTGGATCGGCAGCCAGGACGGGCAACCGCTGGGCGGGGTGAGCGCCCACTTCTATGCCGAGTTCGACGGCGCGGACATCGAACCGGAGCGGCTGGAGGCCGCGGTGCACGCGCTGCTGGCCCGCCACGGCATGCTCCGCGCCCGCTTCACGCCCAACGGCGCCCAGCAGGTGCTGCCGGTCAGCCCGTGGCCGGGGCTGGCGGTGCACGACCTGCGGGGCGGCGCCGCGCAGGAGGAACTGGCCGAGCTGCGGACGCGGCTGTCGCACCGCCGCTTCGACACCGAGCGCGGCGACGTCTTCGACGTGGCGCTGTCGCTGCTGGACGGGGGCCGCACCCGGCTGCACGTCAGCATCTCGATGCTGGTGGCCGACGCGCAGAGCTACCAGGTCCTGCTGGCCGACCTGGCCGCGCTCTACCGCGACCCCGGTGCCGGGCGGGCACCGCTGGGCTACTCCTTCGCGCAGTATCTCGCCGACCAGCGAGACCTGGAGGACGCCGAGGCAGCGGCGGCGGCCAGGGACTACTGGCGCGGCAGGCTCGCCGAGCTGCCGGGGCCGCCGCGGCTCCCGCTCGCCGAGGGCGCCGGGCTGCGCGAGCACCGCGGCGTCACCCGCTACTACCAGCGGCTCTCCGCCGCGCAGGTGGCGCGGATCACCGCCTGCGCCCAGGCGGAGGCGCTGACGCTGCCGGTGGTGTTCTGCGCCGTCTACGCCGAGGTGCTGGCCCGCTGGAGCGCCGAGCCCCGCTTCCTGCTGAACCTGCCCACCTTCGGCCGCCGTGACCTGCACGAGGACGTCTCGCTGATCGTCGGCGACTTCACCAACATCACGTTGCTCAGCGTCGACGCCTCCCAGCCGGCGAGCTTCGCCGAGCGGGCCCGCGGCCTGCAGGCACAGCTCCGCTCCGATCTCACCCACGCCGACTACTCGGGCGTGGAGGTGCTGCGCGACCTGGCGCGCGAGGCGCCGGGCGACTGGCTGCGCGCCCCGGTGGTGTTCACCAGCGTCATCGGCATGGGCGAACTGTTCGGCCCGCAGGTGCGCGAGTGCTTCGGCACGCCGGTGTGGACCTCCTCCGAGACGCCGCAGGTGTGGCTGGACCAGCAGGTGATCGAGAGCGGCGACGGCGACCTGCTGATCAACTGGGATGTCGCCGACGGCGTGTTCCCCGACGGCCTGATCGACGCGCTGACCGGCGCGTACGAGGAGGCGCTGACCTCGCTCACCGACGCCGGCTCCTGGCACCGGCCGCTGGCGATCCCGCTGCCGAGCGGCCAGGCGGCGGTGCGTGCCCGCGTCAACGACACCGGCGCCCCCCGCCGGCTGGGCCGGCTCCACCAGCGCTTCTTCGACCGCGCCGTCCGCGACCCGGACCGCACGGCCCTGCTGTGGGGCGAGTCGGGTGAGCTCAGCTACGGCGAGCTGGCCGACCGGGCCAAGCGCATCGCCGCCGGCCTGCACGCGGTGGGGGTCTCCCCCGGCGACACGGTCGCCGTGACCACGGCCAAGGGCCCCTGGCAGATCGCCGCGGTCCTGGGCGTGCTGGCCGCCGGAGCGGCCTACGTGCCGGTCGGGATCGACCAGCCTCCCGCGCGGCGGGAGCGGATGTACCGGACCGCGGGGGTCGAGGGCGTGGTCTGCGTCGGCGACGAGATCGTCCGGCTCGGCTGGCCGGGCGAGCTGCCGGTGTTCGACATCCAGCAGCTCGCCCGCTACCGGCCGGTCCTGCGCAACGGTGTCCGGCCCACCGAGGACGACCTCGCCTACGTGATCTTCACCTCGGGTTCCACGGGCGAGCCGAAGGGCGTGGAGATCACCCACGAGGCGGCGATGAACACCGTCGCGGCGGTCAACGAGCACTTCGGCATCGGCGAGCGGGACCGTGTCCTGGCCCTGTCGGCGCTGGACTTCGACCTGTCGGTCTACGACATCTTCGGGCCGCTGTCGGCGGGCGGCGCCGTGGTCCTGGTCGATGAGCTGGACCGCAAGGAGGCGCGAAGCTGGGGACGGCTGGTGCGGCGGCACGGGGTGACGGTGTGGAACTCCGTACCGGCGCTGCTGGACATGCTCCTGGTCGGCGGCGGCCTGTCCGGCCCGGCGGAGCTGCCACGCGTCGTCATGGTCTCCGGCGACTGGGTCGGCGTCGACCTTCCGGGCCGGGTACGGCGGCTGCGCCCCGATGCCCGCTTCGCGGCGCTGGGCGGTGCCACCGAGGCGGCGATCTGGTCGAACCTGCTGGAGGTGGAGCAGGCCAGGCCGGAGTGGACGGCGGTGCCCTACGGTTTCCCGCTGCGCGCCCAGCGCTTCCGTGTCGTGGACGGGCACGGCCGTGACCGGCCGGACTGGGCGCCGGGCGAGTTGTGGATCGGCGGTTCCGGGCTGGCCAGGGCCTACCGCAACGCGCCGGAGGCGAGCGCGGCGGCGTTCGTCCACGACGGCGGCGAGCGCTGGTACCGCACCGGGGACCGGGCCCGCTACCTGCCCGGCGGGATGGTGGAGTTCCTTGGCCGTTCGGACACCCAGGTGAAGATCGGCGGGCACCGGATCGAGCTGGGCGAGATCGAAGCGGCCCTGGGGCGCCTGCCGTACGTGGACAAGGCGGTCGCGCTGGTGGTCGGCTCGGCGCAGCGCAGGATCGCCGCGGCGCTCGTGCGCGCGGACGGGGGAACCGACGGCGAGGTGGACGCGGCGGCCAAGCGGGCGCTGGCCGACGAGCTGCCCCCCTACATGGTCCCGGACGAGATCCTCACGCTGGCTGAGCTGCCGCTCACCGGAACCGGCAAGGTCGACCGGCGGCGCCTGGCCGCGCTGCTGGAGCGCACGCCCGCCGCCATGCCGCGCCCGGAGCCGCCCGCCGGGCCGACCGAGCAGGCGCTGGCGGCGATCTGGGCCGAGATCCTCCAGGTGGCCGAGGTCGGGCGCCGCGACTCCTTCTTCGGGCTGGGCGGCGACAGCCTGCAGGCGACCAGGATGCAGGAGGCGGTCCGCACCGGCCTGGGTGTGGCGGTCACGCTCAGGCAGCTGTTCTCCGCCCCCAGCGTCGCCGAGCTGGCGGCGGTGATCGACGCGGAGCGGGAGACGGCGGCGGACTACGAAGAGGGCGGGATCTGAACGTGGCGCCGGTCGCCGTCGTTACTGGCGCGGGCAGCGGCCTGGGCCGCCGCCTGGCCGTCAGCCTGGCCGCGGACAAGACCTCCCTGGTGCTCGTGGGGCGGCGCGCGCACCTGCTGCTGGCCGCCCGCGAGGAGTGCGTGGCGGCCGGAGCCGGCCCGGAGCAGGTCCTGACGGTGCCGGCCGACCTGGCCGAGCCCGGCTCGGCCGCCCGCGTCGTCGCCGCGGCGAGCGAGCAATTCGGTGGACTCGACATGCTCGTCAACAACGCGGCCGCGGCCACCTTCGGCGCGCTGGAGCCGACCGACCCCGACGTCTTCACCCGGCTGTTCCAGACCAACGTGGCCGGGCCCGCCGCGCTGATCAGGCACGCGGCGCCGCTGCTGCGCCGCAGCCGCGGCACGGTCGTCAACGTGGGCTCCATCGGCGGGCTGCTGGCCGTGCCCGGCCGGTCGTTCTACGGCGCCACGAAGGCGGCGCTGCACCACCTGACCCGCTCGCTCGCGCGGGAGCTGGCGCCCGACATCCGGGTCAACGCCGTGCTGCCGGGAGCCATCGACACCGAGATGTACCAGGACCTCGGCCTGGACGAGGACGCGACCAGGAGGTTGAGAGAGGAAATGATCCGCACCACCCCGCTGGGAAGGATGGGAACACCGCAGGACGTGGTTCCCTGGATCCGGATGCTGCTCGGCCCGGACGCGTCGTGGATGACCGGCACGCTGCTCGTGGTGGACGGGGGACGCTCGTGCTGACCGGCGCCGGTTCCCCGGCCGCCAGGGAGCGCAGCAGGGACATCCCGCTGTCGTGCCTGCACGAGATCCACCAGCTCGTCGGCGCGCACCCCCGGCCGGTCATCGCCCTGCACGTGGGCGAGCCGTACATCCGCATGCCGCAGGAGGCCGTCGAGGGCTACTGCAAGGCGCTGCGCGACGGCCACACCGCCTACACCGACGCCCGCGGCCTGGCAACGCTGCACCAGGCGCTGGCCGAACGGCTGGCCGGCAACGGGCAGCCGCCCCCGGAGCGGCTGTTCGTCACGCCGGGATCCTGCCAGGCCATCAGCGCGATCCTGCAGTCGCTCGCCGTGGACGGCGGCCAGGTGGTGCTGCCGGAGCTGCACTGGCCGATGCACTACCAGCAGGTGGTGATGACCGGGATGCGAGCGTGTTTCGCGCCCTTCGGCGAGCCGGGCCGTTCGGTCACCGAGGCGCTGGAGGCCGCTGCCGGCGAGCGCACCGTCGCGGTGCTGGTGAACTCCCCCGGCAACCCCTCCGGCCGGGTCTGGTCGGAGGCGGAGCTGCGCGAGCTGCACGCGTGGGCGGTACGCCGCCGGGTGCCGGTGATCAGCGACGAGGCGTATGAGGACTTCGTCTACGACGGGCAGCCGTGCCGCATCGCCAACCTCGACCTGGAGCTGCCGCCGGAAGAGCGGGTGGTCTTCTCGGTGCACACCTTCTCCAAGGGCTACTCGATGACCGGCTGCCGCCTCGGCTACGCCACCGCGCCGAACGCCGAGCGCGCCATGCTGCTGACCCGGGTGCAGGAGACGACGCTGGTGGCGCCAAGCACCCCGGTGCAGTACGCCGGGCTGGCGGCGCTCGGCGCCTCGGCCCACCTCGCCGAACACCACGCGTACGTGCGGCGGACCAGGGACGCGGTCGTGGACCTGCTGGGTGACAAGCTCCTCCACCTCACCCCGGACGGCGGCTGGTACGCCGTGCTCGACCTGGGCTCCTACGTGAAGGACACCTACCAGTTCTGCAAGCGGGCGCTGGCCGACATCGACGTGGGCATCGCCCCCGGCCGCGGCTTCCTGCCGGAGGGTCATCCGGGGGCCGACCGGCTGGCGCGGATCTCGCTGTGCGCCGAGCGCGAGGCCACGCTCGAAGGCGTCCGCCGCCTCACCGACTACCTGGGTGGGTGAGGCGCGATGCCCGCCACCCGGCGCCTGCCCGGCCCGCGACGGGGCCGACGTGTCACCGAAGGGAGCGTCGAACGTGAGACCTGAGGCGCCGATGCCGGGGGTGGCCGGCCATCCCCCGGCGTTCGCCGAACGTTACCGGGCCGACGGCTACTGGCGCGGCCAGGTGCTGGGCGACCTGCTCCGGCCCTGGAGCGGCGGCGAACGCACCGCCGTCGTCGACCCGCGGGGCAGGCGATGGTCCTACGCCGAGCTCGACCGGCAGGCCGACCGGTTCGCGGCCGGGCTGGCGGCGCTCGGTATCGAGCGCGGCGACCGGATCGTGGTCCAGTTGCCCAACATCGCCGCGTTCGCGAGCGTCAGCATCGGCTGCTACCGGCTGGGCGCCATCCCGGTCTACGGGCTGCCCGGCCACCGCCGCCGGGAGATCAGCTACCTGGCCGGGCACGCGGAGGCGGTCGCCCTGGTCGTGGCCGATGAGTATCAGGGCTTCTCCTACGTGGAGCTGGCGCGCGAGACGCAGAAGGAGGTCTCCTCCGTACGGCACGTCATCGTGGTCGGCGAGCCCGCCGAGTTCCTCGGATTCGAGCAGGTCCTGGCCGAGCCGGTGCCGCTGCCCGGCCCGCGGCCGTCCGACGTGGCGTTCTTCCTGCTGTCCGGCGGCACCACCGGGCTGCCCAAGCTGATCCCGCGCACGCACGACGACTACGCCTACCAGCTCTACGCCTCCGCGGCGGCGACGGCGACCGGCGCGGACGGCTGCTACCTGGCCTCGCTGCCGGTCGCGCACAACGCGGCGCTGGGCTGCCCGGGGCTGCTGGGTACGCTGGCGGTCGGCGGCAAGGTCGTACTGCCCCGCAACCCCAGCCCGGACGTGGTCCTCGACCTGGTGGAAAGCGAGCGGGTGACGCTGACGACGCTGATGCCGCCGATGGTTCAGGTGTGGCGGGAGGCCAGGGAGTTTTTCGAGGTCGACCTGTCCGATCTGGTCATCCAGGTCGGCAGCGCGCACCTGTCGCCGGACCTGGCCGCCAGCATCACGAGCGAGATGGGCGCGCGGCTGACGCACTGGTTCGGGATGGCCGAGGGGCTGCTCACCTATACCCGGCTCGACGACCCCGAGGAGGTCGTGATCGGGACGCAGGGCCGGCCGCTGGCGGCGGCCGACGAGCTCAAGGTGGTCGACGAGAACGACGCCGAGGTGGCGCCGGGCGAGGTCGGTGAGCTGCTCACCCGCGGCCCGTACACCATCCGCGGCTACTACCGGGCCGACGACGTCAACGCCAGGGCGTTCACCGCCGACGGCTTCCTGCGCACCGGCGACCTGGTACGGATCACCGCCGAGGGCAACATGGTCGTCGAGGGACGCCTCAAGGACGTCATCAACAAGGGCGGCGAGAAGATCGTCGCGGCGGAGCTGGAGGACGTGCTGGGGCTGCATCCGGCGATCCGCCAGGTGGCCGTGGTCGGCGTGCCGCACGAGCTGATGGGTGAGGTGCCGTGCGTCTTCGCCGTCCCCGACGGTGAGATGCCGACGCCGGCACAGGTGCGGGAGTTCCTGACCGCGCACGGCGTGGCCACCTACAAACTGCCCGACCGGATCGAGGCCGTCGCCGCGCTGCCGCGCACCACCGTCGGGAAGATCGACAAGCAGCGGCTGCGGGCCGACTTCGTCGCCGGCGACGGCTGACTTTCTCCCGGAATGCGAAGACCCGGAGCGGGGCCTAACGGCCCGCTCCGGGTCTGGTTCGGTTCCGCGGTCGGCCGCGCCGACGTCAGGTCAGTCGGCCCAGGTCAGCCGGCTCAGGTCAATCGGCGGGGAACGCCTCGACCAGCGGGAACATCGGCGTCGGGATCACCCGGGAGATGCGCAGCCCGGCCCCGTCGAACAGCGCCCGCAGCTCCTCCTCGGTGCGGGCGCATCCGCCGCCCATCGTCAGCAGGATCAGGTCGTAGACCTTGCCGACCTCGTCGGTGTCGCCGGGGAAGGAGACCGGCTCGTGCACCAGCAGCCTGCTGTCGGGCCGCATGGCCTCGCGCACCCGGCACAGCAGCCGGTGGGCGTGCTCGTCCTGCCAGGACCACAGCACCCGCTTGAGCAGGTAGGCGTCGGCGCCCTCCGGCACCCCGTCGAAGAAGCTGCCGCCCACGACGTCGCAGCGGTCGGCCAACCCGGCCTCCCGCAGCATGGCGGGCGCGCTGTCCACGACGTGCGGCTGGTCGAACAGGGTGCCGTGCAGGTGGCGCAGCCGGCTCAGCAGGCCGTTGAGGAACATGCCGTTGCCGCCGCCGAGGTCGACCACCGTCTTCAGCTTCGACCAGGAGTCGTAGGCGGAGATCACCGTGCGCACCTCCATCCGGGTCCCCGCCGCCTGCGACCCGTCGAAGCGCTTGCTCTCCTCGGGGTGCTCGGCCAGGTATTCCCAGTAGCCCTTGCCGAGGACGTGCTCGAAGGACGAGCGGCCGGTGCGCAGGGTGTAGTCGAAGTGCGCCCAGGCCTGCAGGTCGCCGGGCAGCAGCGGGTAGGCCTCGCGCAGCGAGACCGGGTGGTCGCTGCGCAGCGGCTGGGCCAGGGGGGTCAGGGCGAACACGCCCGGCTCCGCCTCGGTGAAGATGCCCTTGCCGGCCAGCGCTCGCAGCACGCGCAGCAGCGCCCTGGGCTCGGCGCCGCACCGCTGGGCCAGGTCGGCGACGGGCAGTGGCCCGTCTCCGAGGTGATCGGCCACCCCAAGCGTGCAGACGGCCCGAATCGCGAACGGCACGATGTAGTCGGCCAGGTCGGCCAACCGTCGTATCGACGCGATGTCGAGGTGGGGTCGAACAGCCGTGCTGACGTCGTCGGGCATTTCGATCTCCTCCGCTGCCGTTGGTGGAGATCCTGATATGAAGCGCCAAAAAGCCGCAAGCCGCACGCGCAAGCCGTACGCGCAAGCCGCACGCGCGAGCCCACCGCATGCGCGCATTCCACCGCTGTTGTGGTCAAACAAGGCGCCGCGATAACCCTAAAGCGGCGAATTCCATGCGGAGGAGCTTCTTTCCCCGACGACTGAGGGTGAGCTCATGACCAGAATGTGGTGGGACTTCCGCCCATATCTTCGCGGCCTTGTGATCGACGCCCTGGGGATCAGCAAGCCGCCGAAGAACCCGGCCCCGCCGGACAACGGCCCCTCCATCGTCGTGCTGCCGTTCGAGACCGAAAGCGCCGACGACGAGTACCTCACCGACGGCGTGACCCAGGACCTGACGAACAACCTCGCGCGCAGCAGCAACGCGGTGTTCGTCATCTCCGCCGACACCGCCTTCTCCCTCAAGGGCACCAAGCCCGACCCCACCAAGCTCGGCACCGAGCTCGGCGTCCGCTACATTCTGCGGGGCACCGTGGAGCGCACGGGCGACCAGCTCGGGATCAACGCCGAGCTGATCGAGGCTCGCCCGGGCGCCACCCTGTGGTCGGCCTCGTTCGACTGCGCGCTCACCGACATGCACGCGGTGCAGCTCGAGATCGTCGAGCGGATCCTCGGCGCCGTCGGCTTCGAGCTGGAGTCGGCGGAGCTGGACCGGATGACCAAGCCGCCCACCAGCATCCGCTCGGTGGAGGCGGTCTGGCGCGGCTACTACCACATGCGTCAGCTCCACCACGAAGACCTGCTGGCCGCGCGGGCCCTGTTCCAGGGCGCCATCGACAACGACCCGAACCTCGCCAGCGCCTACGGCCTGCTCGCTGGGACCTTCACCCAGGAGCACACCCAGGGCTGGAGCCTGGACGACGGCCACCTCGACCACGCCTGGGAGCTGGCCTCCACCTGCGTCGAGCTCGATCCCGACACCGGGGTCGGCCACGGCATCCTCGGCGTCGTGGAGCTGGTGCGGGGTAACTGGCGGGAGGCGGTCAAGCACCAGGACCGCTCGATCAAGGCCGACCCGTGCATCACCTGGCCGCACGCGATGCGCGGCGTCGCGCTCACCATGGGCCACCAGCGGCTGGAGGCCAGCCGGTCCATCCGCCGGGCGCTGCGCCTGGACCCCTTCCCGCCACACGGGCTGCTGATGGCGCTGGCCTACATCAACCTGGGCGCCGGCCGCCGGGACGAGGCGATGCGGCTCCTGGAGAAGGTCCGGCGGGAGAACCACGACAACATCCTCGTCCGCATCGGCCTGGCCGCCTACCACCAGCGCGAAGGGGACAAGGCCTACGCCCGCGAGCTGACCCAGCAGATCCTCCAGATCAACCCGGCGATCACGGCCGAGATCGCCAAGAACCTCATCCCCTCGCTGGACCGGATCCATCCCGGGAGCGAGGTCGTCCGCTACGCCGACGACCTCGCGGCGGCGGGCCTGCCGCGCGACGCCGACAAGACAGGTGAGCCTCGATGACCCAGCCGCAGCCCGTCATCTACAACCCCTTCGACCCGGCCTTCATCGCCAACCCCTACCCCTTCTTCAAGGAGCTGCGCGAGAAGGACCCCTGCCACCAGATCACCGCCGCCGACGGCGTGTGGCTGCTGACCCGCCACGACGACATCGACGTCATCCTCCACGACCGCGAGCGGTTCAGCGTCGACCACCGCAACCTCAAGCGGGGCCCGGAGCAGGACCTGGCCTACGACGACATCGCCGTCATCCTCTTCCGCGACCCGCCGCAGCACACCAGGTGGCGGCGGCTGCTGTCGCAGGGGATCACCCCGGCGCGCGTCACCGCCTACCAGCCCCGCCTGGCCCAGCTCATCGACGAGCACCTGGACCGGCTGGCCGACAAGGGCGAGGCGGACTTCCTGACCGACGTGGCGAACCCGATCCCGTTCCTGGCCATCTCCGAACTCCTCGGGATGCCGCCGCAGGACCGGGAGCAGGTCCACGCCTGGACGTGCGACATCGTCAACCTCACCGAGCCGATAGCCAGCCCGGAAGTCACCCGCGCGATCATCCGCTCCCGCGACGAGATGCGCGACTACCTGCGGGAGGTGTGCGCCCACAAGCGCGCCCACCCCGGCGACGACGTGCTGTCCAACCTGCTGGGCGCCGCCGACGGCTTCGACGAGGAAGAGCTCATCAGCCACATCATCCTGCTGCACGTCTCCGCGCCGGAGCCGACCGCCAGCCACCTGGCCTACGGGGTGCTGGCCCTGGCCCGCCACCCCGCCCAGGCGGACGAGCTGCGCGCGGACCCCGCGCTGGACCGCAACGCGGTCGAGGAGATCCTGCGCTACGAGGCGCCGCTGCAGATCACCGGCCGCTACCCGCTGGAGGACATCAAGCTGCACGGCCGCACCATTGAGGCGGGTACGGCGATCGTGATGTCCCTCGCCTCGGCCAACCACGACCCGGACAAGTGGGGGCCCACCGCCGACGAGCTCGACGTGCGCCGCGAGCGCGCGGGCGAGCACCTGTCGTTCGCCCGCGGCATCCACACCTGCTTCGGCTCCGCGCTCGCCCGCATGCACGGCCAGCTCACCTTCGGCCGGATGCTGCGCCGCTTCCCGCGCCTGGAGCTGCTGGAGGAGCCGACCTGGAGCACGCTGCTGAACCGCCGCGGCCCCACCCAGTTGAGGATCTCCGTCCGCTGACCCGGCCGGGCGGCAGCCACCCCCGTCACGTCACCGAAAGGCAGGCCAACCCCCATGAGCTCCGCTCCGGACTTCGACCCGCTCAGCCCGGCCATGCTGGAGGACCCCTACCCCGTGTACGCGGACCTCCAGGAGAAGCACCCCGTCTTCTGGCACGAGAAGGTGGGCGCCTGGGTCGTCACCCGCTACGACGACTGCCGGGAGGTCCTCAGGAACTCCGAGCTGTTCGTCCGCGACCCGCGCCGGGTCAGCGAGGTCTCCGCCGAGTCGGGGGAAAGCATCCAGGGCCTGGACGTCAAGGCGCAAAGCGAGCTGCGGCGCCTGGTCACCGGCTCGATCCACGACCAGGACCTGGAGGAGATCGGCCGCCGGGTGCGGGCCAGCATCGATCGCATCTTCGAGGGCGTGCTGGCGCGGCCGTCGTTCGACTGGATGATCGAGGTGAGCGCGCGGCTGTCCGGCATGATCACGGCCGACTTCCTCGGCGTGACCGAGCCCGACCCCCAGGTCTTCAAGACGATCGTCGAAGGCATGGCCCGCAAGTTCGACGCCGACCTCAGCGAGCCGGACCCTGAGGCCGAGCAGCGGGTACGGGACGCGTTCGGCGGCCTCATCGACGGGTGGCTCAGCTCGCCTGAGACCCACGGCACGATGCTGACGCTGAAGAACAGGGCCGCGGAGATGGGCGTGCCGGTGGGAGTCATCAAGAACCTCATCGGCCTGCTGTTCATCGGCAGCTTCGGCACGATCTTCGCCGCCTCCGGCAGTCTCGCCCACCTGTTCATCCAGCGGCCTGACGTCTTCGAGAAGCTTCGCGACCCCGCTCTGCTGGGCACCGGGGTCGAGGAGTTCCTGCGCTTCGACGGGCCGACGCAGGCCACCAGCCGGATGGCCAAGCAGGAGACCCGGGTCAGCGGCGTCACGATCAAGCAGGGCGATCCGGTGTTCGTCGTGCTGGCCGCCGCCAACCGCGACCCGCGCCAGTTCCCGCGGCCGCACGAGCTGGTGCTCGACCGCGCGCCCAACCGGCACCTCGGGTTCGGGTGGGGCCCCCACTCGTGCCTCGGGTCGCTTTTCGGGCAGCTCGCGCTGCGGGAGCTGACCCGCGCCGTGCACGACGCGCCGGGCCCGCTGCGGCCGGCCGGCACGCCGTTCCGGCTGCCCACCACCACGGTGCGCAGCTTCGCCTCGCTCCCGGTGTCCTTCCAGCGGGAGAGCTGACGGCCCTGGCCTGCTCCGGGCCCTGGCCTGCTCCGGGTCCTGACGCCGGGCCTGGTGGCTGCACGCCGCACATAGTCCGGCAAGTCATTTACAAGCACGCGATTTTACGATCCCGCCATGATGAAGAAGACGATCACCGCGGTGGTGGCCGGCCTCGCGGTCCTGGTGACTCCGGCCTCCGCCACCGCCTCCGCCACCGCTTCCGCTTCCGACACCAAGAACCTCCGGCTGCGTGCCGGACTGAGCCTGATCATTCCCAGGTCCTGGAAGGTCTACAAGATCAGCAAGGACTGGACCCGCGTGGTGACCGGTTCGTGCCCGACCGTCAACGACGAGGTTTTCGGGTTCCGTGACTCCGGTTGCCGCAGCTTCTGGGTGCTGGGCCCGAGTGCGATCGAGATAGGGCACGAGGTGTTCCAGGCGTACACACCGGACGCCCCGTTCTATCCGGCCACCGACGTCGGCCCCTGCGTGTACGACGCGAACCTCTCGGTCGGCGCGATGAAGCTCGCGGCCAAGGCGCTGCGCCAGATCGGCCCAGGGCACAAGGCGTACTATCGCGCCTGGTCGGCCGACTGCGTCACCCGGAACGGCGGCAAGGTGAAGGGACGCTTCACCCAGCGCGAGTGGTACCTGCCCAAGTCCAAGATCCTGCTCGTGGACCAGTGGAACACGCAGGGCCTCTCGACGGTCCTCAAGTACGCGACCTGGAGCTGACGATCCCGCCGACGACGAGCGATCAGCACGGGCGAGCGTTGGGAGAACGAGATGAACTCTTCGAAGGCACGATCGCCCCACGATGCCCGATGACCGTCGCCGCGCAGGCCGACCCGGCCGCGACCGCGTCGGCCGCCGAAGCACCCGCCAGCCGGGCGGCGAGGTAGGCGCCGTTGAACGAATCCCCGGCTCCGGTCGTGTCGACGACCCGTTCCACCCGCCGGGTAGCCAATGCGTGCAGTTCTCCCCCTTTGCCGCCTGGTTTGCAGATCGTCACCTCGGAGGCTCCCTGTTTGACGATCACCTCATCGGCGCCCGCATCGAGATAGCGGCGGCCGCACTCCTCGACCGGATGATCGCCCCAGAGCTGGATCTCATCGTCCATCGACGGCAGGGCGATGGTCACCAGGGGAAGAACCTCCGCGACGGCCGTACGCGCGTCGTCCCGGCACGCCCATCCGCGGGGCCGGTAATTGCTGTCGAACGCGATCCGGCCGCCGTTGGCCCGGGTCCCGCGAAGTGCGGCCAGTAGCCGGCTCCGCGCCTCCGGACGCAGGATCGACAGGGTGATGCCGGAGAGATAGACGAGGTCGGCCGCGGCGATCCCCTCGTCGACCTCGGCCGGATAGTGAGCGCTGAAGCATTCGCGGGCCGCGGAGCTGTCCCGGTAGTACGTGAAGCTGCGTTCGCCGTCGTCATCGGTGTGGACCAGGTAGAGCCCGATGGTCCGGTCCGGGTGCCGCCAGAGGTGTTCGGTGTGGACGCCCTCGGCACGGACGGCCTCCGCGAGGCCGTCGCTGAGCTCGTCACGTCCGATCGCCGAGGCGAAGCCCACCGTCACCTGAGGGGCGTGCCGCTTGAGATAGACGGCGGTGTTGAAGACGTCTCCCGCAAAGCCGGTCTGGAGAAGACCGTCGGGACGGCGGACGAGTTCGAGCATGCACTCGCCCACCGCCACGACGGTCGGGGCTGCCATGGTCACGACGTGGTGTGGTTCCGCAGTGGGTCCGCCGGCTGGGCCGGGCCTTCCGCGGACCGGGCGGCGGCCGGCTCCCCCATCCCGTCAGCCGTGGAGGATGCGGCGCCGACCAGGTCGACGTGCCGGGTCTCGGGCGCGGCGAGCAGGGCGAGGAACGTGATGGCGCTGAGGCCGATCGTCATCAGCCCGACCGGCCAGCTGGCACCGCCCGCGGCCTCGGTGAGGGCGACGGCGGCCAGCGGGGCCAGACCGCCCGACAACGCGGCGCTGACCTCACGGCCGAGGACGAGCCCACTGAGCCGGACACGGGAGGAGAACAGCTCGGAGAAGAAGGAGCCCTGTGCCCCGAGCATCGAGGCGATGCCGATCCCGATGCCGAGGACCATCGCGATGATGACGGCCGTCTCGGACTTGGTGTCGACCAGCATGAAGAACGGGAAGGCGAACACGGCGGAGAACCCCGCGCCGAAGAGGTACACCGGCTTGCGGCCCACACGATCGGACAGCGCGCCGAACAGCGGCGTGGTCACCAAGGCGACGGCCGCGGCCGCGGCTACGCCGATGGGGCCGACCGTGGCCGCCATGCCCAGGGTGCCCACGATGTAGGTGACGACGAAGGTCTGGTAGACGTAGCTGACCCCGCTCTGAGCGACCTGTGATCCCATGACCACCAGGAGCGGGCCGCGCTGCTGCCTGAGCAGATCCTTGATCGGTGACTCCGCGACCGCGTCCTGCTTCTGCAGCTCCTGGAACGCGGGGGTCTCATTCACCCGCAGCCGGATGAACATCGCCAGTGCGATCATCAGCACGCTGGCGAGGAACGGGATGCGCCATCCCCAGGCCAGGAAATCCTCTTCGGGCAGCCGCGTCAGCAGCGCGAAGGTCCCGGAGGAGAGCAGCAGGCCGATGTAGACCCCGACGCCGGGGAAGGCCCCGAAGAGGCCGCGCCTGCGCGGCGGGGCGTTCTCCGCCGAGAGCACCGCCGCGCCGCCGAACTCCGCGCCGGCGCCGAAGCCCTGCAACAGACGCAGCGCGATCAGCAGGATCGGCGCCCAGACCCCGGCGGCCTCGTAGCTGGGGACGACGCCGATGAGGGTTGTCGCGCCGCCCATCAGGAGCAGCGTGATGATGAGGACCTTCTTGCGCCCGATCCGGTCTCCGAGGGCGCCGAAGTAGACGCCGCCGAGCGGGCGGATCAGAAATCCGAGGGCGAGGGTGGCGAACGCGGCGAGGGTTCCGACGAAGGCGTCCTCGGTAGGAAAGATGATCTTATTGAAGACGAGGGACGCTGCGGCCCCGTAGAGGAAGTAGTCGTACCACTCGAGTGCCGAGCCGACGAGCGCGGCGCCGGCCACGGCCCCCAGCGATGAGCGCTGCGGCTCTTCCTTGGAATGTGTGCGTGCTGCCATGGAGGTTCCTCCTGCGAAAGGGCGCCGACCCGGCCGGGCTCGTCCGGTCGTCGCTGGCCCTGTTGAGGCGACAACGTATCCGGCACCCTGGCGAGGGTCAATGATTTGTACGATGAATCGAGAGTATTTGTCTGATGAAACCGACCGATTCATCGGATGAAGGTGGACGCTCGGTACGGCGAGAGCGTAGGGTGAGGGCCGTGCAGCGCGCGTCTGACGCTCCGCTGCCGGTGCACGCCGTCGAAGACTGGGAGGACCGGTGCCCGGGGAACACCTGTATCCCTCGCGTGGAGTCCATGGGACCGTCGTCCGGGCCCTGGGGGTCGCGATCGTGTCCGGTCGCTACGCGCCCGGGACCACCCTGCCGACCGAGGACCAACTCGTCGCCGAGCTGGGCGTGAGCCGCTCCGCGCTCCGCGAGGGGATCCGGGTCCTGGCCGGCAAGGGCCTGGTGGAGCCGCAGACCAGACGCGGGACGATCGTCCGCCCACCCGACCGGTGGCATCTGCTGGATCCCGACATCCTGGTCTGGCGCTACGAGAGCACGACCTCGGCGGCGGACTTCGACGACCTCACCGGACTGCGCATGGTCCTGGAGCCGTCCGCGGCCAGGATGGCCGCCGAGCGTTCGACACCCGCACTGATCAAGCCGATCGAGGCGGCGCTCGAAGAGATGCGCCGCACCGTGGACGACACCGAGTCCTTCATCGAGGCGGACCTGGCCTTCCACAGCGGCATCGTCGCCGCCACCGACAACAATCTGCTGGTCCACCTCAACAACATGATGGGCATCGCCTTGAGCGCCCATCGGCACGTGCACACCCGCAGCCGCACACGCCACCGCAAGACCATCGGCGAGCACCGCCGGATCCTCGACGCGATCCGCGATCACGACCCCGACCAGGCCGAACTGGCCATGCGGGAGCTGGTCGAGCGGGCCCACCAGGACGTTCTCTACTACACCGGCCGGGCGCGCCGGTCCGGCGCTTTCGCGCGCCGCAAGGACTCCGACCCCGGAGCCTGACGCCCCTCAATCCCACTCCGAATTCGACCAGGCCGCAGACGAACGAGTCGGCGGTCCAGGAGAGGCATGCCATGAGCGTTCTCGAAGGCTACCGAGTCCTCGATCTGTCCATAGCGATGTCCGGCCCCTTCGCCGCCGCCAGGCTCGGCGATCTGGGAGCCGACGTGATCAAGGTGGAGCCGACCACCGGCGAGTGGCAGCGGCACGTGTCCGCGGGCGGCGCCGTCGGCAACCGCATCAACGTCAGCTTCCTGTCGCTCAACCGCAACAAGCGCAGCATCGCGGTCAACCTCAAGGATCCCGAGGGGCGCGAGGCGGTTCTCGAACTCGCCAAGAACGCCGACGTCTTCCTGCAGAACTACCGCCCCGGCGTCGCCGAGCGCCTGGGAGTGGACTACGAGTCCATCCGGGCCGTCAACCCGGAGATCGTCTACGTCTCGATCTCCGGCTACGGCGAGACCGGCCCTTACGCCCACCGTCCCGGGCAGGACCTGCTGCTGCAGGGCATGTCCGGCTTCATGAAGAGCGCCGGGCGCGCCGGTGACCCCTCCCACCCGGCCCCGCTGTACGTCGTCGACGCCGTCACCGCCTCGACCGCCTTCGAAGCGGTACTGGCCGGCCTGCTGCACAAGGAGCGCACCGGCGAGGGGCAGCTGATCACGGTCAACATGCTCGACGCGATCATCGCCTTCCAGCTCCAGGAGATGAGCATCTTCACCAAGGGCGGCGTCGAGGCGGCACGCACCGACGAGCCCCACGCCCACGTCTACATCCGCGCCCCCTACGGCGCCTTCGAAACCGCCGACCGCGAGATCGTCCTCGCGTTCCCCGAACTGCCGCTGCTCGGCCGGCTGCTGGACATCCCCGAACTGCTCGACATGGACTCCGAGCGCGACGGCCACGAACGTCGCGACGAGGTCTTCCGGCTGGTCGCCGCCCGGTTGAAGGAACGCGGCGCGCAGGAATGGCTTGACCTGTTCGACTCCCACGGCGTCTGGGCCGGCCCGGTGTACGGCTACCCGGACGTCCCCGGCGACCCCCAGGTTCGGCACAACGGCTCGTTGCTCACCTATGAGCACCCCACCGAGGGCACGGTCACCACGCCGGGCTTCCCCATCAAGTTCAGCCGCACGCCGTCCGCCCTTCGCCACCCGACGCCGCTCGTCGGCCAGCACTCCCGCGAGGTGCTGCGCGAGGCCGGTCTCAGCCACGAGAAGATCGACGCGATGCTCGCTTCCGGCAGCATCTCCACCGAGCAGTGAACGCCCGGCTGCGCGGCCTGACCTGGGACCATCCACGCGGTTACGCGCCGCTGGAAGAACTGGCCGGGCTCGACCGCACCGGCGACCAGTCCTACGGGCGCGTACCCGGCACCGTCAGCTGGGACCGCCATCCGCTGGAAGGTTTCGAGTCCACCCCACTCGTCGAACTCGCCGGCACCTATGACCTCCTCGTCATCGACCATCCGCACCTCGCGGACGCGGTCGAGTCCGGTGCGCTGCGCCCGATCGACGAGCTGGTGAGCGCGGACGAGCTCGACACCTGGCGACGACGATCCGTCGGCCCGTCCTTCGACAGCTACCACCACGCCATGCGGCAGTGGGCCGTACCGCTGGACGCGGCGACCCAGGTGCTCGCCGTCCGTCCGGACGGGCCGCCTCCCGAGGCGACCCGCACGTGGACGGACATACTCGACCTCGCCCGCCGAGGAAGCATCGCCCTGTGCCTGGGGGGACCCCACGCCTTTCTCACCTGGACCTCGCTCGCCATCGCGCACGGGGGCCGGCCTGCGGGACCCGAGGTCTACGTGGACGAGGAGCCGGCCCTGCGGGCGATGGAGATCCTGACCGAACTTCACCGTCACTGCGATGCCGCGCTCGCCGACAGGAACCCCGTCCAGGTCCTTGAGGCGCTGGCCTCGGGTACCGGGCCCGACCTGTGCCCGCTGGTCTACGGCTACGTCACCTACAGCGACACCGACGACCGCGGGCCCGCGGTCGCGTTCCGGAACGCTCCACTCGGGCCGTCCGGTCACATCGGCAGCGTCCTCGGCGGCACCGGCGTCGCCGTGTCCCGGCACTGCTCGGAGCCCGAGGTTGCCGCCGCGCACATCCGGCGCCTGATGTCCGCCCGGGTCCAGGACGAGCTGATCTCCCGGGTCGGCGGGCAGCCGAGCAGCCGGTCCGCCTGGTCCGACCCCGGCGTGAACGAGCGCTGGGGCGGCTTCTACCGCGATACCCGGGCCACTGTGGACGCGGCGTGGGTCCGGCCGCGCCGGGTGGGCTGGGTCGAGTTCCAGGACGCGTCCTCCGGTGTCCTCCGTGAGGGCCTCACCCAACGGCGTCCGGCCCGCGCCATCGTCGACGCCGTGAACACCCTCTATCGCCGCCACATCGGCTCGCTCGAAGGATCGAGGTAACTCTCATGCCCCATATCGATCTCAGCATCACCGACCACGTCGCGACCCTGACGTTGAATCGCCCGGAGAAGCTCAATGCCGTCACCCCGGAGATGACCGACGAGATACGGGGCATCGCGCAGAGGATCAACACCGACCCCGCCGTCCGCGTCGTCATCCTCACCGGCACCGGCAAGGCGTTCTGCGCCGGGAGCGACATCAAGGAGCTCGATACCTACCCGACGCCCTGGGCATTTCGCGACCGCCCGGACTACTGCGACGCCGTACGCGGGATCCGCAAGCCCGTGATCGCCGCCGTGAACGGCTATGCCTTCGGCGGCGGGCTGGAGCTCGCCATGTCCTGTGACATCCGCCTCGCCGCCGACACGGCGTCCTTCGCCGCGCCCGAGATCAAGCTCGGCTGGATCGGCGGCGGCGGCATGGCGGCTTTCCTCACCCACAGCATCGGGCCCTCCAACGCCGCCAAGATGATCTACACCGGAGATCCCGTCGACGCCGGACAAGCCCTCACCTGGGGTCTCGTCTCCTCCCTGCACCCGGTGGACGAACTCCTGCCCGCCGCGCGGGAACTCGCCGACCGGATCGCGCAGCGCGCCCCGATCGCCGCGCAAACCGGCAAGCTCAACCTCCGTGCGGCGCACTCCATGCCACTGGAGAACTGCATCCAGTACGAACGCGACCTGCAGACCGTCACCTTCGGCACCGAGGACGCGGCCGAGGGACGCGCCGCTTTCCAGCAGAAGCGCAATCCCCAATTCAACGGACGCTGACCTCAAAGGCCACCACTTCCCTGCTCGAGAGGCGGCTTCAGGCGACGAGATTCGGCCAGTCGCCGCTGCGAGCCCGTACGTCCGCGGCCACCTCTTTCACCGACCGGCCGTCGGTGTCGACGCGCAGATCACCTGCGCCGGCGCCGTCGAGCGGCCGGGCTCGGTCATCCCATCACCGTGCCGGTCGAGTCCGCGTTGCGCGGCCGGGCACGGCCGAAGGCGGCGAGCCCTATCTCCAACCGAGTGTGCTCACCGACGACGCCGCTCTCACCGTCGATCACGGCCCGCATCAGGCGTCCGACCATGGGAGCATTCTTGAACTGGTTGCCGCTGGTCCCGATCGCGACGTAGAAGCCCGCGCGTTCCGTGCCGTCGTAGATCGGGGTCCAGTCCTCGGTGACGTCGTAGACGCCGGCGACGCCGATCGGCTTGCCGGGCACACCGAGTTCGGGAAGGCGGCGGGCGGCGCGCGTGACCTGCGCCGCAAAGACCTGCGCGGTGGGATTGGGGTTGGCGGCGTCGGGGTCGTCGACCCACTGCAGCTCGTCACACTCGGGCTCGGTGCCGCCGACCAGCAGCCCGTCACCCGGGGCGCCCCGCAGGTAGACGCCGAGGTCGAGGTCGGCGACGCACGGGCCGATGCCCTCGCCGTTGTAGCCGGCCGGCGCGGGCACGTGGTGCACCTCCTGGCGCATCGGCCGGACAGTGACCGACCAGCCTGCGCCGACGCCCGCCAGCGCGTTCAGCCTGCCGGACCACGGCCCGGCCGCGTTGACGACGACGGGCGCGCTCACGGTCGTGCCGTCGTCGAGCCGGACACCGTTCACCGGACCGTCGCCGAGGACGGCGACCACCTGACGCCGGAACAGGAACCGCGCGCCCCGCCGCTTCGCGCCGTTGGCGAGGTTGACGGCGGCCAGACCCGGGTCGTCGACGAAGCCGGAGTCCGGGGTCCACAGCGCGCCGAGGCGCCGGTCCGTTTCCTCCCAGAAGGCCGGGTCCTCGATGCGCTTCGGAGGCCAGAACCGGCCGGGGTCGAGCCCGGGCATCCGGCGGGCCAGCTCGTTGGCGTCCCAAACCTCGTACGGGATGCCCGCCCGGTCGAACATCTCGAGGACACGGTCCATCGGCGCGATGTCGACGTCCAGGAACACCATGCCGACGCGGTGGAACTTCGCCATCCCGGCGTCGTCCACGCCCTCGAGGTGGTCGGCCCACTTCTCCCAGCAGTGCTTGGACTCCCAGGACAGCGCGATGCCGTCCCAGGTCGAGTAGTTGAACCGGATCACCGCGCTGGACGCGCTGGTCGACCCCTGGCCGGGCCCGCTCGCCTTGTCGACCACCACCACGGAGCGGCCCGTCCCGGCCAGCTCGAACGCGATCGAGGAGCCGATCACGCCGGCGCCGACCACCACCACATCTGCTGTCACGCTCATGTGCACCGTCTTCCTTCGCGATCCTGGCCACATCGGCGGCCCGCCTGGCTTCGCCGTACGACCCATGCGCCGCCGGAAGGTGTCAGCCGCGGGCCGGCATGTGCTTCTGGAACCAGTCCACGACGCGGGTACTGAAGTCGATCAGAGCCGGAAAGGCACGGACGCCGTGGCCTTCCTGCGCGTAGATCGCGAGCTGGGACTCGACCCCGTGCTCGAGCAGCGCCTGGTGGAACTCCTGGGCCTGCGTCGGGGGCGTGCAGCGGTCCAGGGCGCCGGCGACGTTCAGGCACGGGGTGCGCACCTTGCTGGCGTGGGCCACCGGGCTCCTGGAGTGGAACTTGTCGCCGGGGACTTCTGGGTTCCCGTCGAGGAACAACGCGTCGAAGTGGGGGATGTTGCTGGTGAAGTGCTGGCTGTACCAGTCCGTCACGGGTGAGACCGGTACGGCGGCGGCCCAGCGCCGGTCCTGGGTGACCAGCCACGCGGACATGTAGCCGCCGTACGACCCGCCGATCAGGCCGACCCTGGTCGGGTCCACGATCCCGCGCTCGACGAGAGCGTCGATCGCGGACGTGAAGTCGGCCGTGTCCTCGCCGCCCATCTCCCCGAACACCAGCCGGGCGAAGTCCTGCCCGCGGCCGGAGCTGCCCCGCGGGTTGGGGTTGAGGACGGCGTACCCCTGAGCCACCAGCAGCGGGATCCAAGGCGAGGACATCGACCACAGGTTCCGGTAGCCCCACACCGGACCACCGTGGATGTTCACCACGAGCGGGAAGGGCCCGTCCCCGGCGGGGAGGCACAGGATCCCCTCGATTCGCAGCCCGTCCGGTGCGGACCAGGTGACCGTCTCGGCCTTGCCCGCGACCGACAACACGTACTCGGTGCCCGGGTGCCTGATCCCCGCGAGCTCGACCCGCTCCTCACCCAGCACCACGACCCGTTGCGGTACCGAGTAGCCCTCCTCGACGAGCACCACGCGGCCGTCGGCGGACCAGGCCCCCTCCGGGTAGCGCGTGCCGCAGCTGGTGTCCGTGCTCGACCACAGCTCGGTCATCTTCCCGGTCACCGCGTCGTACACCGCGGCGACGGTCTCCATGCCGCGGATCCCCAGGATTCCCAGGCGATCCGCGTCGATCCACTGGGTCGAGGTGACGTCCAACCCGCCGGTGTCGACCCGCTCGAAGGCAGCACCGGGAGCGCTCACCAGCAGGTCACCCGCGACAACCCAGCGGTCGCTGCACACCGCCTCGACCACCGCCAACCGTCCCCCGGAAGGCGAGGCCGCGGGCCAGCCCAGCTGCACATCGGAGCGGGCCAGTTCGGTAACCGCGCCGTCGAGGCCCAGGCGGGAGAGCACGGCCGTGTACCAGGCGCCCTCGTCCGGAGCGGGGCTGGTGACCGCGACGACCGCGTCAGGGCCGAGCCAGACCGCCTCCCAGATGTTGAGCCCCTCCGGCGACAGCCTGGTGGTCGTACCTGCCGCGAGGTCATGCATCCACAACGACCGCCACGACTCCTCCGTCACGCCGATCTCGACGCGCGGGTGCCAGTCCGGCAGCTCCTCCTTCGGCCTGCGCGTCGTGCCGCTCCCCTGACCACCGGCCAGATCGGCACCGAGCCCCGCCACCCCGAGCAGCACCTTCGTGCCGTCCGGCGACCAGGAGCAGTACTCCACCGTCCCGGCGGGCACGGCCGGGGTCGCCTCCGCCTCACCGAGCTGACCGGTCCGTAGCAGGTAGAGCTGGAACCGGCCTGCCTCCATGCGGTCGGACAGAAACGCCACCGTCGCCCCGTCCGGGGAGAAGCGCGGTTGCCGCGAGGAACCGGACGGCCCCGTCAGCGGCCGCAAGTCCGCACCGTCGACCAGGAAGCAGGCCTGGCGCGGAAGGCCGGCCAGCTCGTCGTACACGAGGCCGGTCACGGCGATCCGCGACCCGTCTGCGGAGCAGGACGGCTCCAGCAGCTTGTGCGGCCGTCCCATCACCGGCTCGTGCGACCGCCGGAAGTACTCTTCGACCAGGTCCCAGGTGGCGCTGCCGCGCACGTCTCTACGGCTCATGGGCGGGACCCTACGCGGTGGGGCGGCCCATCTCCATCGACGCGGGATGGAAACCGGAGGGCTTGGGTTCAACAGGTGTCGAGGTCATCACCTCTCGTAGCGGCTGACCGTGGTGGCGCGGCCCTGACCTCGCCCGCGTGAACGGCGGGAGAGCGGCAGGCTTCCAGCCGGCTGCCGTCAGATGGCTTTACCACATGTAGCCCGGCTGTGCCATTGATAGCTGTACAGCGTTTCAGCCTTGTTAGGCCGGCAGTCATTCCCGGTGTCAACCATCCCAGTGGACGTTTCGCCTCGACGCCATCACTGGGGAGCACCATGGATCCCGTCCTCAGCCGTCGCGCCTTCCTCCTCACCTCCGGAATGACCGCCGCGGGCGTCGGGCTGGAGATCGCACTCGCCTCCACCCCGGCCACCTCCTCGACCACGACCACCTCCTCCTCCTCTTCGGCCACGACCACAGCCACCACGGTCCAGACCGTCGCCAGGCCTCGCGGCGCCACCGGATACCGCAGGCTGGCCAACGGCCCGGGCTGGCGGCGGGTGACCCGCACCGAGCTGGCCGAGGCCAAGAAGGGCAGGGCCGAGCGCCGCACGGTGCTTGCCTGCTTCGTCCAGTTCACCGACCTGCACATCACCGACGTGCAGAGCCCGCAGCGCTATGAGTTCCTGCGCACCGGAGCCGTGAGCGCCTGGCGCCCGCAGGAGGCGCTGACCGCCGCCGGCGCCATCTCGCTGATCGAACAGGTCAACACCCTGCGGTACGGCCCGGCCACCCGGGCGCCCATCGGCTTCGTCATGACCACGGGCGACAACACCGACAACAACTCCCGCATCGAGCTGGAGTGGTTCCTGACCGCCATGACCGGCGGCCGCTTCACCCCCAACACCGGCGACCCGAGCGCGTACGAGGGCGTGCAGGACTCCGGCCTGGGCCTGTACTGGCAGCCCGGGTCCGGCGTGCGCGACATCGACAAGCGGGTGGGATTCCCCCGCCTGGACGGCTTCCTGGAGGCGGCCATCCGTGAGGTGAGCAGCCCCGGACTGGCCGTGCCGTGGTACTCCACCATCGGCAACCACGACCAGCTCTTCGGCGGCGCCTACTCCACGGCCGGCGGCTTCTTCGCCGACCTGGCCACCGGCTCGCGCAAGTTGTTCACCCTGCCCGACTCCGAGGCCGCCGCCGTCTACCGGGCGCTGCGCCAGGGCCCCGACCCCACGGGCTCCCGCTTCCGCGAGGCCTGGAAGCGCTACCAGGCCAAGGCCCGCACGGTCACCGCCGACGAGCGCCGCGCTCCCGTGAGCCCGCGCGACTACATCGCCGCTCACCTCGACCCGGCACACACCGGCGCGGGGCCCGTCGGGCACGGCTACACCCGCGACAACCTCGACAGCGGCCGGCTGGACTACTCCTTCCGGATCGCCGACGGCGTCGTCGGCATCAGCCTGGACACCACCGACCGCGGCGGCGATTACCGCGGATCGGTCGGCACCCGGCAGCTGGCCTGGCTGGAGCAGACCCTGAAGACCCACGCCGACGACATCGCGCTGATCTTCAGTCACCACCCGAGCTGGGCCATGACCAACCTCATCCCGGCCCCGGCCCGCCCGCACGACAAGCGCCACAGCGGGCAGGAGCTGCTGGCGGTGCTGAAGAAGCACCGCAACGTGGCCGCGTGGATCAACGGCCACTCCCACCGCAACAAGATCGTCCCGCATGGCGGCTTCTGGGAGGTCTCCACCGCCTCCCACGTCGACTACCCGCAGCTGGCCAGGGTGATCGAGCTGGCCGACAACCGCGACGGAACGCTTTCCCTGTTCACCACGCTGGTGGAGTCGGCCGCGCCGTACCGCACCGATTTGACCGATCTGTCGCAAAACGGGCTGGCCGCGCTCTACCGGGAGCTGTCGTTCAACGCGCCGGGCCTGCAGAGCGCGCTGGCGGGCCTGCCGGGCGACCGCAACACCGAGCTCCTGCTGAAGAGGCGCTGACAGCGTTTCGTGCGCGGGGACGGTCGGCCCGGCCGGGCACCCCTTCTGCCTCCGCGCCGCATGAAGCGGCAGATCGCCCTCCGGCGCTGCCCTCACCCCACACGGTTGCAGATCTCGTAACGGTCGGAGGGACGGGTCATCGTGGCGGAGACTCGGGTTGCCGGTGCATCCGCCGCAGCGCGAACGCGAGCTGCAGCCGCAGCCGGCCCCGCGGATCGCGGACGTTCCAGCCGAGCAGGCGCTCGGCGCGGGTCAGCCGGTCCTGGAGCGTCGAATGGTGGAGGTTCAGTGCGGCGGCGGCGGTGCGCAGGCTCGGCTCGACGGCCACCGCGTGGAGCGTGGCGAGCATCCACGGCGCTACCGAACCCGCCCGGTCGAGTGCCCGCACGTCCGGAACGGGTTCGGTGTCGGGGCCGACGGCGGTGGCGAGCACGGCAAGCCCGCCCAACTCGTCGGCGTGGACCACACGGGGGCCGGGGTCCTGTTCGGTGCCGTCGGCGGTCAGGCGCAGCGCCGTCCTCGCCGCGGCCCACGACGCGGGCAGATCGAGCACCGGTACGGCGGGGCCG
>NZ_BBYJ01000013.1:182441-248521 GCF_001528665.1 Microtetraspora malaysiensis
GGCGGGCCGCCCCCCGCCCGCCGTACCTGCTGGGGAGACCGCGCGGAGGAGGGGCCGACAGGTTCGATCACGGCCCCACCCCCCTCGACCGCCAGCACCCGGGCGAGGCCGGCGTCGCGCAGCCCCAGGAGGCGGGCGGCCCGTAACCGGACCGGCTCCGGCGCCGACCCGTCGAGCACCAACTCGATCAGCGCGGGATCGTCACCCGGCCGCCCGCCCGGCGCCCGGCCGCGGGTCCGGTCCAGGACGTCCCTGGCCGCCACGGCGGCCCGTTCGAGCACCATGGCGTCGACCGGCCCGGCGGGACCTGGGCGTTCCAGCCACAAAGTTCCCGTCCCGGCGCTCGGCAGCGGCGTGCTGGACCACGCCGGGTCCGGGGGTGTGCCGACGTCCTCGCGCCGCCCGTCGGCCAGCACGCGGACGCGCACGCGGCGTTCACCGTCGACCAGCCGGGCGGGGCACCCGGCGAGCACCGCCGCGCCGCGGACGATCGCCTCCAGGCCCGCACGCGACTCCACCAGCCGGTCGAAGTAGGCGATGACCTGGACCGCGGCGCCGGCGTCGGGGTCGAGCGCGGCGAGCCTCCCGACGAGCTCTCTCACCAGGCCATCCTGCCCCAGCGCGACGTCACGGGCCAGATCGGAAGCTCAGGCGCCGAGCAGCCGCCGCAACCAGCGCACCCGGGCCGCCTTGGCGTCCTGGGAGATCGCGGCCTGCGGCGCCATCATGTCGAACCCGTGGAACCCGCCGGGCCAAACGTGCAGCTCGGCCTGGCCTCCGGCCTGCCAGATGCGGCTGGCGTACGTGACGTCCTCGTCGCGGAACGTCTCCGCGGAGCCGACGTCGATGAAGGCCGGCGGCAGCCCGGACAGGTCCGTGGCCCGCGCCGGGGATGCGTAGGGCGAGACGTCGGGGCCGCCCCGCTTCTCACCGAGCAACGCCGTCCAGCCCGTTTCGTTCGATGTACGGTCCCAGACACCCAGTCCGGCCATCTGCTCGGCGGAGGGCGTGTCGTTGCGGTCGTCGAGCATCGGGCAGAGCAGCATCTGCCCGATGAGGCCGGGGCCACCCCGATCGCGGGCCGCCAGGGCCACCGCCGCGGACAGCCCGCCGCCCGCGCTCGCGCCCGCCACCAGGATCCGGCCGGGGTCGATACCCAGTTCGTCGGCGTGCTCCGCGGTCCAGACCAGGCCCGCGTAGCAGTCCTCGACCGGCGCCGGGTGCGGATGCTCGGGCGCCAGCCGGTACTCCACCGAGACGACCACGAGCTGCAGTTCCATCGCCCATTCGAGGACGTCGGCCAGCCCGACGCGGTTGTTGCCCATGATCATTCCGCCGCCGTGGATGTGATAGATCGCCGGGAGCGGCGTCGTGGGGCTGGTGTTCGAGGGGCGGCATACCAGCAGGGATATGTCGGGTTCCCCCACGGGGCCGGAAACGGCGAGCTCCGCAACCTCGATCGCTCCGCCCCTGCTGAGGTCCTCTTCAAGATCGGTCAGAGGCGCCTGCCGCAGGGCCGGGATCACGTCCGGAGTGAACGACGGGGGCAGCCACTCCCCCAGCACCGCGAGGGCCGCGGCCAGCTCCGGGTCGAAGGGCGGTGGAGGCGGTGTGGTCGTGCTCATCAGAACTCCCGACGTCGCCGAGGTTACGGGCGGCTGACATCGCCGCCTGCCAGCATCGTGATCCATCGCCGCCCGCCTTTCGAGCGCCACGCGGCGGGTGATACCCGCCGACTGGCGGGCCCGAAGCGCCACCATGGACTGCTCCCTCAAGAGCCCGTCAGGGATGGCGGGACGGGGCTTTGGGTCAGCCGTCGAGGAGCGCGGCGATGGCGTCGGCGCCGCCTTGATTCAGCCAAGTGGGGAAGTCAAGCAGGTCGGGGTGACTGCGGCGCAGGGCGGGAATGTCGGCGCGCCACAGACCGCGTTGGGCGGTGAAGGCGCGCGAGGCGTCCTCACTCAGGTTCAGTTCCTCGCCGGCGACCTGCTGGTAAGTGATCTGGCGCCCAAGGTGCCGGCCGATCAGGCGCGCAGTGGCGTCGGGGCTCAGCTCGTCGCCTGCCAGCTCCAAGGCCTGGCCCAGGTATGTGGCAGGGTCGGCGAAGGCGAGGGCGGCGAACGCGCCGATGTCGGTCACGGCGATCAGCTGCACGGGGACGTCGGGGGCGAACAGGTGGCGCAGCACCCCGTCGGGAGAGATACCGCCCAGCCCCAGCCCGGGGATGGCGTGGTTCTCCATGAAGCGCACCGGCCGCAAAACGGTGGCCGGCAGCCCGAGAGCGGCGATGTGCCGCTCGATCGCCCATTTGCTCTCCCAATACGAGATGCCGGTGCCTCGCTCGGCGCCGCCGACGGAGGCGAAGACCAGATGGGCGACCCCGGCCGCTGCCGCGGCGTCTGCCAGGTGCCGGCCGCGCCGGACCTCGCGTTCGCTGTCCAGGTCGTCCGGGGTGACGGCGAAGACGCCGTGGGCACCGGCCATGGCCGCCTTGAGGCTGCCGGGATCGTCCAGGTCGCCTTGGACCAGTTCGGCACCCGCCGCGGCCAGCTCGCGGGTGGCCGCGGCGGCGACATCGATGCACAAGAGTCAGCCGATGATTGCCGGCGGCCGCGACGTTCAGGCTCCCGGCGGAAGACGCACCATCGGACCGAGCGAACTCGACCGCGACCGGGCCGGACCACAACGCCGCACGCTGAGGTCAGGCGGCGCATCCGCAGGCGGGACGGGGACCATCCCCCGGGTCCCCGGCCGCCCAGAGGCTAGTGTCGCGCTCCTCCCGGCAGGACCACGGCGGCCAGACCGGGGACATCGAACAGCGGCCGACGCCCCGCGGGGGAGATGGACTCCAGCTTCTGCCGTCCGTTGGCCTGGTCCTGGGGAATCCGCATGACGGCGAAGCCGCCGTCCACAGGTCCGATCGGGAACTGATCGGCCGACAGCGGTAGGCGAGCCACCTGCTTGCCCGCGAGGTCGAACTCCAGGACCGTGGTCCGGTCACCGGAGTACTCCAGGGTGAAGACGCGCTTGTCGTTCACCTGGATCCACAACCCGTGGTCCGTGTCGGCGAGGAGACCCGCTCCTGACGTGAGGGTGACGGTGTGGCCGGTGTTCGCGTACTTGAGCGTGACGCGTTCGAGGGGCAGCTTGCCGTACTGGCTCTGGTCGAGAAGGAGAAGTTCGCCCGAGGGCAGCAGGCCGACCGGCTCCTGCCGAGGAGGCAGTCGGAGTTCGCTGGTGCGACCGCCGGGCAGCTCCAGCGATGTATAGAAGCTGACGTCTCCGCTGGCGTGATAGCCGGCGATCAGCCGTCGTGAGTCCGCGGACCACGCCCACGGGCTGTACGCGCTGTCCGCGTTGCCGCCGGCCGGAGGGTCGAGTCTGTGCACCGTGACGCCCAGCAGATCCCTGACCTCGTATCCACCGCCGACGGGCTGTCCAAGCCATCGCCCGTCAGGGGAGAGCGTGATGTTGCCCGGCGGATTGACGGTCCGCTCGCCCAGCAGGTACTGCCGGCCGTCTGTGAGCAGCAGGAAGGTGGGGCACTCCGACTGGCAGGCGGTGTAGACCATGGCGCCCCGCCCGACAGGGCCGGCGGAGGGTAGGGTCGGCGCCTCGGCAGGTGGCTCCACGACCCGCACGACTTGCGTCGGCGACACCACCGTCGCGACGGTGTCCGGAGGGCCGGGCAGGAACTGCTGGACGGCGACGACACCGCCGACGATCACCATGAGGGCGGCCGAGCCGGCGATCAGCGCCCGGCGGGTTCTGCGGGGTCGCAGTGTGACAAGCGCCCGGTCGGCATCGGCGTAGTCGCGTACGTCCTGGGCGAGGTGGTGATAGGCCTCACCGAGTGGCCGGTTCATGAGCGCACCTCCGCTTCGAGTAGTTGAGGAGCCACTTGCCGGAGTCGCTTGAGCGCATCATGTGTGTGACGCTTGACCGTCCCGACGGAGCATCCCAGCTCAGCGGCGACCGCGCTTTCGGAGAGATCCTCGTAGAACCTGAGATAGAGCACGATCCGCTGCTTCGGCGCGAGCACGCTCAGCGCCCGCGCCAGCGCGACCTTCAGTTCCGCCTGCTCGGACTCGTCCGTGGACGGCAATGACTCGGGAAGGTCCGCGGTCGGCACGAACGTCAGCCGGCGGGGACGCCTCCACGTACGCAGCTGATTGATCATGACCTTGCGGACGTACGGCTCGGGATCGCCCTTCTTCGTCAGCTTCCGCCATCGTGCCGCGACCTTGACCAGGGCCTCCTGCACCAGGTCTTCGGCCAGGCCGTGGTCTCCCGTGACCAGGTAGGCCATGCGCGACAGCGCCAGACCACGCGCGGCCACGAATTCGCGGAACCCGTCATCGGTCACCGGCCCAACCCTCCGTCGTGGACTCCTCACCTACAACACTCACCGATGGCGGCGGAAGGTTGAGTGGCTTCTCAGGCCGCGGCGCCCCACAGAGCCAGCCCCATGAGCAGGACCAGCGCCGCTCGTGCCCACGTGCGGATCGATGCCCGCTCCTTGGAGCCGAAGCAGAGGCAGGGGGCTTGCTCCCCCATCGCCAGGAGATACGTCTGCGCCACTGTGAAGGATGCGCCCAGACAGGTCCCCGTCACGCCCACGACCACGTCGGCGACGGGAGAGACCACCATCAGCGCGGTGAGCGCCTCCACGGTCACCACCGTGAAGGCGCCCACCTGGGCAAGTCGTCCTCGGATTCCGAAGGTCGCCAGGGTGCCCTGGAACGCGGTGAAGTTACCCGCCTTCCCGAACACGGCCAGCGCCAGGACGATGCCCAGCCCGTAGCGGGCGACGAAGACGATCACCCGATCACCAGCATCGTCACCACGGGCACCGCGAGAACGGCGAACAGGACTTTCAGCTTCGGCAGGGTGAAGTAGAACGCCGTGTCCGCCTCCATCTTGTTCCGGGCCGCGGCGAAGGTCAGGAGCATCAACGCCCGCGCCGCCGCGAAGCCGGCGCCCGCCATGAGCGCTTCCTCCCAGGACGCCAGGAACATGATCGAGACTGCCATGATGTGCGGCAGCCCGGTCGGAGAATAGGTGCGCATTCCCGTGCCCATTTCGACGCCGAACTGCACGGCGCCCCAGAACGGAATCCTGGTGACGAACTGCGGCACCAGCCGCGCATTCTGAAGCAACGGGAAAGAGAGCAAATCCAGCTCGCGAAGCAGGAAGACAACCGCCGCCGCCGCGACCAGGATCTGCAGAACCAGCATCGGGAACGGAGCTCGGAGCACAGATCCGACGACCACCAGCACGAATGTGACGGCGCCCGCTCCCACGAACAACCCGGCGACGAAGCCGGCTATGTCAATACCCCGTCGGACCGACGAGGACAGCACCCAGGCGCTGTTCAGGCTTCAAACGGAGCCGGAGAGGGAGAACCCGGCGACGAGAGCCGCCACCAGCCAGGTGAAGCCGCTGGTGCTCGCACCCGTCAGGTTCAGGGACACCACCAGTGCCTCCGCCGCCACGATCAATGCCAGGCCGGGCACCAACAGGCGGACGGACGCGGTCGAGGAGTGGCTCATGGATCCAGGTCAGATCGCCGTGCGGCAGATGGAGAAACGCGAGACGTTGCCCCCGCCGCAGTCGTGGTACTCGTACCAGCCGTCGGAGCACTTGCGGCGGGTGGCGGTGGTGCTGCCGCCGTACCACTTCCACGCGTTGTTGCCGTCGCAGGTGGAGGCGTAGTGGGTGTAGCGAAGGTTGTAGCAGGTGCCGGACGCGCCGTCGTTGCGGTGCCACGAGCCGGAGCAGTTGCCCGAGTACAGCGCGCTCGAGGGCACGCAGACGCTGCTGGCGTTGGCGTACCCGTGGCAGCTCTCCCACGCGGTGTAGGTGGCGGCCGCGGCGCTGCGCGGCTTCGACCAGGGCAGGAGGTCGAGAACGCCCAGGCCCGTCGCCACGGCGGCTCCGGTGGCGATGCCGAGCACGCGCCGCCTGCTCCAGCCTTCCCGCTTGGCGGACATGAGCGTCGGCATCGCCTGCTCGGGCATGTCCTCGGCGCTGGGTATCTGATCGAGTATCGACGTCCGCTTCTCGGCCTTCACAGCTTCACTTCCTTTCTGGTTGCTACCGCTCGCTCGACGATCTCCGTGAGCGCCTCTCCTGACCCCACCGGGGCCGTGAACACCACGACGCCGTTCTCCTCCACGACGAGCAGAGCCGGGGTGTACGGCACTCTGGCCGCGCGCCAGATCGCCGGATCCTTGATCACGCGGATGGAGTCGGGCAGGGCCTTGTCGAACCCGGGGTCGTCGGACAGCACGGTGAACGACATGTCCGCGGGGAGGGTGGCCGTCAGCGCGGCGGCCGCGAGCATGACTTCGTCGCAGATGGGGCAGCGCCGGTTGACCTTGATGACCATGGTCGTGCCACCGGGAACGGCCAGCCCGCTCGCCTGCGCGTCGGGGCCGGTGGCCACGCTCAGGCCGACGCCGCTGTAGGTGGCCAGTTCCAGTTCGCGTACCCGCCGGAAGAGCCCGGCGCCCGCCGCGAACAGCAGGGCGACGAGCACGGCCAGGATGATGACCACCGCGGTCAACGGCTCCACGTCAGGCCCGCCACTCGACGCGCTTGACCTTGTTCAGGAAGTCGGCGGCGGTCTCAGGGGCGCCCGCCGCCGCGCGGGCCGACACGCCTGCCCTGTTGGAGCCCGGGGCGTCCCAGGGATACAGAGTCGCGATGGCGGTCTCGGTGACCAGAAGGAACGGCGTCGCCTGGTCCGAGGGCGGCGCGGGCAGCCGCCACAGCTCGCCCGACTGTGCGCCGTACCCTCGCCACTTGGGAATCCGGTTGATTCCCGCCTGCTTGGGCTCGACCGTCATGGTGCCGATTCCCGCGATCGAGATCGCGTAGAGCTCCATGGAGACGTCGAAGCGCCCGCCCCCGGCAGCCGTCATGCCCTCGGGGGTGTCCTGCCACGTCACCCGGCTGAAGGTGTCGACGATGTCGGCCGATTCCCACTCGGGGGTGTAGAAGAGCCCATGCGCCATGTGCCACGGGCCCAGCCACACGGCCCACCTGGCGTCGGCCGGGTCCTCGCAGTCGTAGACGACGACTTCGCCGCCGGCCAGCGAGAAGCGCTCGCGCTCACGCCCGCGGACCGAGTTGACGCCCGCGGTCAGGGAGGACTTGGGAGCCAGTTCGAGCCCCCAGGTCTCCACGGTGGTGTTCCGCGACCCGTACTTCGGGGTGTAGCGCACGTGGCCGGTCCATGAGGCCAGCGAGCCGGCTTCCGCGTCGTCGACCTCGAGATTAAGAAAGGAGTTGGAAATGGTGCGGAGAGTGGATAAATGCCCCATTAAGCCTCGCCTTTCGCGGCAGCTATCGGGAAATCGATCATTTCGCACGCAGCTTGACATGATCGGACATCCGGGTCAAGGGACGAATTTTCGCCATATCAGGCACTACATTCGTAGATCATTCCACTACATTCGTAGATCGAATTCGGATTCGACGGACGCGGCGAAATCGAATGCGTGATGGTGCGAGTGGCCTTGCTCTCCTACGATCTCGTCATGGCCTGGGATGCCGAGCTGACCGCGTTGACCGAGCGGATCGGGCGCTCATTGTTCGCCCGGCCCGAACCCAGAGCGAGCTTCACCGATCTGGTCCGCGGCCTGCTGGCCGACGTCCCCCGGAAGAACTCCTGGCAGCTGTCCGACCATGTCGGGCACAGCACCGCCAACCGGTTCGAGCATCTGCTGGACCGGGCCAAATGGGACGTCGAAGCGCTACGCGACCAGGTGCGTGACTACGTGGTGGCGCATCTGGGCAGTCCGGACGCGGTGCTGATCGCCGACGACGCCCAGGCCATCAAGAAAGGCAACCGGTCGGTCGGAGTCGCCCGGCAATACTGCGGTGCCACCGGACAAGTGGAGAACTGCCAGGTCATACCGATGCTCACCTATGCCTCCAACGCGGGGCACGCGTTCATCAACCGGCGCCTGTATCTGCCCGAGTTGTGGGCCGGCGACCCCGGTGGGCGGGCCGAGGCCGGAGTCCCCGAGCACGTGGCGTTCGCCACCAGGCCGCATCTGGTGATCGAGATGCTGGAACAGGAGGTGGCCGCCGGGACGCCCTTCGCGTACCTGACCGCGGATGCCGGCTACGGCCGCGATCCTGACCTGCGCGCGTTCTGCCACCGCGCCGAGCGGCCGATCGCGTATGTGATGGCCGTCCCGGTCGATCTGCCGGTGCGCACGCCGGACGGCGGCGGCGAACCGGTCGGCCACGCGCCGGACCGGCTGCTCGCGCCCAGCCGGCCGCTCGTACGGGAACACCGCGCGTGCGGAACCGGCACCAAGGGCATCCGCTCGTACGACTGGGCCGGCGTCACCGTGGCCATCAAGGACCAGGCCCCTGCCCCCGGCCACGCTCACACGCTGCTGACGCGGCGCTGCGTCGCCGACCCGGCCGAGATCGAGTTCTTCCTGGCCCACGCCATCGAGGGCACCGCGATCAGCGAGCTGATCCGGATCGCTGGGTTGCGGGGGAAGATCGAGGAGCACAACGAGTACGGCAAGGACCTGCTCGGGCTGACTCAGTACCAGGTTCGCAAGTGGACGCCCTGGCACCGCCACGTCACCACTGTCATGCTCGCGCTGGCCTTCCTCGCGGTCACCCGCGCCCACCTCACCTCTGGCATCCCAGCGGAGCGCGGTCAGGGAACAGATCTGCGCCCACCACCAACCGACCTACGAATGTAGTAAAAGGTGAGACAGCGTGCCGGAGTCGGTCCCCTCCCGGCCCTGGCCGCGGCGTCCGCCTGATGCGCCGATCGCACGGTATGCGGCACTCTGGATCACGTGGACTCACGGCGTTCCATCCCCCGCACCGATGACCTGCTCGCCGATCCCGATCTCGCCCCGGCTGTCGCACGGGCCGGGCGTGACCGGGTGAAAACCGCGATCCAGCAAGCCCAGCAGCGTGCCCGCACCGGCGAGCTCGCGCCCGACGCGGTCAAACGGGCGGCTCTGGCCGCCCTCACCCCGTTACGTCGGGTCATCAACGCCACCGGCGTGTTACTCCACACGAATCTGGGACGGGCGCCCCTCTCGCCCCTCGCCGTGCGGGCGATCGCCGATGCGGCGGGGGTCACCGACATCGAGCTCGACCTGGAGACCGGCAGGCGCGGGAGACGCGGCCGGAGCGCGCTGGCCGCGCTCGCCGCCGCCGTACCGGCCGCGGAAGCGGTGCACGTGGTCAACAACAACGCCGCCGCGCTGGTGCTGGCGGCGACCGCGCTGGCCGGCGGCAAGGAGATCCTCGTCAGCCGGGGCGAGCTGGTGGAGATCGGTGACGGGTTCCGCCTGCCCGACCTGCTGGTCTCCACGGGTGCCCGGCTGCGGGAGGTCGGCACCACCAACAGGACCACGCTCCGCGACTATGCCGAGGCGGTCGGGCCGGAGACCGGTTTCGTGCTCAAGGTGCATCCCTCCAACTACCGGATCGAGGGCTTCACCGCCACTCCGGAGGTGGCCGAGCTGAGCACACTCGGAGTGCCCCTGGTGGCCGACGCCGGCTCCGGCCTGCTGCGTCCCGACCCCCTCCTGCCCGCCGAACCTGACGCCGCGACGTGGCTGAACGCCGGGGCCCACCTGGTCACGGCCAGCGGCGACAAGCTGCTCGGCGGCCCTCAGTGCGGCCTCCTCCTGGGCCGCGCCGACCTCGTCGAACGCCTGCGCAGACACCCGCTGGCCCGCGCGCTCCGCGTGGACAAGCTGACCCTTGCCGCGCTGGAGGCGACCCTCGCCGCCCCGGCCACCCCGGTCGCCGCCGCGCTCCACGCCGATCCAGAGGCCCTGTACGTCCGGGCCCAAGCACTGGCCGAGCGCCTGGCCGACGCCGGTGTCGACGCCGCGGCGGTGCGCACCGAGGCACGGGTCGGCGGCGGCGGAGCTCCCGGCGTGACGTTGCCGAGCGCGGCGCTGGCCGTGGCTCCGGTGCTCGCGGCGCGATTGCGCTCGGGAGACCCGGCCGTACTCGGCCGGGTCGAGCGCGGGCACCTCCTGCTCGATCTGCGTGCCGTGCCGGAAGAGCTGGACAAGGAGCTGTTGAGCGCGGTGACCGCATGCGGGTGATCGCGACCGCCGGTCATGTGGACCACGGCAAGTCGTCGCTGCTGCGTGCCCTGACCGGCATGGAGCCCGACCGGTGGGCGGAGGAGAGACGCCGAGGGCTCACCATCGACCTCGGCTTCGTCTGGACCGGTACGCCCGAGATGGCGTTCGTGGACGTCCCCGGCCATGAGCGCTTCGTCACCAACATGCTGACAGGGGTGGCGGCGGTCCCGGCCGTGCTGTTCGTCGTCGCCGCCGATGGCGGCTGGCAGGCTCAGTCGCAGGAGCACCTGGAGGTGATCGACGCGCTGGGGATCCGACACGGGGTGCTGGCGGTGACGCGGTCCGATCTGGCCGATCCGGAACCCGCGATGCGCGAGGCCGCCGGGCGGCTGGCCCGCAGCAGCCTCGGCCCGGTCGAGTCGGTGGCGGTCAGCGCGGTCACGGGGCAGGGCCTGTCCGGTCTGCGGGAGGCACTGGGCCGACTGGCCGCGGCGATCCCCGCAGGCGAGCCTGACGCCGACGTACGGCTCTGGGTCGACCGGGCGTTCACCGTCGACGGGCGAGGCGTGGTCGTCACCGGGACACTCGGCGCGGGGACGATCCGGGTTTCCGACACGTTCGAGGCGACCAGGGCCGGCGAGCCCGTGTACGTCCGCGGCCTGCACAGCCTGCAGGTGGCCCGGCAGGAGCTCGCGGGGCCCGCCAGGGTCGCGGTGAATCTGCGCGGCCGGGCGGCCTCCGGGCTGCGGCGTGGCGACGCGCTCGTGACGCCCGGCCGCTGGCTGGCGGTGGAGGAGACGGACGTGCGGCTGACCGGACGCCCGGAGCCGGAGCGACCGCTGCCCGAGCGGCTTGTCTGGCACATCGGATCGGCTGCCGTACCCGCCAGGATCAGGCCCCTCAGCCAGGACAGCGCCCGGATCACGCTCGCGCGCCCGCTCCCCCTGCGGCTGGGCGACCGGGCGCTGCTGCGCGATCCGGGCAGCGGCGCGATCTGCGGTGTGACCGTGCTCGACGTGCGCCCGCCCGCGTTACGACGCCGGGGAGCGGCCAGGGAGCGCGCCACCGAGCTGGCCCAGTTCGACGGCGTGCCCGACGGCGCGGCCGAGCTGCGGCGACGCGGCCTCGTACGGCGCGATGAGCTGCTGGCGATGGGCGCGGCGCCGCCCGGTCCGCCGGTGGCGGGCGACTGGCTGGCCGACCCGGCCCACTGGAGTGCACTACGCGAACGGCTGGTGCGGCTGGTGGCCGAGCACACGGCGGCCAGCCCGAGCGACCCCGGGCTGGGCGCCGAGGAACTCCGACAGGCGCTCGACCTGCCGGACCGGGCGCTGGTGACGGCGCTGGCGGAAGGCACCGCGTTGCACCGCGTGCGCGGCCGTCTCGCCGCCGCACCCGCCGTACTCGCCGCGCCGCTGCGCACGGCGGTCGCCGTCGTCCGCAGCGAGCTGGACCGCAGCCCCTTCCGCGCGCCGGACGCCGACCGGCTGACCGCGCTCGGCCTGGACACCGCCGCGCTGGCCGCCGCCGAGCAGGCCGGTGAGCTGGTACGGCTGGCACCGGGCGTGGTCCTGCTCCCCGACGCCCCGGGCAAGGCGGTGTCGGTCCTGGCCGGGCTGCCGCAGCCGTTCACCGCGGCCGAGGCCCGCGAGGCGCTCAGCACGTCGCGGCGCGTGGCGATCCCCTTGCTGGAGTATCTGGATCGGGCGGGACGTACCCGGCGGGTGGACGACACCCATCGGGTGATCATCCGGTGAGCCGAGCCGCTACAGTGGCGCGTGGAGGCGACTGGGTGCCTGGTGGCCCTCCCGGTCTTCAAAACCGGTGGCGCCGAGCAGCTCGGCGCGGCGGGTTCGATTCCCGTCCGCCTCCGCTTCTCACGCTCCATGGATCATGATGGGCCCTGCGGAGATTGACGCGGTACGCCGCCGGCGGTGGGTGCGCATGCAAGATCCCCGCGGGTGAGCTGGAGGAACTGCCGTCCGGCGCCGGGTTCGCCACTCCCGACGACCCGGCCGCGGACCTGCTTCCGGGGACCCACGGGGTCAGGGGATGAGGGAGACCTCGGGGAAGCGAGTGTCGGGGCCCTCGAACAGGTGGGTCGGCTTGCCTCGCAGGTGCAGGTCGAAGAAGGCCCCGACGTAGGCGCGCTGGGCCGCCACCGAACGGCCGGGCTCGATCGTGCCCACGTAGTCCGCGAGCGGCACCTTGGGGAACTTGGCCGCGATCTGCGGCAGCAGCGGCTGCAGGTCGGTGAACGAGCCGTGGGCCGCGCCCTTGACGCGCAGCTCCCGCTTCCATCCGGTCGAGGCCCGCCAGAACGACTTCCAGCTCGGCTCGCTGTCCCGCGTGTGGGTCTCGGCCGCCAGTTGCAGAAACGGCCTGGTCACGCCGCGGGTGGCCACCGGGCCGACATAGGCGCCGTCGAGGTTGACGCCCGCGTCCACGCGGGCGTCGTCGCGGGTCAGCTGCGCGGCGACCGACCCGCCCAGCGACTGTCCCAGCGCCCCCACCCGCGAGGCGTCGGGCGCGCCGAGCATCCCCTCGGGCAGCTTGCCCCCGATCGGGCGGCCGTGGGCCAGGGCGGTGACCTGGTCCAGGACGTAGCGCATGTCCGCCAGGCGCGCCCGCGCGTGCTTGGCCAGCAGCGTGGCGATGACCTTCGGCGTCAGCTTCGCCGGCAGCGGCAGGGCGCGCGCCAGGCGTCCGCCGGGAAACTCCACCTGGTCGGCCTCGTAGGTGTGGTCGACGGTGACGACCAGGTAGCCGCGCGAGGCCAGGTCCTCGACCAGGGCGGTGCCCAGCGTGCGCGGCCCGCCGTCCCCCGAACCGAACAGCACCACCGGCAGCTTGCCCGCACGCGGCTCGACCGGCGCGCCCACACGGGCATGGGTGCGCGTGGCGCCCCAGGTGACGGCGCCCTTGGCGATGCCCAGGGGCGGCGCCGAGTGCCGATCCCAGTCGGCGGCGGCCAGCGGCGCCATGTGCGGTGCGAGCGGTCCGCCGCCCGCAACCGCCGGGTACCACAGGCTGATCATCAGTTCCCGGTACGGCCTGGCCGCCATCAGCGGATCGGGCCGCGAGCGGTCGACCAGCCGCATGGCCACGGTCCCGACCGGATACGGGCCGCCGGGCGCGGGCAGGCTCACCCCGATCGGGCTCCCGGCGTCGGCGCCGGCCACGGGCAGGGAGACCGCCAGCATCAGCACGGCCATTCCCGCGACCTTGCCCACGACCATCCCCGCGACCTTGCCCGCGACCTTGCCCGCGGCTTTCCGGACGGCGGACGCCGGGCTCTCGGAGACAGCGGACGAACCGGTGGCCTTTGCCCCCATGGCCAGATCCGTATTTTTCGTGACAAAGGACATGCGAAAGCTCCTCAACCGGGAAAGGACGTCCGGCGAGGCTGGCAGCCCCGCACGTCCGCGGGCCAGCGGCGGAGGTCGCACGCGCGCATGCGACTTTCGGATGACGGTCGTCCCCGGGGAGGAGCGGGAGCGAACCCGCAGGACATCTAGGGTGAAACGCATGAGACCAGCCGACCGTCTGGCGGCCCGCCTCACCGCGCTGAGCCGATGGTCGACCGTGCCCGCCGACGCGCTGCCGGCCGCCGCACTGTTCCTGGCCACGCTCGGCCCCGGCCGGGTGCTGTCCGGTCCCCCGTGGCTGCTCGCGCTGCAGACGGCGCTGGTGGCGCCGCTGGCCTGGAGGCGGCGCGCCCCGATGACGGTCCTGGGCGCGATCGGCCTCGCCGCCGCCGTCCAGTGGGCGCTGGACGTGCAGCTTCCCGCCGACGCCGCCCTCCTGGTGGCCCTGTACACGGTCGCCGCGCACCGCCCGTGGCGCCACACCCTGCCGGCGGCGCTCGCGCTGCAGGCCGGGGTGCTGCTGGCCGCCGCCCGCTGGGCGCCGCCCGGCCAGTTCCCCTTCACGGCGGCCGCGCTGAGCGCGATGGCGACCGCCGCCCTCATGGCCGGCCTGTGGATGCGGGTACGGCGGGCGTACGTGACCTCCCTGGAGCACGACCGCGAGCAGCGGGCACGGCTGGCCGTCGCCGAGGAACGCGCGCGGATGACCCGCGACATGCACGACATCGTCACCCACAACCTGTCGGTCATGGTGGCGCTGGCCGACAGCGCCGGCTACGTCCGTCACAGCGCGCCGGACCGGGCCGCGGCGGCGATGGAGCACATCGCCGCGACGGGACGCCAAGCCCTGCAGGACATGCGCCGCTCCCTGAGGACCGGCCGGGGCCGCGCCACCTCGGGCGAGGACTGCCTTGACGAGATGCTTCAGCCTGCGCCCGGGATCGCCGAGCTCGGCCCGCTGGCCGAGCGGACGCGCGCGGCCGGGCTGGCGACGTGCGTCCGGGTGGCCGGCGACACCGAGGCGGTTCCCGCCGCCGCCCAGCTGACGATCTACCGGCTGGTTCAGGAGGCGCTGACGAACACGCTGCGGCACGCACCCGGGGCCCGCGCCGATGTGCGGGTCGAAGTATCGTCACGCCGTGCCGAGGTGGAGATCACCGACGTTCGCGACCCGGTTGCGCTTGGCACCCCTGGGCCCCTCGACACCGAGACCCGGGTTCCCGAGCCCCGCTCCGGGCTCCGGGGCGATGGGCGCGGGATCGCGGGCATGCGGGAACGGGTGGCCGCCTACGGCGGGACCCTGGACGCCGGACCGGTGACGGGCGGCGGATGGCGGGTGCTGGCCGTACTGGACCTGGGAGCACCACGATGATCCGGCTGCTGATCGCCGACGACGAGTCGCTGCTGCGGATGGCCTTCCGCATGGTCTTCGAGGCCGAGCCGGACATGGAGGTGGCCGGGGAAGCGGGCGACGGCGAGCAGGCGGCCCGGCTGGCGCGGCACCTGCGTCCGGACGTGGTGCTGATGGACGTGCGCATGCCCGGCCTGGACGGCATCGAGGCCACCCGCCGGATCGCGCGCGACAGCCCGCGCTCGCGCGTGCTCATCCTGACCACCTTCGATCTGGACGAGTACGCCTTCGCCGGGCTGCAGGCCGGCGCGGCCGGGTTCCTGCCGAAGAACACGCGACCGCAGGAGCTGCTGAGCGCGATCCGCAACGTCGCGGCGGGAGAGGCGGCGCTGTCGCCGCGCGTCACCCGCCGCGTGCTGGACAGGTTCGCGCCGCAGATGACGCCGGGACCCGCCGAGCGGCACGAACGGCTGGCGCGGCTGACCGCGCGCGAGCACGAGGTGCTCGTGCAGGTGGCGCGCGGGCTGTCCAATGCCGAGGTCGCCGCGGCATTGCATCTGGCCGAGGCGACGGTCAAGACGCATCTGAGCCGCGTGCTGGTCAAGCTCGGGCTGCGTGATCGCGCCCAGGTGGTGGTCTTCGCCTACGAAAGCGGCCTCATCCGCCCTGCCACCCCCGACCTCTGACCGTCCCGCCTCCTCACCTTGCCGACATCGGCCAGAGAGCCCTCCGCCCGGCTCCGATCAGTCGGCGTGCTGGACGAGCAGCTCGTAGAACGGATAGTGGTGGTCGTAGTAGGACTTCAGCAGGGCATTGTTGTCGACCGTGACGGTGTAGTCGTTGCGGTGGCCGCTGAAACCCGTGCTGTGGATCGCATCGATGTGCCAGGCGCGATACCGCTGCCACTCGGGCCGTTCGCCGGGGCTCCACCTGAGCGAGTGCGGCAGGAAGGGCAGCCCGGCGTAGGCGCAGAAGCTCTCGACCACCGAGACCGGATCGCTGACCAGCCGCTCGGAGCGGATCACGAGGGGCTTGCGCCCGGTGGCCGCCCATGCCGCCTCGAACAGCTCGTACTGCCGCTCGTAGCCGATCTCCTGGCTGGTCACCGTCGGCTTCATCGCGTAGTGGGAGCTGATCGTCTGGCGCGGATGCCGCACCAGGAACGTGTGCGTGATCCCGGCGATCGCGTCTGGATGGTCGTAGAAGTACTCGTACCGGTAGTCGAACACGTCCTTGACGAACACCGGGCGGACCCGGCTCAGGCTGGTCACGAGCTCCAGGAACTCCTTCTCCGTACGGGCGGGAACCGAGCCCCCTTCGGGGGTGGGAACCGGCACCTCGCCCAGTTCGGTGAGGGCGATCAAGGGCTCGTGCAGGACCAGCACGTCGCCGCGCTCGATCATCATGCGGAGGAACGCCGTCGAGATGGAGCGCGTGTGCGCCCACAGCATGATCACGGTCATCGTGGGCTCTCCCTTGGCTTCGGCATCCGAGGTCGCATCCCCGAAACGGGGCACAAAGCTCAACGAGGTGAACAGCGCTGGTTGATCGTAAGTGTCTCGGCAGCCGTTGCCAAGAGGAAGATGAGCGGTGGCTCAAAGTGGTCCGAATGCCGATGACGCACCGGAGGGCTACCGCGTACGAGGTTCAGAGGTTGTTCCTGGATCACTCAGGGATGTCCACCGGCGAGGGCGACCGCGCGGGCGCGCCCGCCCACAGTGCCAGGGCGTCGGCGAGGCCGGAGACGTCGGCGGGGGTACCGCTCGATCTGCCGCGAGGCGTCGGTGAACCGGGAGACCCACCGGATGCCCGTGACCCGAACCCCGGGTCCGAACGCGTTGCGCAGGGCCCGGTCCACCTCCTCCTCGGTGATGCCGTTCGACAGGGCCGGCGGTGAGATCGCCGGCCGCTGCGCAGACGGTAGATCGGGGGGCGCCGGTTTCCGCAACGATAGTTGCCTACGATGGACCGGTGACCCGGCCGCTGGAACCCGACATGTTCGCGGGATGTGCCCCTGTCAGGCCGCTGATCCAGATCGGCGGCAAGTGGACCGTGAAGATCATCGCCTGTCTCGCCGAAGGTCCCCGGCGCTTCTCGGAGCTCCAGGTGCCGTTGCGGGGCATCACACCGAAGACGCTGGCCGCCTCGCTGCGCTCGATGGAGCGCGACGGCCTGGTCTCCCGCACCGCCTACGCCGAGAACCCGCCCCGCGTGGAGTACGAGCTCACCTCGCTCGGCCGCACGCTGTTCCGCCCGTTGGCCACCGCCTGCGAGTGGACCAGCGCGCACCTGCCCGACCTGATCGCCGCGCGCGCGACCCACGACGCCGGCGCCGCGCTTTCCTGACCCCACTCCAGGAGCGGGGGCGAAGCGGGCAACTGATCTATTTCGCGGCCAGCGTGGAAGGAGCGAATCCGAACGCGCGCGAGAAGGCCGCGGTGAACGACGCCGGCGAGGAGTAGCCCAGGCGGCTCGCGACCTGAGTGATCGTGGACGTGCGGAGCAGCGGCACCGAGGCGACGAGCCGAGCGCGCGTCCGCCAGGCGGCCGGACTGATGCCGGTCTCACGACGGAAGCGGCGGGTGAAGGCGCGCTCGCTCATGACCAGGCGGCGTGCCCAGTCCTCGTTGGTGATCTGGACATCAGGGTCGGCGAGGTACTCGCGGCAGAGGTCCGCCAGGTCCGGCGACGAGGGCAGCCCGACGTGGAGCGGCACCGGGCTCAGACGGGTGATCTCGTGCAACAACAGTGCCGCAATCGCCCCCTCTCGGCCGGCGAGGTCGTACTCGGCCTCGAAGTCGACGGCGACGAGCAACAGCTCACGGAGAAGAGGGGTGACGTCGACGACGGTGCACACGTGGGGCCACCAGGGCACCGCGTCCGGCTCGATGTAGAGGCTGCGGGTGCTGACGTCGAGCATCCTGACGCGGTGGCGGGTGTCCGCCGGGATGAGGACGGCGCGGTCGGTCGGCACCGTCCACGTCCCGTCGTCGGTCTCGACGACCATCACTCCCCTGGCGCCGTACAGGAACTGCGCGCGCCGATGCCGATGCCAGTCGAGAACCTGTCCCGGGGCGTAGTCCGTCCCGATGGGCAGCACGGCCCTCGCGACCCGATCGACGTCGGCGAGCTGAACGTTCCGCACCCGCCCAGCCTAGTGGCTGACTATCGAAATATATGGGCTGTGCTTCGATTGTCCGCCAGAAGCAGACATTGCTTGACTCGTAACTCGTGAGCGTCCTCGTGCTGGCCGGGATCGGCCTTCTCACCGGCCTGACCACCGTGCTGTTCGGATTCGGCGGCGGCTTCGTCACCGTTCCGGTCATCGTGTGGGCCGACGCGCGTCTCGGCGCCGACGCGGCCCATGTCGCGGTCGCGACCTCCGCCGTGGTCATGATCGTCAACGCGTGCGTCGCGACCGTCGCGACCGACCGCGCCGTCCTGAGCCTGCTGCGCCGGAGCAAGCCCCTGCTGGCCCTCCTCGCCGCCGGTGGCGCGATCGGCGCCCTCGCGACCCGATGGACCCCCGCGTTCGTGACGCAGTGGGCCTTCGTCGCCTACCTCGTCGCCACGATCGTCGACGTACTCGTGCGACCCGGCTTCCTCCATCGCCGGGCGGAAAGTGCGGTCACGGGCTCCGGCCGCGGAGAGGAGGCCGGTCGTATCCGTGCCGCGCTCGGCATTCCCATCGGCGCGACGGCGTCGTTCCTCGGTGTCGGGGGCAGCGTCATGACCGTTCCCCTGCTTCGCCGGCTGGGCCATGACATGCGCACGGCCACCACGCTGGCCAACCCGCTGACGCTCGCCGTCGCGACGCCGGCGCTCGTCCTCTTCGGCGCGGAGAACGCGGGGAGCCCCGCGTCCGCGGGCGTCTTCCTCTATGGCCCGGTCGACCTCGGCGCCGCTGCGGCGCTCCTCGCCGGCGCCCTGCCGGTGATCGTCGTCATGCGCCGCCGTCCGCCGCGAATCTCCGACCGGCTCCACGCATGGAGCTACCTGGCGCTTCTCGTTCTCGTCACCGCCACGATGGCCGTCCTCTCCCTCGGCGACGCCTGACGGAGGCGAGTGTCGCCGGGATCATCACCGCGATGCCCCAGTTCTGGCGGATACCGGCGATCGGCCTGACCGAAGCGGCCGCCGCCTCCGGCATGATCAACTCTGTCAGTAATATCAGCGGATTCGTCGGTCCCTACTTCACCGGGACCATCGCGTCCGCGACCGGCAGCTTCACCTACGCGCTGCTGGCCATCTCAATCATCATGGCCGCCGGACTGGCTGTCCTGCTCACCGCGGGGCGCCGGATGGAGCGGCTGGACTGGAGCATCTCATGACCACCGCATTGATCATCGGCGACGTCCAGCAGGGCATCACGGGCAGCTACCCGTTCGCCAGGCAGGTCCTGCCGCCGCTCACCGAACTGCTCCCGCGCGCCCGCGCGGCCGGTGTGCTCGTCGTGTTCGTGCACTTCGCCTTCCGGGACAACGGGGCCGACCTGCCGCCGGACAACGCCTTGTACCGGTCGTTCTACGACGCCGGGGACGCCTTCCACGAGGGATCGGCCGGACCCGAGATCGATCTGCCGGTCGCCGACGAGGACGTCATCGTGCTGAAGCGCCGCGCCAGCGCGTTCGCCGGCACGGATCTCGACCTCGTGCTCCGCGCCCGCGGCGTCGACACTCTCGCGATCGCCGGAGTCGCGACCAGCGCGATGGTGACTGCGACGTGCTACGACGCGGCGGACCGTGGCTACCACGTGACCGTGCTGCGTGACGGTTGCGCCGACGGCGATCCGGCGATGCACGACTTCTTCATGGACACCGTCTTCCCCAGCCGGGGATTCGAGGTCGTGCCCTGCGCCGGGTGGCATGCATCGCGCTCGCGGACGGACAACCGGTGAATGAGGGCAGGCACGGTCGACGACCGTGCCTGCCCTCGCCAACCTCCCCGGTCGCGGCATTGATCGCGTGGTTCTGGGTGTCGCAATCACGACATGGCGGACAAACGGCACGTGCGACACCTGGCGCACCAGGCACCCCATCACCCACTCTCGTGACCACTAGTTGTTGCTACGAGAGGTTTCACCCCCATGCACTGGTCCGCCCATGTGATGGTGGCAGGAGTCACCACCGCCGCCCTGTTGAGCGCCCCGTTATCCGCGGCCGCGGCCGAGCCCGCCGGCGAGAGCGTCCACCGGGTCACGCTGATCACCGGGGACGTGGTGACCGTCAGGCAGGCCGAACCGGGCAGGCACGCGGTCGAGGTGAAGCCGGGGCCGGGCCGTGAGCGGATGGCGTTCAACACCACCGAGGAGAACGGCGAGCTGCGGGTCCTGCCCAACGACATCGTCCCCCTCCTGGCGGCCAAGCGGCTGGACCCCAGCCTGTTCTCGGTCACCCGGCTGATCGCCCAGGGGTACGACGACGCGAAGACGGACAAGCTGCCGCTGCTGTTCCTCTACGACGGCGCCGCGCCGAAGAGCGCGACCGGGCCCGAGCTGGAGAGCGTCAACGGCCGGGTCGTCGCCGCCGACAAGCGCACGATCGGCCAGCTGTGGAAGTCGCTCGACAAGCAGGGGGCCGCCACGCTGTCGCAGGGCGTGACGAAGATCTGGCTGGACGCCAAGGTCAAGGCCACGCTCGACCACAGTGTGCCGCAGGTGGGCGCGCCGGAGGCGTGGCAGGCCGGGTTCGACGGCAAGGGCGTCAAGGTCGCCGTGCTGGACACCGGCGTCGACGCCACCCACCCCGACCTGGCCGGACGCGTCAAGCAGACCAAGGTCTTCACCGACGAGCCGAGCGTCCAGGACGGCAACGGGCACGGCACCCACGTGGCCGCCACCATCGCGGGCGGCGACGGCAGGAAGGGTGTCGCCCCCGGCGCCGAGCTGATGGTCGGCAAGGTGCTCGACAACGACGGCTCGGGCACCCTGTCCGGCGTCATCGAGGGCATGGAATGGGCCGCCGCCGAAGGCGCGTCGGTGATCAACATGAGCCTCGGCGGCGGCGCCACCGACGGCACCGACCCGCTCAGCCTCGCCGTCGACACCCTCACCGAGCGCACCGGCGCCCTGTTCGTGGTCGCGGCGGGCAACGACGGCGCGGCCTACTCCATCGGCACTCCCGGCGCGGCGACCTCGGCGCTGACGGTCGGCGCGGTCGACGGCACGGACGCGCTCGCGCCGTTCTCCAGCCGGGGCCCGCGCCTGGACGACGCGCCCAAGCCCGACCTCACCGCCCCTGGCGTGGCCATCGTCGCGGCCCGCGCGGCGGGCACCACCATGGGCGAGCCGGTCGACGAGCGTTACACGGCCGCCTCCGGCACCTCGATGGCCACGCCGCATGTGGCCGGGGCCGCCGCGATCGTCAAGCAGCGCCACCCCGACTGGACGGCGAAGCAGATCAAGGACGCGCTGGTCGGCTCGGCCAAGCCCATCGCCGGCCAGCAGATCGACGACGCCGGCGCGGGCCGCCTGGACGTGGCCCGCGCGGTGCGCCAGGGCGTGACCGCGACCGGCGTTGTCGACCTCGGCAAGCACCAGCGGGGCGAGGGCCCGGCCACGGCCGAGGGCACGATCACCTACACCAACGGCACGGCCGCCCCGGTCACGCTGGAGCTGGCCGGCACCCTCGACGGGGCCGAGCTCAGCGCCACGACCGTGTCGGTCGCGGCGGGCGGCACCGCCGACGTCAAGGTCACGATGGACCTGGCCACGCTCTCCTTCGGCCGGTACAGCGGGCTGGTCACCGCCACGGCGGGCGCGGAGCAGGTACACACCACGCTGGCGCTGACCTGGAAGGGGCCGCAGCACAAGGTCCACTTCACCGCCGTCGACGCCGCGGGCAAGCCGACCGGCGCCGACACGCTGTCGATGTTCGGCGCGTCGCAGCTGGACGACGTCTTCACCTGGCTGCCCGAGCAAGGGCTGACCGTGGAGGTGTCCGAGGGCACCTACATGACGCAGTCGCTCAACCTGGGCGGCGGCTGGGGCCGGACGCACCCGCGTGACGGCCTGGTCGTCATCCCCGAGCTCAAGGTCGACCGCGACCTGGACGTGGTGCTCGACTTCCGCAAGACCACCCCGGTGACCATCAAGACCAAGGAACCCGCCGAACAGGTGGGCATCTACACCTACTTCACCTATCGCGCGTTCGGCTCGCGCAAGATCTCCCAGGGCGTCATGAACTTCGACGTCATCGAGGGGCTCAACGTCTCACCGACCCAGCCGGTGCGTGACGGCTCGTTCGAGTTCGCGTCGCGCTGGCAGCTCGTCGCACCGAAGCTCACCGCCCACCTGCCCGGTACGGGGCAGCCGTACTCGATGGGGTTCCTCGGCGGGTCGCCGGGCGTGGAGGGGCGGCACATGTGGTCGCTCGCCGATGGGACGGCCGGGGCCAAGGGCAAGGCCGCGGTCATCCGCAGCGAGGACATCGACTGGGCCGACCCGTCCGCGGCCGCGATCAAGGCGGGAGCGGTCGCCGTGATCCTGGTGATGCCCCCCGACGACCCGTTCGGGCGTGACTGGAAGCCGGTCGGCGCCGACCTGCCGATCCCGGCCCTGGTGGTCGCCGGCGACGACGGGCAGCGGATGCTGGAGCGGATCAAGAAGGGCAACGCGAAGCTTCAGGTCACGGGGACGATGAGCTCGCCCTACCTCTACGACGTCATGCAGGTCTCCGATGGCCGCGTGCCGGACAAGATCGTGTATGAGGTGAACGACAGCAACACCGCGCGTGTTGCCACGACATATGCCGACAACGGGGGCTTCGCCTGGGCCAAGGAGCAGCGCTTCGGCTGGCGCCCCTGGCAGTCCTACTCGCTCGGCCAGCAGATGGAGACCCAGCGGATCGTGAAGACCCCGCTGCTCCGCACCGAATACGTCAGCGCCAACGGCTCCTTCTGGCAGCACCTCGTCAACCACCAGTACGTCTGGGACGACATGGGCCGGCTGCTCGACGGCATGACCGAGCAGCCGCGCACCTACCAGCCCGGCACGCGGACCAGCGAGAGCTGGCACGCCCCGGTGGTCCGCCCGGCGATCCCCGCCTGGATCACGCCCTCCACCCGGGAGGGCGACACGATGGAGATCCGGATCCCCGAGTTCGTGGACTCCTCCGGTCACGTCTCCCGCACGGGCGTCGACAACGACACCGCGTCGGCCCGGTTCTTCCGCGACGGCACGTTGGTGGCGGAGCGCGACGCCGCCTGGGGCGCGTTCCCCGCGTCGCCGCAGGAGGCCGTCTACCGGCTGGAACTGTCCACCACGCGCACCTCGGACGAGTGGACCACGGCGACCGCGACCGAGACGGCCTGGACGTTCCGCTCCAAGCCGGGCGATCGGGTGCTGCCGCTGCTGCAGGTCGACTATGACGTGCGCCCGGAGCGCCCCGGTCAGGTGGGCTTCGCCGTACGGCATCAGGAGGGCGTGAGCGGGGTGCGCGCGAAGGATCTGAAGCTGGAGCTGTCGTACGACGACGGCGCGACGTGGCGCGAGCAGCCGGTGAACGAGCTCGGCGGCGGACGCTACAGCGCGTCCGTCCTGCGCCCGCACCCGTCACTGCGGGTCACCGCCACCGACTCGGCCGGCAACACGGTCAGGCAGACGGTGATCAGGGCCTACTGATCGGTCAGAGCCAGTTCTCGTGGGCGGCGTGCCAGGCCAGTTGCATCCGGGTCTGCGCACCCGCCCGCTCCATCAGGTAGGCGATCCTGCGCTGCACCGTGCGATGCGAGATCTTGAGCTGGGTGGCGATCGATTTGTCCGGAACACCCGCGACCAGCAGCGACAGCAGGTAGAGATGGTCGGCGTCGAGCGGACTGCCCGGGCTGGTGAGGCTGACCGGCGTGGCTCGCTCCCACAGGCTCTCGAACAGGGCCTTGAGTGCGTCGAGCAGGCTGCTGGGCCTGATCAGCGCGGCGGTGAGCTGGGTCAGGCCGTCAGTGTGCTGGATGAGCGGGAGCACCCCGAGCTCGCCGTCCGCGATGATCATCCGCACCGGCAGGACGGGCAGCGCGCGAGCCTGCTCCCCCAGGGTGATGCCGTCGGCGAGGTTGACCAGCATGCCGGGTTCCTCCAGCAACGCCCCTTCGTAGATGACGCGGAAGCCGACGCCGCGCCGCAGCGCCGCGAGCTCCTCGGTGTTCTCCTGCGAGGTCATCGCCACGTGCCCGGCCCGGCAGAAGCTGAGCACCTCGTGCCGGGCGCCGTCCTGCAGCAGCCGGAGCTGCTCGCGCAGCGCCGTACGGCTGGTGATCACCTCGATGAGCTGCGCCGCCTCGCGGCGCCGCGCGTGCGCGAGGTACTCCCCCGTGAGCTGCTCCATGGCATGCCGCGCCCGGTCGACCTCGGCCTGCCGCCGGTGCAGCCGGGCCGCGAGCGCGACGTCGGGCGCGACCGCCGTGAACCGGCCGGGATCTCCCGGCACGGCCCGCGCCAGCCCCTTGGCCAGCAGCGAGCCGAGCGCCTGCCGCGCGACCTCGGCCGCCACGCCCAGTTCCTCGGCCAGGGCGTCGGACTCGACCTCGGTGGTCCTGACCAGTAGCCGGTAGGCGGCTTCCTCCTCCGCGCCCAGCCCCGCCGCGCTCAGCACGTGCCGCACACGGCCCGATCCAGATTCACCCGGCCATTGTAGAGAGGAGCTGCCAGATCGCCTTGCCGAGACGGCTGTTGCCGCTGAAGTTGGCGATGATGCCCTCGAACTCGATCCCCGCCTGAAGCCCTCGGGCAGGCCTGTCGAGAGTCCGAGGGAGTGTCCGACAAATGCCTCCCATGAACGACGTTCCGGGTCCTGCGGGATCGCGCGCCAGGGCCTCGCCGACGCCGGTGACGTGATCACCATCGCGAACCGGGTTCCGGACAGGACCTCCACCACCTTTTCGACGTCCGGCCCCGACGGTCCGGAAGGCCGGCCAACCGGCGGCCGGCCAGGGCCGTACGGGCATGTCAGGGCGCGATCACGACGAATGACGGACGCCGAGGGGGTGACATTTTCGACATTTGCACCATGACGGCCACTAACGCCGCTTCTAGAGTCATGGCCAAGTGCGACTTTTCGGTCGCATGGTTGCAACCTGCACTGAGGGCCCCTTAAGGGAGGGCGTAGTGAAACCGAAGTCCCTCATGGCGGGTGCGGCCGCTCTTGCCACGGCTGTGTTATTACAGCTGTCGGGAGTTGGCGCGGCATTCGCCGACACACCGTCCGACTCGAGCCCGTCGGACAACTCCGCCCATGGCGGTCCGATCCTCGATGACGTCCACAACACCCCGACGACCGCCGTCGCAGGCAACGTCACGTTCGTCGACAACGTCAGAGGAGTCAGCGGCTACTCGGCGCTGAACTTCATCCGCTACGACAAGTACGGCTACGACTTCATGTTCGCCAACGGCACCGGCGGGCTCGCCGTCTGGTCGCTGAAGGACCCCGAGCACCCGGCCCTGATCTCGAAGATCACGGCAGCCGAGCTGCGCCTGCCGGGGGACACCCAGGACAGGTTCTGGGAAGGCGAGAACATGACCGTCGACCCGAAGCGCAAGCTGGTCTTCCTCACCCGGGACCCGCGCGGCTTCGGCGGCACCGTCAAAACCGGTCAGTCCGGCGTCTACATCATCGACGTCAAGAATCCGTGGAAGCCGGAGACGGTCATCTTCCACCCGATCCCGGCCGGACACACGGCCACCTGCATCAACGACTGCAAGTACCTGTGGTCGGTCGGTCCGGCCAACACGGGCACGCCAGGCCAGGACCCCTCCTGGAACGGCGTACCGGTGCGGGTGACCGACATCCACGACATCAAGCACCCGTACACCTTCGACCGGGCGGTCGATCTCGACCGGCATGACGGGGTCACGGACTACGTGCACAGCGTCGATGTCGACAAGGACGGCATCGCCTGGGCCTCCGGTGAGGGCGGCGTGCGCGGCTACTGGACCGAGGGCAACCACTACGACCCGGTGCAGAAGCGCAACCGCGTCGCGACGGCGTACGACCCGGTGCCGTACGCGGGCGGGACCGTCGTCGCCACCAACCCGGCGGGCACCGACTTCTTCGACTACTTCGACCACAACGCCTACCACAACACCGAGAAGCTCGGCTCCTTCGACAAGGGCGAGCTGCTCTACATCACCAACGAGAACATCACGACCTGTTCGCAGGCGGGCGAGTTCAAGATCGCCTCGCTGAAGGGCAGCTACGACGGTGAAGGCTGGCGTTCCACGCCGGAGAAGCCGTTCCGGCTGGAACTGATCAGCCACTGGTCTCCGTGGGGCAAGGAGGGGTCGGCCACCAGCGGTAGCTGCTCCGCGCACTGGTTCACGGTGAACGGCAACATCCTGGCGCAGGCGTGGTACGGGCAGGGCACCCGCTTCATCGACGTGTCCGACCCGAGGAACCCGACCCAGGTCGGCTACTTCCGCGTGCCGTCGGGGCAGGGCGTGACCGGCGGCTCGGCGTCGGCCGCCTACTGGCACGACGGGCTGGTCTACGTCGCGGACTACAACCGGGGCGTCGACGTCCTGCGGTTCGACGGCAAGCTGGCCGGAGAGCCGGACAAGAAGATCTGCTGGAACTCGTGCGACAAGTGACCGTTTGAGCCAAAACACCGGTCCGAGCGTGGCGACCGCCGCGCTCGGACCGGCTCTCGATGGTGACGACGTGGAGGTAGAGGGTGCGACGCAGAGGTGCCGTGCGCGCGGTCGCGCTGGGCGCGACCGCGCTGGTGGTGAGCGGTCTGCTCGACGCGTGCTCTGCCTCGGATGAGGGCGGCGGCGCCCCCAAGCCGCAGGGCGAGATCACGTTCGGGGTACTGGCCCCGCTCTCGGGCGACCTGGCCGAGCGTGGGCACGACCTCGTCGACGGAGCGCGGCTGGCCGCCGCCGAGATCAACGAACAGGGCGGGGTTCTGGGGCGGCAGGTGAGGCTGGCCGTCGAGGACGGCGGCTGCGCGTCGGCGACCGGCGAGCAGGCGGCGACGGAGCTGGCCGCCAAGAGCGTCGTGGCGGTGGTCGGCGGGCTGTGCGAGGACGCGGCGGTGACGGCGGCGAAAACCGTGGCTGCGGAAGGCACGCCGTTCCTGGTCTCCTCCGCCCGCGCCGACCGGCTGGTCGGGGCCGAGCTGCCGTCGGTGTTCCCGATGGAGGGCACGGTCTACCAGGAGGCGCTGGCCGCGGTGCACTGGATGGGCTACCGGAGCCCCCAGCGGGTGGCGGTGCTCGGTGACGGCTCGCCGGCCTCGCAGCGGCTGTCCGGCCTGGTGACCGACCGGGTCAAGGCCGACGGCCTGAAGGTGAGCAGGCGAACCTCCGCCACGAAGGATCCCGATCTCGCGAAGCTCGCCCGCACCGTCACCGGATTCACGGCGGACTTCGTCTACTGGACGGGGGCGGCGGAACCGGGTGGACGGCTCGTGGGCGCACTACGTCACGCCGGCTACACCGGCTATTTCATGGCCTCCTCGGAGTCGGACAGCCCCGAGTTCCTACAGGCGGCGGGAGGAGCGGCCGAGGACGCGTTCCTCACCGCGTCCGCGGGCCCACGACTTCTCCCGGCAGCGGCAGACTGGGCTGCGCGCTTCAAGGGCCGCTACCGGCGGGACCCGGGCCGTGACGCGATGCAGGCCTACGACGGGCTCCGCGCGCTGGCGCAGGCGGTGCGCCAGGCGGGGGACACGACTCCCTCGAAGGTCGTCGACAACCTCCCGCGGCTCGAGGACTTCACCACCTTCACCGGGGCGCTCCGCTTCGCCGCCGATCACTCGCTGGCGTACGACAACTACGTCATCGCCCAGGTCAAGGGCGGCACGTTCACCCTGGCCAGCAAGCTTCGTACGGACCCGGTCGGATGACGCGCGGTATGCGCCCCGCCGGACATCGCCGGGTCCGGCTGATCGCGCGGCTGGCGGTGGTCGCGTTCCTCGTGGCCGGCGGCCTGGTCGCGGACCTCGTCTCCGTCGTGGCCACCCATCCGGCGTACGCGCATGCCTACCTGCTGGAGACCTCGCCTGTCGACGGCGAGGTGCTGGCCTCTCCCCCGGCTGAGGTCCGGCTCCGCTTCAACGAGGCGGTGAGCTTCAACCAGCGGTCGATTCAGCTGCTCGACGTGACCGCGAAGAAGCTGGCGATCGGTACCCCGGGGCACGTGGACGGGAAGGCCAACACGGCGAGGGTGAGCCTGCCCACGGATCTGGCCGAGGGAACCTACGTCCTGGCCTGGCGAGTCACGTCCGCTGACTCGCACGTGGTGTCGGGTGCGCTCAGCTTCAGCGTCGGCCACCCGAGCGCGCTGGCCGCCCCGGTGGAGCAGGATGCCGACCCCGCCGTCCCCGTCGTCGACGCGGTCGGCCGCGGCCTTGCCTTTCTCGGTGTGGCCCTCGCCCTCGGTGGTGCGCTGTTCCTCGCCGTGCTCTGGCCCGCGGGCCGCGATGACCGCCGCGGCCGGCGCATCGTGTGGTCCGGCTTCGCCGCGCTGACGGCCGGCACCGTGGTGGTCCTGCTCGTACAGGGGCCGTACGCCGCCGGCACGTCGCTGACCGGGGTGTTCGACCCTGAACTGCTCGGCGCGACGCTGTCCACGCGGTTGGGCCAGGCGCTGCTGGTGCGGCTGGTGATCGTGCTCGCCCTCGGTGTGGCCTTCGGGGTCGCCGTGCGCCCCTCCCCGCCCCCTGCCGGCGCCGGGACCGCCCACGCCGGGGCGGCCGGCGTCACCCGCCGGGTCGTCCTGCCCGCGGTCGCCGCGGCCGGTGCCGTCGCCGTGACGTTGACCTGGACGCTGGCAGATCACGCGCAGACCGGCGTGCAGACCTGGCTGGCCGTTCCGGCGACGAGCCTGCACCTGCTCGCCATGGCCCTGTGGCTGGGCGGCCTGATCGTGCTCGCGGCCTGCGTGCTCATCCCGGAGGGGAGGCGGGAGCCCACCCGCGCCGTCTCCCTGGAGCCCGCGCTCCCGAGGTTCTCCCAGCTCGCGCAGATCTGCTTCGCCGTGATCGCGGTGACCGGCGTATACCTGTCCTGGCGGCAGGTGGGGACGTGGGGTGCGCTCGGCGGGACCGACTTCGGGCGGCTGCTTCTCGGCAAGCTCGCCGCCGTCCTCGCCGTGGTGGGTCTTGCCGCCGGAGCGCGGCGGTTCGTGCGGCGGCACAGCCGCGAACACAGTCGCGAGCACAGTCGCGAGCACGGCCGCGAACACGGCCGCGAACACGGCCGCGAACCTCTCGGCCTCGACGCCGCGCCCTCCGCCGCGGTGCGCCGGCTGCGCCGTTCGGTCATGGCCGAAGTCGTGCTCGGGATCTCCGTCGTGTCGATCACGGCCGTCCTGGTCGACACCGCCCCGGCCCGCATCAGCTACGCGCCGCCGGTGCACACCAAGGTCCCTGTTCCCGCCGCCGCGGACGGGGCCGGCCCGGCCACCGGGCTGCGGGGCGGCTCGGTCGAGGTGAAGATCGAGCCGGCGAGGTCGGGCGGCAACGTGGCCGACATCTACCTCACCGGGCGGGACGGCTCGCTGGTCGCGGTCCCCGAGGTCTCCGGTGAGCTCGAGTCGGGCGACCGCAGTGTTCCGGCGTTCCCCGTCAAGATCTCCGCAGCCGAGCCGGGCCACTACGTGGCGAACTCGATGTCCATCCCCTTCCCGGGGGCGTGGGTGCTGCGACTGGACATCCGCGTCTCCGACTTCGACGAGACACCCGTGCGTGTCCCGTTCACGGCACGCTGAAAGGCTGGTGGCACGCATGCGAGGCGTTGACCGGAAAGCGTCCCGGCGCCGGGTGACCCGCCGGGTGAGCGGGACCGCCGCCGGCCTGCTCGCCCTCGGTGTCCTGACGGGTTGCTCCGGCGGGGCTCCGCAGGCGTTGACCAAGCCGCCCTACACCCTGGACTCCATCCGGTCCGGCCTCGTCAGCCCCGGCGACCTGGGCGAAGGCGCGACCGAGTTCAAGGACAACGGCCACGCCTCGCACGTCGTCTACACGCCCCCGAACAGCATCCCGACCTGTCCGTACGTCCAGCGCTCCGAGAATGTCGAGGTCGATGTGCGGCCGGCGGTCGAGCCGGTGGGCGGGATGCCGACCGGGCGGTTCATCGTCGGCCCGCAACTCGCGGGTACGTCGTCGCTTCCGGTCGTCACACAGGGTGCGGCGGTCTTCACGAGCTCCTCGCTCGCCGACAACACGATGGACACCGTCGTGGCCGAGTCGGCCAAGTGCCCGGAGACGTTCGGTGTGCTCGGCGGACCGCCGACCGTCGTCGGCGATTACACGGTCGGCAGCCGGCAGATCGAGATGGAGGGATGGAAGGGGTTCGCCCAACATCTCGTGCACACCTCGCCCCCGGAGGTGAACCCGGACACCTACGACGATCTGGTCACCGTCGTGGTGCACAAGGCCAACGCCATCATCTACGTCGGCTATGCGCAGATCAAGGCAGTGGGCCAGCGCGCCGACTCCGACGAGAAGGTCAAGGCGTTGATGAAGACGACGCTGGCCCGCCTCGGCTAGCGCCGCATCCAAAAGATCCTATTGGAGGTTTGCGGAACGGTGAGATTCTTACCTGTTGGAAAAGCGTTGAAGGGCAGAGCCCTTCTGGCGAGCACGGCCGCGCTCGTCACGGCGGTCGTGCTGCAGACGGCGAGCCTCGGCCCGGCATTCGCGGACCCGTCCGGTCCGGTCAACCCCGGCACGGTCGGGTCCGCCAATGCCGAGGCGACCAGCCTGCGGAACCGGGCGGACGCGGCCGCGAAGGACGCCGCCAGGGCGGCCGCTCGTCTGGACGAGGCCAAGGCCACGGCTGAGGAGGAGGCGCAGAAGGCCGCCGACGCCGCCGCCACGGCTGAGGAGTCGGGCACGATCTCCGACAAGAACAAGGCGGAGGCTGCCGCCGCGAAGGCCGCGCAGGCATCCGCCAAGGCGGCGCAGGCGCAGCTGGAGTACAACGAGAAGGCCGCCGCGTCGGCGGCGGCGGCCGCGGCAGCGGAAGCGGCGGCGAACAACGCCGAGCGTGAGGCCGCGTCGCTGGCCGGTGTCACCGACGGCATCGGCGCCGAGGGAACGCAGACCCTCCCGGACACCGGGGTGTTCCCCGACAACGCCGCGCACAGCGACAACGTCGAGGTCGTCGGCCACGCGCGCGGGGTGCTGTCCGGCAACCCGAGCTGCCCCGCCTTCAAGTCGGCGAAATGCCCCGCGTTCTCGTCGCTGAACTTCGTGCACTACGAGAAGCTCGGCTACGACGTCATGGTCGCCAACGGCACCGGCGGCCTGGCCATCTGGTCGCTGAAGGACCCCGAGCACCCGACGTACATCTCTGAGGTCACCGTCAACCAGCTGAAGCAGCCGGGCGAGACCATGACCCAGTTCTGGGAGGGCGAGAACCTCACGGTCGACAGCAGGCGCAAGCTCGTCTTCATGACCCGCGACTCGGGTCAGAAGGGCCTGTTCATCATCGACATCAAGGACCCGTGGCACCCGGCGCTGCTGGGCTTCCACCCGGTCCCGCTCGGCCACACCGCGACCTGCATCAACGACTGCCGTTTCATCTGGTCGGTGGGATCGGGCGTGCGCGGCGTGAGCTCCCCCGTCTACGTGACCGACGTACGTGACGTCAACCACCCGTTCACCTACAGCCAGGCCGTCGTCTCCGACGTCCGGCGCACCGGTGCGACGAGCGGCTCCACGCACAGCGTCGACGTCGACTTCGACGGCGTCGTCTGGGTGTCGGGCAGCGGCGGCGTGCGCGGCTACTGGACGGACGGGAAGCACGTCGACCCGGCGACGCAGACCAAGCGCTACGCGACGGCCTATGACCCGATCCCGTACGCGGGCGGGAGCATCGGCGGCTCGGAGGGCTCCTTCCTGCACAACGCCTACCGCTTCCCGAACGCCCTGGGAGATCGCCCCAAGGGTGATGTGCTCCTCATCACCAACGAGAACAACAACCAGGACTGCTCGAAGGCCGGCGTGTTCATCCTGGCGTCGCTCGAAGGGACACACGACGCCGACGGGATCACCTCCACTCCGGAGAACCCGGTCAAGATGACGCGGCTCGCCACGTACAGCCCGGGGGGCAAGCCCGGCCACTACGTCGACCCGACGGGTAAGGCCGGCGACTGCTCCGCGCACTGGTTCACGGTGAACGGGAACATCGTCGTCGGCGGCTACTACGAGCAGGGCGTCCGGTTCCTGGACATCTCCGACCCGAGGAACCCGCAGCAGGTCGGCTGGTTCCGGGTGCCCGACCGAAACGGCGGCTCCGACGGCCCGGCGATCATCGGGAGCAACGCCTCCTCGGCCTACTGGCACAACGGGTACGTCTACGTCCCCGACTACGGCCGTGGCGTCGACATCCTGAAGTTCACCGGCGACATTCCCGGCAAGCGGGAGAAGAAGGTCTGCTGGAACTCCTGCGAGAAGTAGGCCCCCGGCAGGCACCTCCGCCCGCTCGCGGGCTCGCGTCACCACGGCGCGAGCCCGTGAGCGGGCACCCGGGGCTCCCTTCCCGTTCCCTGGGCCCCGCCCCCTTCAACACGTACCGGAGCGAGAAGCACCCCATGCAGCTTCCGACGAACCTCGACCGCCGTGGCCGGACCCGCCGCATCCGCTGGCTCGTGCCGTTGGCCCTCACCGCCCTCACGCTCCCGGCCGCGGGCGGGTGCAGCTCAGACGGCGCCACGCCGGCCGCCCCCAGGGGGGACATCGCCTTCGGTGTGATCGCCCCGCTGTCCGGACCGGAAAGCGCGCGCGGGCAGGACCTGGTGGATGGGGCGCAGATGGCCGCGAACGACCTCAACGTCCGGGGCGGGGTCATCGGGCTGCACGTCTCCCTGGTCACCGTCGACGACGAGTGCCTCGACGACAGCGGCAAGGAGGCGGCGAAGCGGCTCCACCTCACCGAGAGCGTCGCCGGCGCGGTCGGAGGCGTCTGCGACGACGCCGCCGAGGCCGCCGCGCGGGTCCTCGGCGGCAACGGACTGCCGTTCCTCATCAGCTCCGCCAACTCACCCACTCTGGTCAGCGCGGAGGACACTCCTACGGCCTATCTCACCAACGGCACGCCGTACCAGGAAGCGCTGGCGACCGTGCACTGGATGGCCTACAACACCGCGCAGCGGCTCGCGGTGGTCGCTGATGACGCCCCGGAGTCCGCATACCTGGTCAAACAGGTGATCTCGGTGGCCTCACCCGTTCCCAAGGTGGTCAGCAAGCAGACCCTGACGGCCGGGCGGCAGGACATCGCCGCGACGGCGGCCACCGCGCTGGCCGCCGACCCCGACGTCGTGTACTGGGCCGGCTCGGCCCGGGAGTCCGGCCGGCTCGCCGCAGCGCTACGGAAGGCCGGATACAAGGGCATGTACATCGCCTCCGCGGAGTCGGAGAGCCCCGATTTCCGGTCGGCCGCAGGCACTGACGGCGCCGAGGGCGCATACGTGATCACCACGGCCAGCCCGCAGAACCTCCCCGCCACCGAGGCGTGGACCAAGCGTTTCACCAAGGCCTTCGGCCGCGCGCCGGGGCGGGACGCGCTGCAGGCCTATGACGCGCTGCGCGCCCTGGGGCAGGCCGTGACGCAGACGGGAAAGGTGGACCGCGCACTGAACAGCGAGCAGCTGACCAAGCTCGAGGACACCTTCACCACGTTCATGGGCGCGCTGAGGTTCGCTCCCGACCACACGGTCAAATACGACAACCACCTCGTGCTGACCGTCAAAAGCGGTGCCTTCACCCTCGCCGGCACGCTGCGTCCGGACAACGACACGTGACGGCCCGTGGTCGATCGCAGCCTCCCCCGACGAAGTGAGCCATCCGTGACCCTGCGCCCCCCTGTCGCCCTCGCGCTGGCCGCCATCTGCGCCGCCCTCACCGGCTGCTCCGGCTCCGCGGCCGCCACAGCGACCAAGCCGCACTACACGGCCGACGATGTCAAGGCCGCGTACTACACCGCCAAGGACGCCGGCGAAGGCGCGCGTGACTACTGGTACGACCGGAACTTCCACTCGCACACCAACTACGTGCCGCCGAGCGCCATCCAGACCTGCCCGTACGTCCAGCGTTCGGATGCGGCCAACGCGCCGTCCAACGTGGTGGAGCCGGTCGGCGGCGAGCCCGTGGGGCAGTTCGCCGTGGAGCCCGCTCGCTCGACCGGCTCGCGCGTCCCGTACGTGACCCAGAACGCCCTCGTCTTCGGCTCGAGCGCCATCACCGACGGCGCGATGGACGAGGTCGCCTCCGGGCTGGCCAAGTGCCCCGGATCGTATGCGGTGAACGGGGGGCCGCCGATCATCCTCGGCGCCTACAGCGTGACCAGCCGCCCGCTCGAGGTGTTCGGGTGGAAGGGGTACGTGCAGCAACTCGCCCACACCTTCCCCCCGGGGATGGACGACGTCTACTACGAGGACATCGCCATCGTGGTGCTCCGCCGGGCGAATCTCATCCTCTATCTCGACCTCACCCAGACAAAGATCGTCGGAGACCGCGCCGACTCCGCGGACAAGGCCAGGGGCGCCATGGAGAAGGTGCTGCGAAGGCTGGGCTGAACCGAGGCCGGCGGGACGGACCGCGGCCCGCCGCACGCGAGCTCTATTCCACCGAACAGCACAGTCGCGATTCCCGATCGCCAGCACGACAAGGAGAATGCATATGCTGCGCCGCACGATACGTGGCCTCGTAACCGTGGGGTTGGCGGCCTGCCTGATCGGCATCATGCCGGCGGTGGCGTCCGCCCACGTGAAAGTGACCACGGACGCGGCCGTCCAGGGCGGCTACGCCGCCTTGACGTTCCGCGTCCCCAACGAGCGCGACGACGCGAGCACGACCAAGATCGAGGTTCAGCTGCCGACCGACGCCCCGCTCGCCTCGGTCTCGGTGAAGCCGCACCCAGGTTGGTCGTACGAGATCACCAAGACCAAGCTGGCCACGCCGATCGAGGCGCACGGCGCGCAGATCAGCGAGGTCGTCGGCCAGATCACCTGGACCGCGACGGATTCGAAGTCCGGAATCCAGCCGGGTGAGTACGAGGAGTTCTCCGTGAGCGCCGGACCGCTGCCCGCTACCGACCGGATGGTGTTCAAGACGCTCCAGCACTACAGCGACGGCGAGATCGTGCGCTGGATCCAGGATCCGTCCACCGACGGCGACGAGCCGGAGCGGCCCGCGCCGGTACTCCGGCTCGTGCCCAAGGACGACGCGGCGTCGTCCCCGTCGACCGGAACCGACCGGGTGTCTCTGGCCGTGGACAGCACGCCCGCGGCCGAGTCGGGTGCGGGGAGTTCGTGGGCGATCGGGCTGTCTGCGGCCTCGCTGGTGATCTCTCTCGCGTGCGCTGCGACGATGATCGTGCGGACCCGCCGGACGCGATAACCGCCACGGCGGAAACCGGGCGCAGGGCACTGATCCCCTGCGCCCGGTTCGATGATGGAATCAGCCCCTGCGCGTTCTCCTCCGTTGCGAGGTGAGGCGACGCTGGACGCGCTCGCCTCCCCTCGCTCGGTGAGACCCGCCGGTGCCGCCGGCCGTCACCAGTTGGCCGGCAGCCCCGGCGTGGTGGGAGGCAGCGGATTACCGGCCTTCGGGTGGATGACGTACACGATCCCGCCGCTGCCGGTGCTGCGCAGCCAGACGTTCTCGAAGTTCGCCCGCGGGTAGACCCGGCGCACCGCGTCGTTGTCCGGCGAGGCGGGGTCGTTGGCGATCACGTCGCCGGTGGCGGTGAAGCCGATGATGACCATGAGGTGGCCGTTGGTGCTGTACCCGGCGCCGGGCAGTTCCGCCGCCTTGAACGACTGGGAGGTGACGACCGGGATGCCGGCGCGGATCAGCCGCTCCAGCTCGGTCAGCGATCGGAGCCGGGTGACGAACCCCTCCAACCCGTACCGTCCCGCGTAGGCCGCGTTGAACGGCCAGTTGCCCGCTCCCTCGTAGGCGTAGTCGTAGGCGTACCGGGCGGCGTAGTCGACCTCCGGGTTGGGATCGGAGGGGTCCACCCAGGAGGTGTCCTGCTTGCTGGGCCACTGGCCCCAGTAGCCGAGGACCATGGTGGTCGAGGTCGGGCTGCACCACGCCTCTCCCCCGCCGTCCCACTCGGGGTAGTGGCCCTCGTGGACGTTCTGCGAACGGCGCGGCACGGGCAACTCGACGCCCCAGGCGACGCCGCCGGGGCTGACCGGGACGGTAGCCCGGTCGGGCACGGCGGAGGCCATCGCGCCGAGCGTGCGCACGACCGGCGTCACGGACGAGCCCGGCGTACGGTACAGCGTGGCGCGCAACTGGTACGCGGTGATCTCCTTGCCGGCCGCGGCCACGAACGTGTCGACCGAGACCGTGCCGTCGGCGTCACGCTGCCCCGGCAGCGACGTGCGACGGATGTCCTCGTCGCCGTACGCCCAGCGGCCGAGCACGTACCACTTCGTCAGCCCGGCAGCGTTGCGGCCGCGCATCTCGACCTGCAGCCAGCTTCCGGTCGGCACGTCGGCGTTCCAGGAGGCGACCAGCTCGGTGGCCGGGAACCCGATCGGCCGCTCGCGGCCGGTCCACCGGGCGTACTCCCAGTTCTTCGTGCCCAGCTCGTCGGTGTAGGAGATCGTGCCTACGGGGGCGTCGAAGGACAGGGTGTTGCCCCCCTTGACGCCCTCGCGGGTGCCGGGGCCGAAGTTGGCCCGCTCGTAGACGACGTCGACGGCGGCGGGCGGGGGTTTGGTCTCGGCCTCGGCGGCAGCGGGGGTGACGGTGAGGGCGGATGTCATCAGGACTGCGGACAGGAACACGGGCAGGAACACGCTTGGCACGCGCATAGCTCACCTCGGGGGGTTGTCGGCGTCCTCGACGCTAGAGATCTCCGCCCGCCCGCACATCGGCAGGAATACGTATTACGCACACCTTTGGGCGGCCTTCGGGTACCTCGCGGGCGCGTACCCCGGAAGATCCGGCAGGTGCGGCGCCCTGTCGCCGCCCGCGTGATCCGCGTGCGCGGGATACGACGGACTGCGTCCTCACCGGCTGCTCAGGTAGGTGAGGACGGCGAGCACGCGGCGGTGGCCGCTGTCAGCCGGCGAGAGGCCGAGCTTGGCGAAGATGTTGCCGATGTGCTTGTGGACGGCGTTCTCGGTGATGACGAGCCGGGCCGCGATTGTGGCGTTGTCCTTTCCTTCGGCCATCAGGGCGAGAACTTCGCGTTCGCGTGGCGTGAGGGCGGCGATCGGGTCGTGGGCGTGACGGGTGAGGATCTGCGCGATCACTTCGGGGTCCATGACGGTACCGCCGGCGGCGACCCGCCGCAGCGCGTCGACGAACTCGCTCACCCGGCTCACCCGGTCCTTGAGGAGGTAGCCGACGCCGCCGCGTCCATCGGAGATCAGCTCGCCGGCGTACTGCTGCTCGACGTATTGGGAGAGTACGAGCACGGGCAGGCCGGGATGCCGGCGGCGAGCCTGGAGGGCGGCGTGGATTCCCTCGTCGCGGAAGGCCGGCGGTAGCCGTACGTCGACGATGGTGACGTCCGGCCGGTGTTCGGCGACGGCGGCGACGAAGCCGGTTTAGTCTCACGGTCGTGGCGATCAGAAACTCGCATTGCTCCTTCTGCGGCGCGGCCTTCGCCCGTGACCAGGCGTGGCCTCGCACATGCCCGGGCTGCGCGAACACCAGCTATCTCAACCCGCTGCCGGTCGCGGTGATGGTGCTGCCGGTCGACAACAGCCTGCTGGTGGTGCGCCGGGACGTCGAACCGCACCGTGGTGGGCTCGCTCTGCCCGGCGGCTTCATCGACGTCGGCGAATCCTGGCAGCAGGCGGCCGTCCGAGAGCTACGCGAGGAGACCGGTGTTCTCGTCGACGCCGGTGACGTACGGCTCTTCGACGTGCTCAGCGCTCCTGACGGCACGCTGCTGGTCTTCGCTCTGGGGCCGCGTACCGACTCGGCCGACCTTCCGCCGGTCGTCTCCACGGCCGAGACTTCGGAATGGCTGCTGATCGACGGGCCGCGGGAACTCGCCTTCCCCCTGCACACTCAGGTCGTGGCGGAGTTCTTCCGTTCGAGATGACGAATGCGCGCCGTGGATCCACGCTCAGTGCACGTCGTGCCAGGCGATTCGATGATCCATTGGCCGTGTGTTAGTCCACGTTGGCGTGCGGTTAGAGGCGTCGATCTAGGCTCATCCGACAGTCCGATCTCCGAGTGGCACCGGGAGGTTTCGTCATGAGCATCATGGAAGCGGAAACCGGCACGGAGGACATGTTCGATATGGACATCGAGATCCTGTGGGACCCTTCGCCCTCCGGGCCTATAGGGCAGCGCGGTGCTACGGCGGGCAGCACCTGCGCGTCGTCGTGCAACAGCTATGGCCAGACCGGCCGCCCGTGCAGGTGTTTCTAACGGTTCTCCGTCAGGCCCGCATGGCATGAGGTTGCCGGCCTCCTGCTCCCCGTCCGTAATCCTGTGGGCGGGGAGCCGCCGGATTGCTGAAACTACCAGTCCTTCGCATCGGTCGAGTCGATGCCCCTATGAGTTGTAGGCCTGTTTCCGATTTCCGGGGAGGGCTTGAATATTGGCTACCGAACCTGTGTACACGGCAGCGGACTTCGCAATGCTCCGCCTTCCGCTTCTTCCTCTGCGCCACCCTCTTCCGCATTCCGGGGGGAAATCCGTAGAAGACATGAGCACAGAGCAGATGGCTGATTTCATCCGGGCGGCAACCGCGGATCCACGGATTCGCGAAGCGATAGCGGTCTCCGCTCCTTCGCTCTCCGACCTGGTCACTCGTGTGGTCGATGGCGCCCCCCTGAAGCGGTCACAGCTCAGTCGAGCTTTTCTGTCGCTCACCCGCTACCTGATTCGTGCCCGTAGCCGCAGCACTCCCTTCGGGATTCTGGCCGGCGTCTGCCCGGTCGTCTTCGCGAGCGGGGCCACCACACGAGTCGGGGAAGCGCACCGCAAGCATGTCAGGGCAGACGGAGCCTGGATGGCAGCCGTGGTCGAGGATCTCGAATGCCGCCCCGAAGTACTGCGTGAGTTGAAGCTGGTGGTCAGCGACCTCTGTGTGATCAAGGGAAACAGACTTCACATACCGGCTCACGGGGAGAATGTCGCAGACGGGCGGCGGTCGTCTCCGCGAGCAGGTCATGCAACGGTTCGGATCAATCCGGTAATTCGCAGAATCCTGGAAAGCGCGGCACAGCCGATCGGCTACCGCGAGTTACTCACTGTGCTGTGCGCGAACTTTCCCTCGGCGACCGAGGCCAAGAGCGGGACACTTATCACCCGATTGATCAAACAGAATGTCCTGCTGACCGACTTGTATCCGCCGCTTGACGCCTCGGATCCGCTGGACCACGTGCTCGACCGGCTCGCCGAATTGGCCGAGCACCCGGTCGTCGCGAAGCTGCACGAACTCCGCGCGAAGATCTCCGATTTCCAGGAGACGGCCGTGGGAGACGGTGGTGTGGCGCTCGAGGCCGCTACCCGTGCGGCACAGGAGGTGCATGGCGAACACCACTCCTGCTTCTTCCAGGTCGACATGCGAAGCGACGCGCGGGTCTCGCTGCCCACAGCCCTGGCCGATGAAGCCGCCCGTGCCGTCAGTGCCCTCTGGCGTATGTCGCCGGTCCATGGAGAGATTTCCCAAGAGCTCAGCATCTACCACGCGCGCTTCCTGGAGCGGTATGAACCAGGCACGCTCGTGCCTCTCGTCGAGATGCTGGACCCGGAACTCGGCCTGGGACTCCCCGAGGGATACGGCTCGGATGCCGCGGTTGCCGGGCCCGAGCACCAGCCGGCGGATCCATCCGACGAGGACGATCGGCGCAGAGCCCTGCTTGCCGAACTCGCCCTGACCGCGATCGAGCGCGGAGGGAGAGAGGTCGTGCTCTCCGATGAGCTGGTGGATCAGCTCGCCCGTAACTCTCCACTGCCGCCCACTCCCACAGCCGAGGTGTACGTCCAGGTCATTGCCGAGTCGATCGACCATGTGACGGAAGGCGACTTCCGCTTGGCAATTGGGGCTCTGAGCGGAAGCTGGCAGATCGGAGCGACGTTCGGCCGCTTCGCGGACCTGCTCCCCGAACTGGACGCCTCGTTGCGAGACGGGCTGGTCCATGGATTGCCGGGCGCGACACTTCCCGCTCAACTTTCCTACCGGCCGGGCAAGGCGGCCACGGCAAACGTCGTCAAGAGCCCTCAGTGGACCGATCGGTCGATCATGGTCGGTCAGTTCTGTTCTGAACGCGATCGTGCGCTGCGTGCAGGGGACATTCTGGTAGGAGCGGACGAAGACGGCTTCTATCTGACGTCTCCCGCGGTCGACGGCGAGATCGCCGTGGTCGTTCCCAATATGCTCAACCCGGACGGTGTGAGCACGCCTCCGTCCCGCTTCCTCAGAGAGATCGCCCCCAGTGGACGCCAGGGGTGGTATGGCTGGAAATGGGGGGATTACTCCCGCCTTCCTCACCTGCCGCGCGTCAGGTACGGCCGGACCATTCTGTCCCCGGAGTGCTGGCGACCGACCCTGGCTATGACGGAGTCCGCCGGCAACTGGGAGAAGTGGCGTGACGCTCTCGCCGACTGGCGGAGCCGGTACGAGGTTCCCCGTGAGATCAGGGTTTGCGCCGATGACCGGCAGCTGATAGTCGACCTCGACGATCCCGTCCACCAGCGCCTCTTCCACGATGAACTCCACCGGAAGCCGCACGTTCGTATCGAGGAGCCACTCGGCGCGAGTGACGAGGGAACGGACTGGCTCCACGGTTATGCCAACGAGTTGATCATCCCCTTGAAGTCCGTGGCTCCCCCGCCGGCCAGAACGAGGCCGCGCCCCTCGCAGCTCCCCACCCCGCCCCCGATGAAGCACACGATCGGGAGTGAGTGGCTGTATGCCAAGGTGTACACCTCGCCCCGCATGCACAACGAGATACTGGCCGAGCATGTGGCAGGGCTCGTCAACGGGCTGGAACGCATTACTGACCGCTGGTTCTTCATCCGCTACACGGATCCTCACCCGCATCTCCGGATCCGCTTCCACGGAGCGGCCGACCAGCTGCTCATCGAGGGGGTTCCCCGTCTGCGGGATTGGGCCGAGAACCTGCGAACTGACGGGTTGGTCCGGGACTGGACGCTGGACGCGTACGAACCGGAGGTCCACCGTTACGGTGGTCCAGAGGTTCTGGAAGCCGCTGAGCGAGTGTTCCAGGCAGACAGCGAGTGCGCAATGGCTCAACTGCGTCTCCAGCGTTCCAAGCTGATCGATCTGGACACGCCTCTGCTGATGGCCTTCAACTTCGTCGACCTCTGCCGCGCGATGATGCCGGGCGATTGGGGTGCTTGGCTCATTGACGCAGTTCCCCGGGACGCACATCGGGAGGCGTTCCGGGCTCGTAGGAGCGAACTCCGCGCCCTCGCGGCCCGGGACTGGCAGGTCGTGGTGAAGGAAGCCACAGGGGAAGCCTTACGTACTGTCCGGGAGACGCGCGGTGCGGCGCTGTCCCGGTATCACGAGGCGTTGACCGCTCAAGGAAACGGCTCTGCCCGAGACGCCGTGCACAGCCGGGCGGTGGGGTCCTTGCTGCACATGCACCACAACCGGTTGGTGGGTATCGATCGGGATTCGGAAGGGGCGGTGCACGCCCTGGCCCGCGGCATCGCGGAACTGGTTCTCGGCGCAAAGAGGTACGGACGGTGACGACGAGAAAGGCGGCCGCGGAAATCGTGGCCGATGTCGCCACGCGGCTGGGCGACCCCGAGCGTGTGCGCGAACAGTATGAAGAACGGCTCGCCCGGACTCCGGCCGTCGGCGATGCCGCCGGCTGGTCGAACCCGTCCCTCTCCGATGGACACGCCGGCGTGGCCCTTCTGTTCAGCGAACTGCGTTGGGAGGAACCGCGATACCGCTTGGTGGTCCACGAACACCTCCGACGGGCGGTGGCCCGACCGGTCGGCGACGCGGCACTGATCAACGGCTTGGCGGCAGTCGCCTTCGCGTCCTCGCGCAGCGCGGAGCACGGCGACCACGTCAGTCTCACCGCGAAGCTGGACGAACTCCTGATATCGAAGGTCCGTACCTGGGGGGCCGAGCGGAGCGCGCACACCTGGTACCACTACGACGTGATCAGCGGTCTCGCCGGGATCGGACGCTACCTTCTCAGCAGACCGACCGCGGATCCACTCGTGCTGCGTATGATCGCCGACTCCCTGGCAGCGCTGGCCTCTCCTGTCGCCGTGGGGGATCTTGAGGTTCCCGGGTGGTGGGTCCATCACGATCTCGAGGGCAACGCGAGCCCTGATCACGCGACGGGGCATGTCAACATCGGCCTCGCGCATGGCGTTCCGGGCTGCTTGGCTACCTTGTCCCTCCTGGTCCAAGCCGGGTACGGAGACGAGCACCACGAACACGCCGTTCGATCCATGGCGACCTGGATATTGGATGCACGCAGGGACGACGCTTATGGCGTCTACTGGCCCACTCACCTGCTGCTCGCGGACATCTCCGGGGAGTCCGGCCACCCGCCGCGGCCGAGCAGGGCGGCATGGTGTTACGGAACCCCCGGGATCGCCAGAGCGCTGCAGATCGCGGGGCTGGCGACAGGCGAGCCGACGTGGGGCGCCGCGGCGGTGGATGCCGTGAGAGACCTGGCCAGGCGCCCGGAATCGGAGTGGGGCGTAGCGGACGCTTCCCTCTGCCATGGTTGGGCGGGCTTGCTGCAGACCTTCGCGACGCTGCGTCGGTCAGCCCCCGATCCCGTTCTCGGCGACCTGATCGAGGTGGCTGCTCGCCGTACGGTGGCCGAGTTCGACCCCACGTCCCTCTTCGGCTTCCGCGCGGCTGTCCCCGGCTTGCCGCGCTTCGACCGTCCAGGATTCCTGGAGGGTTCGGCCGGTACGGCCCTCGCGCTCCACTCCTATGCGACTGGGGCGCCACCGAGAACGTGTTGGGACCAGGTTCTGCTCCTGAACTGACAGTCCTGAGTCGAATGAGCCGGTCAGCGGAGAAGCATTCAGGAGAGCAGGGATGTTCAGCCCTCAAGCGATCGCCCGGGCCCGCACCATCCGGGCCGAACTCACCGACAGGCTGCAGGACCCGGCAATCCGTGGCGCGGCCTGGGACAGCCTGGCGCAGCACACCTCCGCGCCGCACCCGCACGGCCAAAGCGGCCCGTCGTTGGCCGAAGGCTGCGCCGGAATCGCCATCGCCCTTGCCACGGAGGGGAAAGACGCAGGGGCCGTCCATCAACTGATGCGTGAGGCCATCCAGGGCCTGCAATACCTGGCAGGGGAAGACCTCTCCCTCTTCCAGGGGGTCGGCGGACTGCTCGCCGCGATCGATCTGGTCGGCTGTGGGAGGCCGGGCTACCGCACCGCGCAGCGTACGCTCACCGAGATCATGTGCGCTCATGTCGATGCCGCCTGCGACATCGCCGACGAACTCGCCGCGACCGGTCATGGCATGGACCCATCGGTGTACGACCTCGTTTCCGGTCTGGCCGGATGGACGGCAGTGCTGTCCCTCACCAGGGATCCGGCGGCTGAACAGGGGGTTCGGCGACTGCAGGAGACACTCACGCGTTTGTTGCGGCGGACGGAGGGTGTCTTCCCGCTGTACACGGGGCCTGTGTTCATGCCCGAGGAAGCCCGCATGCGCGCGCCGGCCGGTCACGTGGACTGCGGAGTGGCCCACGGTGTCAGCGGCGTAGCAGGGTTGTTGGCAGTGGTCGCCCCTGCCAACGGCCGGCCTTCCTCGGATCTGCGCGCTGTGCTGGCTGATGTCGCCGCCTGGTTGACGGACCTCATCGCACCCGGGCCGGCCGGTCCGCTGCCACCCGCCCGGCTCGGCCTTCGCGGGGAGAGAGCGTTGCCCACCCGTCCCGAGGACGTGCCGGCGGCCTGGTGCTATGGAGTCGCCGGCATGGCCAGGGCCGTGTGGTTGGCTGGCAGAGCCATCGGTGACCGCCGGTTCATGGACAGTGCCGTGCAGGCGCTGCGCGACTGTCATATGCCTTCTCGGCACCGGTTGCGGGAACCCACCCTGTGCCATGGGGTCGCAGGCCTGCTGTTGATCATGTGGCTGATGGCACGTGAGTCAGGAGATCCTGATTTGCGACGCGGTGCCGCATCCCTCCTGGACCAGTTGCTGGACCACTATGACACGTCGTCGCTTCTCGGGTTCCGCACCATGTCGGTCGGCAGGGTGGTGGATGATCCGGGATTCCTCACGGGAACGGCGGGAATCGTGGCGCTTCTCAACGCCCTCCTGTCGGACCGTCCTCCCGCGTGGGGCCGGCTGCTTGCGGTGTGCTGATGAGCGGTGATCGGCGGTCACCCCACGCGCCACCTCAGAAAGGGCGGAAATGATCGGGCGACGACGCCCCGTTGACGATCCGTGTGGCAATGAGGACGAACTGGATCCCCTTTTCGGGCCACACAGTGAGTTGAGCGGTCAGCTGACGTCCGCTGACAAGGAATCGCGAATCCGAGACGCCTTTTTCGGCCTCCCGCGCATCGTCGGTCATGCATTCCGCATCGCCTGGCAGATCAGTCCCACCACGGTGATCCTGCTCGTCCTCGTGCAGTTGTGCACCGGCGCGATGTCGGCGACGAGTCTGCTGGCGGCCAACAGCGCCTTGGTCCAGCTTCTGCAGGGGCCGATCGACCAGGAGCGGCTGCGGGCTGCTGTGCCCGGAGTCCTTCTCCTCTGTGGTGCCGCGAGCCTTGCCGGAGGAATGCGCGTCGTTCAGGACTTTCTGCTTGGCCGGATCGGCCCGGCGATTGGATCGGTGGCAGGGCGGATGCTGCTCCGTAGTGCCGTCTCGTCAGAGCTCGCCTCAGTCGACGACCCTGACTTCCATAACTCGATGGCGCTGGCGAAGACAGGCTCCCACAACCTCGAGACCTCCTTTGCGCACACGATGACGGTCGTCGGCGCTGCGTGCTCACTTGTTGCCGTCTCCTCGGCATTGGGACACTTCCACCCGCTGCTCTTCGTACTGACCTGCGCGACAGCCATCCCCAGAGGGGTCAGCGTCGTCACCGCCGCGCGTCGCCATTACCTGTCCGCGGTGCGCTGGATTGAGAACACTCGCAAGTTGGACCTGCTCTCCGCCGTGATGACCGAGCGCGACAGTGCGGAGGAGATTCGGGCGCATCGGATCGGCGACTACCTGGTGGAAAGCTTCACTCGGCTGTCGGAAAGGGCCCTCGGCGAGCAGCGCAGGTTGGCCGCGCGCGGTGCCGTAGGAGCGCTTCTCGGCGGCTCGGTCAGCGGCGTACTGACGGCGGCGACCTACGGGGTGCTGGGCTTTCTCGTGTGGACCGGCGGGCTTTCCATGGCCAACGCGGCGACAGCCCTGGTGGCGATTCCCTCGCTGAGCGGCAACGTGACCTCTTTTGTGATGTCCATCAATTCCATCGTCGAGCAAGCTTTGTCGATCATCGAGTGGGATCGGGCCTGCGCCCGTATGAAGGATGCCACGCGGGCGCAGGAGCAACGGCCGATCAATCGGCAGGTACGCGAGGTGAAGGCCGAGAACCTGAGTTTTCGGTATCCGGGGGCCGAACGTGATGCTCTGGTGGGCGTCAACGTCAAGGTGGCCTGCGGGGAGGTGGTCGCACTGGTCGGCGCCAACGGCTCCGGGAAAACGACGCTTGCGAAGGTGCTGGCCGGACTCTACGCCCCTTCGGATGGCTCGTTGACCTGGGACGGCAGGCCAGTCGACACCTTTGCGGGTGCGAGCCTTTCGGAGCAGGTGTCGTTACTCGGCCAGGGTTTCGTCACATGGCCTTTCACCGTTCGAGCCAACGTCGCGATAGGAAGGCCGGAAGGCCGCTGGGACGACGATGCCGTCGACGATGCCCTGCGGAAATCGGGAGCGGGTTCCCTGGTCGCCCGACTACGGGACGGTAGACATACCCTCTTGGCCCTGAACTTCAGGAACGGCGTCCAGTTGTCGGGTGGACAGTGGCAACGCATTGGTCTCGCTCGGGTGGAGTATCGGGACGCACCGTTCGTCATCCTGGACGAGCCGACGGCAGCTCTGGATCCCGAAGCCGAAATCGAGGTCTTTGCTCATGTGGCGAAAGCCGCGGCCAGGGGGAAGGCTGTCCTTCTGGTCACCCACCGCTTGGCATCAACTCGTCTGGCGAACCGCATCTATGTCATGAGTCATGGGCGTATCGCGGAGTCCGGTACACATGAGGAGTTGATCGCAGCCAACGGTTCGTATGCGCGCATGTACCGACTCCAGGCCGAGCAGTTCAACCCTGCGTGATGTCGCAGCCGACGATTTCCATCGAGGCATGGCCAGGCTGGGCTGACGTGCCGGGTGGGCGCCGGGTTCCACCGCTCCGGGTCGGGATGGTGTGGCTTGCCGGCCCGGCCCCATACCTGGCGGCCCCCTCAGACCTATAGGCCAAATTTGAACAAAATGGTCAGGCGGCCGGTTATCATGCCGCTGACCATGATCCGCGATCGGCCGACGGGGCGGCCGCTGCCTTCAGGGGAAAGGCGCCTGGATGCGCTTCGGCCTGCTCGGTCCACTGTTGGTACACAACGGCACCACCGCTCTTTCCGTCAGCACCCCCAAGTGCCGTCTGCTGCTCGGCACGCTGCTTCTGCGGCCCAACCGCCGGGTACCGGTCGACACCCTGTACGCCGCTCTGTGGGGCGAGCACCCTCCGCCCACCGCTTCCGCTTCTTTGCACAACCACATCGGACGACTGCGCAGGATGCTCGGGCCCGGCGCCGGGACACGGCTGTCGTCCATGCCGCCCGGCTACGTGTTCCGCATCGAGGACGGTGAGCTGGACACCGACGTCTTCACCGATCATGTGCACCGGGCACGGACCGCCCGGTTACGACGCGACTGGGAGTCCGTCAGAGTCGAGTCCACCGCGGCGTTGTCACTGTGGCGGGGAGAACCGCTGGCAGACCTGCCCACCCTGGCCGAAGGGCACACCCGGATCAGGGTGTTCAAGGAGGCGCGTCTCCAAGCCCTGGAGTGGCGCTTCGACGCGGACCTGAACATGGGACGCCATCACGGGCTGGCCACCGAACTCGCGCACTGGACCGCGAAGTACCCGCTCCGAGAAGCCTTCCACCGGCAGCTGATGCTCGCCCTGCACCGCACGGACCGACGGGCGGAGGCGCTGGACGTCTATCAGCGACTGCGCCGGACGCTGATAGACGAACTCGGTATCGAGCCAGGTTCGATGGTCCAGGACGCACACCGAAGGATCCTCCGGTCGGACGCCCCCGCACAGTCGCGCTGGCGGATGCCGGCCACCACGTCCTCGGCGCCGCCCACCACCTCCCACCGATCCGTGGCCCCGGCCGGTCCCCTCCCCGCCGCCGGCCCGGCTGATCCCGCCTCCTCTCCCCCGGCCGCACCGGCCACCGCTTCCACCGCGGACAGCCCGGCGAAGCCCCCCGCCGCGGCCACCTGGCCGACGCCGGCCCAGCTCCCTGCGGATATACCGGATTTCACGGGGCGCAAGGCGCAGGTGAAGCACGTGTGCGAACTGCTGACGTCGTCCCAGAAATCGGATGCGCCGAGCGCCGTCGCCGTGACGGCGATCTGCGGCACCGGCGGAATCGGCAAGACCACACTCGCCGTCCACGCCGCGCACCGCCTCGCCCCGCGTTTCCCCGACGGACAGCTGTACGTCAACCTGCGGGGCACCGACGCACGCCCCCGCAGCCCGCAGGAGGTACTCGCCTCCTTCCTGCGCGACCTCGGAGTTCCCGACGACGCCATTCCGCCGGACGAGGAGACCCAAGCCGCCCGCTACCGCACGCTGACCGCCGGGCGCCGCCTGCTCATCGTCTTGGACAATGCCCGCGACTCCGCCCAGGTCCGGCCGCTGCTCCCGGGGACCGGTAGTTGCGGTGTCCTCGTCACCAGCCGTCACCGGCTTCCCGGTCTGGCCGCGGCGGCGCACATCACCGTTGACGTCCTGGACGACACCGAAGCCCGGGCTCTGTTCACCGCCGTCGTCGGGCCCGAGCGCGCCGCCGCCGAGCCAGAGGCCACCACCGCCGTACTCACCTGCTGCGCCGGACTGCCGCTGGCGGTGCGCATCGCAGCGGCCCGGCTGGCGGCACGCCCTTCGTGGACCGTGGCCGCGCTGGCCAACCGGCTCCGCGACGTGCGCCGCAGGCTGGACGAACTATGCGTGGAAGACGTCGCCGTTCGCACCAGCCTCCAAGTGAGCTATGCGAGCCTGCCGGCACCCTCTGGGCCCGGTGACATCAACGCAGCCCGCACGTTCCGCCTGCTCGGGCTGCTAAACGGCCCCGACATCGGCCTGCACGCCGCGGCCGCGCTCCTCGGCCAGACGCCCGAACGGGCCGAACAGGTCCTCGAACTCCTGGTGAACGCCTGCCTGCTCGACACTCACCTGCCCGGGCGGTACCGCCTCCACGACCTGTTGCGCGTCTACGCCGCAGAACGGGTCATGGAGGAGGAGCCGGACCACTCGCGTCGCGACGCGGTGGAACGTATGGCCCACTGGTGCCTGGTCACTCTCGCCGCCGCCGACAAGGCCCTCTTGCCCCAGGTCAGACGTCCCAAGACACCGGAACCCGACCCCGCGCACCCCCCGCTGACCTTCGACACCTTCACCGAAGCCCTTCGGTGGTGTAACGACGAACGCGCCACACTGGTCGGCGCCGCCGAGGCCGCCGCCTCCTACGACCTGCACCACATCGCCTGGCAGATCCCCTCAATAGCGTGGAGCTATTTCCGACTGTGCGCCAGGCACGAGGAGTGGCTCAGATGCAACGAAATCGGCATGCGCAGCGCATTGCTGCTCGGCGACCGGTCCGCACAGTCCTACCTCCTCAACTCCCACGCCGGTCTACTGTTCCAATTGCACCAGCTCGACGAAGCCGAATCCTGCCTGACCTCCGGCCTGCAGATCGTCCGGGAAACGGGCGATGAGACCGGGGAAATGTCCGCGCTGACCAACCTCGCCATCATCTACCGGAGCCGCCGGCAGTACCAGCAAAGCCGCGAACACAGTCTCCAAGCACTCGCGCTGGCCCGGTCCACCGGCCGCAAAACCGCCGAGGCCAACGTCCTGAACAATCTCGGCACCTGCGAAGACCACCTGGGCAACTACGCCGAGGCGCTGACCTTCCTCCAATCCGCGCTGGACATCTACCATCAGGTCGACGACAGCGACGGCGTGGGCGTCGCCCTGGCCAACATAGGCGCAGTTCATCTACACCAGCGCCGCCTCAGTGAAGCACTCGTTTGGTTACAGCAAGCCCTGCCACTGGCCCGCGCCGTCGGCAACCGGATCAACGAAGCAGAGACCCTCACCCACCTCGGCGAAACGCTGGCCGGACTCAACCGCCCCAAGGAAGCCCGACACCATCTGAACCAGGCCCGCTCCCTCTGGCTGGCCCTGGCAGACCCAAGAGCCAACCACACCGACACCCTCCTCTCCACCCTGTCAGAGTGACCGCCAAGGCGACGTAGATGGCCCGTTGGCGGCCTGCCCATCACGGACCTTCTCGTGGATCGCGTCGATGGAGACGGCGCAGAAGACGGCAGCGGGAGAGGCCTGTGGATGGTGAACGTCATGGCCGACGCCTGGGGCGTTCATCAGGATGACGAGGCAGGCAATGCCGTCTGGTTCCGCATAGGCGGACAACCCACGTCAACCCATGCCATGCCTCTTTCGTCACCTTGTACGGGAGGTGCAGCGTGAGCGTGTTCCCTATGCCCGACTTCAACAGCCGGCAAGAGCTGTCCGACGAGGAACTGCGCGCGACGCGCGAGACGATCGCCCGAGCGTTGGAGGCGACGGCGGAGATCGCCCGCCGGGAGCGGCGCCACCCACAAGGACTGATCAGCGATGGCCGCCCCACCCGGCACGGGATGGACGTCGCGACCGAGCTGATGGGCATCCCGCCGGTCTCCGACGAGGAGTGGAGGGACATCACCGGCCCGCCGGGCAGCATCACCTGGCCTCTCCACCAGCAATGATCGACAAGCTCCGTGCCGCTTGATGCGGTCCCTGATGGCGGCACGGGAGAGCGGTCCCCTCTCCGGGGTGGGCGGGGACCGCTATGTGGGCCTGATGGCGCGTGTGACGCTCCACGCGCGGACCGGCCGGGCGCGACGGTACGGGCAACGCCCGCGAACAGATCTTGGTGCGATCGCACCGCCGGCGGCCCCGAGTTCATGCTCCTGCACGAAGCACTCCCGGGTGACGTGATGGAGGGTTGCTGGAACATTGATCTGAAAGCTCCGGAGGTCTGTGAATGGGACTCGCCGAAGACACCCCCACTCTGGCGCCCGCGCAGATACGCAGAACGGCGACCGTCACTGTCGGTCTGCTCATGGGTGTCTGGGTGATCGACTACGTCGATCGGGTGATGATGGCCGTCGCGTTACCGTTCATCGGCGAGGACTTCGCGCTCACCAAGACCGAGCAGGGCTGGCTGATCACCGCCTTTTCCCTGGTCTATCTGCTGTGCCAGATACCGGGCGGCATCCTCGCCGACAGGTTCGGCGCCCGACGCCAACTCATGGTCTCCCTGGTGCTCTGGTCGGTCTTCACCGCCCTCACCGGTATCGCCTGGGGCCTGGCATCCCTCCTCGTCATCCGCGCCCTCTTCGGCGTCGGCCAGGGCCTCTTCCCCGGCGCGTCCTTCAAGGCCATCGCGGAACGCACCACCCCCACCGTCCGCGCCACCGCCGCCGGTGCCATGCTCGCGTCCAACCAGCTCGGTGCCGGCGTCGCCCCGCTCATCGTCGCGCCGCTCATCCTCGTCCTCGGCTGGCGCCACACCTTCTGGGTCACCGCCGCCGCCGGCGTCGCCATCGGCGTTCTGCTTTGGAAGCTGCTGCCCAAGGCGCTGCCCGCCCACCTCAACGGCTCCGACATCGTTCACGACAAGGGGCTCGGCCTCGGCACCGTTATGCGCTCGCCGTCGGTCTGGAAGTTCGCCGCCCTCTTCTGCGCCACCAACATGCTCGGCTACGGCTTGATCACTTGGGTGCCCAGCTACCTGCTGGAGGAGCGCGGCATCTCCCTCATCAACACCGGCGTCATGTCCGCCATCCCCGGCCTGGTCATGTGCGCGACCGTCTTCCTCGGCGGCTGGCTGTTCGACCGCTTCTTCCACGACAGGGCCCGGCTCTTCGTCATCCCCCTGCTCCTGGTCACCGCCGTGCTTCTGGTGCTCATGCTGATGGCCGACTCGGCTGTCGGGTTCACCGTCTACCAAACCCTCGCCATGGGTGTGGCGGGCCTTTCCTCGATGGGCATCCTCGGCATGCCCGTGCGCGCCCTGCCGCCCGCCGTCATCGGATCCGGCATGAGCGTCGTCAACGTCGGCGGCCAGATCGCCGGCGTCCTCGCCCCCGTCCTCATGGGCTTCCTGGTCGACAGGTTCTCCTACACCGTCGCTTTCGGCCTGCTCATCGCCACCACCGTCCTCGGCGCGCTGATCGCGTTGATCGTGCCCCAGCGCCCTGAGCAGTTCAGCCTCGCAACGAAGGAGTTCGCGTGACGGCATACGATCTGGCCCTCGCTGTTCCCCGGCCTGGACCAGGCGGAACGGGCTGTCGGTGAAGACAGCGCCACGGGCTGAGTTCGCTTTCCCGATCGGGTCCGGTGCGGACGTGGAGCCCGCACCGAACCCTCGGGACGGCCTAGTGGTCGTGGTCGCAGGACACGCGGGCCCTCTCCAGCTCGGCGGGGTTGTTCCACCAGAAGCCCGCGGTGCTCGGGTGGGCGGGGACGCGGGCCTTGACCTTGCCGCGGGGTGCGGGGGCAAGGGGCGCGGCTTGGTCGGTGGCCGTGGAGGACGGGTACGGCGCGAGCAGTTGCTCGACCGTGTGGTGCCTCCCGCCGACGACGACGCCGGTGACGTTCGCGGTGTCCTCGATGCGGGACAGCGGATCGCCGTCGACGATGGCCAGGTCGGCGTACATGCCCTTGCCGATCCGGCCCAGCGGCAGGCCGAGGTACGCCCCGGACGTACTGGTCGCGGTGGTGAGCGTCTCCAGCGGGGTCAGGCCGTACTTGACCATGGCCCGCATGTTCATGTGCAGGCTGACCGCGAGGTGATCGATCGGCGCGTCGGTGCCGGCGGTGACCACGCCGCCGCCGCGGACCATCGCCACGAGCTGCGCGACCTGGTTGGCCAGGTTCTCCCGGGCCGCGGTCTGGTCGGTGGTCTGCGCGGAGGTGACCGACTCCCGGAGCTTGGCCAGCCGCCAGTTCGGGTAGAGCCGGCGAACCCGTTCGTCAGTGACCAGGGAGGTGTCCTCCTTGTAGAGGGTGCTGGAGCCGAACAGGGTAGGAGTTCGGGCCATCTTCGACGTGTTGAACATGGAGATGACGTCGGAGTAGGCGGAGCCGACGTTGGTGACGGTGCGTGAGTAGCCGAATCGGTTGGTCGCGCCGACATGCTCGGTTTGGTCGCCGCCCATCGCGATCGCCGGATAGTGGTAGTGGGACGTGACCGGTTTGCCGTTGCGGTGGGCCCAGTCGATGACCTCCTTGTGCCAGACGACCGGCAGCCGCACGTAGCACTTCATCAAGTCGTAGTCGAGGCTGGCGGCGCGCTCGAGCTCGAGCCCCAGCTGGTCATGGGAGAACGTCGGGCGCATGAAGTTGTAGTAGATGCGCGGCCCGTCGACGGCCTCACCGGTGCCCAGATAGCGCGGTGCGAGCCGGGCGCCGGACTGGACCGACTCGCGCTCCTCGACCATGTGATAGGCGGGCGACCCGGGTGAGCGGGTCATTGTGATGCCGAGGGCGAGCCACAGCGGCCCCTGCCGGGACCCGTAGGCGTAGCCCTGCATCTCGCGGTGGTGGTGGATGTCGATCAGGCCGGGCATGACGAACTTGTCGCCGGCGTCGATCAGGGTGCCGGGCCGTCCGTCCCGATGCGGCTCGACCGCGGTGATGCGCTGGCCGCGCACGATGATGTCGACGTCGCGGGCGACGGCCGCGGAGACGCCGTCCCACATGCGGCCGGCGTGGATGACGACCTGGTCGGGGCCGGGGTCGTTGCGCCAGGTCAGCTGGACCGGGATGGAGCGGCCGGACTTGCCGTCGACGCGGACGGTCTTCAGCCGCCCGCCGTTCAGGTAGAGCAGGGTGGCGGAGTCGCCGGCCCAGGTCGGGGCGTCGGACAGCTCTCGGGTGACCTGACGGGCGGGGCCGGTGGGTCGTCCGGTCTTGTCGACCGGCAGGACCCACAGAAGCGACTCCATGGCGAAGGCGAGCATGGTGCCGTCCGGTGACCAGACGGGCCCGTCGTCTCCACGGGTTTGCAGGGACCGGTGCGGGGCCGGGTCGACGTAGGCGCCGGCACCGGTGGCCCGGTCGACGAGAAGGATCTTGGACAGGCCTTCGCGGTATCGTCGTGAGTACGGCACGACCGCGGCCAAGGCGATCGTCTTACCATCGGGTGACCAGGTCGGCCGGCCGGGCTCGAAGGTGGCGTCGAAGACCTTCTGGATGTCGCCGGTGGCGACGTCGAGGACCCACAGCGCGCCGTCTTGGTCCAGGTAGGCCATCTCCTTCCCGTCCGGTGACCACCGGACCGACAGGGCGGCGGAGTCGGTCAGGTGGGTCAGCTGCCGGTCGGTGCCGGTGGCCAGGTCGCGGACCCAGACGTTGAGGGTGCCGGTGCGGTCGGTGACGAATGCCAGTCGCTGCCCGTCCGGGGAGAAGTCCGGGTCGGCCTTCCACCATCGGTCGCGGAACAGCGGGATCGGCTTGTCCCCGATCCGCATCGTGTAGATGTCATTGAGGGCGCGGAACGCGATGGTGGACCCGTCCGGGGACACGGTCGGGCTGCCGATGCCGACGACGGGGAACGATCCGGGCGCGTCGAACACCCGGACGCTCTTCTTGTACTTCGGGGTGGTCGCGGTCAGTGCGGCCGTGAAGCCGACCGTACCGGCGGATGTGGAACCGAGGTGGCGGGTCCGGATGGTGCCGGCGGAGGTGTAGAAGTAGCGTCCGTCCGAGGTGAACCGGGCTCGGAACGGGAAGACCTCCTCGCCGGTGACGAGCGCGCCCCCGGTGCCGGCCAGGTCGTTCGCGCCGTCGTGGAAGTGGTGGTAGGCGATGTCGGTTCCGTTCGGCATCCAGGACGGCTGGTGGACGACCTGGCCGGCGGGGACGGTGACTGCGGTGCTGCGGGCGCCGGTGGCCACGTCGACGACGTCGACCTTGGTGTCGGCGACGACGAACGCGACTTTGGTTCCGTCGGGTGACCAGGCCGGCTCGTACTCCTCCTCGGCGGTGTCGGCCAGGACGCGGGTGGCGCCGGTGGCGACGTCGAACAGGTGGATGCCGTAGCTGCCGCCGGCATCGGATGAGTAGGCGATGGTGCGCCCGTCCGGGCTGTAGCGGGGCTCACGGTGGTCGAACGGGCCGGTGGTCAACTGGGTGACAGCGGACCCGTCGGGACGGATCGTCCACAGGTTGAAGACACCATCCCGGTACGACTGGAACACGATGGTGGACCCGTCCGGGGACCAGTCGGGCTGGGCGATGTCGTACAGGTCGCTGGTGAGCCGGCGGGCGGTGCCGCCGGATGCGGAGCAGACCCATAGGACGCCGAGCATGTCGAGGGCGAGCATGCGGCCGTCGGGTGAGGGCGCGACGGCGAAGTCGGTGCCGGAGGCGACGGAGGTGTCGCCGCCGTCGCGGGCATCGTCGGCCCGGGCGCGCCCGGGGGTGGTGGGGATGAGCGCGGCGGCAAGGGCGGCTCCGGCGCCGCCGGCCAAGACGGCACGGCGGGACGGACGGAACGCCGGAGAGGGGACGGGTGCATCAGGAGAGATCGGGGTGGGGGGCATTAGGACTTTCCTCCTGCTTTACGCATCGTCGAACGATTTGTGGCAGTCCTCGGATCATGACCACGGAAAGGAAGTCCCATAGGGCCCGGAGGTGCTCGGTTCGACGAGTGGACGTCGGTGGCCGCCCAACGGCACAGCGAGCACGTCGAACGGTTGATCCAAGCCGGTGGGCGGCAGGCATCGCGCCGGACTCACACGCGAAAGCGGCCGGGAGCAATCAGCCGCCGGGAGGCGTGCTGCGGTACTGAAGATCCCGAGTGCGTGGTGCCATGAACGCGCGAAGGGCGGCGGCGCAGACCGTTGTCCGCGCCACCGCCCCTGATCCGACTTGGACTACCGCATCAGCGGGTCAAAGCCCCTTGCACTGCCCGGTCGTGGGACCGGACACGGTGTTGACCTTGCCGTTATTCGTCGGCGCCGGGGAGTTTCCGCTGCAGCTCAGCTTCCCGCTGATCCGGTTACCGGACACGACCGGTGCGTCGGTCACCCGGTTGTCGGTCAAGCTGACCGGGCCGCTCACCGTGGAGTCCAGGATGGTGAGCTTGTCGGTGGCGCCGTTGACCGTCACCGGACCACTGACAGTCGTCTGGGTCAGCGAGACACCGGCGGCCTGCGAGGCGCTGATCGGCCCGCTGACATTGGCGCCGGTCGCGTAGAGGCTCGCGCCCTTCTGCACCGTGACCGGCCCGGAGACTACTGCTCCGTCCAGGCAGGTGGCGCCGGAACTCACCTTGAGGGGTCCAGCGTGGCGGCCGGTGATCGTGACCGTGCACGCGGGCCCGGTGACAGCGGCCAGCGGGATCCCTACGGTGACTGCCGTGCCGGTCGTCTCGCCGGTGATGACGAGATCCGCGCTCGTCGCGCCCCCTCGCGCTGCGTCAGCGGGCACCGCGAACCCGACGGTCGCACGGCCGGCCTCGTCGGTGTTGTCGGTGTTCGCGCCGGCCGTGGCGTCGACCGCGAACGTACCGACCCCTTGGCCGGCGAACGTAGCCGTGACCTTCTCGTCCTTCGGCTCGTTGCTGCTGAACACCAGCGACGACAGGTCGACCGTCACCGTGTCTCCCGCCTTGAAGCCACCCTGGGGCGCGTCGAACCGCACACCGACCGCGCGCTGCGCGTAATCCGGAGCGACGGGGGACTTCTCGCCCAGGTAGGCGACCATGGACTGGAGGTCGACCTGGCCGGTGTCCCGCATGTCCGCCCCTTCGTTCAGGGTGCTGAAGTTGTCCCCTCCCGAGGCGAGGAACGAGTTCACGACCACGCGGTAGGACTTGGCCGGGTCCAGCGGCTTCCCGCCGAGGGTGACCGAGGTGATGTGCCGGCCCTTGGGCGCGGTCGGGTCGTAGGTGTAGAAGAGTTCCTTGGACACGCCGAGCTTGAGGAACGGCCGGCTGGCCCCCTCGGGCTGCCACTGCTCCTCGAGCACCCGGGCGACCTGCTCACCGGTCAGAGTCATCGTGACCAGGGTGTTGGCGAACGGCTGGACCTCTGCCGCCTCCTTGTAGGTGACGGTGCCGTCGACCTTGCCTTCGGCCCGGTACTTCATGTCCGTACGGAGCCCGCCGGGGTTCATGAAAGCGATCTCAGTGGATGGGTCGGTGGTGCGAGCACCCGCGAGTTGCGCGTCGGCGACGACGTTGCCCAGGGTCGACTCACCGCCGCGGTTCTCGGTCGTGCCGTTGGCCTGACGGGCCCGGTTGTAGTCCGCGGTGATCTCACCGAGCTTGCGCGCACCCTCCCTCTTCGCCACCTCGACAGCGCCGTCCACGATTCCCTTGGCCGTCGGGTCCGCGCCGTAGAGGGGCTTCCACGAGCCGTCCGCCTGCTTCTCGGTCAGCGGGACGATCTCCGAGTCGACGTTGACCGCCTGCTTCTTGGTCTTGTCGTACGTGAACGTGATCTTGTTGAGGTTGTAGCCGTACTGGCCCGCCGACACGACCGGGCGCACGGTCACCGGGCGCTTCTCGTCCTGCCACTCCTTGACCGGGACCTTGTGGTCGTACGCCAGGTGGGTGTGGCCGGAGATGATCGCGTCGAAGTTCTTGTCGAGCCCGTTCACGATCTTGCCGAAGTCGCTCGTCGGGTCGGTTGCCGACCCGTATTGCGTGGTGGAGGCACCTTCGTGGACGAGCAGCACGACGATGTCGGCCCCCTCCTTGGCCTTCAGCTCGTCGGCGACCTGGTTGACCGCGCTCGGGATGTCCAGGATGTCGAGCATGGAGATGCCCGCGGGGGTGACGAGTTCGTCGAGGTGCTCGGTCACCGCGCCGACGAAGCCGACCTTGACCCCGTCGACCTCCTTGACCCAGGACTCGGTGAGCTCCTTGTACTTGTCCTGGAGCTCCTTCTTGACCCTGACATTGGCGCCGATGTATTCCCACGTGGCCCGCGGGATGACCCGGTTCGTCAGGTCGTCGTAGCCCCGGTCGAACTCGTGGTTGCCGACCGCGCTGACCTCGAGGCCGGCCGCGTTGAGCGCGTCGATGGTCGGGTTGTCCTGCTGGATGAACGAGGTGAACGTCGAGGCACCGATCAGGTCCCCCGCCGCGGCGAAGACGGTATTGGGGTTTTCCGCCCTCATCTCCTTGACCGCGGTCGCCAGCGCCGCGGCTCCCGCTTCCTGACCGTTCGCCTCCAGCCGGCCATGGAAGTCGTTGATCCCAAGGATGTCGATCGCGACAGAGTCATCGGCGAAGGCCGCCGGGGCGCCGGCCAGGCCCCCCGCCATCGTGGCTATGGCGATCCACGGAGCCAGACGCCTCCGCAGGCGCGTACGGGGTCCCCCGTGAGTTTGGACAGATCTAGCAAACGCAAACATAAGGCATAGCATCGCCAAACGGAGGCAAAAGGGCCAGTTGGTGGTCCTGGAGTTCAAGGTAGAGATGCACGATTTACACCACGCCCACACCTCCTGGCTACTCGCCGGCGGTGCCGACCTGCAGGTGGCGAAGGAACGGCTGCACGACGAATTGCTCAAGCGGCGCCCGGAGGAGCAGGCCGGCCACTCCAGACCAGCCGGTCCGCCACCGACCAGCGGCCGCCGGCGCGGGTGCCGTTTCCCCGCTGACACGGTCCCGCTGCTGCCCACGCAGGGGCAGAGCCGACGTGAGGGTCGCCACCTTCACCCCGGCGCCGGTGTAGCCCCGCTCCCACGCGGCGGGTGCGCCGATCTGCTTGACGCTGCCGTCCAACGCCGGCTTGCGCAGGCCGTCCAGCCAGATCTTGTCCACGCCGCCGGACAGGGCCTGCCCATCATCCTCTTCCAGCCGGTAGCCCTGTGGTCCGCCGCGAATGGCGGACGGTGAGATCTACGACCGGTACGTGAGCGAGATCCATGCCTACCTGGGCAGGCGACTCGACCGGCAGGCCGCAGACGATCTCACGGCCGAGGTGTTCCTGGCCGCGTTCAGGAAACGCGAGACGTTCGATCCCCGGCGTGGCTCGGTCCGTCCCTGGCTGTACGGCTTCGCCGGCAACATGATCGCGCTACACCGGCGCGCCGAAACCCGGCGGCTGGCTGCGCTGCAGCGCAGCGCCGGCGCGGACGACGACCGGGAGCACGGCCACGAGGATCGCTTGGTCACCCGCGTGGACGCCGTGAGCACACAGGGGCGGCTCGCGGCCGAACTGCGCACGCTGTCCGACGGCGACAGGGACGTGCTGCTGCTGAGCGCACTAGGCGAGCTGAGCCATGAAGAGGTGGCCCAGGCGCTCGACATCCCGTACGGCACCGTCGGATCCCGCCTGTCCCGGGCGCGCAAAAAGCTTCGTGCCGCCCTGGGCGGCGTCAATCCATTGCTTGGAGGCTCTGATGGATGATTACCGGGCGGTGCGGGACCTGCTACCCACACCGCCGTTGTCGCCCGAGGTCGAGCGGGCCGGGCGCGAACGGCTGGCCGCCGCCTTCGCCCAGGAGCGGGTACGACGTGGCCGCAGGGGCACCAGGTGGAGTGCGCTGGCGCTCGGCCTGGCCGGGGCCGCCGCGGCGGCGGCGATCGTCGTCGCGCAAATCGCGCCCGCCGGCGTGCCCGCCCCTCATGGCACGGTCGCTCAGGCGGACGGCAAGCGGTTCCTGCTGGTCGCGGCCGCCTCAGTGGCTGCCATGCCCGACGAAGGCGCGTGGTGGGGCAGCACGGAGGTCCGCGTCCGGCAGTTCCACGAGCCCGGCGGACGGTACGTCCTACGTGAGAGCGAGTCGGTCGAGACCTGGATCCCCGCGGACCCCGAAGGGCGCACCTGGTACCGCGAGACCCCTCAGGGGACCAAACCCGCGACGCCCCAGGACGAGGCAGCCTGGCGCGCCGACGGCTCACCGACGTCATGGACGTACGACAAGCGCTCGGAAGCCAAACGCCCCGGTGTCGTACGGGCGGAGCCTGGCGAGCAGCGGACCTGGTCGACCGAGGACTGGGACTTCCGCATCGTCACGGCGGGCAAGCCGCTGACCAAGATGAGCGAGGTGCCCGACACCCCCGAGGGGCTGAAGGCGTTCTTCGCCGCCGACGACCGGACGACCATCGACACCGCGGCGCGGCTGTTGTTCTTCGCGCCGGTGACGAGCGAGACCAGGGCCGCCGCGTACCGGCTGCTCGCTTCGATGCCCGGGGTCGCCGCCGTCGGGCAGGTGACCGACGCGCTGGGCCGTGCCGGGCAGGCGATCGAATACGAGTCCGGGGAGTTCGCGCCGCCGAACTACGCGGGGGCGACCAGGACCCGGCTGGTGATCGACCCCGTCTCCGGCAGACCGCTTTCCATCGAAACCCGTTCCGCCACGGACGGTCTGCTCCTGACGTACACCGCGATCCAGGACAGCCGCTGGGCGGACGACAACCCGTTGAAGGAGACGAAATGAGATTCACCCTTGCCGTTGCCGCTGGGCTGACCTTGGCTGGTTTGGCCGCCGTCCCCGCGTCCGCCGACGCGCCGAAGGGGGCATATTGGCGGGTCGAGACAACCTTCACCAGCACCCATCCCCGCGCCGTCGGCAGCGGCTACTACCTGGCCCAGCGCAGCGTCAGCACCGATTGGCTGTCGCCCGAGGGCAAAGGCTGGTCCGGCTTCCGAGATCTGGGCGCCAAGCCCGCGACCGCGAAGGACGAGGCGGCCTGGCGCGCCGACGGATCTCCGACCACCTGGGCCTACCGCACGGAAGGCATGAAGATCCGCCTGTCCGTCAAGCCGGGCAAGGGCACCATCGTGGCGACCAAGAAGCCTGACGGGTTCCTCCTGGGCGAGAAGTACGTGACCTACCAGCAGCTCCAGTCGCTGCCCACGGACGCCGAAGCGCTCAGGAAGCAGCTGACCTCCGAAGTCAACACCTGGATCGACGAGGCCGCCGAAGAGGCGAAAACCACCGACCCGAAGGCCACGAAGAACGACTGGCTGGTCGACCTCGACCGGTATGTCGCCCGGCGGGCGGTCGAGCTCCTGTACGTGAACCCGGTGCCCGACAAGGTCAGGGCCGCCGCCTACCAGGTACTCAAGACCACCAAGGGCGTCAGCGACCTCGGCCGGAGCAAGGACCCGCTCGGCCGCTCCGGCCAGAAACTCGCCCTGCCCGTCTCGTCCAGCAAGGGGTCGGCGCTCAAGCAGCAGCTCCTTGTGGACACCACGGCCATGACGCTGCTGGCCGAGTACACCGACCTCAGAGATGGCGGCAAGGCGATGCTCGGCAAATCCGGCGTGAAGACGTTCAAGGCCGGTTGGACGAACGACAAGCCCGCCGTTCCAGGCGTGAGCTGACCTGTGCCTTCGCCGCAGCCCTGATGTCGGCGTCAGGGCCGCGGGTACCGGGGCCGTCGTGTTTCAGCAGTTGGAAGGGCCTCTTCCGAGATCTGACAGAGATCGGAAGAGGCCCTATTCGGGCCCGCCGCGACCCGCTCAGAGCCTGCATACCCGAATTCAAGATCGCGGAGATGGCCGAACTCGAGTCAAAAAGTGCTGTTCCGATTCAGTGATTCACGGCGCAGCGTACTGGTCATGCTTGGCATACAGCTCAGTCCATTCCTCCTCGGTGAGCCGGCGGCCGGAAGCGACGATTTCGGCGAGTTCCTGGAAGTACGCCTCCCGGGGTGCACCCGGCGTGAACAGCACCAGCATGGAAGCAGGTGCATCGGAATTGTTGCTGAAAGCGTGGATCCCGCCCGGCGGCACGTACAGGAAGTCGCCCGGTGTCGCGTCCAGCCATCGCTCGCCGTTGTACAGCGAGACGGTGCCCTCCAGGACGAAGAACGACTCGGAAATCGTCCGGTGAAAATGGGCGCCGGGGCCGTTCGGGATCGCGGCCATGTCCCAGCGGTAGAGACCGAACTGGCCATCCGTGCTCGCCCCGGTGGCCAGATAGCCGACCCGGGACTTGGCTCCGATCGTGAGGTCCGGCGGCGCGTCGGCCGACCGGAAGGCTGCGCTGACGATCCCGTGATCCTTCAAGTATCGCGGCGGCGGATAAGACATCGTTACCGGCTCCTAGCGGTGGATCGATCTGAGCGGCATGACCCTAGGCGACGAAGTGGCTCCGTCGGCAGATCCAATTCATGCCTGTTTGATAGAGCCAAGATCTCGCGCCCAAGGGTGCACCGCCTCCTGTCCGGCGGCCAGACAAGCCATGGCCGAGATCGACCGGGCTGTGAGGTGGCTGAGGGCGCGTGCGTGTGCCGTACCCGACATGTCTGTCGTCATCATGACCCGTCGGACGCGTGCAGGATGAAGGCCAGCACGTCGGCGAGCAGTGCCTGCTCCTGGTCTCTGGTCGAGCCGGCGCCATGCCAGCCGTGCTCCTCGACGCACATCAGCACCGGCCGGCCGGAGGCCGTGGCCGCCTGCAGGCGGGCAGCCAGCTTCGCCGGCTGCCACGGCGGCACCCGCGCGTCGCGCAGGCCGGCGGTCAGCAGCACCGCCGGGTACGGCACGCCGTCCCGAACCCGCAGGTAGGCGTCGATGATCAGCAGGGCATGCAGGCCCTCCTCAGTGGTGACGCTGCCGAACTCGGGCACGTTGACCGGCCCGCTCTCGGTGAACTCGTTGCGCGTGGCGTTCACCGTCGGCACGTGCATCGCCATGGCCGCCCACAGATCGGGGCGGCGCACCAGCGCGCCGCCGGTGGGGATGCCGCCGCTGCTGGCGCCCTCGCCGGCCAGCCGCCCCGGGCGGGTGTAGCCGAGGGCGATGAGATGCTCGGCGCAGTCGATGAAGTCCGTGATGGTGGCCTCCTTGCGCTCGCCGCGCCCGGCCTCGTGCCACTCCCGGCCGTAGGCGCCGCCGCCGCGCAGGTGCGCGACGGCGTAGACGCCGCCACGCTCGTACCAGGCGAGCATCTCGGGACGGAACTCCGGCAGGTCGATGAACCCGTGGGAGCCGTAGCCGGTGAGCACGGCCGGGCTGTCGCCGTCCAGCTCCAGGTCCTTGTGGTGGATGACCGTGAGCGGGATCGGCGTCCCGTCCCTCGCGGGCACGTGCAGAGTACGGACGTGCACGTCGCCGAAGTCCACCGGTGAGCGGGGCGCCAGCCCGGTGTCCTGGAGGGACTGGCCGTCGTAGCGGTAGAGCCGCGGCGCGTCGGTCCAGCTGGCCACCAGGAGCAGGGCTTCGGGCCGCGTCGGGTGGGTGGTCCACTCCAGGATGGTGCCGTCCACCGGCATCGGGAGGTCGGCGGGCTCGCCGCCGGACAGGGGTACGTACCGTATCCGGCTGACGCCGCCGTCGAGATCGCGCACCAGCAGCCGGTCGCCCACCACCCGCACCGACTCCACCGCCCGCTCGCCCGCGGGCACGACCACCCGGGCTCGGGACAGATCGGGTGCGGCAAGCGGAACGGCCAGCACGCGGGAGCGCGGCGCGTCCCGGTGGGAGACCAGGTAGAGGGTGTCGTGGCTGGTGGCGAAGGTGGTCACGCCATCGGCTGCGCCCGCGACCTTCCGCCACGGGCAGGTGGCCGGGTCGGCCAGCCCGGCGCGCGGCGCCACGTATATCGTGCAGTCGCTCAGCTGCTCACTGGTCCAGGGCCAGGGGCTGAGCGCGCCGTGGGAGACGATCGCCAGCATCCACTCGCCGTGTGGCGGCACCACCAGGAAAGGCCGGTCGCGCGGGGTCAGCTCGATGTGGGGGTTGAGTCCGCGGGCCAGCACCACCGTGTCCTGCGCCGGGTCGGCGCCCAGGTGATGCAGGAAGGAGCGGCTGTCCAACAGGTGCTGCTCTGCGTAGCGGTGATAGACGAACGACCGGCCGTCCTCCAGCCAGCTCAGGAAGGCGAAACGCGTCGTGGGCGGGATCGTCTCCCGGAGTGCGCCGGAGTCGGCGTCGATCACGTGGATGGAGCTGTTCTCCGACCCGGAGGCGGAGACGGCGCAGGCGACGTGGCGGCCGTCGGGGGAGGGCACGTACCAGTCGATGGCGTGGTGCCCGTCGCCGGGCACCGTGGCGGGGTCGAACAGGAGCCTGCTCGCTCCGTCGGCCTCGGTCACCGTCAGCACCGGCACGCGGGCGTCCGGCTCGCGTACCAGGGCGAAGACCTTGTCGGCTGCCATCGCGAGGCCGAAGTACTGCGTGAGCGCGCTGCCCAGTTCGCGGATCCGGGTCAGCAGGCCGGCGCGGTGCGGCAGGGCGTCCAGGTGCTCGCGGGCGTGCCTGGCCTGGCCGTCCAGCCAGTGGTGGAACTCCTCGCCTTCGGTTTCCATCCACCGGTAGGGGTCTTCGAGTGTGATGCCGTGGAGGGTCTCGCGCACGACGTCCACCCGGGCGATCGGGGGTTCGGTGATGTCGCTCATCTGCATGATCATAGGCCGGAGATCCGGCGACATGTCGGGTATCTAGATCGCCGATGTCGCCATGGCGGAGCCCGCTGGACGAGTGGCTGACATGGGCGGCCTGGAGGTCCTGAAGCTCAAGGACATGGCCAGGGTGTACCTGAGGTCGACTGACGGCCACTCGTCCTGAGCCTCTCACGGCCGGCCGAGCAGTCCGTCCACGATCAGGTCGGCCAAGCGCTGGGCGGTCTTGGCCTGGCTCTTTGCGGTGATCGGCTGCTTACGGCCCAGTCTGCTGGCCAACGGCAACTGCACCAGTCCGGCGACCGGGCTGATCACCGCGAAGAACAACACGTCCATCGGCACCGGCGGCACACGTCCGGCCTTGACCAGGCGTTCCATCGCGGGCTCCACCAACGCGAGCGAAGGCGCGACGTAGTTGTCGAACAAGTAGTCCAATCGCTCGGACTCGCGGGCGAACTCATCAGCCAGCAACCTCCCGAGCAACGGCGTCTTCACCGCGGTTTGGTAGAACTGCACGATAATCGCGCGGACGAGTTCGCCGTCGTCCATGCCGACTTTCGGGATCGTCTCGCGTTGGCGCTGCGCTTCACTGAGCGCCCAGTCGACGACAGTCCGCCAGAAGTTGGCCTTGGACCCGTAGCGGTCGTTGATGAAGTTGTGGCTCACCCCGAGCCTGCGGGCCAGCTCACGGGCCGAGGTCCGGTCGTATCCCAGCTCGGCGAACGCTTCCATCCCCCGCAGGAGCACCTCGGCCTCGTCGGGCACAGCAGGCCCTGACCCGCTCGCGCTCGGCCGCCCTCGACTCCGCACCGCGCCGGTGCCAGTGCGCTCGACCACCATGGCCACATTCTCCGTTGAGTTCCGCCTGTGCCCTAATCGGAGAGTAGCAAAACTTGACACCCGTCAGATTAAGCTTAATCTGACGGGTGTCAGTTAATTGACCTTCGGAGTCGAGATGATCGATAAGAAGCGCCCCAGCGCAGCGCCCAAGTGGCCGACCGGCCGCAACTCACGAACGGGGGTCCTGGCTCAGTTCGGTGGCGGGCGGGCCGACCTGGTCGGCTCCGCGCTCGTCACCGGGGATCCGCTTGCCGACGCCGTCGTGGACGAGATCCATGCGGGAGGCCCCGCCGTGCGCGTCAAACTCCAGCATGGCATCGAGCACGGCCTCGCCAAGGTTGACTCACCGCCACCAGGCGTCGCGGCGCTGCTGCGGCACACCGAGGCCGCGCCAGCCTACGTCGACAACGCGCTCCTCGACGAGGCGCCGCTTCCTTTCTTCAGCGCCCCGGTCCCAGTGCACATCATCAGCCTGGCTGCCGGCGCCCTGGTGCGCACCTACCAGTCGCCGTCGATCGCCACCGTCCTGGCCATGACCGGTCGGCTCATTGACGGTGTGCCACGTCGCATTGCCGAAACGGGGCGCTGGGTCGCCACCGCGATGCTGCCGGGCTCTCTCCGGCCGGGGAACATCGGTTACATCGCAACCCTTCAGGTGCGCATGATGCATGCCCACATGCGCCGCCTGGCGCGCAACCGCGGGTATGACGAGGCGGCGTACGGCGTTCCGATCAACCAGGTGGATCTGGTGCGCACGTGGATGGACTTCACCCTGATTAGCTACCGGGCCGAGGAGACCATGGGGTTCGGCCTCACCTCGGTGGAACTCGCGTCGCTCTACCGGTACTGGTGGCACATCGGGCACCTCCTCGGCATCGACGCGCGACTGATCGAGGGCATCACCAGCCACGAGGACGCCCAGCGAGTCGATGACCTGATGCAGGCTGTGACCGGCCCGATCATCGCCGAGACCGGCAAGCTCGCGGCCGCCACTCTGGAGGCGATCGCGGACACCCTGCACGAGGTCGTCCATATCCCCAACGGCATGGCGCGCGTGGCACTGCACGTACTGGCCCGACGGTTCCACGGACACGCCGTTCTCGACGAGTTGGGTCTTCCCCGGGCCGCGGCGGCTGACGCCCTCCTCACCCCGGCTTTCCAGGCCGTTCGCGTCCGCCGGGCCCGGGCACGCCGTGATCCTTCCGCATGGCGGAAGACGCAGCAGACGAACATCGAGGCGACGCGGCAACGGACTGGCACCACTGAGCAGCCGCCAGCCTACGAGCACGCGACCAGGCCCGAACTTGAACTCAACTAGGGCCTGTACGGAGTTGAGATCAGAAGGATTCGCCTGCGCCCCGGTCTCTGATGCTGATAGGCCATCGCCATGGCGCGTGGAGACCTCACCGACGAGGAATGGCCCTTGATTGAGCCTCACCTGCCCCTGGGTGAGCGAGGCCCGATCCCGAACCTGCGACAGCAGTTCAACGCCGTGATGTGGCGGTTCCGTACTGGCAGCCCGTGGCGGGATCTGCCCGCCGAGTACGGGCCGTGGTCCACCGTCTATGACAGGTTCCGCTCGTGGGCAACGGCGGGCGTCTTCGAGCACCTGATGCAGGCCGTGATCGCCGAAGCTGCAGCCCAGGGGCAGACCGACCTCGGCCTGGTCAGCGTGGACTCCACCACGGCCCGCGCCCACCACCATGCCGCTGGGATGGCCCTGGACGGCGAGCTGGTCGCGGCGCTGGTGGAGGCCGCCGAACGGGAAAAGGGGCTTCGCCAAAGGGGCAAAACCCCCAAGACGGCGAAGGCGGGGACGAGGAACGAAGCGAACGGCGGCGATTACGACTGCGGCGCCGGATCCGGCTGACGGC
>NZ_BBYJ01000014.1:0-116445 GCF_001528665.1 Microtetraspora malaysiensis
CTACTTGAAACCGCGCAGGCGGAGACTGTTGCTGACCACGAACACCGACGAGAACGCCATCGCGGCACCCGCGATCATCGGGTTCAGCAACCCCGCCGCGGCCAACGGCAACGCCGCCACGTTGTACGCGAACGCCCAGAACAGATTCCCCTTGATCGTCCGCAACGTCCGCCGCGACAACCGGATCGCGTCCGCCGCCACCCGCAGATCACCCCGAACCAGCGTCAGGTCCGACGCCTCGATCGCCGCGTCCGTACCCGTCCCCATCGCCAAACCGAGATCGGCCTGCGCCAGCGCCGCCGCGTCGTTGACGCCGTCCCCCACCATCGCGACCGTACGGCCCTGACCCTGCAGGCGCTTGACCACGTCCACCTTGTCGGCGGGCAGCACCTCGGCGATGACCTCATCGATGCCGACCTCGGCCGCGACCGTCCGGGCCACCGCCTCGTTGTCGCCGGTGAGCAGCACCGGAGTCAACCCCAGCGCGCGCAACTGACCGATGGCCTCGGCCGAGGTGGCCTTGACCGTGTCCGCCACGACGAGCACGGCGCGCGCCGCGCCGTCCCAGCCCACCGCCACCGCGGTACGCCCCGCCGCCTGAGCCGCCGCAAACGCCCGCTCCAGCTCGACCGGCAGGTGCTGGGACCACTCGGCCAGCAGCTTCGGCCGTCCGACCAGCACCGCGTGCCCGTCCACGATCCCCTGGACGCCGAGTCCTTCGATGTTGGCGAAGTCCTCGGGCGTGGGCAGCGTGCCGACCCGCTCGGCCGCGCCACGCGCGACGGCCTGGGCGATCGGGTGCTCGGAGGCGTGCTCCAGCGCTCCGGCCAGGCGCAGCACCTCATCCTGGTCCTGGCCGTCGGCGGTGTGCACCTCGACCAGGGTCATCTTGCCCTCGGTGACCGTGCCGGTCTTGTCCAGCACGACCGTGTCGATCTTCCGGGTGGACTCCAGCACCTCCGGGCCCTTGATCAGGATGCCGAGCTGGGCTCCCCGGCCGGTCCCGACCAGCAGCGCGGTCGGGGTCGCCAGGCCGAGCGCGCACGGGCAGGCGATGATCAGCACGGCGACCGCCGCGGTGAACGCCGCCCCCACCCCGTCCCCGGTGCCCAGCCAGAAACCGAGCGTGCCCAACGCCAGCGCGATCACGACCGGGACGAAGATGCCGGAGATCCGGTCGGCCAGCCGCTGGACCTGCGCCTTGCCGGTCTGCGCCTCCTCCACCAGCCGGGCCATCTGGGCCAGCTGGGTGTCGGAGCCGACCCGGGTGGCGCGGACCACCAGGCGGCCGCCGGCGTTGACGGTCGCGCCGGTCACCGCGTCACCCGGCCGTACCTCGACCGGGACGGACTCCCCGGTCAGCATCGAGGCGTCGACCGCGGAGGTGCCCTCCTCGATCACGCCGTCGGTGGCGATCTTCTCGCCGGGGCGGACCACGAACCGGTCCCCCACCGCGAGCTGGTCGCTCGGGATTCGGACCTCAGCCCCGTCGCGCAGCACCGCGACATCCTTGGCGCCCAGCTCCAGCAGTGCCCGCAGTGCGGCGCCCGCGCGGCGCTTGGAACGCGCTTCGAAGTAGCGTCCGGCCAGGATGAACGCCGTCACCCCGGCGGCGGCCTCCAGGTAGATGTTGCCGGAGCCGTCGCTGCGCTGGATCGTGAAGTCGAACGGGTGGGTCATGCCGGGGGTGCCGGCGGTGCCGAAGAACAGCGCCCACAGCGACCAGCCGAGCGCGGCGATCGTGCCGAGCGACACCAGCGTGTCCATGGTCGCGGCGCCGTGGCGCAGGTTGGTCCAGGCCGCCTTGTGGAACGGCCAGCCCGCGTACACCACGACCGGGGCGGCCAGCGTCAGCGACAGCCACTGCCAGTTGGTGAACTGCAGCGGGGGGATCATCGCCATCGCGACCACCGGGACCGCCAGGACCAGCGCGGTGATCAGCCGGGCGCGTAGCGGGCCGAGCTCGTCTTCCGGCTCCTCCGGCCCGCCGCCGTTCTCGTTCTGCTGGCGGGGCGGGGCGGGCAGCTGCGCGGTGTAGCCGGCCTTCTCCACTTCGGCGATCAGGTCGTGCGGGGCGATGCCGTCGGGGAAGGTGACCTTGGCCTTCTCGGTGGCGTAGTTGACCGTCGCGGTCACGCCGTCCAGCTTGTTGAGTCGGCGCTCGATCCGGTTGGCGCAGGACGCGCAGGTCATGCCGCCGATCGAGAGCTCGAGCGAGCCCAGGGGCTGCCCCTCGACGGCGTCAGACTCGCTGACGGTCATCGTCTCTCCTCCCCCTTCTCAGCCGACCTGGCGCCGGCACCGACGCCGAAGACCGCGGCGGGGCCGAGATCGTAGGCTCCGCGCGTCGCGGGAGTGTTCATCATCGATCCACCACTTCGTATCCGGCCTCCTCAACGGCGGCGGCGATCGCGGCCGCGTCGACAGGCCCCTCGCTGTCCACCGTCACCAGGCCGGTGGCGAGGTCCACCTCGACGCCGGTGACGCCGGCGACCTCTCCGACCTCTTCCTTGACCGAGCTGACGCAGTGGCCGCAGGTCATGCCCGTGACGGTGTAGGTGGTGGTGGTCATAACAATCACTCCTGGCATCAGAGATAGGGAAATGTCGGAACTTTGGGGTCACGCCGGGTCGATCGGCGCGAAGTCGCCGCGCTGTTCGCGGAAGGTGTGTGGAGTCAGGAACGGACGAGGCGGGCGATGGCGTCGGAGGCTTCCTTGATCTTCGCCTCGGCTTCCGCGCCACCCTTCGCCGTGGCGTCGGCCACGCAGTGGGCCATGTGCTCGTCCAGGAGGGCGAGGGCGAAGGACTGCAGGGCCCGGCTGGCCGCCGACACCTGAGTGAGGATATCGATGCAGTATTTGTCCTCTTCGACCATCCGCTGCAGACCCCGGACCTGCCCCTCGATCCGGCGCAGCCGCCGGAGGTGCTCCTGCCTGGTATCGCTGTATCCGGCCATCTCTCCCGCCCTCTCGACTCGTGTTCGACGACTATAACACCATACCCCCCTACGGTATTTCCTCGGGGTAGGCGCGCCGCCCGCGCGCATTCCCCGGCCGCGCCATGCCCAGGTCGGCAACCAGGTCGGCCAGGTCGGCGGCCATGGCTCACGCCGCCGCCGGCAGGCCCCTGACCTGGCGGTTACCCAGGGGCCGGCAGTCGCAAAGCGGCCCCCGCGCCACCGGACGCACGCTCGCGGCGCGCAAACGGCACTGAAACGGCGCGAAACGGCGCGGAAACGGCGTGGAACACGGCCCACCCGGACAGACGATCTCGCCGGGCGGCCGATCGCCGCTACACGGAGGCGGAAAAGCTTTACCTAAAACCTGTCCCGCGAAGTCAACATTTCTGTCAAAGGATGGCAACCTGGAGAAATGCACAACGGGAAAGCTCGACTCACCGTCTGCGCAGCCCTCCTTACCTTCGCCGCCGGCATTGCCACGCCCGCGGTCGCGCAGGCCACTCCGACACAGACTCCGGTCATCCAGACCGCGCAGAACGCCCCGTCCGTCTACGGCCGGGCGACATATCTGATCGACGCTACGACCGGCAAGGTCGAGCTCAGCAAGCAGGCCACCGAGCGCATGCCGGTGGCGAGCCTCACCAAGGCGATGACGGCGTACGTCGTCCTCAAGGAAGCCAAGCTGACCGACACGGTCAAGATCACCCCCGCCGACGTCAGCCACGCCGACGACAACGGCGGCACCAGCGCCGACCTCCGCGCCGGTGACCGGGTCGCGGTCAAGGACCTGCTGTACGGCCTCATGCTCCCGTCGGGCGCGGACGCGGCACATGCGCTCGCCCGCACCTACGGCCCCGGCATGGACGGCTTCATCGGCAAGATGAACGCCACCGCCAAGCAGCTCGGCATGAAGGACTCCCTGTACACCACCCCCGACGGCCTGCCGAAGGCCGGCGGCGACGGCTACTCCACCGCGCGGGACCAGGCGCGGCTCGCGGAGGTGGCGCTCCGTGACAAGACCTTCACCGCCGTCACCTCCACCCGGACCCACTACGTCCCGCGTACTTCGGACCACAAGTCCTACACCTGGACGAACACCAACAAGATGCTGGACACCCCGGGCGCGCTCGGCGTGAAGACGGGCTTCACCCGTGCCGCGGGCTTCTGCCTGACCTTCGCCGCCGACCGGGACGGACACCGCCTGATCGGCGTCATCCTCGGCGAGTCCGCCTCCAACCGGCGGTTCGACACGGCCCAGAACCTGATCAGCTGGGCCGTCAAGGCATAACTGAAGGCGCTCAACCGGGCGTAACCGAGAAACGCGCGACAGAGGGTGTCGCCGGGAACCGGGTCGCAGTCACACGACCCCGTTCCCGGTGGCGCCCTCTGTTCGTTTTCAGGGAAGGCGGCGGAGGCCGCGACGCAGGAAGACGGCCCGGTCCAGGTAGTCCCGGGCCAGGACGGTACGGCCGGCGGAGCGGTGCAGCTCACCGAGCATCTGGGTGCTGGCGGCGGCGCCGCTCAGGTCGCCGAGCTGCTGGAAGATCGTCAACGAGCGTTCGAGCTGGGCGAAAGCGGGCCGCAGGTCGCCGCGCGCCGCCTGGAGGCCGCCGAGCCCCTGCATCGCGTAGGCCCCGCAGTGCCGGTCGCCGAGACTCTCGAAGATGTCCAGCGCCCTCCCCTGGAAGCGCATCGCCGTCTCGACGTCCGCGGCCAGGTCGTGCAGGCGTCCGACCTGGATGGAGACGCATCCCTCGCGGTGGGCGTCGCCCATCTCCCTGGCCAGCCGCAGCGCGCCGTCCAGCCATCGCGCCGCCTGCGTGAGGTCGCCGGACTTCAGCCAGACGCGCCCGATCGCCTGCCGGGCGTACGCCTCGCCCTGCCGGTCGTCCAGCCCGAGGAACATCGCGAGGGCCTGCCGGAAGTAGCGGAGCGCGATGACGTGGTCGTCGCGGAACTGGGCGACCGCGCCCAGCCCGCAGACGGAGATCGCCTCGCCTCTCCTGTCACCCACCTGCCGGAACATCGCCCGCGAGCGCCGGAACATCTCCCCCGACTCCCGATAGCGGTCCTGGTAGAGGCACACCTGCGCGAGCCCGCGCAGCATGGCCGCCTCGCCGTGCCGCTCCCCGGCCGCGCGGGCGGCGTCGAGGGCGGCGCGGTGGGTGCGCTGCCACATGTCGAGGTGGCAGCGGAGGTCGAAGAACGGCACGAGGGCCGCGGCGAGCCCCCAGGCGGCACCGGCCAGCCCGCCTTCGGCGGCCAGTTCCACCGCCCGCGCCAGGGCGTCCCGTTCCTGGTCGAACCAGAGGATCGGGTTCTCCAGGACCCCTGTCAGCGTGCCGCCGGCCGGGGTCCAGCGCGCCGCCTCGGTGGGGGTGACGCTGAAGACGGTGGTGGGCAGGCCCGCGGCGGCCCGCTCCGCCGCCACCAGCCAGGCGCCGACGACGCGCGCCAGGACGCCGGGTTCCGGTTCCCGTTCCGCGCGTTCCTTGGCGTCGCAACGGACCAGGTCGTGCAGGAGGTATCGAGGCTGGCCGAGCGTGTCGACGCCGACCTGCCGCAACAGGTTCTCGTTGATGAGGACGTCCGTCACGTCGTCGGCGCGATGGCGGTCGAGGACGGCGTCCACCACCCACGCGGGGAGGGGATGCGCGCCGAGCGTGCCCAGCGCGCGCATGGCCCGTGCGGCCTCGGCGGGCAGCAGGCGGTAGCTCCGGTCGAGGCTTTCCCGTACCTCCAGATCGCCCGCGCGCAGCTCGCCGAGCCGGGTGGACTCGTCCGCCAGGCGCTGTTCGAGCAGGCGCAGCGGCCATCCCGGCCGGGCCGCCAGCCGCGCCCCGGCGACCCTGATGGCCAGCGGCAGGTGTCCGCACGCCTGTGCGATGGCGGCGGCCGACTCCGGTTCGGCCTCGATCCGGCCGGCGCCGGCGATCCTGCCGAGTAGTTCCACCGCCTCGCGCCGCGGCAGCGCGTCCAGCTCCACCAGCGCCGCGCCGGGAATCTCGGTGATCCGCCGCCGGCTCGTCACGAGTACGGCCGAGCCGTCGCCGGGCAGCAGGTGCCCGACCTGCGCGCCGCCGGCGGCGTCATCGAGCAGCACGAGCATGGGACGCTCGGCGAGCAGCGACCGGTAGAGCGCCGCCCGCTCGTGCACGCCGTACGGCAGAGCGGCATCGGCGACCCCGAGCGCGCGCAGCGCCTCGGCGAGCAGATCGGCGGGCTCCACGGGAGCGCCGGACACGCCGCCGAGGCACAGGTAGAGCTGCCCGTGGGGAAACCGGTCCCGTACGGCATGCGCGCAGTGGACGGCGAAGGCCGACTTGCCCACGCCCGGCGGCCCCACGATGACGGCGATCACCGGAGGTCCGCCCGGAAGCCCCGGCGGCGGCCCGACTGGTGGCCCGGCCGGAGGCCCGGGTTCCGGCCGGGCCGGTGTCGAGGCCGGGGCCGGGGACCGAGGTGCCGTCAGCACGTTCAGAAGCGCGGCCACTGCTTCCGTGTGGCCGGTGAAGTCCGGTATGTCCGGAGGGAGCTGGCGCGGGGCGGGAACGACGCGTCCCGGCACGGCGGGCGCCTCCCCCGCCTCAGCCCCCGCGTCAGTCCCCGCATCCCCGGCCGGGGTGCCCGTGTTGTCTCCGGACGGCCGGCGCACGCCGCCCGGCGGGGGCGACGCGTTCACGCGCGGGCCGGGCACGGCGTCAGGCGCGGGCACGTCCACGAGCCGTGCACCTCCGGGAGGTGCGGACACGTTCGCGAGCGGGAGGGGCACGCCCTCCGGCAGGACGGCCGGGTCTCCGGACAGGATGGCGAGGTGGGTGCGGCGGAGTTCGGGCCCCGGTTCGACGCCGAGTTCGGCGACCAGCTGCCGGCGGATGTCTCCGTAGCACCGCAGCGCCTCGGCTCGCCGGCCGCTCCAGTGCAGCGCGAGCATGAGCCGCTGCCAGAGGTCCTCACGGAAGGGATGCTCGGCGAGCAGGCCGCGCAGCTCGGCGACGGCCGTCGGATACTCGCGCGCGGCCAGCCGCACCGCGACCAGATCCTCGGCCGCGTCGAGGCGTGCTCCGGAGATCTCCTCGATGCGGCGGTCCCACAGCGGGCTGCCCGGCAGGTCGGCGAGCGGAGTGCCGCGCCACAGCGCGAGCGCGCGGCGCAGGTGGGAGCCCGCGCCCTCCGGGTCCCGCCTGGCCCGCTCGACCAGCTCCTCGAAGATCAGGAGGTCGACTTCGTGCGGCTCCACCTCGATGGTGTAGCCACCGGGCCGGGCTTGGAGGCCGGTTCCGCTCGGGGCGAGCGCGGCACGGAGCGCACTCGCGTACGTGCGCAGGTTCGCGACGGCCGAGCGCGGGCGGGCCCTGGGCCACAGCACCTCGACGAGGATCTCGGTGCCGACCGTCCGGTTGGCGTCGAGCAACAGTGTGGCGAGCAGCATCCGCGGTTTCGGTCCGCCGATCCGGAGGGTCTGCCCTGCGGATCGGACGTCCAGCGAGCCGAGGACTCTGTACGTGGGCTGATCAACCGTCATGACCGCCTGCTCTTCTTACAGAGGCACTGTCACCATTTATCGCGCTTTGTCATTTCTTTGCCAGCCCTTTGTATGGATTTTTGATGCTCCCTGTGCGGTCAATCCCGACCCTTGGGTCCCATCAGCACCTTTGGACAGGCTCCACAGTCAGTTCGCGGCTTCCGTCAGGAGCATCCGGCGGTCGTCCGCGAGGAAGGATCCGCATGAGACTCACGTCCATCGTCAAGGCGGGGCTGGCGCTGCTGCTCGGCGTCACCGCGGGCGCGTCCACCGGCGTCGCCGGCGCCTCCGCCGCCGGCCTCACCGCCTCCGCCGCCACCGCCTCGGCGGTCATGGCGGAGCCCGCCTTCCAGGTTCCCTTCCCCTGCGGCCAGACCTGGACCGGCAACTCCAACGCGAGCAGCGCCCACCAGTCGTGGGAGATCGACTTCAACCGGGGCAGCACGCCCGACGCCGACCTGGGCGACACCGTGGTCGCCGCGGCGGCCGGCACGGTCGTGATCTCCGCGCACCAGGGATCGACGAACGGCTTCGGCAACCTGATCAAGATCGACCACGGCGGCGGCTGGTCCACGTACTACGCCCACCTGCTCACCCGCTCCGTGAGCGTGGGCGCCACGGTCAGCCAGGGCCAGAAGATCGGCGAGGTCGGCAACACCAGCAAGCCGGGCAACAACATCGCGCCGCACCTGCACTACGAGGTGCGCGCCGGCACCGCCTCCTACCCGGCGAACATCCAGAAGGCCAAGTTCAACGGCGCCACCTTCGGCTACCCGGCCCAGACCGTGACGTCCAAGAACTGCGGTGCGACCAGCAGCAACCCGTACACGGCCGAGCAGGTGTGCGGCAGCGGCTACAAGGTGATCGACTCGGCCGCCCTCGGCTCCGCCGGAACCGTCTACCTCCTCTACAACAGCTCCAACGGCTACAACTGCGTCACCACCCTCAAGCGCACCTCCCTCGGCACCAACACCGCCACCAGCGCCTACCTCGAAGTGCAGGGCAAGAGCCGCATCACCGACTCGGGCAACTTCGGCTACTACGCGGGTCCCGTACGCGCCTCGGCCGCCGGAACCTGCGTCAAATGGGGCGGTTCCGCGGGCGGCGTCAGCTACAACAGCCCCCTCTCACACTGTGGGTGACCGTCGCCCCGGATGAGGCGAACGATCGGAAAGTGGCCGGTGCGGGATCACGTACCATCGACGGCGCGAGACCGGAGCCGCCGAGCCCGGTACCCCATTTCCGAGACCCTGCGGGGGACCATGTTCCGCACGATGATGAAGTCCAAGATCCACCGGGCCACCGTCACCCAGGCCGACCTGCACTACGTGGGATCGGTGACGATCAGCGGCGACCTGATGGTCGCGGCGAACCTGGTTGAGGGCGAGAAGGTCGACATCGTCGACATCGACAACGGCAACCGCCTCTCGACGTACGTCATCGAGGGCCCGGCCGACTCCGGCGTGATCGGGATCAACGGCGCGGCCGCCCGGCTGGTCGGCGTCGGCGACCTCGTGATCATCATCGCGTACGCGCTGGTGGCCGAGGCCGAGGTCGGCGCGCTGCGGCCGAGCGTGGTGTTCGTCGACGAGAACAACCGGGCGGTCGAGACCGGCCACGACCCGGCCGGGGTCCCCGACGGCGTGGGCCTGGTCCGCGGCGATCTCGCCGCCCCGGCCGGCTGACCCCCGCGCCTTCACGCAACAGGGCCCGTTCCCCTCCGGGAACGGGCCCTTCCGCGCTCCGCCGTACGCGCTCCTGCTTGATCGGCGCTCTACCTGATCGGCTTACTTGATCGGCGCTTTACTTGATCGACCCGGCGGTCAGGCCGGACACGACCTTCCGCTCGATCAGCGCGAACAGGATGATGACCGGGACGGTGGCGATCACCGATCCGGCGAAGAGGTTCTGCCAGTCGACCTGGTACTGCCCGATGAAGGAGTTCAGCCGCACGGTCAGCGGCTGCTGTTCGGGCGACGTCGTCAGGGTGAGCGCGACCACGAACTCGTTCCACGCCGCGATGAACGTGAAGATCAGCGCGGTGACGACGCCCGGCGCGGCCAGCGGAAGCGTGATCCGGAACAGCGCGCCGAACCGGCCGGTGCCGTCGATGAACGCCGCCTCCTCCAGCTCGCGCGGGATCGAGGAGAAGTACGCGTTGAGGATCCACACCGCGAAGGCCAGGTTGAAGCCGCCGTTGACCAGGATCAGCGACCAGATCGAGTCGACCAGCCCGAGCTGGGAGAACTCGCGGTAGATCCCGACCAGCATCGCGGTCGGCTGGAACATCTGGGTGACCAGCACCAGGATCAGAAACGCCGTCCGGCCGCGGAACCGGTGCCGGGCGGTGTAGTACGCCGCGGGCAGGGCCACCAGCAGCACCAGGATCGTCGATCCGGCCGCGACCTGCAGGGTGATCAGCAGGTTCCCGGACAGCCCGCCCGACCAGAAGTTGACGAAGTTCTCCCAGGCGAAGTCCGTCGGCAGATACGCCGGCTCGCGCAGTTCGGCCTGCGGCCGCAGCGCGGTCAGGATCATCACCAGGTACGGGAACAGGAAGAGGAACGCGATCAGGTACGCGGCGGCGGCGACGACCACCGTCCTGGTCCGCGGCAGCCGCCGGGCGGGACCGGCGCTCGCGGCGCGCGACGCCGCGGCGACCGGAGGGGTCTCGGTGGCGGTCATCACGACACCTCGTTCTTCCACTTGCTGACCTTGAGGAAGATCGCCACCAGGACGATCACCATGCCGAAGTTCACGACGGACATCGCGGCGGACTCGCCGATGTCGGAGCGCTTGAGGATGAACATGAAGATCGTGGATGTGGCCGTCGAGTAGCCGGGCTGCCCGTGCGTCATCACCCAGATGATCGGGAAGTTGTTGAAGACGTTCATCACGTTGATGAGCGTCGCCACGGTCAGCGCGGGCCGCAGCAGCGGAAGCGTGATCGACCAGTACGTGCGCAGCCGGGACGCGCCATCCGTCTTGGCCGCCTCGTAGACCTCCGCCGGGATCGTCGAGAGCCCCGCGAGCAGCGCGTACGTCGTGAACGGCAGCGAGACGAAGACCGCGACGGCGATCAGCCAGGGCATGGCGGTGGCCGCCTGGCCGAGCTGGTCGGCGTCGGCGCCGCCGAGGGCGTCGAGCAGGCCGAGGTCGTGCCGCACCATGTTGATGAGGCCGACCTCGGGGTCGAGCATCCACTTGAAGATGATCGCCGTCATCAGCACCGACGCCGCCCACGGCGCGATCATCGCCCAGCGGGCGAGGCGGCGACCCGGGAAGCGCTGGTTGAAGAGCTGGGCGAGGGCGAGCGAGAGCAGGATCGTGATGGCGACGACGGCCACCACCCAGATCACGCTGCGCGCCATGACCCCGGGGAAGTCGGGTTCCTCGAACAGCTTGGCGTAGTTGCCCGTGCCGTTCGAGCCCTGGACCACACCGGACCGGTTGATCTTCAGGAACGACGACCGGATCATCTCGATGACGGGCCACACGACCACGACGCCGATGAGCACGATGGCCGGGCCGATCCACGCGAGGGGCGCCAGCGCGCGCGCCGCCCGCGTCAGAGGGGAGGTCTGCTGCATTACTCCTGCTTCCTGCGGAGACGTACGGCCGAAGGCGTACGACCGGACGCGGCGCGGCCCGCGCCGTGGAGACGCGGGCCGCGCCACCGGTCATCCGGCCGCGGCGACCTTCTGGATCGCTCCGAGGACCTTCGCGGGGTCACCCGTGACGGCGCCGCCGATCGTCTGCTTGATCTGCGTGTTCACCTCCGACCACTTCGGGTCGGTGAAGGGGTAGAAGGTGGCGTTGGGCAGGGCGTCGAGGAACGGCTTGAGCTTCTCGTCGCCGGAGAGCTTCTCGATGCCCGACTTCGTCACCGGCAGCAGCTTGTAGGTGTCGCTGATCTTCTGCGCCGCGGACGAGGAGTAGAAGAAGTCGAAGAACTTCTTGATCTCCTCCTGGTGGCCGTTCTTGTTGAAGGCCATGATCCAGTCCTCGACGCCGAGGGTCGTGTCGAGCGGGCCGCTCTTGCCGGGGATCGCGGCGACGCCGTAGTTCGTCAGGCCGCCCTTCTCGAAGATCGGCATCGACATGGGGCCGCCGTTGACCATGCCGACCTTGCCGGCCGCGAAGTCCTCCCAGACCGTCTTGCGGTCCTTGGTGCCGGGGTTCGGCGTGGTGAGGCCGGCCGCGGTCAGCTCCTTGAGGAAGGTGAACGTCTCGACGTTCTGCGGCGAGTCGATCGCCCACTTGCCGGAGTCGTCCTTGTAGCCGCCGCCGTTGCCCATGAACCACAGGAACGACTCGCCCTGGGCCTCTTCCTGGCCCAGCGGCAGGCCGAACGGCTGGGTCACGCCCGCCTTCTTCAGCTTCTCCGCGTCGGCCTTCAGCTCGTCCCAGGTCTTCGGCGGCTCGCTGATGCCGGCCTTGGAGAAGAGTTCCTTGTTGTAGAACAGCGCGCGTGCGGAGGAGACGAACGGGATGCCGTACGCGGTGCCGTCCACCTTGCCGAACTCGGCGAACTTCTCCAGCATGTCGGACTGGGTGTTCGCCGAGAGCACCTCGTCGACCTTGTACAGCAGGCCGTCCTTGACGAAGCCGGAGTAGTCGCCGGTCTGCAGGATGTCGGGCATCTGCCCGTTCTGCACCATGGTGGCGACCTGCGTGTCGATGTCGTTCCAGTTGATGACCTGGACGTCGACCTTGATGCCCGGGTTGGCCGCCTGGAACTCGTCGACGACGCCCTTCCAGAACTTGTCGCCGCTGTTGTCGGCGGTGGGGCCGTCGCCGTAGTCGGCGGCGACCAGCTTCAGCGTCACGGAGCCGCCCGCGGCCTTGTCAGCGCCGCCGTCGCCCCCGGCCGACTCGCCGCCGCAGGCGGACAGGGCCAGCGCCGCGGCCACACCGAGGGTGACCACCCCGGCGAACCTCTTGCTCATCACGAATACCACCTTGCTCTGGGGATGACTGGTCTGTACCGGTTGAGACCCGAACAGCGGATAGGCCGCGAATGAGCGGCTTGGGTGCCAAGGGTAAACATGCGGCAAAGGGCCGGTCTATACCGGCAAATATCGGATTCACAACGAAGGGGCATCGCTGACGCAGAGCCGGTCTATACCGGGCAGCCCATGGCGGGGGCGGTGGCGCTCGGCAGCTCGTTACGGCGCCTCTCGCCCGCACCCACCCCCACATTGCGCGATGTTGCGCATATTAGCCCTTTACCGCTCGAAAATGCGCTGACCGAGACGAAAACAGCGCACGAATGATCACGTGTCACACTTGGCAGCTACGCCCTCGCGCTCCGGCGCGGCCCTCCCGCACACCCGCACGCCCCCAAGCGTCCGCACGCCGCCCCCCAGGGCCTCTCCCGCACTCGGGGCGATTGGGGTAAACGGCGGCAAACCTTTGCTTCCGGCATCGGGGCAGCGGGCAGAGCAGGGGGGATCCCCGAAGAGAGGCCCTGCGGAACCGCGGAGCGGCACGCGGTCTTCGCGCTTTCATCCAGCCGCGGTCCGGCTTGCTTCCGCGCGATGCCGCAGCCGACCAGGGTGCCGTCCGCCGACCTGTGAGATCGTCGATGTCTTCCCCTGGGAGGAAGGCACTACACGGGGGAGACCGCTGATGGTAGGCAAGGTTCGCCTGGCTCTGCTTGTCGTGCTGGGTGTGGGAGTCGTGACGCTGGGTGCTGCCGCACCGGGAAAGACGACGCCGGGACGAGACGGGGCGCCCGCCGGTGCGATGATGTCGGGACGAGACGGCGCGCCCGCCAGTGCAGTGATCAAGAACACCCACGGCCAGACGGTCGGCTCGCTTCAGGTGGAGGACGCCGGGAACGGCAAGTCCAAGATCACAGTTGCGGTGACGAACTTGCCTCCCGGCTTTCACGGCTTTCACGTTCACGCCAAGGGCACCTGTGATCCTCAGTCGAAAGACCCGGCTACGGGCAGCCCCTTCTTCAGCGCCGGCGGACACTACGACCTCGGCTCACACGTCCACGACAACCACAGCGGAGACCTGCCCAACCTCCTCGTCGGCGCGGACGGCACCGGCGCGGCCTCGGTGGTGACCGACCGCTTCCGGGTGGCACAGCTCTTCGACAGCGACGGCAGCGCCATCATGATCCACGCACTGGCCGACAATCACGCGAATATCCCGGACCGCTACCGCAACGAGGAGGGTGCGGCAGGGCCCGATGCTGTAACTCTGAACGCGGGCGACTCCGGCGGGCGCATCGCCTGCGGCGTGATCACCAGAAGCTAGGGCTCAAAGACTCGGACGCGCAGCGAGAGCTTCGACCTGCCGCCGATATGTGGGCCGGACGCGACGGCGCGTCGTTGCTGCACCGCGTCGGACGTCAGCGCGCTGGAGCTCCGCACACGCTTGCCCCCGACGGTGCGCGAACAGGCCGCGACCCGGCGCGGCGATCGGTCACCGGTGATCCGGCCCCTCCCCGGGGCCGGCCCGACAGCCGGCCTGAACTTGCTCATGCCAGGGCTCAGGCCTGGACGACCTCGACGCCGGCGTCGCGGAAGCGTTGGACGGTGTCGGCGGGCGCGTCCTTGTCGGTGACCAGCGTGTGGATGGCCGAGCAGGGGCAGATCCGGGCGAAGGCGCGGACACCCAGCTTGGAGGAGTCCGCCACGACGACCACCCGCGCGGCGCGGGAGGCCATCAGCCGGTTGATTCCGGCTTCGCCCTCGTGGTGGGCGAAGGCGCCGCCCTCGGGGTCGAGGGCGTTCACGCCGAGGATCGCGAAGTCGAGCGACACCTCTCGCAGGACGCCCTCCGCGAACGGCCCGATCAGCTCGTACGACGCGGGCAGCGCGACGCCGCCGATCACCACGATCTTGACGTGTCGGCGGACGACCAGCTCGTTGGCGATGTTCAGCGCGTTCGTCACCACGGTGACGCTCGGCTCGCCGCCCTGCCGGTCGAGGTCGGCCCGGCTCGCGAGGGAGCGGGCGACCTCGGTGGTCGTGGTGCCGCCGTTCAGCCCCACGATCGCTCCGGGCGGGACCAGCGCGGACGCCGCCGCGGCGATGCGGTGCTTCTCGGGGGCGTGCCGCGCCGCCTTGTACTGCAGCGGGAGGTCGTAGGAGATCGCGCCGGCGACGGCCCCGCCCCGGGTCCGGGTCAGCATCTGCTGGCGGCTCAGGTGGTCGAGGTCGCGCCGGATGGTGGCGGCCGAGACGCCGAGTTCGACGGCCACCGCGTCCACCTCGACCTTGCCATCCCTGGCCAGGATCGCGAGCAGCGCGTTCCACCGCTCATGGCTCGACATGGGTCCTCCTCGCCGGTTCCGCCCGTTCTCGCCCGGTGAAGCGTATCCAACCACCGGCTTGCCCGTATTTGATTGCTAATGGCATATTGTGCTCAGAAATACGCATCAGAAGCTCGGGGCCGCGCATGATCCTCACCGTCACCCTCAACGCCGCACTCGACGTGACGTACGAGGTGGACGGGCTGGTGCCGAACGCCAGCCACCGGGTCAGGGCCGTCCACCAGCGTGCGGGGGGCAAGGGCGTCAACGTCGCCCGTGTGCTGGCCTCGCTCGACGCCGAGGTCCTCGCCACCGGGCTGGTCGGGGGCGGAGCCGGAGCGGAGATCACGGACGACCTGTCCCGGGCCGGGATCCCGGCCCGCTTCGGCGCGATCGAGGGCACCTCCCGGCGGACCGTCACGGTCGTGTCCGGCGACGCCACGGTGTTCAACGAGCCGGGGCCCGCTGTCACGGCGGAGGAGTGGCGGCGGTTCCGCGGCCTGTTCCGCGAGCTGTGCCGGGACGCGCGGGTCGTCGTGCTGTCGGGCAGTCTGCCGCCCGGCCTCGCCCCGGACGCCTACGCGGAGCTGACCGAGGATGCCCGGACCGAGGGGGCGCGCGTCCTGCTCGACGCCGACCATGAGGCGCTCCGGCTCGGGCTGGCCGCCCGGCCCGACATCGCCAAGCCGAACGCCGCCGAACTGGCCAGGGCGGCCGGGCCGGGCCCGGTCGAGGAGGCGGCGCGGCGGCTGCTCGCCGCCGGACCCGCCGCCGTGGTCGTCTCCCGGGGACCTGACGGCCTGCTCGGCGTCACCCCTGACGGGAGCTGGGCGGTACGGCCGCCGCGCCGCCTGTCGGGCAACCCCACCGGAGCGGGGGACGCCGTGGCCGCCGCGCTGGCCCGGGCGCTGCACTCCCCCGGGCCGCTCGACTGGCCGGGCGCCCTCGCCGACGCGGCCGCGATGTCGGCCGCCGCCGTCCTCTCCCCGGTCGCCGGGGACATCGACCCGTCCGCCTACCGCGCCTTCCTGCAGGAGATCGCATGCCCCTCGCCACGACCGCCTCGATAGTCGCCGCCGCGCCCGGCGGAGTGTGCGCGTTCAACGTCATCACCCTTGAGCACGCCGAGGCCGTCGTCGCGGCGGCCGAGCGGGTGGGCCTCCCGGTGATCGTGCAGGTCAGCGAGAACGCGGTGCGGTTCCGCCTCGGCCGGCTGCGGCCGCTCGCCGCCGCGGCGGGCGCGCTCGCCGCCGACGCCGCGGTGCCGGTCGCCCTCCACCTCGACCACGTGACCGACGACGCGCTGCTGCGCCAGGCCGCCGAGACCGGGTTCAGCTCGGTGATGTACGACGCGTCCCAGGATCCGTACGAGGAGAACGTGGCCAGGACGAAGGCCGCCGCGGAGTGGGCGCACGAGAACGGCCTCTGGCTGGAGGCCGAGCTGGGCGAGGTCGGCGGGAAGGACGGCGCGCACGCGCCCGGCGTGCGCACCGACCCCGGCGAGGCGGCCGCGTTCGTGTCCGCCACCGGCGTGGACGCGCTCGCGGTCGCGGTCGGCAGCTCGCACGCGATGACGACGCGCGTCGCGCGGCTCGACCACGGCCTGATCGGGGCGCTGCGGACGGCGTTGCCGGTGCCACTGGTGCTGCACGGCTCGTCCGGCGTGCCCGACGACGAACTGCGCCAGGCCGTCACGGCAGGCATGAAGAAGATCAACATCGGCACGGCGCTGAACGTGGCCTTCACCGAGGCGGTCAAAACGTCGTTCGCGGAGAAGCCCTCCGGCGCGGACCCCAGGCCCCGCCTCGCGTCCGCCAGGGACGCCATGATCGAGGCGGCCGCCCACCTGCTCCGCACGGTCGCCGCGCCCCCCGCGTGACGTCGGCCGGCCCAGCCACCGGGTGACGCCCAAACCGAGGAAGAGTGGTCTGGACCAGTGGCGTACGCGTGTCGTCCGGGCCCGGTCGTTCGGTCTGGCCGCGCACCGCTCACCTGGCGGTCCTGCCGGGTCACCTGGTCCTGCCGAGGCCGAGCCGCTCCCTCTCACCGCGCCACCCGCGTTTGACCTGAGCGGACCCGGGCAGCGGGGCTGCGAACAGCGGCCCGCGCGGCCGCCCGCACTGACGTGGGAGGGGCGATGACGAACATCTGGCAACCGGGTGGGCGGCCCCCGCGCGCCGGGGACCTGGACTGGCTGCCCCCGCTGGCCCAGTCTCCGGACGCCGAGGGCGACCCCGAGGACGGCCCGTGGAAGGGCTGGTACGTGCCGGGCGCGGACTCCTCCGACGACGTGGAGGAACCCACACCCGAATAGCCCGGGGTCAGCGGTCGTCCAGGGCCGGCCCAAGCCGCCGCAGCCGCCGTTTCACCCGATCTACCGGCGGGAATCTCCCGACGACACGTCTGTACCGGCTCGTGGGGGCCTGAGCTCGGGAGGTCGAAATGCGGCCGGTGGGCACGGCGGTCGCCTGGTGGGCGGCGCTCATGGCGGTGTGGTCGGCCAGCCTGTCGTCGACGGGAACGGCCGAACCGGTGACCGGAGGGGTCCGATGAGCGTCTGGGCCGTCGCGACGATCGCGCTGGCGGCCGGCGGGCTCGGGCCGGCCCTCTACGTGTCCGCGCGCGGGGACGGGCTCGACCGGCTGATCGGCCTGGAGCTGGGCGGCGTGGTGGCCACGTTGGTGCTGATGCTGCTCTCGCACGGCCCCGCGCGGTCGTCGTACCTGATCGCGCCGCTGGTGCTGGCCGTGCTGTCGTTCGCGGGCACGCTCGTGTTCACCCGGGTGCTGGCGGACCGGCCGTGAGCCCCGTCGCGGAGGTTCTGGTCGGCCTGGGGGTGCTGGTCGCTCTCGCCTCGTCCGTGGGCGCTCTGCTGACCCGCGACGTGCTGACCCGGCTGCACTTCGTCACGCCTGTCACCTCGCTCGCCGCGCCGCTGGTCGGCGCGGGCCTCGCGGTGGACGCGGGCTGGAGCGCCACGGCGGCGATGGACCTGCTCATCGTGCTGGTGCTCGCCGCCGCCGGGCCGATGCTCGCCGCGGCCACCGCGCACGCGCGGGCGCGGCGGCAGGGCCTGGCGACCGAGAAGGCCCCCGAGTGAGCGAGCCACCGGTCGCGGTGTGATGAACGGCTTCGCCCGCACCGGGCCCTCCCGGCCGCCGGGCAGCCCTCGCGCGCGTCATGAGCCCGGGACCACCGACGCCAGGACCAGGGCGGGCGGACCTTCGGCGGCGAGCCGTCCCTCATCGAGCAACAGGCAGTGGTCGGCCCGGGTGGCGGCGTCGAGGTCGTGGGTGGCCTGCACCACGGTGACGCCGGCCGCCACGGCCTCCTCCAGCGCGGCGGCGATGCGCCGCCGCGCGTCGAGGTCGAGTCCGGTGGCCGGCTCGTCGAGCAGGAGCAGGTCGGGCTCCTGTGCCAGGCCGCGCGCGACCAGCACGCGCTGCCGCTGGCCTCCCGACAGGGTGTCCAGCCGCCGCGCGGCCAGGTCGAGGACGCCGAGGCGCGCCATGCAGTCGTCCACGACGGCCCGGTCCCGCTCCGACAGGCGCCGCCACGGCCCGCAGTGCGCCCACCGCCCCATCCCAACGGTCTCCCGGACCGTGATCGGCAGGCTGTCGGGGACCGCGCCGCGCTGCGGGACGAAGCCCGGGCGGCGCGCGCTCGTCCGCTCGACCGAGCCGTACGCCGGGCGAAGGACGCCGGCGAGTACGCCCAGCAGGGTGGACTTCCCCGAGCCGTTCGGCCCGACGAGCGCGGTCACGCGCGAGCGCGGGAAACGGGCGGTCAGCTCGTGCAGGACCGTCCTGCGGCCGTAGCGGGCGGTGAGGCCGCGGACTGCGACCGCCGACTCCTCCTCATCATCCATGGTGACACCTCCATTTGGAAATGGTTTCCGTTTTCATTATATGGTGTTGACCATGCACTGGTTGTTCAGCCCATTCGAGGTGTCCTTCGTACGGCAGGCTCTGTGGGGTGGGATCCTCGTCTCCCTGATCTGCGCCCTGGCCGGGACCTGGGTCGTCCTGCGCGGCTTGGCCTTCCTGGGCGACGCCATGTCGCACGGGATGCTGCCCGGCGTGGCCCTCTCCTCGGCGCTCGGCGGCGACGTCCTGCTCGGCGCCGCGCTGAGCGCGGGGGCGATGGCGGCCGGCGTGACGACGCTCGGCGCGTCGTCCAGCCCGTCCGGCGCCTCCGGCTCATCCGGCTCGTCCCGGTTGTCCAGGTTGTCGCACGACACCGGCGTCGGCATCCTCTTCGTCGGGATGCTCGCGCTCGGCGTGATCGTCGTCTCGCACTCCCGGTCGTTCGCGGTGGACCTGACCGGGTTCCTCTTCGGTGACGTCCTCGCGGTCCGCGAGCGCGACCTGCTGTGGCTCGCCGCCGCACTGCTCGTCGCCGCCGCGGTCGCGGCGCTCGGCCACCGTGCCTTCGTCGCCCTCGCCTTCGACCCGCGCGTCGCGCACACCCTCGGGTTGCGGCCCAGGACGGCGCACGCCGTGCTGCTCGGGCTCGTCACCCTCGCCGTCGTCGCGTCCTTCCACGTCGTCGGCACCCTGCTCGTCTTCGCCCTGCTCGTCGCGCCGCCCGCCGCCGCCGCGCTGTGGGCCCGGCGCATCCCGACGATCATGGCGATGGCGGCCCTGATCGGCGTCGGCGCGACCGCCGCCGGGCTGCTCCTGTCGTGGCATCTTGGCACCGCCGCCGGCGCAACGATCGCCGCCGTCGCCGTCTGCGCTTTCTTCGTGTCGGCGGGCGCGACGATCGCAGTGCGGCCCGCCGGGCTCCTCGGGCGCCGCCGTACCGGCGCCGTGCTGGAAGTGGAGCGGCCGTCGTGACCGGGAACCCGACGGCACGAGCGGCACTCGCCGTCCTCTCCGCCGCGCTGCTGGCCGGGTGCGCCCGGGCCGGAGCGGGCGAGACCGGACACGAGGTCGTCGCCCGGAAGCCGGCCGCGCTCCCTCACGGGTACATCGAGGGTGCGGAGGAGTTGGCGGAGCCGCACCCCCGGCTGGTGATCTCCGACGGCGGCACCGGAACGGCGCACCTCCTCGACCTGGTCAGCGGTGAGCTGACTGCCGTGGGCGCCGCCGGAGACGCCGGGGCCATCGGGGGTGTGGGCGGTGACGGCCGGTTCGCGTACCTGAGCGCGCTGAACGGCACGACGGCCCGCGTCATCGACGGCGGCACGTGGACGGTGGACCACGGCGACCACTCCCACTACTACCGGGCCGAGGCGCGCGACGTCGGGGCGCTGACGGGAGGGCGTCCGCAGCGCGTCCTCGGCGACGCGGGCGTCACCGTCGTGTCCTTCTCCGACGGCACCGCGAAGGTCCTCGACCGCGCCGCGCTGGAGAAGGGCGACCTCGTCGAGACCGCCCTCATCGGCACCGGAGGGCACGGATCCGTCGTGCCGTACGGCGAGCACCTGCTGGTGGCGGGCGCGGGCGGCATGGAGGTGCGCGCCCAGGACGGCGGCCTCGTGAGCCGGGTCGGCGCGTCCTGCCCGGAACCGCGCGGCGCGACCGTGACCCGCCGCGGCGCGGTGTTCGGATGCGCCGACGGCGCGCTGCTCGTCACTGTGAAGAGCGGCGAGTTCACCGGCGAGAAGATCCGCTATCCGGGGAAGCCGCCGAAGGGCGACCGCGCCCTGGAGTTCCATCACCGTCCGGGCAGCGCGACGCTCGCCGCGCGGGCCGGCAGCACGGGGATCTGGGTGCTCGACGTCGCCGTCAGGAAGTGGCGCCTCCTGAGAACCGGACCCGCGCTGGCCGTGGCGGCCACCGGCGATGGCTCTCCGGTCCTGTCGCTGACCGCCGACGGCGTGCTCCACGCGTACGACGCCGCGTCAGGCGACGAGACCGCGACGGCCGAACTCCTCGCCGCGCCCCTGCCCGCGGGCGGCGCGGCACCGGCCATCGAGACGGACCGCTCCCGCGCCTACGTCAGCGACCCGGCCGGGAAGGCGGTCCATGAGATCGACTACAACGACGACCTACGGCGGGCTCGCACGTTCGAGCTCGGGTTCCCGCCCGCCGCGATGGTGGAGACGGGGCGGTGACGGCGATGACGGTTCAACTCCAAGGCGGGCCGCGGCGCACCATCTCCACCGGCCGGACGCTCGTCCGCACCGTGGCTCTCCGCCCGGCGGTCCTCGTCACGGCGATCGTCCTCGGGGCGTCGGCCGCCCTCGCCGGGTGCGCCGGCGCCGACGGGCGGCGCCCGGCCGTGGTCGTCACCACGAACATCCTCGGAGACGTCACCCGCCGCGTCGTCGGCGACGAGGCCGACGTGACCGTGCTGATGAAGCCGGACGCCGACCCGCACTCGTTCGCGATCTCCGCCCAGGAGGCGGCCGCGATCGAGCGGGCCGCCCTGGTCGTCTACAACGGCCTCGGCCTGGAGGAGGGCATCCTGCGCAATGTGGAGGCGGCGAAGGACACGGGGGTCGCGACCCTCTCCGTCGGCGAGGGGGTGAACCCGATCCGCTACGCCGTCGATCACGGCGACGGCCCTTACGGCGCGGCTCCTGCCGGGAATGATCTGGCCGGGCGGCCCGACCCCCACTTCTGGACGGATCCACGCCGGATGGTCAGGGGCGTCGACCTGATCGCCGATCGGGTCATCGAGAAGGTAGACGGCGTCGACGCGACGGCGGTCCGGGCGAACGCGGCGCGCTACCGCACCGAGATCGAGGCGCTGGACGCGTGGATGGAGACGCGGTTCGCCGCCATCCCGCCCGCCCGGCGCAACCTGGTGACCAACCACCACGTCTTCGGCTACCTCGCCAAGCGGTACGGCTTCACCGTCGTCGGGGCGGTGATCCCCAGCGGGACGACGCTCGCGTCGCCCAGCGCGTCCGACCTGAAGTCGCTCGCCGACGCCGTACGCGCCGCCGGGGTGCCGACGATCTTCGCGGACTCCTCGCAGCCGGACCGGCTGGCCCAGGTCATGGGCGCGGAGGCCGGGCTGAAGGTCAGGGTCGTCTCCCTTTTCACTGAGTCCCTGAGCACGGCGCGGAAGGGTGCCTCCACCTACGTGGAGATGATGCGCTCCAACACCGAGGCCGTGGTCGGCGGCCTGAGCGAGGGATGACGCGGCCGCCCGGTTCCTCGCGCACCCCACTCCCGCTTTTCGGGCGCGCCCCCTCCCTTGGGCCCGCTCCGCCCATCCCCCGCGCCATGTCCAGGCGCGGCTCCCAGTCCGGAATCACCGAACAGTCCGGACGCACAGAAAGAAAGGTGCATCACAGATGAATGCCTGGCCGCGTACCCGAGTCGCGGCGCTCCCCGCACTGCTCGTCACGGGACTCGCCCTTGGTGCCTGCGCGACCCAGCCGGACGCGCCGAAGCCCGCCGGAGCGGCGTCCGCGCCCCCGCGGATGGTTGAGGGCCCCGTGACGGATCCCCTCGTCGCCACCTACGACGGCGGGCTGTACGTCATCGACGGGAAGACCCTCCAGGTCGCCGCCGACATCCCGCTCCCAGGCTTCAACCGGGTCAATCCGGCCGGGGACGACCGCCACGTGCTGGTGTCCACCTCGACCGGATTCCGGGTGCTCGACGCCGTCTCCACGGAGCTGAAGAACGACGAGTTCGCCGCGCCGAAGCCCGGTCACGTCGTACGGCACGCCGGCAAGACGGTGCTGTTCTCCGACGGGACCGGCGTGGTCACCGTGTTCGACCCGAAGGATCTCGCCTCCGGCGGCCTGCCGAAGGGTGCGACCTACACGTCGGCCGCGCCGCACCATGGTGTGGCGATCGAGCTGGTGGGCGGCGAGCTCGTGACGACGCTCGGCACCGAGGAGAAGCGGGTCGGCGTGCTGGTCCTGGACCGGGAGCGCAAGGAGATCGCCCGCAACGAGAAGTGCCCCGGCGTCCACGGCGAGGCGGCCGCGAAGGACGAGGCCGTCGTGATCGGCTGCGAGGACGGCGCCCTGCTGTACAAGGACGCGGCCGTTCGCAAGATCAGCAGCCCCGATCCGTACGGACGGATCGGCAATCAGGCCGGCTCCGAGGCGTCGGCGATCGTGCTCGGCGACTACAAGACGGACCCCGAGGCCGAGCTCGAACGCCCCGAGCGGGTCTCGCTGATCGACACGGAGTCCGGCTCGCTGCGGCTGGCGGATCTCGGCACGAGCTACACGTTCCGCTCCCTCGGCCGCGGCCCGCATGGCGAGGGCCTTGTGCTCGGCACCGACGGCCGGCTCCACGTGATCGACCCCGAGAAGGGCACCGTCGTGGACCACGTCGAGATCATGGCCGAGTGGCGGGAGCCGCTTGAGTGGCAGCAGCCCCGCCCGGCGCTGTTCGTGCGCGGCGGCACGGCGTACGTGACCGACCCGGCGAAGCGGGAGCTGCACGCGATCGACATCGAGTCTCGGAAGAAGCTGGGGACCGTGGCGCTGCCCGCGTCGCCCAACGAGCTCAGCGGGGTCGTCGGCTGATCCGGCGCCCGGAACAACGGCGATGACACCGGCCGTGGGCGGCGCGGCCCACGGCCGGTCGTCTCATCGCCGCCGGAGAGGACGCCCGCGCGGGACGACTCATGAGCGAGCACGTGCCCCGGGGCCGCCACGTACTGATCGCGCACATCGAGCGCACCCCCGGGGTGCAGAGCATCTCTTCTCCTCTCCCGCCACCTGACCGCGCCTTCAGTGCACCGGATCCGTCCGCTTGGTCCGGGAAACTCGGTTGACCTCGTCAATAGGGTCGCTCTCGTGCTTCCTGTAGCTGAGACCGAAGAGCAATATGACGCGATCGAGGCGGCGGACCTGCGCGCAGGGGTGCTGGCGCTGTGTGAACACCTCGGGCTGACGGGCGACGTCGTCGCCTTCGACGGGGGTTCCCTGCCCGTCTACGCCGTCGGCGACGATTTGGTCGTGAAGCTTTACCCGCCGCTCTACCTGCATGAGATGCGCGTCGAGCGGGACGCGTTGCGCGCGTTGGAGGGCCGCCTGCCGATCCCCACCCCGGGCGTCAAGGACGCGGGTGAGTTCCACGGTTGGGGCTACATACTCATGGACCGGCTGCATGGTGCGGACCTCAAGCAGGCCTGGCCGAAGATCCCGCGGCACGATCGGGAGCGCCTCGCCGTACAGCTCGGGAGGGCTCTCGCGGAGTTGCATGCCGTCACCCCGCCGGAGGTGCTCGGCCCGGCCGACTGGGCCGCCTTCTGCGCCGAGCGCGCCGCAGCAACCGCCGAGCAGAACCGGCGCCGCGGTCTGGACGAGGCGTGGCTGGCTCAGATCCCGGGTTTCCTGGCCTCGGTCGACCTCGAACCGGACGAGACCGTACTGCTGCACACCGAGTTCATGCACGTGCACGTGCTGGTCCACGAGGAGGCGGGCGCCTGGCGGTTGTCCGGCTTGTTCGACTTCGAGCCCGCGATGCGCGGCGCCCGCGTGTACGACCTGGTCGCCGTGGGGATCTTCCTCACCCGGGGCGACCGGTCGCTGATGCATGCTTTCCTCGACGGCTACGGCTATCCCGAGGAGCGACGGGCGGCGCTCCCCCGCACGGTGATGGCCTACGCCCTGTTGCACGTGTACTCGCACCTGCCGTGGTACTTCCAAGAGGTCCCCGCTCCCGGCGCCGCCACTTTCGACGAGCTGGCCTACCACTGGTTCGGCGTATAGGAAAGCCGCGGGGTGAGAGCAGGTAGGGGCCTGGACCTCGTGAAAAGGTCCAGGCCCGGACTGCTCAGCAGCCGTTGGTCACGTAGCAGCCCTTCACGTACCACTTGCCGCTGTAGTAGGCGCCGCTGGTGACCTTGCTCGTGCCGCCCAGGGAGACCAGGGTGCCCGGCACGTAGGAGCAGGACGAGGTGGAGCAGAAGTAGCCGTAGACCCGGAAGTAGGTCTCAAGCCCGCTGGTGCACTTGACGCTCACAGAGGGAAACTGGCGTTTCTCCGCCGTCTCGGCGATCCCGCCGAACAGACCGGTCCTTCGGCGCAGGCACGCCCCGCCCGTCAGCCCTTCGCGAGGCATGATCAGGGACCACGACCGGGGTGTCAGGGCAAGGAGTACCTGATTTTGATGGACCGGGCTTCCTGCTCGGTCACCTCGCTCGGCGTGCGGGCCAGCGTCTGGCGCAGGTCGGAGACGATCCTGTCACCTGCTCCCCGTACGCGCGTACGGTGCTGGGCGAGCTGCGCGTCGAAGCGTTCGGCGGCCGGTCCCGTCCACACCGTCCCGGAGCGGAAGTCCTGATAGGGAGCTTCGATGCCCTGCTCGATCTCCCGCACCAGCGGCTCGACCCTGCGCAGCGCGTCCCCCAACGCCTCGTACAGCGGATTGGGCACCATCTCGGCCATGCGGGTCAGCCCGTCGCCGGAGAAACAGAAATGGCCCTGATCAATGGCGCGTCGGCATCCCTGCACGGAATGGGACGGAACCCACCCCCCTCTCCGGTCGCCCGCGTCGTGCCACCGGTAGACCCGCCGACCGGCGCCGGCCGCTGAGCGGCCGGGGACGGCGGGGACGGCGGGCACATCGGTGCGGCGCTCGGTAGCGGGTGCGTCATGAGGGCGGTGGGCTCCACAGCGGCCAATGGAATTCAACTCATCGGGTAGCTCACATTATTTTCCATAAAACCCTTTCGTAAAGCGGTAAGCGCGGATTCTGGCTTTTACTGCCAGAAGTCGCTTTCACCGGAAAACTGGTATCGGAGCCACGCCGCCGGTCGGCCTCGACGCTCTCCAGCCCCGCTCGCCCGTCGTCAGCCGACCCGCCGTCAGCCGACCTCGACGCTGTCGAGCACGCCGAGCGCGTCGGGCACGAGGACGGCCGCGGAGTAGTAAGCGGTGACGAGATAGGAGGCGATCGCCTTCGCGTCGATGCCGGTGCACCTGACGGACACGCCGGGCCGGTACTCGTCCTCCAGCCCGGTGCGGTGCAGGCCGATCACCCCCTGATCCTCTTCTCCCACGCGCATGACGACGATCGAGCTGAGGCCCCGGCGGCTGATCGGGATCTTGTCGCAGGGCAGGATCGGCACACCGCGCCACGCCGTGACGGTCGACTCCCCCGCCCGGACGGAGTCCGGATATATCCCCCGACTGTTGCATTGCCGGGCGAACGCGGCGATCGCCCGGGGATGGGCCAGGAAGCAGTGCGACTTCCTCCGCCGGCACAGCAGCTCGTCGAGATCATCCGGGGTGGGCGGGCCGGTGCGGGTGTGGATCCGCTGCCCCAGATCCGCGTTGTACAGCAGGCCGAACTCCCGATTGTTGACCAGCTCGTACTCCTGCCGCTCCCGCAACGCCTCGATCGTGAGCCGCAACTGCTGCTCCGTCTGGTTCATCGGCTCGCTGTACAGATCCGCCACCCGCGTGTGCACCCGCAGAACCGTCTGCGCCACACTCAACTCGTACTCCCGCGGCTCCGCCTCGTAGTCCACGAACGTCCCCGGCAGCGCCACCTCCCCCGCATGACCCGCCGCCAGCTCGATCTCCGCCTCACCGTGCCGGTTCTGCCGGGCGCGGGAGCCGGTCGCGAACCGTCCCACGTGCTCCCGGAGCGGGCCCGACCGGTCGAGCAGCTCCAGGAACGCCTCGACGGGCAGGCTGAGCACCGTGCAGGCGGTGCTCGCGGTCGCGGAGAACCCCCAGGTCATCGCCGTTCCGGACAGTGCCTGCGCGCCGAGGTGGTGGCCGTCGGCCAGCACGCCGAGTGTGCGGGAGCGTCCGTGCCCGCCCGCGGCGGTGACGTCCACCCTGCCGTGCGCGACGACAAGCACTCGGTCCACGGGCTCCCCCGCGGAGACGAGCACCTGGCCGGGCGCCGCCTCGCGCTGGACGAAACGCTCGGCCAGCGCGTCCATGACCGAGAAGTCCGCGAAGCCGCGCAGCACGGGCAGCTCTCCCAGGCTCGAGGGGACGATCCTGACCTGCCCGTCCGCCGACGTCACCATGACGCGGCCGGCGCCGGGCCGGTGGTTCCGCCGCCGGTTCACCCGGTACGTCCCGCCCGCGACGTCGACCCAGGGCAGGACCCGGAGCAGGTGCCGGGGGGAGATCTCCCGCATCCCCGGCGTCGACTTGGTCGTCGTCGCCAGGTTCCGCGCGGCTTCGGTGCCGAGGCTCAGCCGGGGGTCCCCGGCGTCGTTCCCGTTCATCGGCTCACACCACCGATCCCAGGAGGCGCGCGGCGGCGGTGCCGAGGCCCGTCGGGCCGTTCGGCACCGCTCCTCTCGGCACCGGATATCTCAGCTCGGACTCCACGTACCGCCGGGTCCGCTCGTGCCACAGCTGGATCGCGGCCATCCAGTCCTCCAGTCCCGCGACGTACGCGGTGAGCGCGGCGCGCGCCCCCTCGTCCAGGCCGTAGTCGTCGAACAGCACGGGCAGCTCGGTGACGACGAGGTGCTGGAACTGGCGCAGCCGCGACGCGATCAGATCGGTGACGACGCCGAGGGCCCGGCGCGCGTCGCAGGTGAAGAAGTCCTGCACGACGAGGACGCAGTTGTGCAGCTCCCCCTCGTACTGGACCTCCTTCTGGTACGAGTAGACGTCATTGATCAGGCAGCCGACGTCGGCGGTCGCGTTCTCCAGGCCCAGCATCGTGCGGCTGCCGTAGATCTCGGCGGGCACCCGCAGATCGTTGACCGGGCGGGACAGCGCCCGGGTGAGGTCCGATCCGAAGGTCCGGCGCCGCATCTCCATGTAGTCGACGGGATCGGGGATCCGGTTCTGCATGTGGTTCGCCAGCTCCCACAGCCAGCTCTCCGTCATGCTCTCCACCCCGGTGCGGAAAGCGCGCCGGGCCTCCATCGGCATGCCGGCCGCCGTACGGGCCCACAGGTCGCCGAGGCTGCGCTCCACCGGGTTCGCCGGAGGTGGGGTGACGCCCAGGTCCAGCGGCATGAACGCGGACAGCCGCTCGTTGAACACCCGGGCGCCCGCCATGTCGCCGGTGGGGCCGAAGATCACGGGAAAGTAGTCGTCGCCGTACGTCCCCCAGGTGAGCCACTCCGCCGAGAGCGTCAGCTCGGGCGCGGAGACCTCCGGATCGATCCTGGCCGAGCACAGGGCGAAGTCGAAGCCCTCGTTCTGCCGGGCGGTCCACAGGCCGGGCCCGGGCACGCCCGGGATCGGGTCGTAGAACCCCATCCGCCCGGCCCAGGCCAGGCTCTCCCGGCGCGCCGTGTCCAGGTGCGGGTTGAGCCGCACCGGGTACGGCAGGGCGATCCCGTCCCTGGGCAGGGGCTCCACCGGCTGGTAGCGCCGGTAGGTGAAGCTGCGGATCCCGCCCGGCCCGCGCAGGCCGGCGGCGAGCCGGATCCGCGTGGACGTGGTGCCGAGCCCGGTGGGCCCGCCGAGCACCCGGCCCAACGGCGCGTGAACATCCTCCGGGGCCGAGGACGAGGGCGAAGACGAGCCAGCGGACGAGGCCGAGGACGACCCGTTCATGTAGCGGCTGGAGCGCATGTGCCACTCGTGTCCGCCCGACTGCCAGTCCTGCAGCCCCTTGACGTACGCGAGGACGGCCAGCCGTTCGGCCGGATCCAGCGCGTACTCCTCGAAGAGCGGCGGCAGCTCGGTGAGCGCCGTGTTCTCGAACTGGTGCAGCCGGGAGGTGAGCAGGTCGTTGACGGCGTCGGCCGCCTGCTGCGTGCTGTGGCCGAGGAACCGCTCGAACACGAGGATCCCGTTGCTCAGCTCGCCCTCCTCCTCGACCTCCCGCTGGTAGGAGAAGATGTCGTTCCGCAGGTGGACCGCGTCGGCGAAGGTGTCCCTGAGCACGTGCAGGGGGCGCGTCCCGGCGACGCGGGCGGGGACCTCGGCGCCCACCGCGTGCTCCACCAGGTTCGCCGACCACGGCGCGCCGCCGACCCTGCGCCGCATCTCGATGTACTCCATCGGGTTGGCGACGCGGCCTGCGTCGATGTTGGACAGCTCCCACAGCGACTCGTTCAGCAGGTTCGCGGTGCTCTCGACGAACCTGCGCCGCCAGTCCGCCGACATGCCGGGGACCGTGCGCGCCCACAGGTCGGCGAGGCCGCGTTCGACGGGGTTGGCCGGCTCCGGCGGCTCCGCCCCGTCCCGGGCGGGCATGAAGGCCGGGAGCCGGTCGAGGTACTCCTTGGCGCCGGCCGCGTCGCGGCTCCGCTTGTAGACCTCCAGGAAGTGGTCGTCGAAGAAGAACACCCAGACGTACCAGTCCGTGATGAGGTCCAGCTCGTCCGCCGAGGCGTCCGGATGGATGTAGGCGCACATCAGGCCGTAGTCCATGGTCTCCAGGAGCCGCTCGTCCCAGACGCCGAGCCCGGGGTCGAGCATGCCCATGTCCCGCGCCCACTCCCTGGTGTGCGCACGCGCGCCCTCCAGGTGGGGGTTGAGCCGGGCCGGGTACGGCACGTAGAAGTCGGGAAGTTCGAAGGGTTGCCGCATCATCCGCCTCTTCGCCGGTCGCTAGCCGATCTCGACGCTCTCGAGGACGCCGAGGGCGTCCGGGACCAGGACCGCCGCCGAGTAGTAGGTGGTGACCAGGTACGAGATGATCGCCTTGTCGCTGATGCCCATGAACCTGACCGACACCCCGGGCTGGTACTCGTCCGGCAGGCCGGTGCGGTGCAGGCCGATGACGCCCTGGTTCGCCTCGCCGGTCCGCATCGCGAGGATCGAGCTCACCCCGCGGTCGCTGACCGGGATCTTGTTGCACGGCAGGATCGGCACCCCGCGCCAGGCCGGGACGCGGTTGCCGTGCATCTCCACGGTCTGCGGGTAGATGCCGCGGCTGTTGCACTCCCGGGCGAACGCGGCGATCGCGCGCGGGTGCGCCAGGATGTGGCCCGGCTCCTTCCACACCTTGGCCAGCAGCGCGTCCATGTCGTCGGGGGTGGGCGGGCCGGTGCGGGTGTGGATCCGCTGCCCCAGATCCGCGTTGTACAGCAGGCCGAACTCCCGATTGTTGACCAACTCGTACTCCTGCCGCTCCCGCAACGCCTCGATCGTGAGCCGCAACTGCTGCTCCGTCTGATTCATCGGCTCGCTGTACAGATCCGCCACCCGCGTGTGCACCCGCAGAACCGTCTGCGCCACACTCAACTCGTACTCCCGCGGCTCCGCCTCGTAGTCCACGAACGTCCCCGGCAGCGCCACCTCCCCCGCATGACCCGCCGCCAGCTCGATCTCCGCCTCACCGTGCGCGTTGACGGCCCGGCCGTCGGCCGGCTCCCGGCCGTCGAGGTACTCCCGCAGCCCCGGCGACTGCGCCGCGATCTCCTGGAACGCTCCACGCGTCAGGACGAGCGCCGTACACGGCGTGATGGCCTTGGCGGTGAACTCCCACGCGGCCGCCTCGTCGGTCAGGCCCCGGTCGCCGAGGTGGTCGCCGTCGGCCAGCACGTCGGCCACCTTCTCGGCCCCGTACGCGCCGGCGGCGAGCCGGTTCACCTTGCCGTGCGCGATCAGCACCACCCGGTCCGCCGGCGCGCCCGCGCTGACGATCACCTCGCCCGGCTCGAACTCCCGCTGGGTGAACCGCTCGGCGAGCGCCTCCAGCACGTCGGTGTCGTCGAAGCCGCGCAGCGTGGGCAGCTCACACAGCTCGGCCGGGATGACGCGGACGTCCGCGCCGGTGGAGACGAACGTGATCCGCCCGTCCCCGACGGCGTAGCTGAGCCGCCGGTTCACCCGGTACACGCCGCCCGCGACCTGGACCCAAGGAAGGATCTTGAGCAGGTGCCGCGAGGTGATCTCCTGCATCTGCGGCACGGACTTGGTCGTCGTGGCCAGGTTCCGCGCGGCGGCGGTGCCGAGGCTGAGCTGCGGCTGCTCGGTGGAGGAAACGGTCTCCGTCATGACGTGAACCACCTGTTCTCTGTCGGTTTCCTGGGCGTGCTCGCGAAACGCGCGGCGAGGGTCGGCCTTCTCGGCGCGCGGTCAGGTTCCGCGTGTGGGTGTCGTCTGGTCCGCGCAGCGGGCGCGCGACGCCGGCCGTGCCGTACGGCACGGCGAGGGGGCGCCGCGGCGCGGCGTCAGCGGGTGCGGTGGATGAGTCCGTCGGCCAGCATGGCGAGTCCGGCCCTGGCCTCGGGGCCGATCGACGCGGAGTGGAGGACGTCGTACGCCTCGCGGGCACGGCCGTCGATCATGAGTTCCACGTGTGCCAGCGCCCCGGTGCCGATCACGATCTGCCGCACGCCGGCGGCCTGCTCCTCGGTCAGCTCCGGGTTGCCGTGCCATCTGCGCAGGTGGGCCGCCTCGGCGGGTGAGGCGTGCTGGAGCGCGTGCGCGATGAGGATCGTGTGCTTTCCCTCCCTGAGGTCGTCGAGCACCGGCTTCCCGGTCTGCGCCGGGTCGCCGAACATGCCGAGCACGTCGTCGCGGAGCTGGAACGCCTCGCCCAGCGGGACGCCGAACCGGGAGTAGACGTCGAGCAGGGAGGGGTCGGCCCCGGCCAGCGCGCCGCCGATCTGCAGGGGGCGCTCCACGGTGTACTTGGCCGTCTTGTAGCGCACCACGGTGAGCGCCTGCTCGACCGTCGGCAGGTCGCGGACCTGGGCGAGGATGTCCAGGTACTGCCCGGCGATCACCTCGGTGCGCAACCGGTCGAAGAGGGCCCTGGCCCGCTTCAGCCGGGACGGTTCGACCCCGCTGCCGGACAGCAGCTCGTCGGACCAGGCGAGGGTGAGCGTGCCGAGCAGGATCGCCGCCGCCTGCCCGAACGAGCGGGCCGCGAGCCCCGGGTGCAGCCCGGCGAGGCTGCGGTGCATCGTCGGATGCCCCCGGCGCAGGTCGCTGCTGTCCATGATGTCGTCGTGGATGAGCAGGCCCGCGTGGCACAGTTCGAGCGCCGCGCCCGCCGAGACGATCTGGTCGCAGTCCGCTCCACCGGCTCCCCGCCACCCCCAGTAGCACAGGAGCGGCCGGACCCGTTTGCCTCCGCCGAGGATGAAGCCGCGCAGCAGCCGGTAGGCCGTGGTCACCTCCGGATCCGCCACGGGGGCGGCGTGCTCGTCGAGGAACCGGGCGAGCCTCTCGTCGACCAGCGTTCGCATCCGCCGGGCGGTCTCACTGACAGCCCCGCTGACCGTCTCACCGGCGGTCCCACTGGCGGTCTCCTCCGCCCCGCCGACTGCCTCGGCGAGCGCCGTTTCGGCCGCCTGCCCGATCGACGCCTGGTCACTCTCCACCGTCATCGTCCGTCCCCTCGAGGAAGCTCCGATGCACAGGACGCTATTGATCGACTACAGCGCGCGGAAGGGCCCATTCCGGATAGTGGAACGGTCCCGGCGGCCGTCCCCGCCCCACGTGCGGTGATCCGGATCCATAACATCTCTGATACGCAGTGTGGTGATTCATTGCCATGGGTAATCATGGTCTTGCGAATCTCGTAGCCGGAGTTTGCCCTCACATCTCCCGTAAGGTGCGCACCGACAGAATGCCGCGAACCATCACCCATCAGGGGCCGTCGTCCGTGCCACAATCGCTCCCCGCCGCGCCGCCGCCGATCACACCGGACGACCCGGGGCCGCTCGAGAAGCCGAGCAGCCTGGAGAAGGGGATCACGATCCTCGCCTCGCTGAGCGCGGCCGTTCAGCCGATGGGCCTCGCCGAGCTGTCCAGGAGGACCGGCCTGCCGAAGACGACGGCCTACCGCCTGCTCGGCGTCCTGTGCGCCAAGGGCCTCGCGCAGCGGGTCGGCATCGACTACGCCATCGGCGACCGGCTGGCCACCCTGGCCGGGCCGGGGCCGCGGATGATCCCCGGCACCCGCCCCCTCGTCCTCCCGCACATGATCCGCCTCTACGAGCGGACCCGGCAGACGGTCAACCTGGCCGTCACCCGGGGGTTGGAGATCGCCTACGTCGAACGCGTCTACGGCCACGACCGGGTGAGCTCGCCGTCCGACGAGGTCGATCGCGCCCCGCTCCACTGCACGGCGAGCGGCAAGGTGCTGCTCGCGTTCGACCACGGGCTCAACTCGGCCTTCCACGATCGGGGGACCCTCGACCGCATGACGCGGCGCACGATCGTCGGGCACGCCGCCCTCGACCGGGAGCTGAGCATGGTGCGCCGCCGGGGCGTCGCCTATTCGCGGGAGGAGTTCGCCGAGGGCGTGGTCTGCGCGGCCGCGCCGGTGCTCGACGGCGACGGCGGCGTGCGCATGGCGGTGAGCGTGGCCTGCCCCTCGCGGTCGGCCGTGTCGGGAGAGGTCACCGCCCTGGTCAAGCAGGCCGCGCAGGCCATCTCCGCCACCGTCGTCACCGCCCTGTCCGCGATGACGCCGCGGCCGCGCCCCGACGGGCCGCCCGCGTCCTTCCTCTGAACACGCCGCCTGAGTACTGAGTACGCCTCAGGAGCGGACGGCGCCCGGGTCCGCTGAACGGTCCCGCCGCCGTCCACGCTCCTCCCCGCCCTGGCCGGGCGTCCCGACGATGTTCCCGAGAAGGGAAAGATCGGCCAGGATTGCGGAGGGCCGTACGTCCGTCGCTTGTCGCGCGGGCGCGGCCGCCGCCCCCGAGACGAGGAGATCAGGTGACGTTGCCCTTCGACGCGGTGCTGTGCGACTTCGACGGCGTGCTCAGGTTCCACGACCCCGTCGCCCAGGCGCGGATCGACGAGACATACGGACTCGCGCCCGGCACGATCCTGAAGACGGCGCTGAGCCCGGCGCTGATGGGGCCGGCCTCGCTCGGGCTGATCACCTGTGAGGAGTGGGAGGCGTCGCTCGTCACCGCTTTCACCGACGTCCTCGGCTCGGCGGGGCGCGCGGCGCGGCTGGTCGAGGAGTTCGCCGCCGTGCCGTCCTGGATCGACGAGGAGGCGCGCGGCCTGCTGGCCGAGGCGCGGCGGCGGGTGCCGGTGGTGCTGGTCACGAACGCCACGACCCGGCTGGAGGAGGAGCTCGACCGCCTGGGCATGGCGGACTTCGCCGACGCCGTCGTCAGCAGCGCCCGGGTGGGGGTGGCGAAGCCGGACCGCCGCATCTACGAGCTCGCCGCCGAACGCGCGGGCGCGGCCGCCGAGCGCTGCCTGTTCGTCGACGACCGGCCCGAGAACGTCGCCGCCGCCGTGGCGCTCGGCATGACCGGCGTCGTGTACGGCGGTCCGGCGGACCTGCGTGCGGCGCTCGCCACTTCCGAATCGGCCGCGCGGCGCGACCCGGCCCAGTAGCCCCCGTATGCGAACATGACCGCCGGGGGGCTCAAGAGAACATCGGGGGATCAATGGTTCGCAAATTCGTGCTGGCGGCGGCCGTCGCCGTCGCCGGCCTTTCGCTGTCGGCGGCGCCGTCATGGGCGGCTACCGCTTCCACCTCGTCCGTCACGGCCATGCCGTCCGGCATCCCGTGCATGCCCGGATCGCCATGCGCCAGCGGGCTGTGCCCGCCCGGCACCGTCTGCGTCCCGGCGCCCAAGCAGTGCTTCACCCTGCCCTGCCCGCAGTTCGACTGCGTCCGCGTGGACAGGAACGACCGCTGGGACCGGTGGGACCGCTGGGGCAGGAACCAGTGGGACTGGCGGAACCGGTGGGACAGGGACCGGTGGAACAGGGACCGGTGGGACAGGGACCGGTGGGACCCGCGGGACCGGTGGGACCGGGATCCGCACCGGCCGACGTATTCCTGAACCTGGACGTGAAACCGGGTCTGTGCCTGCTGTGACAGGCGGACCGCCTCGCCCGACCGAAAACCGGCCGGGCGAGGCGGCGGAACGATGAACGCGGCCCGCCCGACCGGTTTCCCCCGGCGGTGCGGGCCGCACCCATGTCCGGGCGTGGGTCGTCATTGGCCGAGACGAGCAGGGCCAACACGCGAATCGCCAGCGCGGCGCAACCCGGATCGGGAGCCCCCGTATGTCAGCATGATCCGCGGAGGGGCTCCAAAATGATCGGGGGATCAATGCTCCGCAAATTCGCGCTGGCGGCGGCCGTCGCCGTCGCCGGCCTTTCGCTGTCGGCGGCACCGTCCTGGGCGGCCACCGCTTCCACGCCGTCCGTCACGGCCATGCCGTCGGGCGTCACGTGGGCGCCCGGATGGGACCGGTGTGACGACCGGTGCGACCGGTGCGACCGGTGCGACGACTGCTGCCGTCGATGCGACGACCGGTGCGACGACCGGTGCGACATCCGCTGGGACCGCTGGGACCGGTGCGACGACCGGTGCCACGACCACGACCGGTGGGACCGGTGGGACCGGTGGGGCCGGACGGGGGCGCTGGTCGACCTGGACGTCGACCTGAACCTCGGTCTGCGCCTGCTGTAACAGGCGGACCGCCTCGCCCGACCGAAAACCGGACGAGCGAGGCTACGGAACGATGAGCGCGGCCCGCCCGACCGGTTTCCCCCGGCGGTGCGGGCCGCACCCATGTGCGGCGTCCACCGGCGGACGCCCCTCGCGCGCTCTGGCCGGCGCGCGAGGACGGCGGCCGATCAGAGGCCGAGGCGGACGGGGAGCCGGGACAGACGCCAGGAGCCGGGCAGGAGCTGGCGTTCGAGATCCTCGGGCGGCACGGCCAGGCGAAGGCCGGGGAAGCGGCGGGTCAGCGCCAGGAAGGCGACCTCGCCCTCCTGGCGGGCCAGCGCCGCGCCGAGGCAGTAGTGCAGGCCGTGCCCGAACCCGACGTGGACCTCGCGCCGCCCGTCCGGCTCCCGCGTGATGTCGAGGAGCTCCGGATCGTCGAACCGGCGGGGGTCGTAGTTGGCGGAGACGAGCAGTGCCATCACGGGCTCGCCGCGCCGCACCAGCGTCCCTCCGATCTCGACGTCCTCGGCCGCGTACCGGAGGCGGGTGGCATGCACGGGCCCGCACCAGCGCATCAGCTCGTGGACGGCACGGGGCGCCAGCGCCGGATCGGCGCGCAACGCGTCCCACTGGTCGGGGTGGGTCAGCAGGGCCGTCGTGCCGTTGCCGATCAGGTGGGCGGTGGTCTCGTGCCCGGCCAGGACCAGGGTCAGCACCATCGTGACCATCTCGATGTCACTCAGGCGGTCGCCGTCCTCGTCGTGGGCCCGGATCAGCCCGGTGAGCAGGTCCTCGGCCGGCCGGGCCCGGCGGCGCTCGATCAGATCGTGAATGTGGTCCACCATCTGGCGCAGCGGCTCGTTCAGCGCTCCCGGCTCGGTGGAGAACAGCGCCCTGCCCCAATCGCGCCACTGGGGGCGGTCCTCCACCGGGACGCCGACCAATTCGCAGATCACCGTGATCGGCAGCGGATACGCGAACCCCTCGATGAGATCGACCACGCCGTCCTCGGCGCGGCCGGGAAGCCGGTCGAGGAGGTCTTCGGTGATCTGCTCCACGCGCGGGCGCAGCTCCGAGACACGCCGTGCCGTGAAAGCGCGGGAGACCAGCCGGCGCAGCCGGATGTGGTCGGCGCCGTCGGCGTCGAGAACACTGTCGAGGATGTACTGGGCGTACTCGGGCAGGACGCCGCGAGCACTGATGATCTCTTCGCGGAGGTCATGCGCGTCCGTTCCCGGCACGTTCGCCGGGTTGTTCACGAACCGCTGGTCACTCAGCACCGTCTTGACGTCGTCGAACCGGGTGACCAGCCAGATCGGGGTGCCGCCGCCGACGAAGGCCGCACGCGCGAGCGGAGCCTCCTCCCGGAGACGGGAGTACCCCCGGAACGGGTCGCTCAGCAGGGCGGGGTCCATCATGTCGACGGAACTGGTGGTGCCGGGAGTGCTCATCGTCGCCTCCATCGGGCGTGTCAGATGCGTTTCTGCCTGCCGATCTCTTCGTTCAACCGGTCGAGCAGGCTTTGGTGGAGATCGGCCACCCGCGGCGCCACCGCCGCCGCCTCCTCCGGCGCGCGCGGCGTCTCGAAGGCGGCGCGGACGACGTGGGCGACCATGTCCGCGTTGTCCGCGACACTCGGGACGCCCGAGGGAAGCATGGGCTCGATCATGAGGAACCCGGTCAGCACGGCGAGGTACGCGTGCCGCTGCGCGGCCGGGGACGGCCCCGGATCGATCAGGCCGTGTTCCCGCAGGAGCCGGAAGTAGCCGTCGAGAGTCCGTTCCCGGACCTCCATGAGATCGCCGATGACGTGGGCGGCGCTCCTGCTCAAGGTGCCCAGGGTGTCGGGGTCACCGAGGAACATCGCGCGAACGATCGGGTCCTCGTGGACCCACAGGTAGGCCGCGGCGGCCACCCGGCTGGGCAGGACCGCCAACGGATCGGCCCGGATCTCCTGGACGAACCGCTCGACCATCCTGCTCCGGGCCCGCAGCAGGACCGTGAGGAAAAGGACCTCCTTCGTGGTGAAATGCAGGTAGACCGTGCCCTTGCCGACGCCGGCGCGGCGGGCGATGTCGCCGACCGTCACGCGCGGGTATCCCCAGGCCACCAGCAGTTCCCCGGCCGCGTCGAGGATCCGCTCCGCCCTCCGGTCGCGCTCGGCCTCGGCCTGGCTCACCGCTTCGAGATCGACCTGTGTCACGGCTGCCCTCCCCTGCCTTCCGCCTGACCGGACGCGCCGGAGCGGGTGGCCGCCTCTGCTCGCGCCCCCGGAGATCTCGGGTACGGCAAGCCCCGCCTGGAACGTCGTGACCCAGATGAGGAATCGGGTCATCGAGTCAAACGTAAGCCCGATCCACCTTCCCGACAACCACCTTCACGCCACGAAAACCTCACCGTAGGGACATGGAGAACTGTGACGTACAGGCACGACCTGGCGTCGACACCGGCGCGCGGGCTGTGGCAGCGTTCGGTCCGCATAGACCATAGAGATCCCCGGATACCGACCAGGAAGGCCGTTCATGGACATCTCGACCGCGGACCTGTACGACGAGCGCGAGACCGAGCTCGACTCCTGCGACCTGCAGTTCCGGCAGTACGGCGGGCGCCGCTCCTTCCGCGGCGTGATCGCGACGGTGCGCTGCCACCAGGACAACGCCCTCATCAAGGCGGTCCTGTCGGAGCCGGCGGAGGGGCGGGTCCTCGTCGTCGACGGCGGCGGGTCGCTGCACACCGCGCTGATCGGCGACGTCGTCGCGGGCATCGGCGTGGCCAACGGCTGGGCCGGGGTCGTCGTCAACGGCGCGGTCCGCGACGTCGTGGCGTTGCGCGACCTCGACCTGGGCCTCAAGGCGCTCGGCTCCAACCCCCGCAGGTGCACCAAGGACGGCGCCGGCGAGCGCGACGTCCCCGTGACTTTCGGCGGCGTGGTCTTCCGTCCCGGCGCCGAACTGTTCAGTGACGACGACGGGGTCCTCGTCACCACGGCGTGAACTCCGCGCCGTTCTCGGCTCTACGGGGTGAGGCCGCGACGGCGCCGGAGCACGGAACCATGGACATGATCACGGCTGGCCGGAGGCCGTTCTGTAGGATTTCAGATGATCACAACGCCCCCTGATCCAGGAGTACCGGTTTGCCCGATCTCTCCCGCGAACGGCTCCGCGCCCTCGTTGACGCTCCGGCCTTCCAACGTGCCGTCATCGCCGTGATCACGCTGAATGGGATCACACTAGGGCTGGAGACATCCCCCGATCTGGCCGACCGGTACCCCGCCGCCTTCCTCTGGACCGACCGGGTCATCATCGCGATCTTCGTCGTCGAGATCGGCCTGCGCATCGCCGCGCACGGGAAGGCGTTCTTCCGCGATCCGTGGAACTGGTTCGACCTCATCGTCGTCGGTATGGCCATCGTGCCCGCCTCGGAGTCGTTGTCGATCCTGCGGCTCTTCCGGTTCCTGCGCGTCCTGCGGCTGATATCCGTGGTCCCCAGCATGCGGCGGGTGGTCTCGGCGCTGTTCACCGCGCTTCCGGGGCTGGCCTCGATCCTGGCCCTGTTGATGCTGTCGCTCTACATGGCCTCCGTCATCGGCGAGCAGCTCTTCCGCCAGGCGGCCCCGCAGTACTTCGGGGACCTCGGGAAGTCGCTGTTCACGATGTTCACCGTGCTCACGGTGGAGAACTGGCCGGCAGTCGCCGAAGACGTGATGGCCAAGGAACCGATGGCCTGGATCTTCTTCGCCGCGTTCATCGTGATCACGGCGTTCTTCGTCCTCAACCTGCTCATCGGCGTGATCGTGTCCGCGATGGAGACCGAGGTCAACGCGTCGCGATGGAAAGAAGACCAGGAGCTGGAGCTGAAGCAGCACAACGCGGTGATGGGGCAGATCCGGGCGCTCAGCGAGAAGGTGGACCTGCTGACGGCCAACCTGGCGGCCCTCTCGGCCACCCGCCCCACCCCGGATGCCGAGCGGGAACTCCTCCCCGCCGACGTCGGCGACGGAGCCGGGAGCCAGGACGCGAAGTACGCGCGGCGACGGCGCCGTCGTCAGTGAATGGCTGTCCGAGCACTGGCCCCTGGAGGCCGTCGCGTACGCACCGCGCCTAAGGTTCCCGCCGGGGTTCAGCCGGCGAACCGCTCCTTCCGGCGCGCGACGAACTCCTCGACCGTCTCCGCCGGCCTCCCGGTGACCTCCTCGACCGTACGCGTCATGCGGTCGTACCGGTTCTCCCGATGCAGGCGGGCCATGGTGGCCAGGTGCTCCTCGACGTGCGCCCCGAGTCCGGACGGCGTGAGCACCTGCTCGACCCAGGTCTCCCACGGCACGTCGACGTAGGAGATCGGCCTGCCGAGCGCGCGCGAATACTCCGCGGCGACGTCGGTCATGTCCTCGGCCCGCGGGCCGGTCAGCTCCAGGACCCGGCCCACGTACGGACCCGGATCGGCCAGGACGGTCGCGACCACCCGGGCGACGTCGTCGGCCGCGACGGGCGAGGTGCGGCCGGTCCCGAACGGCAGCCGGATCGTGCCGGTTGCGGCGATGGATCGCGCGGCCAGCGTCGTGAACAGCGGGTTGTCCAGGAAGATGGTCGGCCGGACATGCACGACCGGAAGGCCGGACCAGTCGAGCACCTGCTCGGACAGCCAGTGCAGCCGCTGCTGGTGCGACTCGCTCGCGCTGACCGCGTCCATCTGCGAGACGGTCAGCTGCGAGATGGCGACCAGCGTGTCGAGGCCGCCGACGGCCCGTGCCACGGTCGCGACGACGGCCGTGGCCTCCAGGTAGGACGGCGCCACGCTCATGCTGAAGAACATCCGGCGGGTCCCGCCGAGGGCCCGCGCCACGTCCGCGGGCCGGGTGAGGTCGCCGACGACGACCTCGGCGCCGAGCGCGCGCAGCGCCCCGGCCCGGTCGTCGTCGTGGTGCGCCATCGCCCGTACGGCCAGGCCGCGCCGGAGCAGCAGTTCCACGACCGTGCGGCCCACACCACCGACTCCCCCGCCGGCGCCGGTCACCAGGACAAGGTCGGTCTCCGCCATCACACCCACCCCCCTTCCAGCATGACGGTCGCGGCCTCCGGCCTACCGCGGGCATCCGCCGTTCCCGGTCAGAACGGGAGGGTGACGCGGTCGACGCACCAGTAGAGGCTGACCGCCACGATGGGGACCGACATCGCGACCGTCACCCAGCGGGCGGCGGACGTGCGGCGCAGCAGCGTCAGCAGCGGGAAAAGCACCGCGATGATCACAAGCTGGGTCACTTCGATGCCGACGTTGAAGCTCAGGAGCGACAGGAGCAGCCCCCACGACCCGCCCTCGTCGATGTCGAGCGCGCTCGCGAAGCCCAGCCCGTGCACCAGGCCGAAGGCGAAGACGACCGGCAGCCGCCATCTGCCCGCTCTCTCCTCCCCGCGGCCCAGGAGGTTGGCGACGGCCACGACGATGATCGATACGGCGATGACCGGCTCGACGATCGCCGCCGGAACGTCGACGACGCCCATCGCCGCGAGGAGGAACGTGATGCTGTGCGCGACCGTGAAGGCGGAGGCCGTGACGACGACGTCGCGGAGCCGGCGGGCGCCGATGAGCAGCGCGAGCAGGAAGAAGATGTGGTCGAGGCCGGACAGCAGGTGCTCGGCGCCGAGCAGGAAGAACTCGCCGACCTGGTGGGCGGCCCGGCGCTCGCCGATCCGCAGCGTCGGGCTCGCGGCGGTCAGGACCGCGGAGCCGGTCGTGCCGTCGAGCCGGTATCCGACGAGCGTCTCCGTGCTGTGCACGAAGCTCTCGGCGTCGGGGAAGAGCGCGCTGGAGATCGCGTGCTGCCCCGGGCCGTCGCCCGCGCAGTCGTAGTCGAGGGTCACGACCGCGAAGGCCACCTTCGCGCGCTCGCGCACGTCCGCGTCGCCCGCGGGCGTGGGCGTGCACGGTGCTTCGTCGTACGTCACGGCGAAGCGGCGGGTGACGTAGTCGATGACGGCGTCGTGGTTGATCTTGAGCTGGCGGAGCTGCTCGGTCCGCTCCTTCGCGTCGTAGGCCTCCGCGTACAGCCAGGCCGACTTCATGAGGAGGTCGTACTCCAGATCGAGCACGGCCCTGACGTCCGGGCCCGTCCCGGTCACCGTGGCGTGGGCCTTCGTGGTCGCGTCGTGCGCCGCCGCCGGGGCGGGACGCGCCGCGTCGACGAGCACGCCGACGAGCACACCGGCCAGCAGGCCGACGAGGACGTGGGCGAGGACGAGGGCGGACAGCCGGCGCCTGCGAGGCATGTCTCGTTCTCCAAAAAAGTACGGGGAAAAGGTGCGGGGAAATCCGGCAGGGGAACGCCGCCCCGGGCCGGGGCCCGGGGCGGCGGAGATGGGGTTACTTGCGCTGGAACCAGCGGTACATCGGCGAGTCCGGCCCCCAGTCGCCGGGACGGCCGTGCTCGTTCTTCGTGACGAAGACGCTCGGTTCGGACGCGGTCACGCCGCCGCCGGTGGAGCGTGCCGTGACGAACCACGCGTAGGCCGTGTTGGCCTTGAGGCGGTCCCAGACCACCGAGGCGACCTGCCCCGACTCAACCGTGCTCGTGCCGACGACCCGGGTGGGCTTGTAGATCGCCAGCGAGTCGGTCGCGAAGCTCGTCGTGCGGGTGGTGAGGTCGACCGGGAGCACCATGTTGTCCTCGCGCCCGTCGTAACGGCGCAGCGGGTCGAACTCGCCGGCGCCGAAGTCATTGAGCAGCGGGGAGTAGGTGTCCACGGTCAGCTCCGACCGCTTGACGTTGAACTGCAGCAGGCGGAAGAAGCTCGCGCCGAACTGGAGCTGGTCGTCCGGGTTGTATCCGCCGACCTCGGTGAGCCCGAGACGGTCGGCCGACACCGTGTAGAACTGGTAGTCCGCCAGCAGCTCGACGACGCCCTTGCCGACCTGGCCCACCTTCGGCTTGACGTTGGTGGCCACGCCGTGCTCGTGCCCGGCGAGGATGAGGAAGACGTTCGGGTTCTTCTCGACCACCGTCTTGTACAGCATCGAGCCGTCGGGAGCCGAGAATCCGGCGCCGCGTCCGTCCGGGTTGGTGCTCGGCACGAGGTAGTCGTGCGAGAGCAGGATGCCGTTGCGGTCGGGGAACCGCTTGAAGATGGAGTCGGCCCACTCGGCCTCCTCCCGCGTGACGCCGTACGACAGGCCGACCACGACGAAGTCCAGCCCGCCGGCGGAGAACAGGTCGTAGTGGTTCTGGTTGTCGCCTTCCTTCCACGGCCCGCCGTACTCGGCGTGCTGCCAGCCCTGCGCCGCCGTCTGGTACCGGCCGGGGCCGTAGTACTTGTTGTAGATCGCCTCCGGCCCGTCCTCCGTGCCCGACTGGTTGTCGTGGTTGCCGGCGATCACGCCGTTCGGGATGCCGGCCTCGTCCAGCACGCGCTGCTGCCGGGAGGACACCTCGAGCTCGCCGACGACCTGCTTCTGCATGGCCTCGTCCGCGGGCTTGCGGATGTTGTTCTCGATGATGTCGCCGGTGTGCGCGACATAGGAGATCTTGCGCGGGTCCTTGTTGTCCTTGATCCAGTTGACGATGCCGGAGTAGGCGGACTCCCACACCGCGCGTTCCTCGGCGGTCTCCTGCTCCACCGCGCCCTCGGAGATGTACTGCGTGTCGGTGAAGTGGACGATCGAGAAGTCGTACGTGGAGGGGTCGGCGAAGCCGTTCGGGTCGCCGGGGTCGATGTCGTCGGCGAACGGGTCCTCGCCCGTCACCATGACGTGGACCTTCTGGCCGTCGATGTACTCCGCGCCGACGACGGCGGTGAGCGTGGTGTTGCCCTCGGCGGCGCCGCGGGAGCTCGTCAGGAGCTCCCACGCCTTGGTCTTGGTGTTCCAGGCGCGCAGGGACACCAGGCGCTCGGGGTCGATGACGCCCTCCCAGCGCAGGACCGGGGCGTCCACGTGGCCCTTCACCTGGATGTCGAACCGCTGGTAGGTAACGTCCCGGCCGGCGGGCGCGTCGAGCGTCGCGCCGTCGGCGGGGTCGAGCCCCTTGGTCGTGATCTTCTGCTCGCCGGGCACCTCCAGGGTCGTGGGCACGGTCGCGGCCACGCCCTGATACGCCTGGTTCGGGGTCAGGATCTCGGCCTCGGAGAACGTCGCCTTCACCTGACCGCCGCCGGGCTCGGCCACCTTCGCCGAGAGCGTGACGGATCCCGACACGTCGACGCTGCCCACCGCCGGTGCGAGCTCGGCGGGGACGTCCGGGACGCCCGCGGACTCGAACGTGATCTCACGTGTGGCGGTGTTGCCGAGGCCGTCGGAGCCGGTCACGGCCAGGGTGTGCGCGCCGGGCGACAGCCCGGGGCCCACCTGGGCGCCCAGCGCGATCGGCCGGCCGTCGAGCGTGACGTCCGGCCCGGACACGACACCGGAGGCGTCCTCAAGCGTGACGTCTAGCACGACCGAGGCGGTGAGCTTCTCCCCCGCGGCCGGGACGCTGGCGGCGACCTTGGGCGCGGAGTTGTCGGTGATCAGCGTGCGGGTGGCGGTCTCCCCCGACGTCGAGGCCGCGACGAGCGTGTGCTTGCCGTCCTTGACGGCGGTGGTGTCGAGGTCCGCGCGCAGACCGCCGGCGGGCGCGTCCACGAGGAATTCGAGGTCGATCTCGGTGAGCAGGTTCACGTTGTCGCCGCAGTTGCCGTCACCCATGCTGTACGAGCTCTTGAGCATCTGGCCGGCCGCCGTCCCCCGCACCGGGGCGAGGGCGATGTTCGAGATCGCGAAGTCGTCGCGGTTGGCGCCGCACGACGTCGGATAGGTGCCGGTCACGAAGTCGATCGTGTTCCAGCCGGGCACGAGGTACTCGTTCGGGAACGTGAAGTCGACACGCCGGCTGACGAAGTCGCCGTCGAGCACGACCTTCCGCCCGTTGACGAGCAGGTAGTTCTGGTAGCGCGCCTCGATCGAGTTGCTGCCCACGGTGAAGCTGAGGGTCGCGTCACCCGAGCCGAGCGTCTGGACGACGTGCACCGGCCGGGCGTCGATCGTGTAGTGCAGTTCGACCTCGCGCAGGGCGGTCTGGCTGCTGCCGCAGTCGCCGTCGCCCATCTCGTACGACGGCTTGATGTCCTTGCCGGTCACGGTGGCGCCGTCGAGGGCGAGGTCGAGGTTCGCGATGGTGAAGTCGTCGCGGTCGATCCCGCAGGACGCCTTGTAGTCCCCGGTCACGACCTTGATCGTGTTGTCGCCGGGCACCAGGAATCGGGCGGGCACCGCGATGGGGACGCGCCGGCCGGCCCAGGAGCCGCCCAGGTCGATGCGCTTTCCGTTGACGAGTAAGTAGTCGTCGTACTTGTCGTCGATCGAGTCCGCGCCCACGTCGAAGCTGAACGTCGCCGCCCCGTTGCCCAGGGTGGCCTTCGTGGTGGGCTCGGCGCCGTCGACGGTGAGGGACGTGACGCCGCCTCCGCCCTCGGCGGGCACGGTCGCGAAGACCGACTGGTCGCCCGCCACGAGCGTGCCGTCCGTGGGCAGCAAGCGCGGCGCCCCGGCCGGAGAGTTGTTCACGGTCACGCTGTTCTTGACGGTGACCCCGGCCGCGGATTTGGCCGTGATGGCGTGCTCGCCGTTGCCCAGCTTGGTGGTGTCCAGGTCCGCGGCGAGACCCGTGGTGCCCTGCGGGTCGCCCTGAACGAAGAACGTCAGTTTGGCCTGCTTGAGCAGCGAGGTGTTCGAGCCGCAGTTTCCGTCACCGAAGGAGAGGGTGTACGGGTTGTCCTCGCCGTCCGCGACCTCGCCGAGAAGTTCGAGGCTCACGTCGGACAGGACGAAGTCGTCGTAGTTGACGCCGCAGGAGCTGTCGATCGTCCCGGCGAAGATCTCGATGGTGTTCTCGCCCTTGACGAGGTGCTCGTTCGGGATCTCGATGGTCGCCCGCTCGCTCACGTGGTCGCCGATGTCGCTCCGGTACGCGCCGTTGACGAGCACGTAGTTGTGGTAGCGCGCCTCGGTCGAGTTCGAGCCGACGTCGAAGCGGAGCCGGGAGACGCCCACCGTCCGGGTGGCCTTGATCGCGGCGCCGTCCACGGCGAGCTCCGTGACGCTGTCACCGGCCTCGGCCGGAACGGCCGCGACCTTGGCCGTGCCCTCAAGGAACGAACCGTCGGCGGGGCTGAGGGTTGGGGGGGTACGAGAGCCGGTCGGCGTCGGGCTGGGACGTCCCTTACCGGGTTTCCCCGGGTCGGGGTCGGCGTGCGCCGCCGTCACGACACCGCTGACCAGCAGCGTCGCGACCACGGCGACCACGGCGAAACGTCCTCGAATGCTCGAGCTTCCCAGCAGCTTTCGTGCTGCCACTGGCTGCATCGGGTGCAGTCCCTTTCGTCACGTTCGGATAAAGCGCCCATAAAGGCGCTTAGGTCTCGAGCGGCCACAGTGGAGGGCACGAGTGAACAGTGTGCATAAAGGGGCTGAAGGGAAAAAGAAATATCATTTCGCCGCGCGATGATCGCGCGGGCCGCCCCGGCCGTCCGGCACGTTCGGACGTGGCGGCCCCGCTCACCCCCGGGGCGAAGAGGCGAGATCCGCGACCGGCGTGACCTGCCCTGATGGTCCCGGCCCGCGCCGCCGTACAGTGGGCCGTGGGGCACGGCACGACACGGCACGCCAGAGACGGGCGCGACGGACGCGTGCTCGTGCCGGCGGTTCGCGGTCAAGGGGTGAGAGCCATGACCGGACTCAACGTCACCCGGAAACTGATCGGCGCCCACCTCGTGGACGGCGTGATGACACCCGGGGAGGAGATCGGGCTGCGCATCGACCAGACGCTCACGCAGGACGCGACGGGGACGATGGTGATGCTGGAGCTCGAAGCACTCGGCCTGGACCGGGTGCGCACCCGCACATCGGTGCAGTACGTCGACCACAACCTGCTGCAGACCGACGAACGGAACATGGCCGATCATCTGTTCCTGCGTTCGGCCTGCCACCGCTTCGGGGTCTGGTACTCCCGGCCGGGCAACGGCGTGTCGCATCCCGCGCACATGCAGCGCTTCGGCATCCCGGGAGCGTCGATGGTCGGCTCCGACTCCCACACCTGCGCCGCCGGCTCGCTGGGCATGCTCGCCGTCGGCGTGGGCGGCCTGGAGGTCGCCATGGCGATGGCGGGGCAGCCGCTGTACCTGACGATGCCGGAGGTCTGGGGCGTACGCCTGACCGGCGCGCTCCCGCCGTGGGTCTCGGCCAAGGACGTGATCCTGGAGATGCTGCGCCGGCACGGCGTCGACGGCGGGGTGGGCCGCGTCATCGAGTACCACGGACCCGGGCTGGCGGCGCTGACGGCGATGGACCGGCACGTCATCGCCAACATGGGCGCGGAACTCGGCGCGACCACGACCGTGTTCCCGGCCGACGACCAGGTCCGCGCGTTCCTCGCCGCCGAGGGGCGGGCGGGCGACTTCACCGAGATCCTCCCCGATCCGGACGCCGGCTACGACGTTCACGAGGAGATCGACCTGTCCGCCCTGGAACCGCTGATCGCCGCGCCCTCCTCGCCGGGCAACGTCGTCCCCGTACGCGAGGTCGCCGGCGAGGAGGTCCATCAGGTGGTGGTCGGATCGTCGGCCAACCCCGGGTTGCGGGATTTCGCGATCGTCGCCGCCGTCCTGGCCGGTCGCCAGGCGCATCCGCAGGTGTCGGTGGACATCAATCCGACCTCGCGGGAGACCCTCGCCGACCTCACCCGCATGGGGGCCACCCTCGACCTGATCAGGGCCGGCGCGCGGCTGCACCAGGCCGGATGCATGGGGTGCATCGGCATGGGGCAGGCGCCCGCGGTCGGTCGCAACAGCCTGCGCACCATGCCGCGCAACTTCCCCGGCCGGTCGGGGACGAAGGAGGACTCGGTGTGGCTGTGCTCTCCGGAGACGGCGGCGGCCGCCGCGCTGACCGGACGCATCACCGACCCGAGGACGCTGCCCGGCCTGCTGGGGATCGAGTACCCCGTCGTGACGCTGCCCGAGCGGGCCTCCGTCGCCGAGGGCATGTTCGAGCCGCCCCTCGCCCCCGCCGACGCGCGGCGGGTCGAACTGGTCAAGGCGCCCAGCATCGGGACGCTCCCCGACTTCGACCCGTTGCCGGACCGGCTGCGCGCCCCGGTCCTGATCAAGGTGGGCGACAACGTCTCCACCGACGAGATCCTGCCCGCGGGGGCCCGCGTCCTGCCCTTCCGCAGCGACATCGCGCGGCTCGCCGAGTTCACCTTCAGCCAGATCGACGAGAGCTACCCGGCGCGCGCGCATCAGGCCGGCCCGCACGTCGTCGTCGGAGGCGACAACTACGGCCAGGGGTCCTCGCGCGAACACGCGGTGATAGCGCCCCGCTACCTCGGCCTGCGCGCGGTGATCGCGAAGTCGTACGCGCGCATCCACTGGCAGAACCTCGCCAACTTCGGCGTGCTGGCCCTCGAGTTCGCCGACCCGGCGGACTACGACCGCGTCGGCCAAGGCGACGAGCTGTCCCTGGAGGACCTGCGCGGCGCGCTGGAGAGGGGCGGCGACATCACGGTACGCGACACGACCACGGGCGCCGACTTCGTCGTCCGGCATCGCCTGTCCCCCCGCCAGGTCGCGATGGTGCTCGCCGGCGGGCAGATCCCGTTGATCAGGTCGCGGACCGCGGCGTGAGGACCCATCTGGAGACGGCGCTATGCCGCCGAACCGGTGCATGTACGTCGATTTCGATATCTTGCATAGATCGTGACCGACCGAAACCTGCGAAAAAGGGAGCACCCTATGCTCGACGACGCCGGTCTGCGGGCGCTCCGCGAAGCGGCCCGCCTTTCTCCGGAGAATCTCCCCCTGCGGCAACACCTCGCCGGGCAGCTCCTGGCCATGGGATATCTCGCTGAGGCGGAGGCCGAGTACCGGGCCGCTCTCGTGCTTGCCCCCAAGAACGCGGACATCACGGCAGGTCTGGCGGAGGCGTTCGTCCGGCAGAGCGCCTACGGCGCCGCGCTGGCGGCGCTCGAACCGCTGCTGGCTTCGCCCGGCTACCCTCCCAAGCTCGGCGTGCTGGCGGCGCGGGCGCTACTGGCCGAGGGTGACACGGCACGGGCGGCCCACCGCTACCACGACGCGGTATCCCGTGATCCGTCCGTGGGCGACGCCGATCTCGCCGCCCGCCTGTCGGCCCCTCCCGTGCCCGCGTCGCCGTACCCGGCGCCCGCGCCCGCGCCGGCCTACCCGGCGGCGGGCTCCCCGCCGCCGGACGGTGCCGAGGTGGAGCGCGCCGGCTTCTCCTTCGCTGACGTGGCGGGCATGGAAGCGGTCAAGGAGGCGCTGCGGATCAAGCTCCTGCTGCCGCTCCAGCAGCCGGAGCTGTTCGCCGCGTACGGCAAGCGCGCCGGCGGCGGGGTACTGCTGTACGGGCCTCCGGGCGCGGGCAAGACTCACCTGGCCAGGGCCGCCGCCGGCGAACTGGGCGCGGCTTTCGTCAACGTGGGACTGGCCGACATCCTCGACATGTACATCGGATCGAGCGAGCGCAACCTGCGCGCCACATTCGAAATGGCCCGCCGCAACCGGCCGTGCGTACTGTTCTTCGACGAGGTCGACGCGCTGGCGGCCCGCCGCTCCGACATGCGCCAGGCGCACACGCGTCAGCTCGTCAACCAGTTCCTGGCCGAGCTCGACGGCGTGGACCAGAAGGCCAACGAGGGCGTCCTGGTGCTGGCTGCCACGAACGCTCCGTGGTACGTGGATGTGGCGTTCCGCCGTCCGGGCCGCCTCGACCAGCCGGTGTTCGTGCCGCCGCCCGACGCCGCGGCGCGCGCGGCCATTTTGCGCATCCTGTGCCGCGACAAGCCCTTGGCCGAAATGGACTTCGACGCGGTGGCGCGGGCGACCGAGCATTGCGTCGGCGCGGACCTGAAGGGTGTGGTGGACCGGGCGGTGGAGGCCAAGCTCCAGCAGTCGATCCGTGCCGGCCGCCCCATCCCGCTGTCAACGCCCGATCTGCTCGCCGCCGCGCAGACCGTACGGCCCACGGCGGTCCGCGAGTGGATGTCCACCGCGCGCAACTACGTGATGCACGCCAACGACTCCGGCGCCTGGGACGAGCTGATGCCCTGGGTCAAGCGCAAGTGGTAGCAGTCGCCGACTCAGTCCAGCGGGCGCGCACACTGCTGGAGATGCGCCGCCCGGCTGACGCCGAGCGGGAGCTGCGCGGTGTGCTCGCCCAGGAGCCGCAGCACGTCACCGCGCACTCCTTCCTGGCCCTCGCCCTGGTCCAGCAGGGCAACGTGGCCGAAGGCGTCGCGGAAGCGCATGAGGCGGTCCGGCTGGCGCCCGACCAGTGGCTCACCCACTACATGGCCGGACAGGTGTATCAACACGCCGGCCGTCCCGATGAGACGATCGCCGCGATCAACGCGTCCCTGGCTCTCGAGCCCGAGTTCGCGCCGGCCTGGGAGCTGCTGGCCCGGGCACACCTGAGGAAAGGCGAGTGGCCCCAGACGGCCGAGGCGGCGCGCCGCGGGCTGGCCTTGGATCCGCAGGACTCCGATCTGGTGAGCCTGCTGGCGCTGGCTCTCACGAAGACGGGAGAGGAGGAGCAGGCCAGGGCCGCGGCCGCGCACGCCGTACAGCTGGACCCGGAGAGCGCAACCGCGCACCTGGCGTACGGCCGGATGGCGCTGGCCTTCGGTGATCCCCGGCGAGCGGCGGACGCCTTTCGCGAAGTGCTCCGTCTCGCCCCGGGCTTCGACGAGGCCAGGGATCTCCTCGTGGCTGCGCTGAAGCAGCGCAATCCTCTTTACCGGGCGCTCACGCGACTGCAGGGCAGGTTCCGCGGCAACCGGCGGCTCGTGTTCCTGCTGCCCGCCGTACCGCCTCTCATCGTGTTCTTCGTTCTCGTCGCGGTGCTGCACTGGGCGGCGTGGGTCGCCGAGGCGTGGACCACGCTGCGCCTGGCCCGCATGAAGGCCACCCGGCTGCTGTTCTCCGATGCCGAGGCTCGCGTGGCCGTGCTGTGCTGCGGCCTGGTGGCCGCGGGCGCGGCGGTGCTCACGCTGGGCGTGACGCTCGGCCTGAACGCTGTCGGCACCGCGGGCGTGGCCGTCATGGCCCTGGTCACCCCTGTCCAGGAGGCCGTGCACACCGGGTCCGCCCGGGGCCGGACGGTCCTGTACGGCTGGACCGCCCTGCTTGCCCTGGCCATCGCCGCGTCGGCGGTTCTCACCTCGCCGACCACGGCGCTGTTGTGCGTGTACGCCGGCCTGTCCACGATCTGGGTGGCGGCCGGCATACGCCGTGTCCTTGGTCGTGTCTGACGAATCACGCCCTGCCGCGCGCGGCTCCGGCGGATTCACCCGGCGTCCGGCGCGGAGGTCCCAAGGTTCCACGAGGGAGCGGGTACGGCGCCCTATGGGGTGGAGGACGCGGCACCGGGCGTGGCCACGTACTCCTCCCTCGTGATCACGGTGACCTGAACAGGCCGACCGGTGCTCGGGACCGTCGTACGGCGCTCCGGGCGCATTCCGAGCTTGGCCATCACCCGCAGGGACGCCTCGTTGTCCACGCGGGCGACGCTGACGATCTCCTCCAGCCCCACCTCCCGGAACCCGAAAGCCAGCACCTCACGCGCCGCTTCGGTGGCGTAGCCGCGGCCCCAGTGTGCCCGTCCCAGCCGCCAGCCGATCTCCACGGCGGGCAGCACCTCCGGCAGGAACTCCGGAACCGCCAGGCCGACCCACCCCGCGAAATCCCCTGTCTCCCGCACCTCGACCGCGAACAGGCCGAACCCGCGCTCCTGCCACCCCAGCCCCCGCCTCACCAGCGCCTCGGCCGTCTGCTCGCGGGTGCGCGGCACACCGTCACCGATGTACCGCATCACCTCGGGGTCACCGTCCATCGCGGCCAGCGGATCGAGGTCGTCGTCCCGCCACATCCGCAACCGCAACCGCTCCGTCAGCCGTTCCACTCCGGGCCCTCCTCGATCGCCGAACCATGATCGTAACCGCCGCGCGCAACGCCTGTCAGGGCCGAGCCGGACCTGCCGCACGCGCGGACGCAGGCCGGCGCGTCACTCGCCGGAAAGGTCTCCGGTCTCCAGCAGCCGCCCGCCCGACAGTTCCAGCCGGCGGCCCACCTTGATCTCCGCGAGGAACCGCTCATCGTGGCTGACCACCACGAACGCCCCCTCGTACGCGTTGAGCGCGCTCTCCAGCTGCCCCACGCTGACCAGGTCGAGGTTGTTCGTGGGCTCGTCGAGCAGCAGAAGCTGGGGCGCCGGCTCCGCGCACAGCACGCAGGCCAGCGTGGCGCGCAGCCGTTCACCGCCCGACAGCACCCCGACCGGCAGGTGGGCCCGGGCGCCCCGGAACAGGAAGCGGGCGAGCAGGTTCATCCGCTCCACCTCGGGCATGGCGGGGGCGAACGCGGCGAGATTCTCCGCCACGGTGCGCTCGACGTCGAGCAGGTCCAGCCGCTGCGAAAGGTAGGCCACCCGGCCGTCGGCCCGCCGGGTCGTGCCGCCGTCCGGCTCCAGATCGCCGCCGATCAGGCGCAGCAGGGTGGACTTGCCCGCCCCGTTGGGGCCGGTCAGGGCGACACGCTCGGGTCCGCGGATCGTCAGGTCGACGCCGGGCTCGGCGAACAGGCCGCGGGCCTGGAGGTTCTCGCCGTGGAAGACCGTGCGCCCCGCGGGGACGTTGGTCCCCGGCAGTTGCAGCGCGATCTTCTGGTCGTCGCGCAGGGCGCGCCCCGCCTCGTCGAGCCGGGCCTTGGCGTCGCTGACGCGGGAGGCGTGCATCTGGCCCGCCCGCCCGGCCGACTCCTGGGCGCCCCGCTTCATGTTCCCGGCGAAGATCCGCGGCAGGCCGGCGCTCTTGAGGTTGCGCGCGGCGTTGCTCGCCCGGCGTTCGGCCCGCTCGCGGGCCTGCTGCATCTCCCGCTTCTCGCGCTTGAGCTCCTGCTCGGCGCTGCGCACGTTCCGCTCGGCGGCCTCCTGCTCGGTGCGGACCGCCTCCTCGTACGCCGTGAAGTCGCCGCCGTAGAAGCGGACCTCGCCCCGGTCGAGTTCGGCGATGCGGTCCATGCGGTCGAGCAGGGCCCGGTCGTGACTGACCACGAGCAGGCAGCCGTTCCAGTCGCCGAGCACGTCGTAGAGCCTGCGGCGCGCGTCGAGGTCGAGGTTGTTCGTCGGCTCGTCGAGCAGCAGGACGTCGGGCCGTCTGAGGAGCTGCGCGGCCAGGCCGAGCGACACGACCTGGCCGCCGCTCAGCGTACGCAGCGTACGCGCAAACTCGAGGTCGCCGAGGCCGAGCCGGTCGAGCTGGGCTCGGGTGCGCTCCTCGATGTCCCAGTCGTTGCCGATCGTGGTGAAGTGCTCCCCGCTCGCGTCCCCTGATTCGATGGCGTCCAGCGCCGCGATCACGGGGGCGATGCCCAGGACCTCGGCCACGGTGAGGTCGCCGTCGAGCGGCAGGCTCTGCGGGAGGTAACCGAGCACGCCGTCGACGGACACGCTGCCGCCACCGGGCCGGTATTCACCGGCGATCAGTTTGAGCAGCGTGCTCTTGCCCGCGCCGTTCGGAGCGACGAGGCCCGTACGGCCGCCGCCCACGGTGAAGGACAGATCGCTGAAGACAGGCGTGTCGTCGGGCCAGGAAAAGGACAGGTTGGAGCAGATGATGAACGCATCGGACATGTGGGAGACCTCGTAAGCACGTGATCCGGGCGCGGCGAAGCCGCCCGGCAATGGGACAGGTTTTCGGGAATGACGACCACGGCCACGTCGGCGGCGGTCATACGCGCCTGCCGGGGCCGATCAACCTCCGGTATCACCCGGAGATGTCGTCGTCACCTGCCACGTCTGGTCTCCTAGCTTTCGCTTACAAGCGTCACACACCATAACAGCCGTCTACCGTCCAACGGCAAGGCGTTTTTTCCGGGGCCCCGCCGCCGGCGGCGAGTGCCACGCCGACCACGGGGCCGGCCGCCCTGAACGTCGACGCCAGGAGCGGAATCGGCCACGAGCTGCGGGATCAGGGCTTGCCGGGGGCGCCCGGCGGGCGGTGCTCGGCGGCGATGCCGATGCGGCGGTGCTCAGCCGGGTGGGACTCCCCACTCTGGTGGAAGGCCGCCGTGCCCAGACGAATGACCGTCTCCGAAGGCTGCCGTTCCGCGTCCTCCAGCGCCTGCAGGCGTTCGAGGTCGGCGGCGGGGACCAAGGCCACGATCGGCTTTCCATGCCGGGTCATCACGATGCGCTCCCCGCCGTACGCGGCACGGTTCACCAGCTCGGCGAAGTCGGCCCGAGCTTGCGTGACAGGGATCTCTTCGGCCATGGATCCAACATAGCAGTCTGTATGTAATGTACGTTCTGTATATTCTGTACAGAATGGAGGCCGCCCATGATCGACCCCACCAGCCGCTACGTCCTGCCGGAGGTCGTCGAGAGGACCAGCCACGGCACGGTCGTGATGGATCCCTACTCCAAGCTCCTGGCCGGGAGGATCGTCTTCCTCGGCGCCCCGATCGACGACACCAGCGCCAACGACGTGATGGCGCAGATGCTCTACCTCGACTACGACAACCCCGACCAGGACATCTCGCTGTACATCAACTCCCCCGGCGGCTCGTTCACCGCGATGATGGCGATCTACGACACGATGCAGCACGTCGCCGCGGACGTGGAGACCGTCTGCATGGGCCAGGCCGCCTCCGCAGCCGCCGTCCTGCTGGCCGCGGGAACCCCCGGCAAGCGGCTCGCCCTGCCGCGCTCACGCGTCCTCGTTCACCAGCCCGCAGGTGAGGGGGAAGGACAGTTCAGCGACCTGGAGATCCACGCCCGGGAGGTCCTGCGCGCGCGGGCGCTCACGGAGACCCTGCTCGCCCGGCATACAGGGCAGAGCGCGGAGCGCGTCCGCCGCGACATCGAGCGGGACAAGATTCTCACCGCGAACGAGGCCATCTCCTACGGCTTCGTCGACGCACTGGCCGGATCCCGCAAGAGGGTCCCGATCCGGTGATATGCCGGTGACCGGCGCGGCCGTCGCCGCCGGCGTGATCAAGGCGTCAGGCGGAAGACCGGCCGGCCGCGTGGGTCGCGCTCGGCGTCCAGGGTCTTGTCCTCCAGGAACGCCACGGCATCCGGGTCGAGGAAGACGCGTACGTCCTCCTTCTCGATCACGTGGTCTCCGGACCAGGCATCGCTCGCCAGCGAGAACTCGAGCGCGCCTTGTTCGTCCGGCTTCACGGCGATCCGCAGGCCCGCCTGGTGCGGCAGGTACTCGCCCACGATGAGATCGCGGATCGCCCCCATGGCATTGTCGGTCATCGTCAGCACGGCAGGCTCCTCGATTCTGATGCCGCGGTCCGTCTCGTCCGATGCCGGCCCGCCCAGCGGATCGGCTGCCCTTGGCCCCGGACAAGCCGTGCGCCCGCGCTCCCGCCGCCGGTGGACGAGGACACCCCTCGCGCCCCCTGCCCCGAGCCGTCCCGATCAAACGGCGTCGCCGCGCCCGCAACCATGGTGGCGGCCGGATCGGACGGGCCGTTCCGGCCGCCCCTCTGTCCGCGGGGGCCGGTCTCGCCCGGGGCGTCCACAACGCTCTTCCTCCCGCGGTCGTAGACTCGAAGCCGAACCCGCACCCACCTTCTCGTCGATGACGCGGCCGGCCGCGTCGCGGATCGGGGACGACGGCGTTCGCCCCGGGCGGCGAGCCCGCCGGGCGATCGCGTGACGCTCAGACGGGGGAGATATGCGTATCGGCAATGTCTATCGCCCAATGGTCTTCGGCTGCCGGGCGGACGAACGGCTGCCCGAGGTGGCCCGGCGGATGGTCGAGAAGAAGGTCGGCGCGCTCGCTGTGCTCGACGGCGACGAGGTCGCCGGAATAATCACGGAGCGTGACCTGGTGGCGGCGATGGCCACGTTCACCGACCCGTCCTCCGTGAACGCCGCCACGTGCGCCAAGACCGAGGTGAAGACCGCGGGCCTGGACGAGGACTCGCGCGAGGTCGCCCGCCGGATGCTGGACGCGGGCATCCGCCACCTGCCCGTGGAACAGGACGGACGCATGGTGGGCATGGTCTCGATGCGCGATCTCCTCGCTCTGGAGACGTGGGCGTCGTGAGGCGTCCCTCCGCGTGACACCGTCGCGGTCACGACGAGGGCCGTGCCGAGCGAGATCGTGGAGCTTCCCGGCGAGCGCCGTGATCTCGTCGAGCCCGTGCACGGTCGTGGTCATGGTGTGCCTCTTCTCTCGGGGAGTGTCCGGTCACTTCTGGCCGCCGAGCCCGAGCAGGCGTACGGCGTTGTCCTTGAGGATCTTCGGACGGACCTCCGGCTTGATCTCCAGCCTGTCGAAGTCGGCCAGCCAGCGGTCCGGTGTGATCACCGGGTAGTCGGAGCCGAAGAGCACCTTCTCCTTCAGCAGCGTGTTCGCGTACCGGACGAGCTGCGGCGGGAAGTACTTCGGCGACCAGCCGGACAGGTCGATGTAGACGTACGGCTTGTGCGTGGCGACGGCGAGGGCCTCGTCCTGCCATGGGAAGGACGGGTGGGCGAGGATGATCCGCAGCTCGGGGAAGTCCACCGCGACGTCGTCGACCAGCATCGGGTTGGCGTACTTCAGCCGGATGCCGCCTCCGCCCGGGACACCCGCGCCGATGCCGGTCTGGCCGGTGTGGAACAGCGCGACCGCGCCCAGTTCCTCGATGGCCTCGTACAGCGGGTAGGCGGTCCGGTCGTCGGGCGCGATGCCCTGGATGCCGGGATGGAACTTGAAGCCGCGCACCCCATGCTCCTCGACCAGCCGGCGCGCCTCGCGGGCGCCCGCCCGCCCCTTCCACGGGTCCACGCTGGCGAACGGGATGAGCACGTCGGCGTGCTCGGCACAGCTCTCGGCGACCTCCTCGTTGGAGATGCGCGGGTGGCCGGTGGCGTGCTCGGCGTCCACGGTGAACACCACCGCGGCCATCTTCCGCTCGCGGTAGTAGGCGGCCATCTCGGGGATGGTCGGCTGCCGGTGCGCGTGCGCCTTGAAGTAGTCCGCCGACGCGCCGAACAGCTCCGGGCTCAGCGAGCCGTGGCCGTCCTTGGAGATCTCCGCGTGGGTGTGGACGTCGATCGCGACCAGGTCGGCGACGTTCATGGCTCCTCCGGTCATCTCAGGCCTCCGGGATCGCGGGAACGGGGATTCCGTACGTCTCGGGGTCGGCGCCGACGCCGGTCTTCCACGACTCGGCGATGGGGACCGCGTCGTGGAGGGCGTCGTGGAGGGCGGCGAGGTACCGCTCCGCGTCAAGCGCGGCGGCGCAGCCGGTGCCCGCGGCGGTGACCGCCTGCCGGTAGTGCCGGTCGACCAGGTCGCCGCAGGCGAACACGCCGGTCAGGTTCGTCCGGGTGGACGGGTGGTCCACCCGCACGTAGCCGTCGTCGTCCAGGTCCACCTGGCCGATCAGCAGCTCGGAGCGGGGGTCGTGGCCGATCGCGACGAACAGACCGGCCACCTCGACCTCGCGCCGCTCCCCGGTCACGGTGTCGGCGAGCGTCACCCCGGTCAGCCGGTCCTCGCCGTGCAGCTCCTCGACCACCGAGTTCCAGGCGAACTCGATCTTCGGGTCGGCGAGCGCGCGTTCCTGCATGATCTTCGAGGCGCGCAGCTCTCCGCGCCGGTGCACCAGGGTGACCTTCGAGGCGAACCGGGTCAGGAAGGCGGCCTCCTCCAGCGCGGAGTCACCGCCGCCCACGACCATGATGTTCCGGTCCCTGAAGAAGAAGCCGTCGCAGGTCGCGCACCAGGAGACACCGTGCCCGGACAGCCGGTCCTCGCCGGGCAGCCCGAGCTTGCGGTAACCCGAGCCCATGGCGAGGATCACCGACCTGGCCCGGTGCTCGCGGCCCGAGCCGTCCACCACGGTCTTGATCTCGCCGGTCAGCGCCACCTCGGTGACGTCGCCGGCGGCCAGTTCGGCGCCGAACCGCTTGGCCTGGGCCCGCATGCTCTCCATCAGCTCGGGCCCCATGATCCCGCCCGGGAAGCCGGGGAAGTTCTCCACCTCGGTGGTGTTCATCAGCGCGCCGCCCGCCGTCACCGACCCGGTGAAGACGAGAGGCCGCAGGTCGGCCCGGGCCGCGTACACGGCCGCGGTGTACCCGGCCGGGCCCGAGCCGATGACGATGACATCACGTACGTCGAGGCCCATGCCCCACTCCTCGGTCTCGGCGGGGCCCGCCCCGCGTGCGTCGATCGCCGGCGCGTCGCTCACCGCCCGCTCCCCTGCCGCTCGTGCTCCGCCGGCTCGGGTCTGCGCATCGGGAACGGGCTCAGCCCGCCCCCGTCCACCGGCAGCGCCTGACCGGTGAGGTAGCCGCCCGCGGGGTCGGCCAGGAAGGCCACCGCCGACGCCACGTCCTCGGGACGGCCGACCCGGCCGACCGGGATGGCCCGGCCGCGCTGCCGCAGCGTCTCGGCCACGTCCAGGTCGGGCGAAGGGTCCAGCACGGCCCTGCTGGTGGCGACCAGGCCGGGGCACACCGCGTTGACCGTGATGCCCCACGGCGCCACGTCCATGGACAGCGCGCGGGTCAGTCCGATCACGCCGGCCTTCGACGCCGAGTACGCGGTCGAGAACGGCGCCGCGGTCAGCCCGGCCATCGACGAGATGTTGACGATGCGCCCGTACCTGCGGCTCCGCATGTGCGGCACGGCCGCCCGGCACATCAGGTACGTGCCGCGCAGGTTGACGCCGAGCACCAGGTCCCAGGTCTCCAGCGGCACGTCCTCGATGTCGGCGCGGTCCGGACCCTGCGGGGCCGCGGCGTTGTTGACCAGCACGTCGACCGAGCCGAACCGCTCCACGGTCGCGGCGACCATCCGCTCCGCGGCGGCGGGGTCGGAGACGTCGCCGAGCACGGAGGCGACCTCGTGCCCCTCCGCGGCGAGGTCGGCGACCAGCGCGGACAGGCCGTCGCCGGTCGGCACCGCGCCGATCAGCCGCTGGCGGTCGTTCGGGACGCCCGCCGCCTCCTTGTCCGTCACCATCACGGCCATCCCGGCCCGCGCGAGGGTGCGGGCGATGGCCTGTCCCATCCCGTCGGGCTTGCCGCATCCGGTGACGAGGGCGGCCCGCCGCCCCGGTCCGCCGCTCACGGCTCGACCCGCGCGGAGATGCCCGACCAGTTCGAGAACAGCCGGACCACCATGGACATCCCGGCGTTCCTGGCCCCGGCGACGACGATCGGCAGGTTCTGCGGCGAGTCGGCCGCGAACATCGGGTCGAAGCCCTCCGACTCTCCGTCGCCGCGCTCGTATCTGACGCCGTTCTCGGTGATGCCGTTCTTGCCGACCCGGGCCAGGTCGGCCTTGGTCCGGCCGCACCGCTCCACCAGCCAGGTACGGACGTCGTCCTTGCTCATCCCGGCGTTCGCCAGCATCTGCGCGTGCTCCGGGCAGAACACCACGCCCGCCCCGGCGTTGCGGAAGATCAGCGAGCCACTGCGGGACAGCGTGTCGGCGAAGTCGGCGAGCAGTTTCTCCGGGTCTCCGGTGTGCCGGTTGTCGACGTACTCGCTGGTCCGCAGCAGGGTCGTGGAGACGGCGTCGACGCCCGCGGTCACCCCGCCGTCCACCGACAGCGGCTCCCAGGGGCTCTCCTCCTCGTTCTCGGCGATGCACATCGCCCAGCGGCCGGGGACGCCCTGGGTCGCCTGCTCGAAGACGTGTGGGACGACGCCGAGCCCGTTGCGCACGATCAGGCCGATGGCGCGGGCGACCGTCGCGTTCGGCCGGAAGCCGGGTCCGAACACGCCGCCGGTGCTGTTGAAGCCGAGCCGCCGCCGCACCGGGCCGTTCACCACGAGCAGCGGCGCCGGGCCGCTGGTGCTCTGCCAACCGCCGCCCATCGTGGAGCGCTCCAGCATCAGCGCGTCCCAGGCGGCCAGCACCACGGGGAAGTAGTCCGGCAGGCAGCCGGCCATCACCGAGTTGATCGCCGCCAGCTCGACGGTCACCTCGCGCTTGAGGTGGTCCAGCCTGCCGATCACCTCGTCGGCCGGCCGCGAGGTCGTGGCGAGGAACTCGTCGGTTCGCTCCCTCGTCGCGGGCACCGTGGGCAGCCCGTCGGTCCAGCCCTGCCGGTACACGTACTCGATCGCCCGCTCCGCCAGGCGCGGATCCTCGGTGGCCTGCCCGGTCATCGTCCCTCCTCGCTCACCCGCGCCACGACGACGTCGAGCAACTCGCCGGCGCGGACCGCGACCTGCTCGGGGTTCAGCACCGCGACCGGGTGCGGGGTCATCAGGAAATCGAAGTCGGCGTCGCCGTGGACCTCGGCCATCGCCCGGGCCGTCACCGCGAACGCGTCACTGCAGATGACCGCCGCGGGGATGCCCTCACGCTCGAACGTGATGCCGTCGGCCACCGCGGACGCGCTGCACGAGCCGCAGTCGCCCACCCCGACGACCACCACGTCGCAGGCGGCCTTCATCTCGCTGAGCAGCGGTTCGTCCACCGGCAGCGCGAACATCTCCTTGGTGCGCCGGATCGTCACCACGGCGCCGTACCGGCTCGCCATCAGCTCGCCGATCTCGGCCAGCAGCAGCGCCGCGTTCTGCTTGGTGTTGTCCAGCAGGCCCACCCGCGCGCCCGCCAGGCTCGGCAGCCGCCGCGCATCGGACGCCGCGCCGGCGGGCCGTACGGACAGCCCCGTCGGGTCCAGGATCCGGTCGAACATCCCTCACACTCCTCTTCGGGCTCGGGCCGGTCCCGTCCACACGGGTCAGCCGGCTCTTCGTCTCCGACCGCTCGATGGCCCCATCGGGACCGGGCCGACGCGGTGCGGCGGTCACTCCGGGCCCACGGCAGGCTGGGAGTCGTTCGGATAGGTCAGCCGGATCGCGTCCGCGTCGACGCCGAGGATCGGCTGCAGCATGGTGACCAGGATCTTCTTGGGCACCAGACAGTCGCCGCAGGTCTCCGGGTCGGCGGTGATCCGGACGTCGAACCCGGCTCCGCTCTCCTCGACGGTCAGGTGATAGCCGTCGACGGCCAGGGTCGCGGCCATCTGCTCAAGTCGGGCGTCGTCTTTCATCACTGCCTCACTCGTGCTCTCGGTGACGGGGCTGTCGGCTCCGCAGAGCCGGTCAGCGGGAAGTGACAGGCGGCGAGCCGCCCGGGGGCCACCTCGACGAGCGGCGGCTCGTTGTCCGCGCACTCCTGCCGCGCGATCGGGCACCTGGTACGGAACCGGCAGCCGGACGGCGGAGACAGCGGCGAGGGGAGCTGGCCCTCCAGGCGGGGCGTGCTCGCGTGGTCCCGGGTGGGATCGGGCACCGGCACCGCGCCGATGAGCGCCCGGGTGTACGGGTGGGCCGGTGCGGAGTACACCTGGTCCGCGTCGCCCAGCTCGACGATCGTGCCGAGGTACATCACGGCGACCCGGTCGCTGATGTTCCGCACCACGCTCAGGTCATGGGAGACGAACAGCATGGTGAGTCCGCGCTCCGCCTTCAGCCGTTCCAGCAGGTTGAGCACCTGCGCCTGGACCGACACGTCCAGCGCGGACACCGGCTCGTCGCACACCAGCACGTCCGGGTCGAGCGCCATGGCGCGGGCGATGGCGACGCGCTGCGCCTGCCCGCCGGAAAGCTGGTACGCCTTCTTGCCGCCGTGGATGTCCGGATCGACGCCGACGCCGCGCAGCGCGTCGTCCACCTTCGCGGCCAGTTCCGCGCCCCGTACGCCCTGGATCAGCAGGCCCTCGGCGACGCACCCGCGCACGGTCTTGCGCGGGTTGAGCGAGGCGATCGGGTCCTGCAGGACGATCTGGATGCGGGTGCGCCGCCTGCGCATCTCGCGCGGAGAGAGGGTGAGCAGGTCGGTGCCGTCGAGCAGCACCGATCCGCTCGCCGCCTGCTGCAGCCGAACGATCGCCTTGGCGGCGGAGGACTTGCCGCAGCCGGACTCGCCGACCACGCCGAGGGTCTCCCCCGGCGGCATGGCGAAGCTGATCCCGGACACCGCGTGGATCGTGCCGCCCGGCACCCTGTAGCGGCAGACCAGGTCGCGCACCTCCAGCCGGGGCGGCTGCCCGGCCGCCGCGGTCGCGGCGGGCGGGGCGGCCACCGCGGCGGCGTGCGCCGAGGCCGGAGCCGCGTCCGGCTCCACCGGGACGAAGCAGGCGAACCGGTGACCGGAGTCGCCCTGCGAAAGCAGTCGTGGCCGCTCGGTGCGGCACCGGTCCACCGCGGCGGGACAGCGGGGCGCGAAGCGGCACGCCCGCGGCCGTCCCACCGGGTCGGGGGCGGACCCCGGAACGGTGGGCAGCACGCTGTGCCGCGGCATGTCCAGGGTGGGCAGCGCCCCGAGCAGCGCCCGGGTATACCGGTGCCTGGCCTCTGCGAACAGCGTCCCGGTGGCGGACTCCTCGGCGATCCGGCCGCCGTACATGACGGCGATCCGGTCGGTACGGCTGGCCACCACGCCGAGGTCGTGGCTCACGATGATCATGGCCATCCTGCGGGTGGCCTGGATCTCCTGCAGCAGGTCGAGGATCTGCCGCTGGATGGTCACGTCCAGCGCGGTGGTCGCCTCGTCGGCGATCAGCAGGTCGGGGTCGCAGGCCAGCGCCATCGCGATGGCGACCCGCTGCCGCATGCCGCCGGACAGCTGGTGCGGGTACTGGGCGAGCCGCGCCCGGGGGTCCGGGATGCCGACCAGGTCGAGCAGGTCAAGCGTGCGCTCCCGCGCCTGCGCGGCGGTCAGGCCGAGGTGCCGCCTGGCGCCCTCGCTGACCTGTCGGCCGATCCGGACCACCGGGTTGAGCGACGTCATCGAGTCCTGGAAGACCATGGCGACCCGCTTGCCCCACACGCCGCGCGCCTGCTCGGTGCGGCCGCCGGCGAGATCCACGCTGTCGAAGGTCAGCTCGCCGGAGAGTGTGGACGCGGCCGGGGTGACCCCCATGATCGACCGGACCAGCATCGACTTGCCCGAGCCGGATTCGCCGACCAGGCCGAGCGTCTCGCCCGCGCCGAGGTCGAGGTCGACCCCGTCCAGCGGCCAGATCGCGCCCCGCGCGGTCGGGATGCGCACGCTGAGGTCACGGATCCGCAGCAGCGACTTCGCCTCGTCGTGCGTCACAGATGTCCTCCCCGTCCGTCCGCGCGCTCGCGGAGGCGATCACCGATGGTGTTGAACGAGAACACGGTCAGCAGCAGCACCGCCGCGGGGACGAAGACGAGGTACGGCCGGGTCCTGATGCTGTCGAAACCGGACGCGATCATCCCGCCCCAGCTCGGCCGCGGCGGCGGCAGGCCGATCCCGAGGAAGTCGAGCGCCCCCAGGGCGATCATGAAGGTCGCCACCATGACGAACCCGAACGCGACCAGCGAGTGCGTGATGTTCGGCAGCACCTCGCGGACGATCATCCGCCAGGCCGGCGTGCCGAGGGCCCGGGCGGCCAGCACGTAATCCCGGCCGAGCTGGACGTTGGCGTTCGCGTACGCGATGCGCAGGCTGGACGGCAGGCTGAGCAGGCCGAGCATGGCCGACAGCGACCAGACGCTCGGCCGCATCACCGAGGCCATGGCCAGCAGCAGCACCAGGCCGGGGAAGGCGAGCACCACATCGCTGAGCAGGTTGACCACGGTGGCGAGCCAGCCCTTGAAGTAGGCGGCGGCCGTCCCGAGGGCGACCCCACCCGCCATCCCGATGACGGTGCCGAGCACGGCGACCGCCAGGGAGAGTTGTGCACCGTGGATCACCCGGGACAGCACGCTCAGCCCGACGCTGTCGGCGCCGAGGAACTCGGGCCAGGACTCGAACGGCGGGGTCGCGCCGTCCGCAACCGGCTCGTCGTATCCGGCGATCGGCAGCAGCCCGGCCAGCAGGGTGGAGGCGAGGACGAGCACCACCCAGGCGGAGCAGAGCACCAGGCTGACTGGCGGCCGGCGCCGGACCGGCGCGTCCTCGTCCTCGGCCGCGGCGGCCCGTGTGCCGGGCCCTGTCGTCATCGTCGCGCTCATGACGTCTGCACTCTCGGGTCGATGACGGCCTGCAGGATGTCGACCAGGGTGTTGACCACCACATAGGTCAGCGCGACCAGCAGCACCAGGCCCTGGACGATGGGGACGTCCCGCTGGGTGACCGCGTTGACGATCGCCGACCCCATGCCGGGCAGCCGGAAGATCACTTCGGAGATGACCGCGCCGGTCATCAGCGAGCCGATGGACAGCCCGGCCAGGGAGACCAGCGTGGTCAGCGACGGCCGCAGCGCGTGCCGCAGCAGGATGTAGGCGGTGTTCAGCCCCTTGGCCCGCGCGGTCAGCACGAAGTCCTGCTGCAACGTGGTGATCATGTCGCTGCGCAGCACCCGGAAGAACGTGGCCATCGGGTGCAGGGCCAGCACCAGGGAGGGCAGGATCGCGCTGCGCAGGTTGCCCACCGGGTCCTCGGTCAAGGGGACCCACCCGCTGACCGGCAGCATCCCCAGCCGCACCGCGAACACGTAGAGCAGCCCGATCGCCAGCACGAACGAGGGCAGCGACATGAACAGCGAGGAGACGCCGGTCGCGATCGTGTCGATCTTTCCGCCGACGTTCCTCGCGGTGTAGGCGGCCAGCGGCACCGCGACCAGCAGGGCGATGCCGAGGCCGAGCACCATCAGCTCGAAGGTCACCGCGAAACCGTTGGCGATCACCTCGGTCACCGGGACGTGGGTGAGCAGCGACTCGCCCAGGTCGCCGCGGACCGCGTCCGCGAGCCAGGACAGGTACCGCTCGGCGAAGGGCCGGTCCAGCCCGAGCTGCCGTTCCAGCTCCGCGATCTGCCCGGCGTTGGCGTTCGGGCCCAGGATCTGGGCGGCGACGGTGCCGCCCTGCGAGAGCAGGGCGGTCACGCCGAGGGAGACCAGGAGGACGACAGCGAGGAGATGGCTGAGCTTCTTCGCCACGAACGTGGTGCTGCTCATCTTCCCTCCTGATTCCGTTCGTGAGGTTTGTACGGGTTCAGCACGTCGGCCCGGTTACCCGGTGTACGCGAGCTTCTGCGTGAGGAGGATGTCCAGTCCGCCGTTCACCGGCTCGACGCCGGTCAGCTTCGCGTCGTGGACGAAGAACGAGATCGGCTTGCCCCAGATCCAGAACGGCAGGTCGGTGGTCCAGATCTCCTGCACCTTCCGGTACGCGGCGATCCGGTCCTTCTCGTCGCGGGAGCCGCGGGCGGCGACCAGGGCGTCGTCCATCTCCTTGGTGGCGTAGCCGGTGAGGTTGGTGGCGCCGCCGGAGGACAGCCAGTCGCCGAACAGCGGGTCCGGGTCGTGGAACTTCATGCCGCCCGGGTAGCTGGTGACCTGGAAGTCGCGGTTCACGAAGATCTTCGTGTACGCGTCGGCGGCGGTGATGATCTCGACCTTGACGTCGAAGCCGCCCACCTGGTTGAGCCGGCTGGCGACGTACTCGGCGAGCTTCTGGTCGGTGCCGGGCAGCGCGGTGATGGTGAAACGCAGCGGGTTGCCCTTGGCCTCGCACTCCTTGACGGCCTCAGCGGCCTTGGCCGGGTCGGCCGAGGGGAACTTCAGCGACTCGTCATGGAAGGCGGAGGACGGGTCCATCAGGCCGTAGGTGGGGCCGCCGACCTTCTGCGACTGGTTCAGCGCCTTGTCGATCGCGGCCGGGTCGAGCGCGTAGGCCAGCGCCTGCCGCGCGCACAGCTCGCCGAACGGCGCCTTCTTCTCGTTGAACTGGTACGCCGCGCCTCCGCTGGGCTTGAGCGTCGTCACGCCGAGGCCGGCCGCCATCGCGTCATCCACGGCGGTGGGGGTGGACACGTTGTTGGCGATCTGGACCTGGCCGGACACGATGGAGTCGATCACCGTGGCCGCGTTGCCGGCGGTGGCGAACGTGACGCTGTCCAGGTGCGGCTCGCCAGGGGTGAGGTAGTCCTCGTTCTTGACCAGCTTCAGTTCGTTCGCGGTGCGGTTCCACTGGGCGAGCTTGAACGGTCCCGCGCCCACCGGCTTCTCCGCGTACTGCTTGCCCGACGCCTTGATCGCGGTCGGCGAGGCGATGTAGCCCAGCGAGTTCGCCACGATCCGGTCGAAGGCGCAGTTGGCGGTCTTGAGCCGGATGTCGACCGTGGTGTCGTTCTTGGCGCTCGCCGTGACGCCGGCGAGCTTGGGCGCCTGCGGCGACGCCGTCTCCGGGTCCTGGATGCGTTCCCAGTTGAAGACGACGGCCTCGGCGTCCAGCGGGGTGCCGTCGGTGAACTTCAGGCCCGGCTTGAGCACGAGCGTCCAGCTCTCGCAGGTGTCGTCGACCGGCTCGATGCGCTCGCCGAGCTGGCCGGTGACCGTGTTCGTGGCGATGTCGGCGTAGAACAGCACGTCGTAGAGCGCCTGCATGTAGCCGCCCTGCGCGCCGTAGTTGCCGGTCTGCACGGCGGCGGGGTCCAGCGAGAAGATCGCCTGAGTGATCAGCAGCCGGGCGTCTCCGCCGGCTTTGGGAGCACCCGTCGCCGTTCCGGGCTCGCCCGCGGCGGTGGACGTGCCGCCCGAGCAGGCGGACAGGACTGCGGCGGCTGTCACCGCTACCGCGCCGGCGACGGCTCTCTTCGTCCCGGCGACGCGGCGTGGACGTGACATGGCGGATCCTCCTGAAGGCTGGGGTGAGCCAGCGACTGTGACCGGGGCCACTTGAGCCCGTGCTCAGGCAATGTAGGTTCCGCACCGATGCGCCGTAATCAGTGCTTCCACGTCGCGGAAGAAGTCACCGGAAATCGCCCGGCGGCCCCGTTTCAGGGCCGGAAAGGAACGGAACTTCCGTCGAACGGAAGACCGTTTTCGTCCCGTCCGTATCGCTTCCTAAAGTCTGTCCACATGTGTAGCCTGATTTACGTTTACGTAACATTGGTCGCTTTTTGACCCGGCACGTAGGTGAGCGTATGACTGTTCTCGCAGCCACCTCCTCGGAACCGACCCGGCTCACTTCCGCCCAGCGGGTGCTCTCGATCCTCGGCGTCTTCAGCAGCGAGCACCTGGCGCTCTCGCTCAGCGAGATCAGCCGCCGCACGGGCCTGACCCTGACCACGACCCACCGGCTCGTCAACGAACTGCGCACCTGGGGCGCGCTCCGCCGCGACAACGACGGCAGGTACACCATCGGCCTGCGCATCCTCGAACTCGGCACCCTGGCACCCCAGGGCCTGCAGCTCCGCGAGGTCGCCCTCCCCTTCCTCGACGACCTGCGGCACGCCACGCACGCCAACATCCACCTCGCGGTCGCCGACGGGCACGACGTCATCTACATCGAGTCGCTGCGCGCCCGGCACGGCGTCCCGGTGCTGAGCAGGCTCGGCGGGCGCTGGCCGATGCACGCCACCGGAACCGGCCTCGTCCTGCTCGCGTACTCCTCCCAGGAATTCCAGGAGGAGGTGCTCCGCTCGAAGCTGCGCCAGTTCACCGCGCAGACCGTGACCTGCCCGGAGGCCCTGCGGGTCCGGCTGGCCGAGGTGCGCAAGTCCGGCGTCGCCATCACCGAGAACCAGCTCACCCAGGACGCCCTGGCCATCGCGGCGCCGATCCGCGGCCCGCGGGACGCCGTCGTCGCGGCGGTCGGCGTGACCGTGCCGACCGGCTCCGCCTCGCCGCACTCCCTGGTGCCCGCGCTGGCCGCGACCGCCCGCGGCATCTCCCGCGCGCTCGGCGCGCCTTCGGCCACCCCCGTGTCGGGCGTGCCGGTCTCCTCACCGCCGCGGATCCGCGGCCTCAACCGGAGCGTCCCGAGGCAGGGCCGCTGACCGACCGTCCCGAGGCTCCCCGTACATCGGGCAGCAGGGACCGAGCCGAGCGCCCCCTGACGGCGCCGGCCCACACCCCGGCGCCGTAGGCGAGATCGTCGAGCCGCCGGGCGACCACGAACCGCACCGGGTCCAGCCGCGGACGGGTCTTGCGATACTCCACGATCCCGTCCGCCAGCGCCGCCACGAGCACCGCCCGGCGAACCCGGCGGGAGACCAGGCATCCGGCGAGGCTGAGCGGCCACCAATGTCGCAACAGCAGCGCGCTCGTCTGCCCCAGCGCGCCGGCGAGCCCGAGCCCGGTCAGGACGGCCGCCAGCCGCCGCGGGCTGTCGCTCCGGGACACCGTACGGGTGAGCCGTACGGACACCCCGGCCAGCACCACGGCGGCCGCCGGCGCCGACCAGCGCCGCTGCGCGAGCAGCGCCCCGACCGCGGCCACGCTCCACGGCGCGAGCGCGGCCGGGGCCACCGCGACGCCGTGCCGCCGCGCCAGCGTGTGCGCGCCGGTCCCGTAGAACGCCTTGCGGCCCAGCCACGACCGGAACCCGGTCCGGTGGTCGTGCCTGACCGCGACCGCGGGCTCGTACCTGACCTGCCATGCGGCGGCCGCCAACCGCCAGACCAGGTCGACGTCCTCGGCCACCCGCATGCCGTCGGCGTAGCCATCGCCGAGCGCGGCGACCCGCGCCACCAGGCAGGCGCTGGGCACCCAGCCCACCGGCGAGCGCGGGCGCACCGTCCCGGGGACCGGCCCGAGGTCCAGCGACGAGCGGACCGCCTCGTACCGGGAGATCCAGTTCTGCCGCCGCCCGGCGGAGGCGTCCAGGCCGAGCACCCGGGGCGCGACCGCGGCGACGCCGGGATGGTGGAAGTGCCGCAACAGTGTCGCCACCGCGTCGGGATCGACCACCACGTCGGAGTCCACGAACGCCACGTACGGCGTGCGGACCCGTGCGAGGCCCGCGTTGCGCGCGCCCGCCGGGCCGACGTTGCGGGGCAGCGCGACCAGCTCCGCGCCGTGCCGTCCGGCCACCTCGGCCACCGCCGCCGCGTCGTCGGAGCGGTCGTCGACCACGATCACCGCCACGCGCCCGCCCAGGCCGGCCAGCAGCCGGTCGAGCTCGGCGGGCCGGTCGCGCACCGGGACCACGACGGTGACCTCGGACAGCTCGACCGGCGGCAGCTCCCGGGCGACCGGATCGGCCATGCCGAGCGCGAGCAGCCGGGCCGCGAGCCGCTCCGACCACGGGTCGGCGACCCGGATCCGGCGCCCGGAGAGGATCGTCGCGGCCCGCCCGGTGAGGTGGATCAGGCGGGGCGGCGCGCCGCCCACCAGGGTGCGTCCGCCGTCGTACGCCCGGACCTCGCGGCCCAGCTCGACGACGAATCCGTCGGGCAGCCGGTCGCTCATCCGCGGAACCCTCCCTCGGCGCTCACCACGGAGCCGTTCGCGACGCCACCCGCCCTGGAGCAGTGGAACGCGATGAGCTCCGCGATCTCGGCGGGCTCGATGAGCCGCCCGTTCAGCTGGGACGACGCGAACGACTCGACGTCGTCGATCCCGTACAGCGCCGCCGTGGCGGCCAGCATCGAGGTGCGGGTGGAACCGGGCGAGACCGCGACCGCGGTCACCCCGGTGCCGGCCAGGTCGGCGGCCAGCCCGCGGACCAGCCCGATCACGGCGTGCTTGGCCATGCCGTACCCGGCCAGGTGGAACAGGCCGCGGGTCCCGGCGGCCGAGGCGACCGCGACGAACCGGCAGCCGCCGGGGTCGGGGCCGCCGAGCATCCGGGGCACGGTCGCCGCGGCGGTGTTCCACACGCCGAGCACGTCGATCTCCCACAGCGTCCGCAGCTCCGGGTCGGGCGTCTCCCACAGCGGCCGGCCGCCGGCGATCACCGCGGCGGCGGCCACCGCGGCGTCGAGCCGGCCGAACCGCTCGACCGCAAGCGCGGCGGCGGCCTCCAGCGCCGCGCGGTCCCGCACGTCCGCCACCACGGCGGCGACCTGGCCGGGATGCGCGTCGCGCAAGGCGTGCAGTGCGGCGACCTCCGGCTGCGGGTAGTCCGCGCCCGGCGCGCGGGCGAGTCCCGCGCCGCCCGCGCACCAGTCCACCGCGACCACCCGGTAGCCCTGACGGCAGAGCGCCCGGACGATCTCCGCGCCGATGCCGCGAGCGGCACCGGTGACCAAGGCGACCCGCGGAGGACGGCCCTCCTCGCTCACCTCCGGCTCGCCTCGGCCCGGAGCCGGCCGCCATCGTCGGCGACGCCGCGCTCGATCAGGTCGGTCGCCTCCGCGACCATCTCGCCCAGGACCCGCGCCCCCTCGGCCGCGGTGGCCCCGGTGGGGTCGCCGAGCACGCCGGACGGGGACACGGCGGCGACGCCGCCCGCGACGATGCCGGCCATCAACTCCCCGATGGGCGCGGTATTGCCGGGCGCGGCCCTGGCCAGGTCCACCCGGCCCGGGGCAAGGTGCAGCATCAGTGAGGTCTCGGTGTATCCGGCGTGCGCGTCGACGGTCTCCGTCTCGCACGGCACCCAGGCGACCTCGTGCCGCTCGTAGATCATCTGTGCCACCGCGTCGGACAGGGTCCGCGCGTTCCCGCCGTGCGCGTTGACGAACACGATCCGCCCGGACCAGATGGACAGCGAGCGGACCAGCTCCACCAGGGTGTGCCGGAGTGCCTCGTTGCCGATCGAGATTGTCCCGGGGAACGACTGGTGCTCCCCGCTGGCGGTGTAGCTGAGCGGCGGCGCGACGAGGACGGGCTCGTCCGGGCGCCGCTCCCGCCACCGGGCCGCCGCCCCCTCGGCCACCGCCACCGCGATGGCCGTGTCGGTGTCCAACGGCAGGTGCGGGCCGTGCTGCTCGACGGAGCCGACCGGCACGAGGACCAGCGGCCGCTCCGGCAGCGCCGTCCAGGCCAGCCCGGACAGCCGCGCGTCCGGCGGCGTCACGCCGACTCCGTCGCGCCGAGGGTGCGGGTGAACCCGGGAGGGACGACCACATCGTCCGGGGTCAGCTCATGGATGGAGGACCGGCCCAGCCCGAGCAGGGCCGAGTCGATGCCGCCGCGCAGGATGTCGAGCACGTTCTCCACCCCGGCCTGGCCGCCCGCGCCGAGGCCCCACAGGTAGGCGCGACCGATCATCACCGCCCGCGCGCCGAGCGCCAGCGCCTTCACGACGTCGCCGCCGCGCCGGACGCCGCCGTCCAGCAGCACCTCGATCCGGTCGCCGACCGCCTCGACCACCGCGGGCAGGGCGCGGATCGGCGCCGGAGTGCCGTCCAGGTTGTTGCCGCCGTGGTTGGACACCGAGATCGCGGTGACCCCGGCGTCGACCGCGCGCCGGGCGTCGTCCACCCGGCACACGCCCTTGAGCATGAACGGCCCGTCCCACCGCTCCCGCATCCAGGCGATGTCGTCCCAGGTCGGAAGGGATGTCTGCATCCACTCGCCGTACGCGCCGAAGAAGGTCAGCGGGGGCTCGCCCGGGTCGGTCAGGTTGGGCACGGTCAGATCCGGCACGCCGCCGGAGCGCAGGAAGTCCAGCAGCCAGCCGGGCCGGGACAGCCCCTCGGGGGCGAATCTGGCGATCGCCTTCAGGTCGAGCCGCTCGGGGATCCACGGGCTCCCCCAGTCGCGCCCGTTGGAGAACGACCAGTCGAGGGTGGCGATCAGGCCGACCGCCCCGGCCGCGCGGGCCCGCTCCATCCGCCGGACCATCGAGTCCTTGTCGCCCATCCAGTACATCTGGAAGAAGGTCGCGGAGTTCGCGGCCACGACCTCCTCGACCGGCTTGCTGGCGAACGAGCTGAGCCCCATCGCGGTACCGCGCGCGGCGGCGGCCCGTGCCACGGCCACCTCACCGTCGGGGTGGACGGCCTGGACACCAGTGGGCGAGATGATCACGGGCAGCGAGATCTGCTGTCCCATGACCGTCGTCGCCATGTCGCGCTTGGCCGACAGGCCCGCCACGTGCGGGGCGAAGCCCAGCTCGGCGAACGCCGCGGTGTTGTCCCTGAACGAGACGCCCTTCTCCGATCCGGCCAGCAGGGCGCCGTACACCGACCTGGGCAACCTCCGCTTCGCCCGCCGACGCGCCTCCGCGACGGTCTCGAACCACTTGCCCATGACTCACCTCTCACAGCTCAGTCGGTCACGCGGAACCCGGCGAGCGGGCTCTCCGCGCAGGGGGAGGCGGGCGGGGCCGCCGGATCCGGCCGCGCGCCGATCTGGACCGGAACCGGCGCCGCGGCCCGCGGCCGGGTGCGGTGCGAATGGTCCTGGCGCTGGGCGGGCACGGTGCGGGCCGGGTCGGCCAGCGCGGCCTCGCCGTACCCCTGGACGCATTCGGGGTCCGGCCCGTCCAGCGGCAGACCGGTGAAGAACTTGGCCGCCATGCACCCGCCCCGGCACACGTCGTAGAACCGGCAGGAGGCGCACGCGCCGCCGCCGCTCGGGGCGCGCAGCCGCCGGAACAGCTCGGAAGTGCGCCACACCTCGGCGAACCCGCCGTCGGTCAGGACGTTCCCGGCCAGGAAGGTGTCGTGGATGGCGAACGGGCAGGCGTAGACGTCGCCGATCGGGTCGATCAGGCAGACCACGCGGCCCGCGCCGCACATGTTCAGGCCCGGCAGCTTCTCGCCGAACCCGGCGAGGTGGAAGAACGAGTCGCCGGTCAGCACGTTCTCCCCGGCCCGGACCAGCCAGTCGTACAGCTCGCGCTGCTGCGCGGGGGTCGGGTGCAGCTCGTCCCAGACGTCGGCGCCCCGGCCGGACGGGCGGAGCCTGGTGAGCCGCAGGGTGGCGCCGTGCTCGTCGGCGATGCGCTTGAACTCGTCGAGTTGGCCGGCGTTCTCGCGGGTGACCACGACGGAGATCTTGGCGTCCGTGAACCCGGCCGCGGCCAGGTTGTCCAGTGCGCGCAGCGCCATGGCGTACGAGCCGGGTCCGCGGACCCGGTCGTTGACCTCGGCGGTGGCGCCGTCGAGGGACACCTGGACGTCGACGTAGTCGGTGGAGGCGAGGTAGCGGGCCCGGGGCAGGTCGATCCGCACGCCGTTGGTGGAGAACTTGACGCCGACCTGGTGGTCGACCGCGTACTCCAGCAGGTGCCAGAAGTCGGGGCGCACGGTGGGCTCGCCGCCGCCGATGTTGACGTAGAAGACCTGCATCGCCCGCAGCTCGTCGATCACGGCCTCGCACTGCTCGGTGCTCAGCTCGCGCGGGTCGCGCCTGCCGGAGGAGGACAGGCAGTGGACGCAGGACAGGTTGCAGGCGTAGGTCAGCTCCCAGGTGAGGCAGATCGGGGCGTCCAGCCCGTGCTCGAAGTGCTCGACGAGCGTGGCGGGCCGGGTGGCGGAGCCGATCGGGTTGATCATCGTTCTTCTCCTCCGGTGTCGCGGCGACGGATCATGTCGGCTTGGGCGAGGCCGCGAAGGGCCACGGCGTAGGCGTCCCACCGGCCGGCGGGCACGCCCGCCCGCGCCAACGCCGTACGCGCGTCGGGCGAGTCGCCCAGGCTACGGACCACCTCAACGAGCTCCCTGCGCTTGAGGAAGGTCAGGCGCCGGTTGCCGAAGTGGTAGGCCAGCGCTCCGAACGGCTCCGGCCGGAGGGCCACCGAGGGGGACAGCTCCCACGGCTGGTCAAGGATCTCGGTCACGATCGGCTCCCTGCCCGGTCCGCTAGTAGACGCCGCACATCCCGTCGATCGAGACCTCTTCGATCAGCGACTCCTCGAAGAGCTCGTCGCTCGCGGGGGCGGACTCCTCCGGGGACACGATTCGCTTCTCCATGACAGCTCCTGTCTTCCACCGGGCCGCGGTGCGCGGCCGGTAACGGAACATTAATGGCACTGAGGGCCAAAAAGAAGGGACATTTTGCGGTTGTTTCGCATCGATCCGGATGTTTGCCGGAAAGATCATGATGTGTCGGATATGGCGTGTGATCCTGACCGGCGCGAAGCCACCCGTACGAGGCGTTAACTTGGTTGACCGTGACCACCCGATCGAGGCACCCGCAGGGCCGCAAGCCCGTCACCGACCACGCCGCGATCGAGCGCGCGGCGTTCACGCTGTTCGAGGAGCGCGGGTTCGAGGCGACCACGGTGGACGCGATCGCCGAGGCGGCGGGCATCGGGCGGCGCACCCTGTTCCGGTACTACCCGTCCAAGAACGACATCCCGTGGGGACAGTTCGACGAGAGCCTCGCCACCCTCGCCCGATCCCTGGACGCGATGCCGCGCGACATCCCGGTGCGCGAGGCGGTGCACCGGGCGGTGCTCGCCTTCAACCGCTTCGACGACGCGGCGCTGTCCCAGCACCGGCAGCGGATGACGCTGCTGCTGCGCACCCCGGCGCTGCAGGCCCACTCCACCCTCCGGTACCGGCAGTGGCGCGAGGTCATCGCGCGCTACGTCGCGGGCCGGTACGGCCTCGCCCCCGCCGACCTGCTGCCGCGGATGGTCGGGCAGGTCTCGCTCGCGCTCGCGCTGTCCGCGTACGAGCAGTGGCTGGAGCAGGAGGGCCGCTCGATCGAGGAGCTCCTCGACGAGGCGCTCGCCGGGCTGCGGGCCTACCTGGCGGAACCGGGACGCTGAGCCGGGACCGGCCGAGGCGGACTCCGCATCACCGGCCGGCCCGCCGCCGTGACGCGCGACGCGCGGGTGATGCCGCGCGCCGCCGTCTGCACCAGCGGGGCCAGCGCGGCCGGCTGCGCGCCGTCCGCCCGCACCACCAGGGACACCGCGGCGACGACCTCGCCGTCCGGATCGAAGATCGGCGCGGCCACCGACAGCGCGTCCAGGGTCACCTGCCCGTCGCTGACCGCGTACCCGAGGCGGCGAATGTCGGCCAGGATCCGGCGCAGCGCCTTCGGGTCGGTCACCGTCCGGTCCGTGAACCGGCGCAGCGGCAGCCCGAGCACCTCCTGCTGCACACTCGCCGGCGCGTGCGCGAGCAGCACCAGGCCGACCCCGGTGGCGTGCATCGCGAACCGGCCGCCGACCCTGGTCCACACCGGCACCGCGTGCAGCCCGGCGATCCGCTCCACGTAGACGATCTCCGCGCCCTCGCGCACCGCGAGCTGCACGTTCTCGTGGGTGACCTCGTACAGGTCCTCCAGGAACGGCATGGCCGCGTCGCGCAGCCCCACGCCGCGCGGGGCGAGCGAGGCTACCTCCCACAGCCGCAGGCCGATCCGGTACCGGCCTCGCGCGTCGCGCTCCAGCGCGCCCCACTCGACCAGCTCGGCCGCCCTGCGGTGCGCGGTGGGCAGGCTCAGCCGGGCCCGGCGGGCGAGCTGGCTCAGGGTGAGCTCCGGCTCCTCGGCGGTGAACGCCGCCAGCATGGCGAGCACCTTGGCGGTGACCGACCGGCCCGGCTCCACCGTGGGCGCGGCGTCCGCGATCGTCCCGGCCGTCATGCGCCCTCCCCGCCGGCGGGCGGGTGGTGTCCCTCCGGGTGGGCGAGCAGCCACTCCCACAGCTCGACCGGGTCTTCCGAGAAGTGCCGCGCCCCGCAGTGGCAGGTGCCGTCCAGCACGTCCGTGCCCGGCGTCCAGTCGACCCGGTAGACGGCGCCGCCGCCGGGCAGCCCCGTCGAAGTCACGACGGCACTGTCTGGGCGGAGCGGACGGACGCGGCGGCAGCGCTTTCCGCGACCATCCGCTTGAGGATCCGCCGGGCGGCCAGCGCGCCGGTGTCGATGTTGATCGACAGCTCCTGGTAGCCCTCCGGCTCGTTCGCGATCACCTTCTCCAGCAGGTCGAGCGCGACCACGTCCTGCATGACGACGGTGCGGTTGCTCTCGGCGAGGAAGGCGGTCACCTCCTCGTCGTCGAGCGCGAAGTCGCGGGCCACCGCCCAGAAGTCGAGCGTGGTGTTCTCGGTCTCCGGCGTGATGGCGTAGACGATCTCGACGTGGAAGCCGTTCGGGTCGCCGCCGTCCTCGTTCGGCAGCACGCCGACCGGCGCGATCCGGCTGTGCAGCAGGTACAGGCACGGCGGGTGGTACTCGATGTCCTGCCAGCGGGTGATCCGGCCCTGGATGCCGGTGGACTTGGCGTAGAAGGGCGGGCACTCCGCGTCGGCCATGTGCCGGCTGACGTGGATGATCGCGTTCTCCTCGTCCACCTCGGTGGTGATCGGGGTGTTGGCCACTTCCGGCGTGCCAATGTAGCCGCCGTGCAGGTAGGTCTCGTGGGAGAGATCCATCAGGTTGTCGACCAGGAGCTGGTAGCGTGCGGCCAGCGGCTCCATCCCGCACACCACCGTGTAGCGGGAGTCGTCCAGCCAGGGCGCCCTGGGGATCAGCGCGGGGTCCGCGAGGTCGCGGTCGCCGATCCACACCCAGATGAAGGAGTCCTGCTCCACCACCGGGTACGAGGCCACCCGGGCGGTGCGCGGGATCCTGGTCTGCCCGGGGACGAAGACGCAGGCGCCGCCCTTGTCGTAGGTGAAGCCGTGATAGCCGCAGACGATCGTGTCGCCCTCCAGCCTGCTCTCCGACAGCGGGTAGCGCCGGTGCACGCACCGGTCGGCCAGCGCGACGGGCGCGCCCTCCGTGGTCCGGTAGAGGACCAGCGGCTCGCCGAGGATCGTCCTGGCGAGCAGATCGCGCCCGACCTCGCGAGCATAGGCGGCGACATACCACTGGTTGCGCACGAAAGCAGTCATGTGGGATTCAGAGCTCCTTCGAACCTGCGGGTCGTCTCCCACTATCCGGATTGGGCCGATCGGAATCAGCAGCGTTTTCACTGGATGGAAGGGTTCTCTGCCCGGCCGGACGGGCACCGGCAAGCGCCGCGCAAACCGGGTGCAAGCGAGCACCGGTAGCGTCCCGATCATGTCGACACGATGGCTCGCGGGCGCGGCCGCGACGATGGCCGCCGCCGCACTGTTGCTCCCCTCCCCCGCCTCCGCGTCCGCCTCCGGGACGGGGTCGGGTGGCCACGCCGTTCCGGCCGCCCGGACCGCTCCGGTCGCGCCGGCGACGGTCGCCAAGCGGCTGTTCGGCGCCTGGCTGCGCGGCGACCGCGCGGCGGCGGCCCGGGTCGCCGCGCCGTCCGCGGTGAACACGCTGTTCTCCTACGTCTACCGCGCGCCGGACGGCTTCGCCGGGTGCACCGGGAACCGGTGCCGGTTCACGCACACCAGCGTCCGGGTGCCGGGCGGCCTGAACGGGATCCTGATGATCGTCTCCGGGACGAAGGTGAACCGGGTCTACGAGTCCCGCCACCTCACCCGTCCGTCGAGCGCGGCGGCGTACCTGTTCTCCGCGTGGCAGAAGGGTGATCGCGACCGCGGGCTGGAGGTCGCCTCGACGGCGGCCGTCTCCTCCCTGTTCCGCACGAAGTACGACCCGGCCGGCGTGACGTACCACCCCCAGGGGTGCACGGCCGAGCCGAAGGGCTTCAGCTGCGCCTACTCGTACGAGGGCGGGGCCATGCTGATGCACGTCACCGGGTCGCGCTCGTCCGGGTACGAGGTGCGCTCGATCGGCTACATCGCGGACTGACCGGGAACGCGGCGGACGCGGTTTCCGGGTGAATGCGGCATTCACCCAGAAACCGGGCACGGCGGGCGACGCCCTCCGGGTTGGGCGCCGCCCGCCGCGGTTCCGGACCGGGGCGGCTCTCCGTCAGACCGGCCGGTGCTCGTGCTCCTCCAGCCACGACCACATCTCCCGCGGGTCGGCGCTGGTGTACGTCCGTCCGCACCAGCACTCGCCCGCCAGCTCGCTGACGGTCCCCAGGAAGGTCACGCGGAGCGCGCCCTCGCCGTTCACGACCGGCCCCGCTCCTGCGGGTGCGTGGCCAGCGCCTCGACGGTGACGTCCAGCCAGGGAGCCATCGGCAGCGACATCAGCGCGTCGTGCAGCTCCGCGGGGTCCGCCGCCTCGTACAGGCCGACCGTCGCGGTACGGCCGGGCACCCGCCACAACCGCTTCAGGATGCCCGCGGCCCGCAGCTCCTCCGCGCGGGCACGCTCGGCCTTCCGCAGCTCCTCCCGCTGCTCGGCGGGGGTCGTCGGGGGCAGGCGGTTCTCGGACCTGACGAGGAACTCCACGTCGTCTTCCTTCCTCTCCAGCGTTCTTGATCGTTTCTGTGGCGGGCTCGCCGGGCTCAGCCGCCGGCCAGCTCCATCAGGACGCCGGCCAACGCCTCGGGCGCGGTGACCATCGCCTCGTGTCCGGTGTCCAGCTCGCGGACCGGCCAGCCGAGCCGCCTGGCGCGCTCCGCCTGCCCTCGGAAGACCCGCATCCAGCTCACGCATTCGACGAACGCCGCGGGCACGCCGTCCGCCGCGCCGGTCAGCCGGAGCGGATCGGTGTACGTCTTCCACGGATGCGGGGTCAGCCTGGGGGTCAGCCAGTCCACGTCGGCCTGCTCGGTCACCCCGAGCACGGACAGCGAGCGGACCGGGACCAGCCAGCCGAAGCCGGGCCCGGCTGCGGACTCGGCCCAGTGGTGGGCCACCGTCTCCGGGAGGAGGTCCCGCGCGGCCTCGCCGTCCGCGCCGACGAACGCGTCCAGGTGGACGCGCCTGGCGATCGCGGCGGGCCGCCGGTCCGCCACCCCGGTGATCACCTGCCCGGCGTAGCTGTGCCCGACCAGCACCACGTCCGTCAGCTGAAGCGTGTCGAGCAGGCGGACCACGTCCTCGACGTGGGTGTCCAGCCCGACCAGTGGGGAGAGCAGGTGCGACCGTTCGGACAGCCCGGTCAGCGTCGGCGTGTGGACCTCGTGGCCGGTGGCCCGCAGCAGCGGCGCCACCCGGTCCCAGCACCAGCCGCCGTGCCAGGCTCCGTGGACCAGGACGAAGGTGCTCATCGGGCGGCCACCGCCGCCTCGCGCGCCGCCATCTTCTCCAGCAGGCGGCGGCCGCGCAGGCCCGCCACGTCGGAGCGGATGCTGGACTCGCGGGCGCCCGGCCCCTCGCTGGCGACCATGATCTCCTGGATCTCCAGCGCGTCCACGTCCTCCTTCATCACGGAGAGCTGCTGCTGGAGCTGGAACTCCGACAGCTTCTCGTCGTCGATGAGATAGTCGCGGCCGAGGGCGAAGAAGTCGTGCGTCTCGGTCTCGGTGGCCGGGGTCATCCCGTAGATGACCTTCATGTGGAAGCCCTCCGGCTCCTCGGTGCCGGTCGGCGCCAGCCGGATGTTGAGCTGGAAGACGCCCGGGGCGTAGAAGTCGCCGTCCTGCCAGCGGTCGATCGGCGAGGTCAGCCCCATCGACTTCTCGTAGAAGGGCGGCGCCTCGATGCCGACCATGTGCCGGGTGAAGGACACCCGGTCGCCCTCGCTGGTCACGTCGATCGGGGTCGCGGCGACCGCCGCGTTGCCGATGCTGCTCGGGTGCAGGAACGTCTCGTGGGTCAGGTCGAGCAGGTTCTCCACGAGCAGGAGCTGCCTGGCCTTCAGCGGCACGACGCCGTGCACGTGGGTCCAGCCGGGGTCGGTCAGCCAGGAGGTGTCGGGCAGCAGGCCGGGGTCGGCCAGCTCCGGGTCGCCCGGCCAGATCCACACCACGCCGTCCCGCTCCACGAGCGGGAACCTGTGCACGGACGCCTTGGGCCTGTCGGACTGCTCGGCGACGCCGACGCAGCCGCCGGAGCCGTCGATCCGGTACCCGTGGTAGTTGCACTCGATGACGTCGCCGTCCAGCCGGCCCAGCGAGAGCGGGTACTTGCGGTGCGGGCAGCGGTCCTCGATCGCGTTGACCGTGCCGTCCTGCAGGCGGTAGAAGCAGACGGGGCGGCCGACGATCCAGCGCTGCATGAGTGTGCGGCCGATCTCGTCGGACCACGCGCCGATGTACCAGCCGTTCTTCACCAGCGGTGTCAGCGAACCCATGGGGATACTCCTCAGTGAAACGGTGCGGGTGGCTGCTGTCAGGAACCTGCGGCGTCGCGGTCGCGGGCCGTCATCCGGCAGCCGGTCCAGGCCAGCAGCGGATGCGCTCCGGCCTCGACGCAGGTGTCGACGTCGAGGGTGGCCAGCGCGGCGGCCTCGGCGTCGGAGAGTTCGTACTCGGCGACCAGACCCTGCGGGTCGTCGAGGTAGCGGCGGCGCAGGGCCGGGTCGCGGAAGTCACGGAGCAGCCGGTTGAACGCGTAGCTCGCGGGGTCCGGGTACCGGTAGAAGTTGTAGCCCTCGTTCTTGAAATCGAAGGGGGGCGTGCGACTCACGAGGCCACCTCCTCTGCGCTCTTCACGGCGTTCTTGCCGGCGTTCTTGCCGGCGGCGGCCGGCTCGGCCGGGTCCCAGACGACGACGCCCTGCCCGTGGTGCCACACCTTCTGGTAGCTGAGCACCCGGCCCGGGGCCCGGCGGCCCATCGCGCCCCACAGCACGAACCAGGCGAGCAGCTCGCCCTCGCCGACCTCGTCGAGCTGCGGCGGGGTCAGGTCGAGGATCGGGTCCAGGTCGTTCGCCTCGATCCGCTCGATGATCCACTCGTCGAAGGCGAACTCCGGCCGCGGATAGCGCGGCGTGCCGGGGAAGTGCGACATGCCACCGCTGGCCAGGATGGCGACCCGCTCCGGACGGCCCGCGATCACCTCGCCGATCGCCCGTCCCAGCGCCTCGCACCGACGCCCGCTCGGCAGCGGCGGCAGGTAGACGTTGACCAGCAGCGGGATGACCGGGATGTCCCGGTCGCCGAGCACGAACCGGAACGGCGTGGCGAACGCGTGGCCCAGCTCGGCCCGCTGCGAGTACGCCAGGTCGAAGCCGCGCTCGATCAGCCCTTCGAGCAGGGCGGTGGCCAGCTCCCGGTGGATCGGGCGCCGGAAGTGCTCTCCGCCGAACTCGCCGGTGGCGTGCTCCCCGGTGACCAGGGTGAACGTCGGCACCAGGTCGAGCGAGAAGGTCTCCAGGTGGTCGGTGCCGACCACGAGCAGCACGTCCGGCCGCGTCTCGTCGAGGACGCGCCCCAGGTCGAGCAGCGCGTCGCGGCTGGCTTGGAGCTTCTCCTCCTCCTCGCCGGCGAACTTCTGCAGCAGCTGGGGCGCGTGCACCCCGGCCATAGCGGCGACGATCTCACCCATCACTGCCTCCCCTGGCCGGACCCTCCGGCTCCTCGTCCACGTAGGTCACGCCGAGTCGCGCGAGCGTCTCGCGCATGCCGTACAGGTCCAGGCCGAGCACCCCGGACCGGAACTTCTCGCGCTTGCCCTGCTCGGCGGCCTCCCTGGCCAGCGCCGTGGCCGCCACCTGCGACGCGTCCTCGTGCGGCACGACCAGTACGCCGTCGTCGTCGGCGACGATCACGTCGCCGGGCCTGATGTACGCTCCGGCGACCACCACCGGGACGTTCACCGAGCCGGGGGTGGCCTTGACCGTGCCCTGCGCGGAGATCGCCCGCGACCAGGCGGGGAACCCCATCGCGGTCAGCTCGGCCACGTCGCGCACGCCCGCGTCGATGACCAGGCCGCGCACTCCCCTGGCCGCGAGCTGGGTGGCGAACAGCTCGCCGAACATGCCGTCGGTGGACAGCGACGTGGTGGCGACGACCAGCACGTCGCCGGGCCCGCACTGCTCGATGCAGGCGTGGATCATCAGGTTGTCGCCGGGCTGGCTGAGCACGGTGACGGCCCGGCCCGCGACGCGCGCGCCCGGGTAGATCGGGCGCAGCACGGCGTCGGTGAGGCCGCGGCGGCCCATCGCCTCGTGCGCGGTGGCCACCCCGAGCCGCTCGAACACCGCGACGGCCTCGGGGTCGGGCCGGCGCCGAGTCCGTACGATCACGTGCCCGCTCATCGCAGCTCGTCCCCCACGGTCGGGAAGGTCCTCTGGTACGCCTCGGCGTGCGTGACCGTCTTCGGCGCGCCGTTGCGCACCGCCTGGACGCCGCGGCGCAGGCCGAGGTCGGTGTAGTAGCGGACCAGGTGCTCCTGGGCGGTCATGCGGTTCATCGCCTCGGCCTTCACGTCGAAGACCGGACTGATGTCCAGCAGCAGGTCCGGCGCGAACCCGCACACCTCCGGCTGGTGCGGCTCGAACTGGAACACCTGCGCGGCGCCGAGCGGGCGGGTGCTCCGGTCGTGCCCGTGCGCCTGGGCGACCATCCGGGTGAGCAGGGTGGTCTCGTGCGCCTGGTTGTGGTCCCGGTTGTACGGGTCGTTCGCGACGTGGGTGAGCAGGATGTCGGGCTGCCGCTCGCGCATCACGCCGACGATCCGGTCCACGGCGTCCTCACCGACGCGCAGCGGGTAGTCGCCGAGGTCGAGGAACTCGATGCTCGCGCCGAGCACCTCGGCCGCGGCGGACGCCTCGGCCCGCCTGGCCTCCTTGACCCGTTCGACGGTCATCCCCTCCTGTTTCCACAGGCCCTGCGACTCGCCTCGTTCGCCGAAACTCAGGCACAGCACGTGCACGCTGGAGCCGCGCCGCGCGGACAGCGCGATGGCGCCGCCCGCACGCCAGACGAAGTCGCCGGAGTGCGCGCTGATCACCAGCACGGAGGGGTGCTGGGGGATGTCTGACATGGTGATGTCCTTCTCCATTCACGTGAGGGGGTTCGCGGGAGGGGATGCGCGGGGGGATTCGCAGGAGGATCGCGGGGGCGTCGCGGCGGAAGGGACGCCCGGTGGCGGCGGCCGGACCGACGTCGGAGGGCGAGTCAGAGGGCGCGGTCTGAGGGCCCGGTCGGGGGCGCCGTCAGAGGTCCAGAACCAGCCGGGCGCTCCGGCAGCGGGAGACGCAGATCATCATCGTGTCGCCCGCGGCCTTCTCCTCGTCGGTGAGCAGCGAGTCGCGGTGGTCCGGCTCGCCTTCCAGCACGGCGGTCTCGCAGGTGCCGCAGATGCCCTCGGTGCAGGAGGACAGCACGTCCACCCCGGCCCGCTCCACGGCGTCCAGGATGCTGGTGTCCGCGGGCACCGCGACGGTGAGCCCGGAGCGGGCGCAGACGACGTCGAAGGCGGTGTCGGCCGCGCCGGTCTCCACCGGGGCCGCGGCGAACCGCTCGACGTGCAGGGCGCCGGCGGGCCAGGCGCGGCAGCGCAGCTCGACCGCCTCGATCAGGCCGGCCGGGCCGCAGCAGTAGACCAGGGTGTCCGCGGCGGGGGCGCCGAGCAGCGCGTCCAGGTCGAGCGGGCCGGCCTCGTCCTGCGGGTGGATCCGGACCCGGTCGCCGTACCGGGACAGCTCGTCGAGGAACGCCATCGAGGGGCGGCCGCGGCCGCCGTAGTGCAGCACCCAGTCCGCTCCTGCGGCGTCCGCCTCCTTGATCATCGGCAGCAGGGGGGTGATGCCGATGCCGCCGGCCACGAACAGGTACCGGCCGGACGGCCGCAACGGGAAGTTGTTGCGTGGGCCGCGCACCCGCAGGGTGGCGCCCTCGGCGAGCTCGTCGGCGATCCAGCGGGAGCCGCCGCGGCCGTCGGCCTCGCGCAGCACCGCGATCCGCCAGTGGGCGGAGTCGGCCGGGTCGCCGCAGAGCGAGTACTGGCGGGTCGGCCCGCCGGGGATCACCACGTCGATGTGCGCGCCGGGCGTCCACGCGGGCAGCGCGCCGCCGGACGGCAGCGCGAACTCCACGCCGACGACGCCCTCGGCCCGGTCCCGGCGGGCGACGACGACGAGGTCGGCTTCGAAGTCCGAGACGGTGCGGGTCGTGGACGCGTGGGCGTCGAGGACGGGGGACGCGATCACGATGGCGCTGACCTCCCTGGCGTTGTCACAGGTGTGCGGCGCGGCCAGGCGGCCGTGCCCATGGACAACCCTAGGAATCCGGGCCGCGCGGGTAATCGGCCCGATGTCAGCACCGGGGCGACCGATGCGGCCGGTCGGGTCTACGTCATCCGTCGCGGTTCCGGCGGTTTCTCCCCGCTGAGCGGATCAGGCGGGCAGGTCAGGCGGGCAGGTCAGGCGGGCGGGTCAGGCGGGCGGGTCAGGCGGGCGGGTCAGGCGGGCGGCGGGATGAGGCCCTCGCGGATGGCGAGCAGCGCCGCCTGGGTGCGCGAGGAGAGCTGGAGCTTGGTCAGTACGTTGCTGACGTGGGTCCGCGCGGTGCGCTCGCTGATCGCCAGCCGGTCGGCGATGTCCCGGTTGGAGTTGCCCTGCGCGACCAGGGTGAGGATCTCCCGCTCCCGCGCGGTCAGCGCGTTGAGCCCGACGTGCGGCGCGGCCATCCGCCGGGTGAGCTGGCGGGCCACGGCGGAGTCCAGGTGCACCTCGCCGTCGGCGGCGGCCCGGATGGCGGTGACCACCTCGTCCGGGTCGGCGTCCTTGAGCAGGTAACCGGCCGCGCCGGCGGCGAGCGCGGCGTGCACCCGCTCCGCCTCGCCGAAGCTGGACAGCACGACGACCTTCACCTCGGGGTGCGCCCGGGTGATCGCCTCGGTCGCCTCCACGCCGCCCATCTTCGGCATCTGCAGGTCCATCAGCACCACGTCCGGCAGCGGCTCGCCGAGGGTCTGCCACTGCCGGAGCTGGGCGACCGCCTGCTGCCCGTCGGCCGCCTCCCCCACCACCTCAAGGGTGGGCACGGTCTCCACGTAGGCGAGCAGGCCCCTCCGTACGATGGCGTGGTCGTCGACCACCATGACGCGGATGACCTCGGTCGCGGTCCTCTCACCGGTCATCGGTTCCTCCCCTCTCCGGTGCCCGCGCGGCGCGTGCCGGGGCCCGGAAGTGTCACGCCGACGGTCCAGCCGCCTTCGGCCCGGGGGCCTGCGGTGAGCAGGCCGCCCCACCGCTGTGCCCGTTCGCGCATGGAGACCAGGCCGAGCGTGTCCCGGCCGGGCCCGCCGCTCGCGGCCTCGCCCGCCGCGCGTCCCTTGCCACAGCCGTTGTCGGTCACCGCGACCGCGAGGCCGCCGCCGGCCGACCGGCGGAACCTGATCTCCACCGTGCCGGCGCGGGCGTGCTTGACCACGTTGTGCAGGGCCTCCTGGACGATGCGGTACAGGTCCTCCTGAACGTCGAGGGCGAGGTCCAGGTCCGCGCCGGGGGGCGCCTGCACGTCCACGACCAGGCCGGTACGCGCCTCGACCCCGGCGGCGTGCGCGCGTACGGCGTCGACGAGGCCGCGCTCGGCCAGGTCGAGCGGGCGCAGCTCGAACACCAGCCCGCGCAGGTCGGCCAGCGCGCTCTGCGAGAGCTCGGCCAGCTCCTCGGCGCCGCGACGCACCCGGGCCGGGTCCGCGTCCGGCCCGTCGAGCTGGGCGCGCAGCGCCTTGGCCTGCATCCGCATGGAGAAGAGCTGCTGCACCACGGAGTCGTGCAGGTCCCGCGCCAGCCGGCGGCGCTCGTGCGATCGGGTCTGCGCCATCAGCGAGGCGATGTCGATGGCGACCGCGGCGTGGTCGGCCATCGCCTCCAGGAAGGCGAGCGAGCCGGCCCCGGGGTCCTCCCCGGGCATGTAGTACGCGTTGATCACGCCGACGGTGTGGCCGCGCGCCACCAGCGGCACGGCGGCGAAGCCGTCCCAGTCGGGGTAGCCCATGATCGCGTGCAGCGGGGCCCAGGACGGGTCGGCCATGATGACCCGCTTACGGTGCCGGACCACCACCGGGGCGCCGCGTTCGAACGCGTCCATGAAGTGCATCCGGGCGCCCCGCCGGCGGCAGGCGCTGAGCCGTTCGGTGAAGTCGTGGGCGTCGCCGAAGCCGGCCATGCCGAGTACCCGCAACTCCTCGCGCGGGTCGTCGAGGGCGAGGATCTGCGCCGCCGTGATGTTCCCGGTCATCACCACCTCGCGCGCCACCGCGTCGAGGGTGGCGCGCAGCGAGGCGGTGTCGGCGACGCTGGAGGCGGCCCGGACGATGGCGGTCAGCCGCTCCCGCTGCCTGAGGGCGTCGGTGACATCGCTGAACCAGACCGCGTGGCCGCCGCGCTCCAGCGGGGCGACGCGGTAGTCGAGGTCGCGCCGCCGTCCGTCCGGCGCGGACCACGAGGCGCGCGGCCGCTCCCCGGAATCCGGGCGGTCGTCGAGGGGAAAGGGGGCCCGTCGGCCGAGCAGCTCCGCGGCGGGAAGCCCGAGGATGTGCGTGGCGGCGGGGTTGACCGAGGCGAACCGGCCGTCGCCGTCCAGTACTGCCAGGCCGTCGGCGGACACCTCCAGCAGGACCCGCAGCGTGGATTCGTCCACCGAGCCTGGTTGCCGGGCAGCGCCGACAGGGGGTGCCACGTCGCTTCGTACCTCTGCCTCGCGCCACTGTGACTTTCGTCAAAAATAGTACTACAAGGTAAAAATCCGGCAATGACGCAGCGTGGCGCCCGGACACAGAACGCGTCCGGGCGCCTGGGGAAGTGGCGGTGGCCCTACCCGGCCGCCTCCGCCGCCGTCGCCGCCGCGTCCACCGGCCGCTCCTCCTGGACAGCCGCCCCGCCGCGCAGCCCGAGGATGCCCACGAAGCTGACCAGCGAGAGACCGGCCACGTAGCAGGCGATCAGGGTCGAGGAGTTGTAGGCGTCGAACAGCGCGGTCAGCACCAACGGGGTGACCGCACCGCCGATCATGCCGCCCAGCTGGTACGCGATCGAGATACCGCTGTAGCGGATCCGCACATCGAAGATCTCGGTGAACAGGCCGCCCTGCGCACCGGCCATGATGCCCTGCACGATCGCCGCGCCGATGAAGGCGAGCAGCGCCAGCCCGGTGCTCTTGGTGTCGACCAGGGCGAACATCGGGATCGGCCACACCACGGCGGTCAGCGTGCCGATGACGTAGATCCTCTTCGAGCCGAATCGGTCGGAGAGGACGGCCGACACCACGATCGTGCCGATCCACACCAGGGTGGACAGCAGGATCAGGGTGAGCAGCGTGCTCCGGTCGAATCCGACGACCTTGGTGCCGTAGGTGAGCATGTAGACGATCACCGTGAAGCCGATCGCGGGCGGCGCGATGGAGGCCAGGCTGGCCATCAGCAGCTTGCGCGGTTCCCGCCGGAACAGCTCGGAGACCGGAGCCTTGCTGACGCTCTGGGACTCCTTCATCCGCTCGAACTCCGGCGCGTCGTGCAGCCTGCTGCGGACCAGGAAGCCGACCACCACCAGCAGCGCGCTGAGCAGGAACGGGATGCGCCAGCCGTACGACATGAAGGCGTCGTTGGACATGCCGGAGACGGCCAGGAACGCCAGGTTGGAGGTCAGCACGCCGACCGGGACGCCGAACTGGGCGAAGCTGCCGTAGACGGCGCGGCGGCGTGGAGAGGCGTGCTCGGTGGCGATCAGGATCGCGCCACCCCACTCGCCCCCGACGCCGAAACCCTGGACCAGGCGGAGGGTGACGAGCAGCAGCGGCGCCCCGACCCCGATGGCCGCGTAGGTGGGCAGCACACCGATGAGGAAGGTCGAGCCGCCGGTCAGCAGCAGGGTGAGGACCAGCATCGACTTGCGGCCGATCCGGTCACCGAAGTGGCCGATGATCGCGGCGCCCAGCGGGCGGGCGATGAACCCGACGGCGAAGGTGGCGAGGGAGGCGAGGGTGCCCGCCACGGAGGAGAACTCCGGGAAGAACAGGCTTCCGAACACGAGCGCGGCGGCGGTGCCGAAGATGTAGTAGTCGTACCACTCGATGGACGTGCCGACGAAGCTGGCCGCGAAGATGCCCTTTTTAGACGGGCCGGTGGAAGTTGGCGATAGGGCCACGGATGGGTACTCCTCTGGACGCCGGATGGCAGATAGGGGCGTGAGACCTCCCCGAATGTGTCGAAGGTCTCACGGGCTCTACGGAATGTAAGTGAGCGGGACACGCCGAGTCGTGGGTCTTCTGTGGCGGCGCGCCTACGTCATGTGTCGCGTGACGGGCGGCCGCGCACCCCGGCTCACCCCAGCCTGCGGGTCTCCCCCAAGATCGACAGTTCGACCAGGCGGGGGCCGCGGTCCGGCGCCACGGCGGCCAGTTCCGCCGCGAGCTCGGCGCCGCCCGCGATCCGCCGGGCGGGCAGGCCGTACCCCTCCGCGATCCGCACCGCGTCCATGCCGGGCAGGTCGAGCCCGGGCGTGCCGGTGACGCCGAGCTGGTCCACGAACCCGCGCAGCGCGCCGTACGTGCCGTTGCGCAGCACCACGAACGTGATCGGCAGGTTCCACTGCGCCGCGGTCCACAGCCCGGCCACGCCGTACTGCACCGCACCGTCGCCGAGCACGGCGACCACCGGGCGGCCCGGGTCGGCCAGCGCCACGCCGACCGCCGCGGGCAGCCCGAACCCCAGTCCGCCGGCGGCGGGGAAGAACAGCCCGCGCGGCCCGGCGAGGTCGAGGTGCTCCCAGAACTGGCTGGTGTTCGAGGTGGACTCGTTGACCATGCGGACGCCGCGCGGCAGGGTCCGCGCCATCAGCGCGAACACCTCACCCGCCCGGAACGGGGCGTCCCCGGGCTCGCCCTCGACGGGGCGTTCGATCGGCGCGGGCGCGGGCGCGGGCCGGGCGGGCGTGTCGGGAAGCGCGTCGAGAAGCTGGGCGGCCACCGCGGCGACGTCGGCCACCAGGGCGTCGCCGAAGGCGGCCCGCGCCGCCGACGCCGGGTCGGCGCTCACCGCGACCAGCTCGGCGCCCGCCGGCAGCCACGGCCCCGGCCGGTGGGCGTGGTAACGGAACACCGGCGCGCCGAGGACCAGCACCAGGTCGTGGCCGGTCAGGTGCTCGGCCACCCCGGCGATGCTCGGCGGCAGCACGCCGCGCCAGAGCGGGTGCCGGGTCGGGAAGGGGCAGCGCGGCGGGGTCGGCGCGGTCCACACGGGCACGGCCAGCCGCTCAGCCAGCGCGACCACCGTCGCGAAGGCCCGCTCATCGTCCACCTCGGGCCCCACCACCAGCGCCGGAGCCTGCGCCCGGACCAGCCGGTCGGCCAGCTCGGCGACCAGCTCCGGGGTGGCGGCGCCGGCCGCGCGCACCCGCCGGGCGCCCAGGTGCGCCACCTCGTCCGCGTCCACCTCGCGAGCCCAGTCGTCCAGCGGCAGCGACACGAACACCGGACCCGCCGGAGGCAGCATGGCCAGGTGGAACGCCTCCGACAGCGCGCGCGGCACGTCCTGCGCCCTGGCCGGCTCGAACGCCCACTTCACGTGCGGCTCGGGCACCCGGGTCATCTCCGGTTCGGCCAGTACCGAACCCAGCCCGATCATGGCGCGAGCCTGCTGTCCCGCCGTCACCACCAGCGGCGTGTTCGAGGCGCGGGCGTTGGCCAGGTTGCCCATCGCGTTGCCGAGCCCGGCCGCCGAGTGCAGGTTGACCAGCGCCGGGCGGCCGGTGGCCTGGGCGTACCCGTCGGCCATCGCCAGGACCGCCCCCTCGTGCAGCCCGAGCACGTAGCGGAAGTCCGCCGGGAAGCCGTCCAGGAACGGCAGCTCGTTCGAGCCGGGGTTGCCGAACACGGTGGTCAGCCCCCAGGTGCGCAGCAGGTCGTACGTCGTGTCGCGAACGGTCGGCATGAGGTTCCTCCAAACCATCGACAGGCCGGTCCGGGCGGATCACCCCGGCGGCGAGTCCGCGCACACTAGCCGCCGCGGCGACGGCGGGACAACCGTCCGCGCGCGCGGCGCGGCTACGTCAGATGTCGCGGTCGCACCTGCCGGATCGCACCGCCGTGACCAGGTCCGATGCCTGCCGGAAAGCGCCGCGCCGCGCTGTAGCGTGGCCGGACGCATGCGGGGACGCGATCCGCGGTCCCGCCCGGCGACGACTTCGAGGTGAGCCATGACCCCCCTGGACCAGCTACCCGAGATCAGGACCCACCTCTACATCGACGGTGAGACACGGGAGGCCGGCGACGCGCTGCGGGTGATCGACCCGGCCGACGGCGCGTCGGTGGTCGGCTACGCCGCGGCCGCCGACGCCAAGCAGGCCGAGTCCGCGGTCGCCGCGGCGCACCGGGCCTTCCCCGCCTGGGCGGCCCTCGCCCCGGATGAGCGCGCCGCGCTGCTGACCGCCGCGCTGGCGCCGCTGGAGGCGGACCGCCCGGCCACGGCCGAGGTGCTTACCCGCGAGAACGGCAAGATCCGGATGGAGTCCGTCATCGACTCCATCGTGTTCGAGCACCGCTTCCGGCTCGCCGTCGGCCTGGCCGGGGAGGTCGGGCGGGTGACCACCCTGCCGGCTCCGCCGTACCGGACCGAGATCTCCTACCTGCCGCTCGGCGTCGTGACGATCATCGTGCCGTTCAACTGGCCGCTCGCGATCCTGGCCGCCTCGCTGCCGCAGGCGCTGCTGGCCGGCAACACCGTCGTGGTGAAGCCGCCGCCCACCGCGCCGCTGGCGACCGTGCGCAGCGTCGAGATGGTCGCGCGGGCGCTGCCGCCGGGCGTACTCAACGTGGTCACCGGCCCGGACGCGGAGATCGGCGCGGCGCTGGTCCAGGACGACCGGGTGAAGAAGGTCTGCTTCACCGGCAGCTCCCTCGGCGGCCGGCGGATCATGTCGATGGCCGCGGAGTCGCTGACCCGGGTGGCGCTGGAGCTGGGCGGCAACGACCCGGCGATCGTGCTGGCCGACGCCGACCTGGGTCCGGAGGCGATGCGGCGGCTGTTCGGCGGCGTCTTCGACTCCACCGGACAGATCTGCATGGCCACCAAGCGCCTGTACGTGCACCGGTCCCGCTACGGCGAGGTGGTGGAGGGCCTGTCCGAGCTGCTCGCCGCCACCCGGCTGGGCCATGGTCTGGCCGATGGGGTCACCATGGGGCCGCTGCACAGCGCCCGGCAGCGGGACTACGTCCGGGAGCTGCTCGACCAGGCCCGCGCGTCCGGCGCCGAGGTGCGCGAGTTCGGCGCGGCCGCCGACGGCCAGGACATCTCCCGCGGCAACTTCCTGCGGCCGTCCCTGGTGCTGGACCCGGCCGACGACGCCCGCGTGGTGGTCGAGGAGCAGTTCGGCCCGACCCTGCCGATCCTGCCGTTCGACGACGAGGACGACGCGGTGGCCCGGGCCGACGACACCTGGTCGGGGCTGTGCTCCTCGGTCTGGACGGAGGACCCCGAGCGGGCCGCGGCCATCGCGGCCCGGCTGCGCACCGGCTACACGTTCGTGAACGCGCACGGCGCGGCGCACCTGGACGAGCGGGCGCCGTTCGGCGGGTTCAACCACAGCGGCATGGGCCGAGAGATGGGCGTCGAGGGCATCCGCGAGTTCATGGACACCCACTCGGTGGGCTTCCCCGCCTGACCCGCACGGGGAACGCCGGTCGCCCGGCCAACGGGCGACCGGCACGAGAAGGCGTCGGCGGGGCCCTGCCATCACGACCCCGCCGACGCCTCGTCCCGCGACCCCGCCGGCTCAGCGCGGCGGGTCGATCCCGAGGAACCGGAAGGCGTTGTGCCAGGTGATGTCCTCCAGCTCCTCCTCGGGCAGCCCGAGCAGCCGCAACGACCGTCCGGCCGGCTCCTCCCTGAGCATCGCCGGGAAGTCGGACCCGACGAGCAGCCGGTCATGCCCGAGCAGGTCGACCAGGTACCGCAGGGCACGCCAGTCGAACACCATCGAGTCGAAGTAGAACCGGCGCGCGTACTCCAGCGGGGACGGGCCGTCGTCCGGCATGACGGCACGCTCCGGGTTCGGCGGCTCCTCGTTCCACGAGCCGCTCCAGAAGTACTGGGCGCGCGGCACCATGAGCGGGAACCCGCCGGCCGCGTGACTGAACGAGATCCGCAGGTTCGGGCACTTGGCCGCGGTCCCTCCGGTGATCAGCGACGCGGCGGCCAGCGCCCCCTCCAGGCCGACGACGTACGTGCCCGCCGCGGACGACGGCAGCCGGTCCGTCGCGGCCGGCATGGCGTGCACGAAGATCGGCAGGTCGAGCCGTTCCGCCTCGGCGAAGAACGGCAGGAACCGCTCGTCGCCGATCGAGGCGCCCAGCACGTTGGAGGCGATCTCGACGCCGTGCAGTCCGGCCGCGCGGATCGCGGCCAGCTCCGCCGCGGCGGCGTCCGGATCCTGCAGCGGCACCATGCCGAAGCCGATCATCCGCTCCGGCGCGACGGCGCACAGCGTCGCGGTGAACTCGTTGACGTGCCGGGCCAGCGCCAGCCCGTCCGCGACCGGCAGGTCGTAGCGCAGCAGCGGCGGCATCGGGGTGACCACCTCGGCGTCCACGCCGGACGCGTTCATCTCCTCGACCCGGCGCTCCGCCTGGAAGAACACGTCACGGGCGCGGAACCGCATCGCCCCGAACACCAGCAGGCGCGCGGTGTCGCCGTCGATGGCCTCCATCCGGGGGAAGCACGCCGGGGCGTCCTCCGGGTAGTCCCGCGGCAGCAGGTGGGCGTGGGCGTCGACGAGCATTCGGACCTCCCGGTCGCTGATCAGGAATTGGGGTGCACCGAGACATGGATCGCGGCCTCGCCCGGCACCTCGCCGGCGAGGGTCTCCATGGCCAGCGCTGTCTCGTCCAGCCCGAACGAGTGGGTGTGCATCTTCTCCAGCGGGAACCGGCCGGACTCGATGATCGCGATCGCCTCCGCGTACGCGCGGGCGTCCACGCCGAACGCGCCGACGAGCGTGAGCGCGCGGTTGATCACCAGGTCGGTGCGCACCGGCACCTCGCGGTCGCCCTTCAGCCCGGCCAGCACGACCCGGCCGCCGTGCCGGGCGGCGAGCAGCGCGTCGGTGATCGGCTTCGCGGCCATCGGGGTCAGCTCGAGCACCACGTCGGCCATCGCGCCGGAGGTGATCTCACGCACCCGCTCGACGGTGTCCTCCGCCTCGTCGCCGTCCACCACGATGGTGTGGTCGGCGCCGAACTCGCGCGCCAGCGCGAGCTTGTGCCGGTCGGCCTCCAGCCCGGTGACGATGACGGTCCCGGCGCCCGCGGCGCGGGCCGCGATGACCGAGGCGAGGCCGCGCTGCCCGGCCCCGAGCACCAGCACGGTGTCGCCGAGCTGGATCCCGCCCAGGTGGCAGGCCCAGCGCACCCCGGCGCCCAATGGGTTGAACATGGACGCGACCTCGGCGGGGAGGCTCGCGTCGATGCGGTGCAGCACCGCCCCCGGCGAGAGGTAGAGATACTCCGCGAGACCGCCCCACAGGGACGGCTCCACGTCGATGCCGGTCACGCCGTGGCCGAGCGTGCGGTTCGGGCAGGACTGGTACCGCCCGATCAGGCAGTTGTGGCAGTTACGGCAGGGGACGATGACCTCCAGGGCCACCCGGTCGCCCGGCCGCACGCCCCACCGGGCCGCGGCCCGCTCGCCGATCTCCTCGATGATGCCCATCGGCTCGTGGCCGGGCACCAGGGGCTTCCCGCTGCCCATCCGCATGTGGCCCTTGTACATCTCGACGTCGCTGCCGCAGATGCCGTTGGCCTCGACCCGCAGCAGGCCGTCGTCGGGGCCGATCTTCGGGCGCGGGAACTCGCGGATCTCGATCTGTCTGGGGCCGACTTGCACCGCGGCGCGTACGGTCTCTCCCATTGATGAGGTGGCCTCTCTCGTGATGGTCCGTCTGGCTCGTCCGGGCGCGCGGCCGCGTCAGGAGGGCACCGAGGTGATCGGCGGCGCGGCCGGGAAGCGGTGCGGCGGCCCGCCGTCCACGGCGAGGGTGTGCCCGGAGATCCACCTGGCCCGGTCGCTGAGCAGGAACAGCGCGGCGTGCGCGATGTCCCAGGAGGTGCCCTCGGTCTTCAGCGCGGTGCTCTCCCGGCGCGGGCCGCGCATCTCCTCGGACATGTTGGCGGCGGCGAAGGCGCCCCAGATCGCGCCCACCTGGACGCAGTTGACCCGGATGCCCTGCGGGCCGAGCGTGGTGGCCGCGCCCTCGGTCAGGTTCTCCAGCCCGGCCTTGGCCACGCAGTAGACCATCCCGGGGCCGCGCATCCGCACGCCGACCGACGAGATGTTCACGATGGCGGCGCCCCGCGGCAGCACCGGCACCGCGTGCCGGGTGACCTGCCAGGCCGACTTGAGGTTGATGTCGACAAGCTGGTCGAACCGCTCGGGCGTCACCTCGAACAGTCCGGCTCGGTCGCCGGCCGCGACGTTGTTGACCAGGGCGTCGAGGCGTCCGAACCGGCCGGTCACCTCGGCGACGGCATCGGCGCAGGCGCGGTCGTCGGTGACGTCGGCGACCACCGCGATCGCCTCGCCGCCGTCGGCCGCGATCCGCTCGACGGTGCGCTTGGCCGCGTCCGCGTCCCGGTCGAGCACCGCGACGCGGGCGCCGTGCGCGGCCACGAGCCGGCTGATCGCGTAGCCGACGCCGGGCAACCGTCCGTTCTGGCCGGCTCCCGTGACGAGCGCGGTGCGGCCCTCCATCCATCGCTCGCCGGCTCCGGCGAACGGATCGTTCAACGGGTCGTCGGACATAGGTCTCCTCCATGCGTCCGTGGTTCGGGGGCGGGGTCCGGGATCAGCCGGCGATCCGGGTCAGCCGGGACTTCAGCTCGTAGCGCTCGATCGAGCCGGGCGGGACGAGCGTCACGACCGCCCGGACGGTCAGCCGGGACCGGATGAGCCCCTCGATCTCCTGGCGGAGGCCGTCCAGGTCACCGGGCTCGTCGCCCCACTCGGCCTCGACCCGCAGCGGCGGCTCGACCCGGGGGCCCTCCTCGGGCAGCACGATCTGGATCGCGCCGTTGGTGCGCGGGTGCAGGGTCTGCACCAGGTCGCGCACCGCCGAGGGGAACACGTTGACGCCGAGCACGATCAGCATGTCGTCGGTACGGCCCACGCAGCGGATCAGCGGCGCGCCGTCCGGGGCCAGGCCGGTGACGACGATCCGGTCCCTGGTGCGGAACCGGACCAGCGGGCACGCCTCCCGGTCCACCGACGTGTAGACGAGCTCGCCGGTGACGCCGGGCTCCGGGACGACCGGCTCGCCGGTCTCCGGGTCGATCAGCTCCACCACCACGTGCTTGCCGCCGGTGTAGCGCATCCCGCCGCTGCCCGGCGCCTCGCCGAACAGCACCGGCGCCATGTCGGCGTTGCCGAGGCCCTCGGTGACCGGCGCGCCCCACTCCTCCTCGACGTTCCGGCGGAACGCCGGCTCGCCCCCGCCCGGCTCGCCGCCCACGAAGATCTTGCGGATGCCGAACTCCCGCGGGTCCCGGCCCAGCTTGCGCACATGTTCGGCCAGGTAGCGCACGTACGAGGGGGTGGCGTGCAGCGCGGTGACGCCGAGGGTGTCCATCGCGAGTACGGCCTTGTCCGACGCGCCGGTCCCGATCGGGACCATCGTGGCGCCGATCCGCTCCAGCGCGTCGCGGATCGGCAGGCCGCCGACGAACAGGGTGAGCCCCGAGCCGTGCAGGACGACGTCCTCACGGCGGGCGCCCATGGTGTGGAAGGCCCGGGCCACCATCTCGGTCCACGCCTCGGAGTCGCGCCTGGTGACCCCGACCCAGCTCGGCGTGCCGGTGGTGCCGGTGGAGGCGTGCACCCGGATGATCTCCGTCATGTCCACCCCGGCGTGCCGGCCGAGCGGGGGCCCCGCCGCCTGCGACTCCCGCAGCATCTGCTTGCTGGTGAACGGCAGTTTGCGCAGGTCGTCCAGCGAGATCAGCGCCGACGGGTCGACCCCGTGCTCGGCGAACAGGTCGGCGTAGAACGGCGAGCGGGCGGGCAGCCGGTCGAGCTGGGTACGGAGCATCGCGGTGACCGCGTCTCGGTCCTCAGGCGCGACGAAGCCAGGTGTGAACACAGAAGTTCCTTCCAGGAATGCGGGTCGCTCAGTGCTCGTGGACGACGACGCCGCGGATGTTCTTGCCGTCGGCCAGGTCGCGGTAGGCATCGTTGATCTCGTCGAGCCGGTACTTCCGGGTGACCAGCTCGTCGAGCTTGAGATCCCCTGAGCGATACAGGCCGAGCAGCCTCGGCACGTCGTACAGCGGGTTGCAGTCGCCGAAGAGGGCGCCGCGCACCTGCCGCTGGTAGCCGATCAGGTGGCCGGCGTGCACGTGCGCGGCGCGCTCGGTCAGCTTGCCGACCGCGGTCACGGTGACCTTGCCGCCCTTGCCGGTCATCTGCACGGCGGCGTTGACGATCTCCTCGGTGAGCACGCCGGGGGTGCAGATCACGTGGTCGGCGAGCTGGCCCCAGGTGGTCTCGACGACGAAGTCGTGCGCCTCGCGGGCGTCGGCGAAGGTGTGCGTGGCGCCGAACACCTCGGCCATCTCCCGCTTGAACGGCACCGGGTCCACCACGACGACGTTCTTCGCCCCGGCGTACCGCGCGCCCTGCACCGCGTTGCTGCCGACCCCGCCGGAGCCGAAGATCACGACGGTGTCGCCGGCCCGGACCCCGGCGGCGTACACCGCCGAGCCCCAGCCGGTCGGCACGCCGCAGCCCACCAGCGCGCCGATCTCGAACGGGATGTCGTCGGGGAGCGGGATGACCGCCCACTCCGACACCACCGCGTACTGCGAGAAGGTGCCGAGCGAGCAGAACCCGCCGAGGTCCTCCCCGTCCAGGTGGAACCGGTAGGTGCCGTCGAGGAACATGCCGGTGCCGGCGTTCAGTCCCTTGACGCACATGTTCTGGTGCCCGGTCGAGCAGGGCCGGCAGGCGCCGCAGGCCGGGATGTAGGAGCAGACGATCCGGTCGCCCGGCTTGACCCGCCGGACGTCGGGGCCCACGGACTCGACGACGCCGGCGCCCTCGTGCCCGCCGACGATCGGGAACCGCACCGGGGCGTCGCCCGCGGTGATGTGGTCGTCGGAGTGGCACAGTCCGGCGGCGTGGAACTTGACGCGGACCTCGTGCGCCTTCGGCTCGTCGAGCTGCAGGTCGGCCAGCTCCCAGCCGGCGTGCGGCCGGCGGGCAATGGCAGCGCGGGTGGTGATGCTCATCGGTTTCCCCGTTCTGTCGCGGCGCTCACGGCTCCGCGATCTCCAACGCCGTGACGTGCGGGAGGACCTCGGCGCCGATCAGCTCGACGTGGTCGAGGTCGTGGATGTCGTAAATGTGCAGGTAGACGGTGTCGACGCCGAGCATGCTCAGCTCCTCGATCCGCTCCACAACCAGCTCGGGCGAGCCGATCGCCGCGTTGGTACGCATGAACTCCGAGCCGATGACGGCGGCCCGGCGCTCCACCTCCGCGGGCGTGGAGCCGCAGGCGACCGGCAGCACCGACGACCGGCGCGGCTCCGCCGGGTCGCGGCCGATCGCCTCACAGGCGCGGGAGAACACGTCGAACCGCTCGCGCAGGTCTCCGCCGAGCGCCGAGTTGAACTCGGTCGCGTACTTCGCCGCGATGGCCGGAGTGCGCCGGGGGCCGGTGCCGCCGACCAGGATCGGCGGATGCGGCGTCTGCGCCGGCCGCGGCGGGGTGCGGTTGGCCTCGATCTCGAAGTGCTTCCCGGCGAAGGAGAAGCCCTCCTCGTCACCGGCCGGGGTGCGCCACAGCCCGGTGATGATCGCGAGCTGCTCCTCCAGCCGGTCGAACCGCTCGGCGGTCTCCGGGAACGGCAGGCCGAACGCGGCGTGCTCGCGGGCGTACCAGCCGGTGCCGAGCCCCAGCTCCACCCGGCCGCCGCTCATCTCGTCGACGGAGGCGACGATGGTGGCCAGCAGGCCGGGCGCGCGGAACGTGGCCGCGCCCATCAGCGCGCCGAGCCGTACCCGCCGGGTGTCGCGGGCCAGGCCGCCCAGCGTGGTCCAGCAGTCGGTCGGCCGGTACGTGCGGTCCGCGGGGTCGACGCCCATCAGATGGTCGGAGCGGAAGAACGCGTCGAACCCGGTCCGCTCGGTGGTCAGCGCGAGGGCGAGGATGTCGTCGTAGGTGGATCCGTGCCGGGGCTCCATCAGGACCCGCAGCCGGATGCCGCGACGGTCAGCGCGTGCCACGGATGGACACCGCCTTCACCTGGGTGTACTCGAGCACATGCTCCGCGCTCATGGTCCGGCCGAAGCCGCTGCGCTTGTAGCCGCCGAACGGAGCGCCGATCACTCCGCCGCCGAGCGCGGCGTTCACCGCGACCTGGCCGGCCTGCAGCCCGCGCGACATCCGTACCGCGCGGCCGACGTCGCGGGTCCATACCGAGGCGACCAGCCCGTACTCGGTGCCGTTGGCCACCTCGAGGGCCTCACCCTCGCCGTCCACCGGGATCACCGACAGGACCGGCCCGAAGATCTCCTCCTGGGCGATCCGCATCCCCGGGTCCACCCGGTCGAACAGGGTGGGCTCGACGAAGAAGCCGCGCTCGAACAGCTCACCCTCGGGGACGCCGCCGCCGGTGACCAGCTCGGCGCCCTCTTCCCTGCCGATCCGCATGTAGTCGAGCACCCGGTCATGCTGCTTGCCGTTGATCAGCGGGCCCATCTGGACCTGCTGGTGCCACGGCCCGACCTTCACCTGGCGCATGTGCTCGGCCAGGCGGCGCACGACTTCGGCGTGGATGCTCCGGTCCACCACGACGCGGGACCCGGCGGCGCAGATCTGGCCGGTGTTCAGCGTGATGCCGGCGGCGATCGCGGGTATCGCCGCGTCCAGGTCGGCGTCGTCCAGCAGGACCTGCGGCGACTTGCCGCCCAGCTCCAGGTGCACCGGGATGAGGTTCTTCGCGCAGGCCGCCATCACCAGCGAGCCGGTCTGCGGCGAGCCGGTGAAGCTCATCCGGTTGATGCCCGGGTGGGCCGGGATGGCGGCGCCCGCCTCGTGGCCGTAGCCGGTCACCACGTTGATCACGCCCGCGGGGATGCCCGCCCGCTGCGCGAGCCGGGCCAGCGCCAGCGGGGTGAGCGGGGCGTCCTCGGCCGGCTTGATCACGATGGTGTTGCCGGCCGCGATGGCGGGGCCGACATCGTTGACGAACATCGGACCGGGGGCGTTCCACGGGATGACGCTGCCCACCACGCCGTACGGCTCGCGCAGGGTCAGCCCGAGCACGTCCGGCGAGTACGTCGGCATCGAGTGGCCGAGGACCTTGTCGGCCTGACCGGCGACGAAGGTGAGGATGCGGGCCATCGGCGGCGGGCCCCAGTGCGGGCGGCCCACCTCCTTGGACTCGAGCCGGTCCAGCTCGGCCTCGTGCTGCTCGATGAGCTGGGCCCACCGCTGGATCAGGGCGCCGCGCGCCGTCGCGTTGGTGTCGCGCCAGGCGGGGAAGGCCGCGGCGGCCGCCCGCACCGCGGCGTCCACGTCGGCGGCGGTGCCGCGCGGCACCCGCCCGAGGACCTCGCCGGTGGCCGGGTTGATCACGTCGATCGTCTCGCCGCCGATCGCGGGGACCCACTCCCCGCCGATCAGGTGCACGTCGTCGACCTGCAGGGAGTCGACTCCCGAGCCGGGAAGGACAGTCGTCATCAGATGCTCCTCAGTGCTCGTGTCAGTGCTCGTGGACGATCACGCCGCGGATGTTCTTGCCGTCCAACATGTCCTGGTAGCCCTGGTTGACCTCGTCCAGGCGGTACGTACGAGTGATCAGCTCGTCGAGCTTGAGGTCGCCCGAGCGGTACAGCTCCAGCAGGCGCGGGACGTCGTGGAGCGGGTTGCAGCCGCCGAAGATCGCGCCCTGCACCCGCCGCTGGTACCCGATGAGCATGCCGGGGTGGGCGTCGAGCGAGCCGTTGCCGACGGCGGTGACCGTCACCTGGCCGCTCTTGCCGACCACGTTCAGCGCGTGCTCGATGACCTCGTTGTGCAGCACGCCGACCGTGATGATCGCGTGGTCGGCGAGCTCGCCCCAGGTGGTGTCGACGACGAAGTCGTGCGCCTCGGCGGCGTCGGCGAACGTGTGCGTGGCGCCGAACACCTCGGCCATCTCCCGCTTGAACGGCACCGGGTCCACCACGACGACGTTCTTCGCCCCGGCGAAGCGCGCGCCCTGCACCGCGTTGCTGCCGACCCCGCCGGAGCCGTACACCACGACGGTGTCGCCGGCCCGGACCCCGGCGGCGTACACCGCCGAACCCCAGCCGGTCGGCACGCCGCAGCCCACCAGCGCGCCGATCTCGAACGGGATGTCGTCCGGGATACGGATGCAGGAGAACTCCGACACCACCGCGTACTCGGAGAAGGTGCCGAGGACGCAGAGACCGCCGAGGTCCTCCCCGTCCAGGTGGAAGCGGAAGCTGTCGTCGAGGAACATGCCAGTGGAGGCGTTCTTGCCCGCGTCGCAGAGGTTCTGCCGACCGGTGGAGCAGTAGCGGCAGGCCCCGCACGCAGGGATGAAGGAGCAGACGACGTGGTCGCCGACCGCCACCCGGGTCACGGACTCGCCGACGGCGTCCACGATGCCGGCGCCCTCGTGCCCGCCGACGACCGGGAACCGCATCGCGGCGTCGCCCTTCTGGATGTGGTCGTCGGAGTGGCACAGCCCCGCGGCCATGAATTTGATGCGGACCTCGTTCGCCCGCGGCTCGTCCAGCTCGACGTCGGTGATCTCCCACGGCCTGCCGGGTTCCCGGCAGATCGCGGCGCGAGTGGTCATGCTCATTGAGCCCCGTCTCCTGATTCTCGAGTGGCCGCGACGGCGGCCGCGGTACGGGCGGATTCAGCGGAAAGTCGCAGGTGAGGCCGTACGCGGTCGGCCGCGGTGACCTCACTATGCCGGGCCGTTGACCACGTGATCGACGGCTCTTTCGCGTCACGGAAAGGAAATGTCGCCGGGATCCGTAAGGCCGGCGTCCGTACGGCGCGCGGCCGTGCCGGCGGTCGTGTCGGTGGTCGCGGCCGTGTCGGTGGTCGTGTCGGTGGTCGTGTCCGCGTCGAGCGGGAAGTTGAGCGGGAAGTGGCAGGCCACCTGGTGGCCGGGCGCGAGCTCGCGAAGCGCCGGCCGCTCGTCCGCGCACCTGGCCTGGGCGAGCGGGCAGCGGGTGCGGAACCGGCAGCCGCTCGGCGGGTCGATCGGCGACGGCGGCTCCCCTTGCGGGGGCGTGGGCCTGCGGGCCTCGCCGGTGACCGGGTCCAGGCCCGGGATCGAGTCCAGCAGCGCCGCCGTGTACGGATGCATCGGCCGCCGGTAGAGCTCTTCGGACGGCCCGATCTCGGCGAGCTGCCCGAGGTGCATCACCGCGACCCGGTCGCTGATCTGTTTCACCAGCGCCAGGTCGTGCGAGATGAACAGATACGACAGCCCCAGCTCCGACCGCAGCCGCTCGAACAGGTTCAGCACCTGCGCCTGGATCAGCACGTCCAGCGAGGCCACCGCCTCGTCGCAGACGATCAGCGCCGGGTTGAGCGCGATGGCCCGCGCGATGGCGACGCGCTGGCACTGCCCGCCGGACAGCTCGTACGGGCGGCGTCCGCCGAACACGCCGGGGTCGAGCCCGACCAGGTCGAGCAGCTCCCGCACCCGTTCCCGGCGGCGGGCCGCCGAGCGCACGCCGTACCCGAGCAGCGGCTCCTCGACCAGATCGGCGATCCGCCAGCGCGGGTTCAGTGAGCCGAACGGATCCTGGTAGACCATCTGCATGTCGCGGCGCGCCTCCACCAGCGCCTTGCGCCGCAGCCGCATCAGATCCGTGCCGAGGAAGCGCACTTCGCCCGACTTGGGGCGCGGCGCCTGGATGATCGACCTGGCCAGGGTGGATTTGCCGGAACCGGTCTCCCCCACCACGCCGAAGGTCTCGCCCCGGCCCATCTGGAAAGACACGTCGGACACAGCGTGCACGACGGCGCCCTTCACCCCGCCGGGCCCACGTACCGCGAACTCCTGCACGATGTCGAGCACCTCGAGCAGCGGGGTGTCGCCCGCGCGCGTCTCGGTCATCTCGTCGCTCCGTTCTCGCCGCCGCCACCGCTGCCGCCAGAGCCGCCAGGCGGGTCCTCGGCGGGGTGCCAGCACGCCCACCAGTGCCCCGGCTCGTGCTCGGAGAAGGGCGGCGCCTGTTCGCACCGGCCGGTCGCCGACGCGCAGCGCGGCCGGAACGCGCAGCCCTTCGGGATCGCCGCCGGATCCGGCGGCTGGCCGGAGATCACCGGCAGCGGCGCGTGCGGCTCCCGCTCCAGCAGCGGGACGGCGCCGAGCAGCGCCTGGGTGTACGGCATCCGCACGTGCCCGAACAGCCGGCGCGCCGAGGCGTACTCCACCGCCCGCCCCGCGTACATGACCACGACGTGCTGGGCGTAGCTGGCGGCCAGCCCGAGATCGTGGCTGATCATGACGACGGCCATGCCGAGCCGCTCCCGCAGCTCGACCAGCAACTGCATGATCTGCGCCTGGGTGGTCACGTCCAGTGCGGTGGTCGCCTCGTCCGCGATGAGCAGCCGGGGCTCGCCGGCCAGCGCGATGGCGATCACCACGCGCTGGCGCATGCCGCCGGAGAGCTGGTGCGGGTACTCGTGGAAGCGGCGCTCCGCGGCCGGCAGCCGCACCAGTTTCAGCAACTCGACCGCCCGCTCGTCCGCCTCCTTCCGGCCGATCCCCGAGTGCGCGCGGATCGCCTCGGTGATCTGCGCGCCGATCCGCATGGTCGGGTTGAGTGAGCGGGCCGGGTCCTGGAACACCATCGCGATGTCCCGGCCGCGCCTGCGCCGGATCTCCCGCTCGGGCATGCCGACCAGCTCGGCGCCCTCGAACCTGGCCGAGCCGGACACCTCGGCCGAGGACGGCAGCAGCCCGAGCAGCGCGCGGGCGCTGACGCTCTTGCCCGACCCGGACTCGCCGATGATCGCGAGCATCTGGCCGGCGTCGAGCCGGTAGGACAGGCCGTTCACCGCGTGCACCCGGCGGCCGCCCCTGGTGAACCGGATCCGCAGGTCCCGTACCTCGAGCAGGGCGGCCGCGCCGGCCGGCTCCGCCGGGTCCGCGGTGAGCACCTCGTCTCGTTTGACACTCATCGGACACTCCACCGCGTACGCAGGCTCTCGCCGAGCAGGTTGAACGCGAGCACTGTGACGAACAGGATCAGGCTGGGCCAGAGCACGAGCATGGGGGTCGCGGACAGGCTCGCCTGCCCCTGCGAGATCATGTTCCCCCAGCTCGGCGCGGGCGCCGGGATGCCGAGACCGAGGAAGCTCAGCGCGCCCTCGATGACGATCACGACACCCATGCCGAGCATCCCGAACGTGGTGAGTTGCGGGGCGATGTTCGGCGCGATGTGCCGGAGCAGCACCCGCCACCCCTTCGTCCCGCAGAGCCGCGCGGCCGCCATGAACGGCTGCTCGCGCAGGCTGAGCGTGGCCGCCCTGGAGATCCGGGCGAACGCCGGAACGCTGAAGAACCCCAGCGCCAGGATCGTGTTGGTCAGGCTCGGCCCCAGGCTCTGCGCGACCGCGAGGGTCAGAACCAGCGACGGGAAGGCGATCAGCACGTCCAGCAGGCGCATGATCACGGTGTCCGCCGCGCCGCCGACGTACCCGGACAGCGCGCCCAGCGTGCCGCCGACCGCCAGGCCGAGCAGGTTCACCGTGACCGCGACGATCAGCGACGTCTGCCCGCCGTACAGGATGCGGGACAGGATGTCGTTGCCGTTGGGGTCGGTGCCGAGCAGGTGGCCGGGCGAGCCGGTGGGCAGGCCGGCCTCCAGGATGTTGCCGCCGGTCGGCGACGGCACGGGCAGGACCAGCGGAGCCAGGAAGCAGGCTCCGGCGACCAGCGCCAGCAGCGCCGCCGGCACGGCCACCCCGAGCCCGCGGGTCCAGGTCCGCGCCCGCGGAGCGGCCTCGTCCGCGTCGGCGGCCGGCACCGGCGGCGCTTCAACGACTGCCATAGCGAATCCTCGGGTCGAGTACGGCGTAGAGCAGGTCGGTGAGCAGGTTCGCCAGCACCGCGACGACGGCGAACACCACGACGCAGGCCTGGACGACGGCCATGTCGCGGGTGTTGATCGCCTGCAACATGAGCTGGCCGAGCCCGGGGAGGGCGAAGATCTGCTCGATGATCACGGTGGCGCCGATCAGCGTGCTCAGGTTCAGCCCGACAACGGTGATCAGCCCGAAAGAAGAGTTGCGGAAGGCGTGCCGCAGCAGCACCTGCCACGGACCGACGCCCTTGGCCTGGGCGGTGACCACGTAGTCCTGCCCCTGCATCTGGTCCACCAGGTCGCCCCGGAGGAAGCGGGTGTAGAGGCAGAACATCGGGATGCCGATCGCCGCGGACGGCAGCACCAGCGAGTGCAGGTTGCCTCCGACGCTCTCCGACAGCGGGACGAACCCGATCGCCGGGAACACCGCGAACCGCACGGCGAACACCAGCACGAGCACCAGGGCCAGCACGTAGTTGGCCACCGACAGCCCGGTCACGCTGACGAACATGCTGAGCCGGTCGAAGAACCGGTTCGGGTGGTAGGCGGCCAGCAACGCGACCGGCACGGCGAGCAGCAGCGAGACGACGAACGCCATGGCGACCAGCTCGCCGGTCACCGCCAGCCGCTCGCCCAGTTGCCCGGCCACCGACTGGCCGCTCACCAGGGAGCGGCCGAGGTCGCCGGTGACCGCGCCGCCGAGCCAGTCGAGATAGCGCAGCGGCGCCGGCTTGTCCAGGCCGAGCTGCAGCTCCATCGCGCGGATCTGCTCGGGCGTGGCGTCGGCGCCGAGGAGCTGCTGGGCGGCGTTGCCGGGGATCAGGTTGAGCACCCAGAAGGTCAGGATGCTCACCCCGAGCGTGATCGGGACCGCCATGAGCAGCCGCTTGCCGACCAGCCGAACGCTGGGCGAGGCGAACAGCCGCCCCCCGACGCCGCGGTGACGCCCGGCGGCCACCGCCGTCACTGGCTCCTCCAGACCTCGTCCCACAGCACCCCGGAGTTGACGACCAACGGCGGGATCCTGGTGGTCAGGCCGGGTCCGTGCACGCCCTTGGCGGTGAGGTTCGTCGGGGCGAAGGCGAGGCCGAACGGCGCGTACGACTTGTCGCTGATGTACTGCCCGGCCTTGGTGTAGATCGCGTCGCGTTCGGCCGGGTCGACGGTGCCCTCCGCCTCGGCGAACATGTCGTCCAGCGCCTTGTCGGCCACCCCGCTGAACGGCGAGGTCGAGGCGAACCGGAACGCGACGCCGACGCCGCCGGCCGGGTCCCAGGCTCCGGCGGTCTGCAGCATCGCGTGCCACTTGCCGGAGTTGAACTGCTGGACCAGGGTGGAGAGCTGGTAGTCCTTGATCGTGGTGGTGATGCCCGCCTCCTGCCACTGCGTCTGCAGCGCGATCATCACCTGCTTGGCGACGTAGTTGCCGAGCGTGCCCAGCTCGACATTCAGCCCGCCCAGCTCCTGCACGAGCTGCTTGGCCCTGGCCAGGTCGTGCCCCCGGTAACCGGGCACCGCGTCGTGGTGGAACAGGCCGCCGGGCGCGGTGAACGACTGGCTGACCGGGAAGCGGTCCTTGAACAGCCCCTTCGCGATCGCCTCGAAGTCGGTGGCGTAATAGATCGCCTGGCGGGCCCGCTCGTCGTCGAACGGCGTCGCCTTCGAGTTGAGCTGCACCACATACGGGGAGGTCGGCGGCTGCATGGTGACGGTGAGCCGGCCGCCGGACTGCGCCTGCTCCATCAGCGGGACGGTGTTCATCCCCTCGTACGCGTGGGCCTGGCCGGCCAGCAGTGCCTGGTAGGCCGCCTGGTCACCGCCGATCGACTTGAACGTCAGCTTGTCCAGGTACGGCAGGCCGTCCTTGAAGTACTGGGCGTTGCGCTCCAGCACCAGCTCGGAGCTGAGCTGGTTGGACACGACCGTGAACGGCCCCGCGCCGACGGGGGTCACCCGGAACTTGTCGTCGCCGAGTTGCTTCAGCGCGGTCGGTGAGACGATCCAGTTCACGTTCGAGATCGGGAACGCGTTGATCACGGAGGCGTACGGCCGGGTGAACCTGAGCACCACGGTGTCGCCGCCCTCGACGTCGATGCCGTCCTTGACCAGCGGCCACTTGGGCGTGCAGGTACACGTCGCGCCGAGGTTGCGCTTGAGGTTGAACACCACCGCCTCGGCGTCGAACGGGGTGCCGTCGGAGAACGTGACGCCCCGGCGAATCTTGATCTTCACGGTCTTGCCGCCGTCGAGCAGCTCGTAGCTCTCCGCCTGGTTGGGCGTGACCTTGGCGTCGCCGCCGTCGCCGTTCGCGGTGAGCAGGAACAGCCCGCCGTAGATGGCGCCCATCATGGCGATGTTGGCCCCGCCGGTGGTGTTGGTCGCGGGGTCGAGGCCGGTCGGCCAGCTTCCGGCGAACGCCGAGTCCTCCAGAACGGTGATCTCCCCGCCCTTCTGCGGGGTGGAGGCCGCCGACGTCTCGTCCGCCGGCGCGGCCCCGGTGGAAGCGCCCGGGTCGCCGCTGCACGCGGCGATCGCCAGGAACGCTGCCAGAAGGACAGCCATTCGCTGGGTCCTCGTTCTCACTTGCGTCCTCCTGCTTCGGTGACGGCGACGGGCGGCCGGTGCGGTGCCGTGGAACTCTCCAGGGGGTGCGCGGCGGCGCCTCTGACCTGCGCCTTCGGCCGTTCTCCGGCTGTGTGACCTGGCTCACTGCTGTGCGCTCAAGGGTGACCAAGCGCTATCGGCCCGGCAAAGCGGGCTTTCGTGGGATGGAAGAAAAGCTTCAGACGCTCACCGGGACGCCCGGAGCCTCGTCGTCGCCGCCCGCCTCCGAGCAGCGGAAACCGGCGGGCTCGCGACGAATGACGTAGCCCCGCCGCGACACTCCGCCGTCCGAGATGCCGTCATTCGCGAGTTATCCCTTCTGGCGGGGCTGGTTAACGTCGCACCAGACCCGAACAACCGGATCTCCCAGGAGGCGACGACGTGGCCGGCAACAAGGCAGTGACCTACATCGGTCCAGGCAAGGTCGAGGTGGACTCCATCGACTACCCCGGGCTGGTGCTGAAGGACGGCCCCGGCGTGCACCCGGCGAACGTCGGCCGCGTATGCGAGCACGGCGTCATCCTGAAGGTCGTCTCGACCAACATCTGCGGCTCCGACCAGCACATGGTGCGCGGCCGCACCACCGCGCCCGCCGGCCTCGTGCTCGGCCACGAGATCACCGGCGAGGTCGTCGAGGTCGGCCGGGACGTCGAGTTCATCAAGGTCGGCGACCTGTGCTCCGTCCCGTTCAACATCGCGTGCGGGCGCTGCCGGATGTGCAAGGAGGGCCACACCGGGGTGTGCCTGAACGTCAACCCCGACAGGCCCGGCTCGGCGTACGGATACGTCGACATGGGCGGCTGGGTCGGCGGGCAGGCGGAGTACGTCATGGTCCCCTACGCGGACTGGAACCTGCTGAAGTTCCCGGACCGCGACCAGGCTCTGGAGAAGATCCTCGACCTGACCATGCTGTCGGACATCTTCCCCACCGGCTACCACGGCGCGGTCACCGCGGGCGTGACCTCCGGGTCCACGGTGTACGTGGCCGGCGCGGGCCCGGTCGGGCTGGCGGCGGCGCACTCCGCCCAGTTCCTCGGCGCGTCCGTGGTGATCGTCGGCGACATGAACGAGGCGCGGCTGGCCCAGGCGCGCAGCTTCGGCTGCGAGACCGTCGACCTCACCAAGGACGCCTCGCTGGCTGAGCAGATCGAGCAGATCCTCGGCGTGCCCGAGGTGGACGCCGCGGTGGACGCCGTCGGGTTCGAGGCCCGCGGGCACGGGACGGGCGCCCAGGAGGCCCCGGCCACGGTGCTGAACTCGATCATGGAGATCACCCGGGCCGCAGGCCGGCTCGGCATTCCCGGCCTGTACGTCACCGGCGACCCCGGCGCGGTGGACGATGCCGCCAAGGTGGGCTCGCTGTCGATCCGGATCGGGCTCGGCTGGGCGAAATCGCAGTCGTTCACCACCGGCCAGTGCCCGGTGATGCGCTACCACCGCGGCCTGATGAACGCGATCCTGAGCGACCGGGTGCGGATCGCCGAGGCGGTCAACGCCACGGTCATCCCGCTCGACGACGCTCCCCGCGCGTACGCGGAGTTCGACAGCGGTGTCGCGCGGAAGTTCGTCATCGACCCGCACGGCATGGTGCCCGCCTGACCCTCCCCGCCCCTCCCTGACCCTCCCTGACCCTCGCTGACCCGACCGGCAGCCCCGCCCCCGAAGGGAACCGTCTCCTGTGAACGACCTGTCCCCGCCCGCCGCCGGTGACGTACGGCCCCAGCCGTTCAGGCTGGCCGGCACGGTGGCGGTGGTGACCGGCGCGGCCGGCGGGCTGGGCCGGGCGATCGCCCGGCGGCTGGCCAGGGAGGGCTGCTCGGTCTCGGCGCTCGACATCGCCGAGATGCCCGGCCTGGAGGACGAGGCGGGCCCGGGGCGGATCGGCGTCTGGCGGTGCGACGTGACCGACGCCGGCCAGGTCCGCCGCACCGTCGCCGAGGTGGCCGACCGCTTCGACGGGCTGGACATCCTGGTCAACAACGCCGGCCTCCTCTCCGGCCGGGCCAGTCTGCTCGACACGACGCCCGAGGAAATGCGCCGCTTCTTCGACGTCAACACGGTCGGCGCCCTGCTCATGGTGCAGGCCTGCTTCCCGCTGCTGCGGGACAGCGCGTATCGCGGACGCGTCGTCAACGTCGCGTCCCGTACCTTCTTCACCGGGGCGCCGGGCCAGCTCGGCTACGTGGCGAGCAAGGGCGCGCTGATCGGGATGACGCGGGTGATGGCGCGCGAGCTCGGCGAGCACCGGATCACGGTGAACGCGGTGATGCCCGCGCAGGTGGCGACCCCCGGCACCCGCGCGCACTCCGGCGACGAGGTGTTCGCCCGGACCATGGGCCGGCAGGCGATCCGGGAGTTCGTCACCCCGGAGCACTTCGCCGGCCTGGTCGCCTACCTCGCCTCCCCCGACGGCGCCATGGTCACCGGACAATCCCTGATCTGCGACGGAGGCGGATACCTGCACTGAACCGCCCGGCGCGGCCCGTCCAGGGCGTCCCCGCATGGCGAAGCCAGGTGTGGAACCACCTCGCGTGAGCTACAAGTGCCCGGGCTACTTGCCGATCGCGTTCCGGCCGAGCCATTCGTGGTAGCGAATCGTGCCGAGAGTGGCGCCGTCACCCGGGACCAGCGACCGCTCGCTCAGCTCACTGCCGAAGTAGCGCGCGTGCGGGTCGGTGACCACCTCACGCGGGTCGCCCCAGGCGGCCAGCGCCTGGCGGAAGAACTCGTCCATCATGTACTGGGTCGGTCCGGCAATCTCGACCATGGCGTTCAACGGCGTCCCTACCGCGGCCCTGCCGACCGCCTGGGCCACATCGTCACCCGCGATCGGCTGGAACAGCACGGGCGCGATGTGCACCTTGTCATCCACCGTGGCCTCGTCGGCGATGCCGCGGGCGAACTCGAAGAACTGGGTCGAGTGCACGAGCGAGAACGGGATCCCCGACTTCTCGATCAGCTTCTCCTGGGCGATCTTTGCCGCGAAGTAGCCGTTGTCCGGCATCCGCTCGGAGCCCACGATCGACAGCGCGACGTGGTGGCCCACGCCCGCCGCCGCCTCCGCCGCGAGCAGGTTGCCCGTGGAGGTCTCGAAGAACTTCAGCACCGCCGCCCTCTCGAACGACGGCGAGTTCGACACGTCGATCACCACCTGCGCACCCGCCAGCACCTCGGCGAGTCCCTCGCCGGTCAGCGTGTTGACGCCGGTGCTCGGCGCCGCCGCCACCGCCTCGTGACCATGCTCGCCCAGCTTCGTCACAAGCTTCGACCCGATCAGGCCCGTACCACCGACTACCACGATCTTCATCGCGTTCCCTTTCGTCCACCGGGCCGCCTCGTTGGCACCCGGTCGCCAGCTGAGACCGGACAAGCTTCAGGCTTGTGACAGCTGCCGCGAGATTCCTTCAAGATCTCCCCTCCGCTGCGATGTTCCGGCCACGCTGAGCTCCCTTTCACCCGGATCAAGCATCGGACCGCGTGCCTGCTCTTTTGCGGATCCGAGGTGGCACTCATCCGTCGGCCCCGCTCTGGCGGTGACCACTACTCGATTCCCGGTGGCAACGTTGGGCATGCGGAGGACATCCATGACGCCCTCCGGCGGGAGCTGGCCGAGGAGCTGCGTCTCGACCTCGATGACGCGGATGGCCTGCACCTCGCCTGGCTTCAGGACCAGATGGTCCACCGGCCGGGGAACACCGCGGCCCCCCGCAAGCTCCACCTGGTCTTCCGCGCGTTCATCAGTGAAGCGGTCCGCGGCGGCTTGGCCACAGTCGAGCACGATGATTTCGAGGACGGGGACATTTGCTGGCTCGACTACCGGGAACTCGTCGGCATCCATCTTTACCCCGGCGTCGGCGTGAAGGCCGCCGCCCTCGCTTCGCCCCGGGCGGTCATCTCCGCGGCGGACGTCTTGCTTCCACCGCTCAGCGACGACACGTTCCAGTGGAGGTAAGCCCATGGCCGCCGGTCGTGACATCGTTCAACGCCGAAAAATGGGTACAAACCTCACCGGATTCGGTGCAAGGCTGAGCGCGTGAACCATACGCACACCGTGGTCCTGGTCGAGGGGACCAGTGATGAGTCGGCCGTCAACGCGTTGGCCGAGCGCCGGGGCCGAAACCTCGCGGCCGAAGGCATCTCCGTCGTGGCGATGGGCGGCGCCACGAACATCGGGACGTACGTCGGCACGTTCGGCCCTCCCGGTCGCAATCTCCGGCTGGCCGGTCTGTATGACGTCGGCGAAGAAGGCGCCTTCCGGAGGGGGTTCGAGCGGGCCGGCCTTGGGTCCGATCTCGGCAGAAGCGATCTGGAGGCGCTCGGATTCTTCGCGTGCGTGGCCGACCTGGAAGACGAGTTGATCCGCGCGCTCGGCACCGCCGCGGTTGAACGCGTCGTCGATGCCGAGGGCGAGCTTCGCTCGTTTCGCACACTCCAGAAGCAACCCACATGGCGCGGGCGCAGCACTCACGACCAGCTGCGCCGGTTCATGGGATCAGGCGGCGGCCGCAAGATCCGCTACTCAGGCCCGTTCGTCGCGGCACTGGAGCTCGATCGCGTGCCACGACCACTGGACGGACTGCTGGCCTACCTGTGAGGGGGTAATGGCCGGTCCCCCGGGATCAGGGCATGTCCTTGTCCGGAACGACGATCAGCTCCAACGGGTGGTGCCCGTTGTATCCGAGCCCGTGCTGGTTCCATACGACGTCCTCCGGGCGGGGCTGGATGTTGCCGGCCTTGTCCTTCGCGCGTGACATCACGCGGTACTGGCCGGGTTTGACCCTTGGCCAGGGCACCTCGAACCGCACCCACATGTAGGGTTCGGGCGAACTCAGCAGCTTCGCCGCGCGCCATGGCATCTCGGTGACCCACCGTCCGGGTGAGGCCAGCTTCTCCACCGAGACGTCGACCCGATCGATCGCGCCGGACCCCGACCAGGCCCGCCCGCGCAGCGTGATGTCACCAGGAGCGAGTGTGACCTCCGGGTCGTGCTCGATGGCGCTGCGGACGGGGCCGACGCTCAGGGCGACCGGCTTGGCATAGGCAGGACCGACAAGCACATGCCTTGTCTGAAGTCCCGCCGGCGGAATGCGGTGCTTCGACACCTCGATCTCACCGAGCCACTTCACGTAGGTGACGGCGGCCCATCCCGACAGCAGCAGACGGAGCGGGTATCCGTGGTCGACCGGCAGGTCCCGCCCATTCATGCCGTACACCAGCAGGGTGTCGTCTTTGAGCACCTTGTCGGCGGAGGCGACCTGCGAGTAGCGGATCGTCCCGCCGGGGAAGCTGCGGTTGACGATGACGTCCAGACCGGTGAACTTCACGTCCACCGGTGACTCCGCCCCGGCCGCCGCCAACACGTCCTTGGCCCGCACACCCGTCCACTCGGCGGCTCCCACCGCGCCGAAGTGCCACTGGGTGTAGCCGACCGGAAGCCAGCGGCCGTCGGCTCCGCCGGGCGGCAGCTTGGGGAAGAAAGCGGAGCAGTTGGCGCCGCAGTCGATCGTCCGCTTCAGCGTCACATGGGGCATCGCCAGCAGTTCGTCATACGTGAACGACCGGGGGCGGGCGAGCGCGTCGCCGGTCAGCTTGAGCCGCCATGTTCGACGGTCGATCCGTGGCGGGCGGGCCCGGTTGTGGATGTACATCCGGTCGTTGGGCGTCAATTCTCCGTATCCCTCGGCCCCGCCGGCGAGCACCGCCTGTCCGGCGGGGCCCCACTTCATCTCCTCCGATCCGTTCTCCCGGTGGACGAAGTACCAGGACGGCGTCGGCTGGACCACGAAGTTCGTCACGCCGGCCGCCGCTTCCGGGGTCGTGCCGGGAATCGCGGACGCCTGCTCGATCAAGAACGGCGCCACGGCGCCCGCCGCCGAGTACGTCAGGAACCGCCGGCGCGAGTACTCGTCCTCCAGCGGAATCTCCTGGCTGCGATCGGCCTCGGCATCTCCCGGGTCTGGCCGGTGCGTCATCGTGGAACCCCCAGCTCTCGCGCACAGCATCCGGGGGGCGACGTTTTGTCGGTCATTGTGCTGGATGCCCGAATGCCCGGACGCTCTAACGCACACTCCGCGCCGGCGAACGCGACCGCGACGGCCGGTTCACCGGAGACGCGGCGTCGCCTCTCGTGGCTGCTCGATCATCCGCTGGAGGGACGCGCGGGTGACGATCGACGTCCCGGTCCACCGGGAGAGCACGCCCCGCTGTTCCAAAAGGACCAGTACGGCAAATGCGGACCGTCCTGCGGAGCCGCGACGCGTAGCCCCCGGGCGCGGCACCCGCCACGAGGGCTGTGCCGTGGGCGGGCTCGCTGCCTGAAGTGCCGTCCCCTGCCACCGCGAGGCGCACGGCCGCCAGGCCCGGCGTGGCGCCATCCCCGAGCGTGGTGAACAGCCCGGCGCCGACGTTCTCCCGGGCGATGTCGGCGAAACTCCCGAAGAGCTGGAGCTTCGGAGTGGCGAGCGCCACCCTGGCCACGCAGAAGCCCGGCGTGACCTTCGGAAGGGGGAACAGGGTGAACGCCACGACGCCGCAGCCGTACAGCACGACCAGCATGGCGACGACCCCTGACCAGCCGCCGATCTGGCCGAACCCCCGGTATTGCCGCGAGACGAACGGCAGGGTGAGGAGCGCGATGGCCAACGGTGCGAGGAAAAGGACTGCTCTGCCCTGGGTCAGGTAGACGTCCACGGGAGGGCGACTCTATCGAGGCGGAACCTACCCCTTCAAACCCGAATGCGAAGAATGCGCAGTTCGCTCTGGAGGCAACTCCACGGCCCCAGGCTTTAGGAACGATCGTTCTTGACTGCTCATTCCTAAACGCTCTATGATCGTCACATGGGCCGACCGAGAGGGTTTGACGAGACCGAGGTGGTGCGAGCGGCGGCGACACTGTTCGCGCACCGGGCGTACGACGGTGTCTCCATCGACGACCTGGTCACCCACCTCGGCGTCCATCGCAACAGCCTGTACAAGACCTTCGGCAGCAAGCGCGGCCTGTACATGGCCGCCCTGCGCTGGCACGTGGAGCACCAGGTACGTCCGCTGATCGCCACGATCGGCGAGGCCCGCGACTTCGCCGAAGCGGCGCGCCGGGCCCTCGCCGTCCACGGGGACGGCGCGGCCCTGGACCTGCTTCTGATGGCGGCGGTCGAACTCGCGCCGACGGACCCGGAGGTCGCCGTCGAGGTCACCGCGGCCCTCGACGCCCTCGACGAGGCGCTCGCCGCCGGCGACACCTCCGCGCCGGGGTTGGCGGGTGCCCTTACCTCGGCACTGCTCGGGCTCCGGTTGCGCGCCAGGACGACGTCGTCCGGCGCCGGGCCCGAGCAGGCGGGCGCCGCTCTGGCGCGGCGCCTTTCCCTCCACGACTCCCCACAATCCTGACGCTTCCGCATAAGGAGCACGACATGGCACGAGTGCAGGTCGACGGCGACGCGCTGGTCGTCGTCATCGAAGGGCTGGACAAGCTCTGGGCGCTGAAGAGCCGTCTGACCATTCCACTGTCCAACGTCCGCGGCGTCACCCACGACCCCGGCATGATCAGGGAGGCCAAGGGCATCCGCTCCCCGGGGACGCACCTGCCCGGTGTGATCACCGCAGGCTCCTTCCACCTCGACGACGAGTGGGTCTTCTGGGACGTGCAGAACCCCGCCAAGGCCGTCGTCATCGAACTGACCGACGAGCGTTACGCCCGCCTCGTCGTACAGGTCGACGACCCTCGCGCCACCGTCGCGCTCATCGAGGGCGCCATCCCCCGCGCCTGATCGCGTCGGCCCGGCCACTCCCCACGCGGACCTCCCCCAAAGGAGCGAATCCCCATGCCCCTGCGCCGAATCACGCTCACCACGCTCGTGGTCGCGGCCACGACGATCGCCGCCTCCCCCGCGCACGCCGCGCCGCGCGACGTCCCGGCCGAGGACCGCGAGGTGGTGTTCACCGTCGAGGGCACCCGGACCTACGGCACCCTGCATGTGCCCGCGCACCGCAGCGGACAGCGGTTGCCCGCCGCGCTGCTGCTCCCCGGCAGCGGGCCGACCGACCGCAACGGCGACCAGCCACCGGTGCTGACGCCGGGCACCCTGGCGAAGGTCGCCGCCGCGCTGGGCGAGGACACGATCATCACGTTGCGTTTCGACAAGTACGGCAGCGGCAAGACCGGCCCGAGCGCCCACACCGGCCACCCGGAGGACATCGACTACCCGGCCTTCGTGCGCCAGGCGGCCGCCGCCTACACCCTGCTGCTCCGTCAGCCGGAGACCGACCGACGCGCCGTGTCCGTGATCGGGCACAGCGAAGGAGCGATGACCGCGCTGGTGATCGCCGACGAGGTACGACCGCGCCCGGCGGGCCTGGCGCTCCTGCAGCCCCAGGCGCTCCGCCTGCTGGACCTGGTCGCTCTGCAACTGCACGACCAGATCGCCAAGGCCACCGAGGCCGGGCAGCTCACTCCCGAGCAGCGACGCGTCATCGACGCGGCCGTCGACCGCGCGATCGGCGACCTGCGCGCCCATCGCCCGGTCGACACCACCGACCTGCCCGCGCCCGTCGCCCAGCTCTTCCAGTCGTTCGAGGGGGTCAACCGGCGCTTTATCGACACCGACGACGCCATCTATCCCCCGGACGTCGCACGCCGCCTCCACCCCGGCACCCGCGTCCTGCTGACCTGCGGAACCGATGACCCGCAGGTGCCCTGCGCCACCACGGACGCGCTGACCGAGGCCCTGCGGCGGGCCCTCGCCACCGGTCCCGGACGCGTCGTGCTCCAGGGGATCGACCACAACCTGCGCGACGCCGCCCATCCCGACGTCCTCGCCGCGGACGCTCTCGCCGCCCTGCGCGAGTTCACCTCCCGCTGGCGACACGGCCGCTAGCGGAGTCGTCGCCTCCGCCGGGCCGTCGCCTTCGGCTAGATGTCGGCCGATCGCAGGTGTGTGGTGTCCACCCGGTGCCCCGCGTCTTCGAGAACGGCGACGGCCTCCTTGACCTTCGGCTCGGGCACGAGCACCAGATCACCGTGGTACGTCGAGGCGACGAAGACCGGGATCGCCGCCTCGGCCAGCGGCCCCACGATCGCCGCCAGCATGCCCGGCACGTCCAGGCTGTGCGGGCTCGCCCCGCCGTACAGGCCGATCCACCGATCGCCGGACGCCGTCGGCCAGATCTCGCGTACGACAGTGAGGCCCTCGGGGGCGCGCACCAACGCGATCCACTCGTCGTCCTCGGGGAACGTCGCGTGCGACAGGTGCTCGACGGCGAATACGGACGGCACGACGCCCAGGCGCTGAGCTGTGGGTGACTTCATAGAACGTATGTACCAGAAGCGCGGCCGACATGTGGCCATGCCGGGGTCCGGCCATTACCCGGAGACCAAGCGGGTCACGCTCATCGCGTGCCTGATCCGGCGGTGAGGCCGGACCAGGCCATCACGGCCCGCCGGCCCGAGCGGACCTGGGTCATGCGGCGGTGGGGGCGCCCGCGACGCGGCGCTCGCCGCCGTTGCGCTCCTGCCAGAACCGGTACACCTCGACGGCGTCCTCGCGCGCCTCGTAGCGCATCGGCATCCGGCGCTCCTGCCAGGGCTTGGCGATCTCATCGTAGAAGGTGTTCAGCTCGAAGTACTTGCGGTCGTCGACGTAGTGGGGCTCGTAGGCGTCGCGGGTGGTGAGGAAGACGACCTCGTCCGGGGAGCAGTAGTACAGCGAGCCCAGGCACATCGGGCAGGGGTGGGCGAGCACGTAGATGGTGGTGCCGGTCAGGTGCTCGGTGCCGAGCTTGGTGCAGGCCTCGCGGATGGCGAGGATTTCCGCGTGGGCGGTGGGGTCGCCTGTCTGGGCGACCTTGTTGGGGCTCTCGGCCAGGATCTCGCCGTCCTTGACGATGACGGTCGCGAACGGGCGGCCGCCCTCGGCGACGTTCTGGCGGGCGATGTCGATGGTGCGCTGGACGAAGTCCACGGAGGTCCTCCGGAGGTTGGCGTGGCAGGCCGCCGGCAGGCGGCTTCCCGGGGTTCGGGGAACGGGGCGGGGCGGGCCCGGAAGGCTGTTTCCGGCCCGCCCCGTTGCCGCCCGCCTGTGACGCCGTCTCGGTGCCGGATCGTCAGAAGGGCTGGGTCGGCAGGTACTTGCCGTCCAGGGTGATGACGGCGCGCTCGCCGCCCTCGGGGTCGGCGACCTTCTTCACATCGAGCTTGAAGTTGATCGCGGAGATGATGCCGTCGCCGAACTGCTCGTGGACCAGGGCCTTGAGGGTCGTGCCGTAGACCTGGAGCATCTCGTAGAAGCGGTAGATCGTCGGGTCGGTCGGGATTCGGTCCGGGATCGAACCGCGGGTCGGGATGGCCTGCAGCAGCATCGCCGCGTCCTCATCCAGGCCCAGCAGCTCGGTCACGGCCTTGGCGGACTCCTCCGGCAGCGGGTGCTGGCCGAGAACGGCGGCGGTGGTGAAGGCCACCGACAGGCCGGAGGCGTCGGCGATCTGCTGCCAGGAGAGGTTCTTACGGGTCTTGGCCTCCACGGCGGCGGCGGCCAGGGCCTGGCGAGCGGTGGGGTCGAACTGTGCGTGCACCATGATCAGTACGTCCTTCTCTCAGGTGGCTCGAGGCTGTAGGCGGGCACCAGGTTGCCGGCGGTACGGATGACGAACAGGTCACCCGGCTCAGTGCCAGTGATCAGCTCGGGGACGACACAGGCGATATCCACTATGCATGACCTGCGCTTATAGTGTCCAAGAGTTATTGGCTACGGAATCTATTGATGGCATCTATAGTCGTTCCCATGGCTGTTCTCGAACTCCGCCACCTGCGCTATCTACTCGCCGTGGCCGAACACGGCAACTTCACCCGCGCCGCCGAGGAGCTGCACATCTCGCAGCCCACGCTCTCCCAGCAGATCAAGCAGCTGGAGCGGACCCTGGGCGTACAGCTGCTGGACCGCACCGGCCGCACGGTACGGCTCACCGACGCCGGCGCCGTCTACACCGACCACGCCCGGCGCGCGCTGCGCGACCTGGCCGCCGCCGAACGCGCCGTCCACGACGTCCAGGACCTCTCCCGCGGCCACCTGCGCCTGGGCGTCACGCCCACCTTCACCGCCTACCTGATCGGCCCGCTCACCGCCGAGCTCCACACCCGCCACCCCGGCGTCGGCCTCACCCTGGCGGAGATGACCCAGGACCGCATCGAAGCGGCTCTGCTCGCCGACGACCTCGACCTCGGCATCGCCTTCGCCGGCCCCCACCTGCCCGGCGTAACCGCCACCGCGCTGTTCACCGAGACCCTCAGCCTCGTCACCGGCGCCCCGCGCGCCCAGGCGACGCCCAAACCCCTACCGGTCCGTGCCCTCAAGGACGAGCAACTCGCCCTGCTCAGTGGCGACTTCGCCACCCGCGGCCACATCGACGCCTACTTCGCCCGCCACCGGGCCGCCCCCCGCATCGCGGTCGAGGCCAACTCCGTCCAGGCCCTCACCGAGATCGTCCAGCGCACCCCGCTGGCCACCGTCCTGCCCGACGCCATCACCCACGACCACCCCCACCTCACCCCCGTCC
>NZ_BBYJ01000014.1:116798-120975 GCF_001528665.1 Microtetraspora malaysiensis
CCCCCGTCCCCCTCGACCCGCCCCTGCCCACCCGCACCGTCACCCTCCTGCACCGCGAAGGTGCCTACCGCAGCGCCGCCACCCGCGCCTTCACCGAGCTCACCCACGACCTCGTCCGCACCCGCGGCTACACCCGGCCCCGGTGAACCGGCCGGACGGACCGGCTGGAAAACGGACCGGTCGGCGACGGGTGGCCCCGCCGCCGACCAGAGGAGGCGATCAGCCGAGGGCGTCTCGACCGTTCTCCTGACCGTGGCCGTCCGCCGGCCCGCCGTCGCCGGAGATCGGTGCGCGCCACATCGGATACATGACCGGGCCATCGGGCAGCCGCAGCAGCTCCGGCATGTCCACGTAGCCGTGCCGGAGGTAGAGGCGGCGGCTCGCCTCGCTGCTGGCCTCCAGGTAGGCCGGGATCCCCTGGGCGTCGAGCCGCCGGTGGTGTTCCTCCAGCAGCAGGCTGCCGAGACCGCGGCCGGTCCGCCCGTCCCGCAGCGCGATGAACGCCAGGTAGTGGTGCGGCTCCTGCGGGTGCAGCTTGTCCATGAGCTCGCCGAGGACGGCGTAGCGCTCGGCGTGCTCTCCGGCGAAGGAGACGATCGCCTCGTCCTGGCCGGGGATCTCGGGGAACGGCGCGGTGAACCAGACCGCGACCCCGGCGAGTTCGCCGGACTCGTGCACGCCGTAGATGTCGCCGTGGTCGAGCGCGTGCGCGGTGTGCATGCCGAAGAACCGCCGCTGGATCGGCAACCGGTCCCGCTCCGGCGGGATGAGCCAACGGGTGATCGCGTCGCGGCTGAACCTGTCGGCGACGATCTCGCCGGCCGCGTCCGCGTCCGTCATCCGGGTGATCTCGACCGTCATCGGGGGCCTCCGCCGGCCGCCTGCGCGCCCAGGCCGATGTTGGCGTACACCTCCGGCCTGGTCGCCTTCAGCACGCGGGCCCACACGACGCCCAGGATGATCGCGACGACCAAGATGCCGGGCAGGATCCAGCGAACGACCGAGTCGGGCGCGACCCCGAGCACCGTGTCGAAGTTCATCAGCGTCATGCCGATCATCACGCACAGCGCCAGGGCCGCCAGGGCCGGGGCGATGCGCGTCCGCCACGCCGTCTCCCCCGAGGGGTTCCGCACGAAGAACACGATGACCGAGATCGAGGTGATGGTGAGCAGGGTCAGCAGCCCGAGGCCGCCGAAGGTGCCGAACGTGAAGAACAGCTTCGTGACCGGATCGAGGCCGAAGATCGCGTAGACGAGGATCACGATCAGCCCGAGCGCCGTCTGCAGCACCGATCCGGCGATCGGAGCCGCGGTGCGGGCCGACGTACGGCCGAACACCGAGGGAAGCACGTTCTCACGTCCCAGGGCGAAGATGTAGCGGGCCGTGGTGTTGTGGAAGGCGATCATGCAGGCCATGCTGCTGGTCACGAACAGCACGGACCCGATCGTCGAGACCCCGGAGCCCAGGTGGGCGGCCGCCTGGTTGAAGATCAGCTCGGTCCGCTGCTCGGACGCCGCCTTGACGATGCCGTCCGGGCCCGTCGGCACCGTCTGCGCCCAGGCGGAGATCGAATACAGAATCGCGATGATCGCGATACCCAGGTAGGTGGCGAGGGGCACGGTCCTGTTGCGGTCCCTGCTCTCCTCGGCGAAGACGACCGACGACTCGATGCCGGCGAACCCCGCGACGACGGTGGCGAGCGCGGCGCCGACGCCGGACACGAACAGGGAACCGGGGTTGAAGCCCTCGAAGCTGATACCGCTCGGGGCGGGGTGGAGCAGGTCACCGATGTCGAAGACCAGGACGACGGCGATCTCGGAAACCAGCAGGACAGAGAGGATCTTGCCGTTGACGTCCACCCGAAGCAGCCCGAGCAGTCCGGTCACCGCCCACGCCACCAGCGCGATCACCCACCACGGGGGCGAGGCGCCGAACCAGTCGAGGAGCAGCGGCTCGGTCGCCGACCCGATGATGCCGTAGAGGCCGAGTTGCAGCGCGTTGTAGGCGAGCAGCGCCACCCACGCGGTCGCCACCCCCTGCGTCCGGCCGAGCCCTTGGGCGGCGTACGCGTAGAACGCGCCGGCGTTCACGACGTGGCGGGCCATCGTCACGTACCCGACGGCGAACAGCGCGAAGATCGCGCCCAGCATCAGGAACGCGAACGGCACGCCGATGACGCCCGTCACCTCGTACACCGTCGGGACCGAACCCGCGACGACCATCAGCGGCGCCGCCGCGGAGACGACGAAGAAGACGACCGACGGGACGCCGAGCCGATCCTTGGCGAGGGCGGTGGAGACGGCGCTGGGCCGTTGTTGTGTCAGGGACATCCGGAACTCCGTGAGGGTGGGGGGAAGAAGGATCACCGACGGCTGATGACGGCTTCGCCGACGACGACCTCGGTCTGGGCGATGAGTCTCTGCAGCGGCACAGGGAGCAGGGCGGTCGTGGCGGCCGCGAACTCGGCGTCGTGCTCGCGCAACGCCCGCGCGGCTCCGCCGGTGGCGACGACGAGCCCGTAGAGGACGCAGTCCCTGATCGCGGGCGGCTTGCGCCGCTGGATGGCGAGGTTGAGGCGGGCGAGCGGCCACGCGGCCGTGTTCGCGTCCACGGGGGTCGCGGGCTGCTGTTTCAGCAGGTGCCTCGCCGGCGGGTTGAGCAGCGTCTTGGTGATCATCCTGGCCATGACGTCGGCGTAGACCGAACGGGCGAAGAAGTGGAGCCAGGTGACGATCGGGTGGTGCGGTTCGGCGACGACGTGGTCGAGCGCGTTCTGGGTGAGCGGATCACCGGTGGCGTTCTCGGTGATCACGTAGAGGCGGTCCTGGCCCGGCGCGAGGTCGAGGGTGACCCGCTCGGCGAGCATCAACTCGCCGATGACGGCACCCGCCAGCCCCAAACTCGCGAGACGCGGATGGAGTCGCGCCCGACCCGTCACGTTGTGGTGGATGACGAAGAACAGATCGTCGGCCAACGACGGGCGTGAAAGATCACCTTCAGCCACGATCGGCGATCATATAGGCGAATTGTTAAATCTGTCATCGAGCGAAGTTGGGAAATTATCACCGGCGGCGACCACTCCCCGCCGCACCCCTCAAAGGACAGATAAGTTCCGAAATTTTCCTCCGGAGATAACTCCATTACGTCCCGTTTTGGGGCGAACGGCGGCTTTGCCGATGAGGTCGGCCCGCCGACGGACGGCCCTCCGGGCCGGCGCGGGATCTCCGATCACGGCGCGACCTCGCGGGAGGGCAGAAACCGCACGATGCCGGGCGCGAGGAGCGACGGCCACGGCGCCGCGCGGGGATCATTTCGGGCGCCGGAATAGCCATTATTCGGCGGCACAGAATCCGATGCTGACGGATTCCCGCTCAGCGCGGAGAATCGGCCGTGCCCAGATATGCGGCATGAGCCACCCGATATTCACCATCCAGAGGCCACACGCCTCGAAGGAGCAGGTCGAATTGGCGAACACGTTCACGCACCGCAGGCCCGAAAAGCACGAGGCGATTCCCGCAGTCCGTGTTCTCCGGAGACTCCGTTCCGCGCGATCGAGGGTCAGTTCCCCTCGCACACGGTGCGGGAGACCACCTCCAGCCAGATCGCCACCGCCTCCGCGCCCGGATCGACCCGGCCCACCGCACGCTCACCGAGATAGCTCGAACGGCCCCGCCGCGGCGTCATCGCGGCGGTCGCCGCCGTCCCCTTCCGCGCCGCCTCCACCGCCGCCGACAGCGCGCCACACGGCTCCGCGCCGCCGTCGAGCGCCTGGCGCAGGGCGTCGGCGGCGGGTACGAGCGCGTCCAGCATGGTGCGATCGCCGACCTCCGCTCCGCCGAGTTCCGACACCGCCCGCGCGCCTTCGGCCAGCGCCCTCGCCCAGTCGCGTGCCGCCGGAACCCCGCCTGCCTCCTCCAGCACGGCCGCCGCGCGCAGCAGGAGAACCGCGTACAGCGGGCCGGAGGTGCCGCCCAGGGCCCGGCGCAGCGTCGCCGAAAGGGCGCGCAGGACGGCGGCGGGGTCTTCCCCATAACCAGGGAACTCGCGCCGCACGGCCTCGGCGCCGCGGGCGAGGCTGATGCCGAGGTCACCGTCGCCGACCGCCTGGTCCATCATGGTCAGCTCGGGCTCGGCCGCGACCAGGGCCGCGCAGACCTCCTCGACCACCCGTTCCAGC
>NZ_BBYJ01000014.1:120987-242180 GCF_001528665.1 Microtetraspora malaysiensis
GCGGGCCGCCCGCCGCCGCTGCCGCGGGCCGGCTCCCGGCGGCGGGCACGCCGCCCGGAGCGGGCGGCCCCGGGACGCGCAGCGGCTCCGGCCGTACCCGGCCGAGGTGCGCGGCCGGCCAGGCCGGAGCCGACACCGGCGCGTCGAGCCGGTCCAGGAGACGGTCGTCCACCCGCAGCACCGACAGCGAGCACCCGGCCATCTCCAGGGCGGTGAGGAAGGACCCCGTCCAGGCGCGTTCCAGCCGGAAGCCCTGCTCCGTCAGCCTGCGGACCGCGCGCCGCGCGACGATCTGAAGCTCCATCAGCGGCGTGCCGCCCAGGTTGTTCACCAGGAGCGCGACCCGCTCTCCCGGCGCCAACGCCAGGTCCGCGGTGATCCGGTCCAGCAGCGTGTCCACCACGACGTCGGCCGGCGCGACGGCGGTCCGCCGCACACCGGCCTCACCGTGGATGCCGAGCCCCAGCTCGACCTCGTCCGGGCCGAGCTCGAACCCCGGACGGCCCGCCGCGGGCACCGTGCACGCGGACAGGCCGACCCCCATCGAGCCGACCGCGGCCGCGGCCGCCTCGGCCTCCCGGCGCACCTCGGCGAGCGGCAGCCCCGCCTCCGCCGCCGCGCCCGCGACCTTGTGCACGAACACCGTGCCCGCGATGCCCCGGCGGCCGGCGGTGCCCTCGCCCGTGTCGAGGGCGACGTCGTCCGCCACGACCACAACCTCGACGGGGATGCCCTCAGCCCGGGCCAGCTCCGCGGCCAGGCCGAAGTTCAGCCGGTCGCCGGTGTAGTTCTTGACGATCAGCAGGACGCCGGCCGGGCCCGCGACCGTACGGATCGTCTCCAGCACGGCGTCGGTGGACGGGGAGGTGAAGACGTCGCCGCACACCGCCGCCGTCAGCATGCCCCGCCCGACATAGCCGGCGTGCGCGGGCTCGTGCCCGGACCCGCCGCCCGAGACGACCGCCACCCGGCCCGACCTCCGGAAATCGGCGACATCCGCGCGTACGGCGATCGTCTGTCCGTCCAGCAGGGCGATCTCGGGGTGGGTGAGGGCGAGACCCTCCAGCATGTCCGGGACCACGCCGGACACGTCGTTGACGAGTTTCTTCATCGAATCTCCTTGGATGGGGGTCCGCATGGAGGCGAGGCAAGGTCTACCCCGGCGCCGTACGGGAGTACCCGCTCTCAATGATGCGAGGACCCCGCGGGGTGATACCCCGCTTATCGGGAAAGACCGGCATACCGGACCGCCGGCCACGGCGCCGGGACCGGATCCGCCGGCCAGGCGGACGGAGGCGACGCCGGCTGACCTGCCGCCACCGGCGTCCCCGTCCTCAGCCGACGAGCTGCCAGGGGCGCATCATGTCGTTGTCCTCGTGTTCGAGGATGTGGCAGTGGTGGATGTAGTCGGCCGGGTACGTCGTCCCGGTGCCGGCGATGCCCGGTATCGACGGCGCCGGTGTGTACGCGGCGATGATCCGGTTCACCATCTGCGGCAGGGCGACGAAGCTGTCCCGCCAGCCCTGTTCCTCGGGGGCCGGGGGCACCGGCCCGCCGACGAGATACCTGGCCAGGACGGGCTTCCCGTCGGCGGGCCGGCCCGCCGCCAGCCACCGGGCGTAGTCCTTCTTGTACGCGTCGGCCCGGAACCGCTGCCGGTTGTACACGTGGAACTGGACGAGATGCACATGCATCGGGTGGGCGTCCGGCGTGGTGTTGACGTACTCCCACACCTCGGTGGCGCCGGCGCGGACGAAGTCGTCCACCGGCTCGTAGAAGAAGCGGCCGTTGATCTGCAGGTGGATCGGGTTGTCGTGCCGGTCGGTCGTCTCCGTCAGCACTCGCTCACGCCACCTCGTCCCCTCCCCCGCCCGCAGCGGCTCGAACGGCGGCAGGGCCAGCTTCCCCGGCGGCGTCGTGGGGTCACGTCCGCTGAGGGGCTCGGTCACCTGGAACCGCATGATCTCGGGGATGGCCGGCCCACCTCCTCCGCCCGGATACGGCGCGGGGGCGTCGTTCATGAGAGTGACGCCGCCTCCGGCCGGCACGGAGGCGAAGTCCACGACGAGGTCCACCCGGTCCGCCGGCGCCATCAGCAGCTCCGTGAGGCGCAGGGCGGAGCCGCGCAGGCCGCCGCCGATCCCGATGAGCCAGAACGGCAGGCGGGTCCGGCCGTCGCCGAACCACAGGTGGTAGAAGCGCGAGTTCGACCCGTTGAGCACGCGCAGGCGGTAGCGGCGCGGCTGGACCTCCAGGAACGGGTAGGCCTTGCCGTTCACGATCGGCGTTTCGCCGAAGAACTCGGGCGACCAGACCGGGTGGTACGGGGTCACGCCCTTAAACGGGTAGAAGAGCGAGCCGTCGCGGTTGAAGGTCCGGTCCTGCAGGACCAGGGGGATCTCGAAGCGTCCCCTGGGGAGGCCGAGCGCCTCCTCGTCCTGGTCGCGGATCAGGTAGACCCCGGACAGGCCCGCGTAGTTGTTCAGCCGGGTGATCTCCATCGCGTGGTCGTGATACCAGAGCATGGTCCCCAGCTGCTGGTTGCCGTAGGCGTAGATCGCCTCGTTGGACGCGGCGCCCGGCAGCGAGCCGTACAGGGGGCCGTGCTGTCCTTGGGGGCTGAACCAGGCCCCCGGGTTGCCGTCCGACTGGGGCGGGTTCCATCCGCCGTGCAGGTGGACGACGTTCCACACGGTGAGGCCGCGGGGGAGGTCGTCCATGTGCCGCCCGCCGGACGGATCCGGAGGCGAGCCGGGGACCTGCCGCCACAGTGTCGGGTCGATCGAGCGGTGCAGCAGATGCGTGGTCGGCAGATCGTTGCGGTACCGGACGACCACGGGCCGGTGCCGCCGGGCCACCAGGATCGGGCCGAGGCAGCCGAGACCGGCCGGCCCGCCCCCGCCGGACGGGGCGGACGCCCAATATCCCCAGGCGACCGTGGCGCCGAGATCGGTGTGGAAGCGCCACGGCCGCTGACGCATGGTCAGCTCGTAGTAGTCGGCGTCCGGGTAGACCGTCCTGTCGGGGACGGCCACGGGCAGCCGGGGCAACCGGTCGACGTACTTGCGGAGGCCCCGAGCCGTCGCCGTCGCCCCGCGCACCCCCGCGCCCGTCGCCACCACACCCGCCGCCACCGCGGCCAGGCACACGAACTCCCGTCTCGTCAACATCCCCGTGCCTCCGACTGGGTCGTTGCCGGCGCGGCCCGCCATGCCGTCCTTCCACGCTAGGCGGGCGCCGGTCAACGACCGCCAAAGGTCGGGTCGGCCCCGGATCGGCGCTCCCGGGCCGGGGCCGCTGAACGGGGGTTCCAACTGACCGACAGGGCCCCGGCCTCCGGACGGATAGGCTCGGTACTTGAGTCGAGACATCACGCCTACCCCTGCGGGGCGCTCGCGAGATCGGCCGAAGGTCATGTCGGTGACCGGCGAGCGCTCAGGCGACCATGAGGGAGGCCTGTCATGGCGATCGCCACGATCAATCCCACGACCGGGGAGACGGTCCGGACGTTTCCCGAGTTGAGCGAGTCCGAGATCGAACGGAAGGTCGGCCTCGCCCACGAGCGGTGGCGGACGTACCGCGACACGGGGTTCGACGAGCGGGCCGAGTGGATGCGGGCCGGTGCCGACCTGCTCGAACAGGAGGCCGACGCCGCCGCCCGGCTGATGACCACCGAGATGGGCAAGACGCTGGCCGCGGCCCGCGGCGAGGCGCTCAAGTGCGTCCGCGGCATGCGTTACTACGCCGACAACGCGGCCGAATTCCTGGCCGACGAGCCGCTGGCCGACCCGGCGGCGGTCGGGGCCAGTCACGCGCTGAGCCGGTACCGCCCGCTGGGTCCGGTGCTGGCGGTGATGCCATGGAACTTCCCGATGTGGCAGGTGATGCGCTTCGCCGCACCGGCGCTGATGGCGGGCAACGTCGGGCTGCTCAAGCACGCCTCGAACGTGCCGCAGTGCGCGCTGTACCTGGAGGACGTGTTCCGCCGCGGCGGGTTCCCCGAGGGCTGCTTCCAGACGTTGCTGATCTCCTCCGGCCGGGTGGAGGCGATCCTGCGGGATCCGCGGGTAGTGGCTGCCACGCTGACCGGGAGCGAGCCGGCCGGACGTTCGGTGGCGGCGATCTGCGGCGACGAGGTCAAGCACACCGTGCTGGAGCTCGGCGGCAGCGACCCGTTCGTGGTGATGCCCTCAGCGGACCTGGATCGCGCGGCGGCGACCGCGGTGGACGCCCGGGTGCAGAACAACGGCCAGTCCTGCATCGCGGCCAAGCGGTTCATCGTGCACTCCGACGTCTACGACGCCTTCACCGACAGGTTCGTGGCCGGGATGAGGGCGCTGACGGTGGGTGATCCGTTCGACCCGGCGACCGATGTCGGGCCGCTGGCCACCGAGCGGGGCCGGGCGGGGGTCGAGGAACTGGTGGACGAGGCGGTCACGCGCGGCGCGAAGGTGCTGTGCGGTGGGCGTCGGCCGCCCGGACCGGGGTGGTTCTACCCGCCGACGGTGATCACCGGCATCACCCGGGACATGCGGATCTTCACCGAGGAGGTGTTCGGCCCGGTCGCCGCGCTGTTCCGGGCGGCGGACATCGAGGAGGCGCTGGAGATCGCCAACGCCACCGCCTTCGGCCTGGGGTCCAACGCCTGGACCAGGGACGAGGCCGAGCAGGACCGGTTCATCTCGGACCTGGACGCCGGTCAGGTGTTCATCAACGGCAAGACGGTGTCGTACCCGGACCTGCCGTTCGGCGGCGTCAAGCGCTCCGGCTACGGCCGCGAGCTGTCCGCCCACGGCATCCGCGAGTTCTGCAACCTCAAAACGGTCTGGATCGGCTGACGCCGCCCACGGCCCCTTCGATCGGCGGGCCCATGTGATCTCGTCCGCGCGATTTTGACTGGTTTCGCGTGGATAATCACCGGCATGCGATTGGGAATCCTCGGCGAGACCCGGGCGTGGCGCGACGACGGCGCCGAGGTCCCGCTGGGCGGACCGGCCCGGCGCGCGCTGCTGGCCCTGCTGCTGGTCCGGCCGGGTGAGGTCGTGCCGGCCGACCGGCTGGCCGAGGAGGTCGACGCGGGCGCGGCGCCGTCGGCGCACGCGTTGCAGTCCCAGGTGTCCAGGCTGCGTGCGGCGCTGGGTTCGGCGGCCGTGATCGAGCGGGCCGGGGCCGGGTACCGGATCGTGGTCGCGGCCGATGACGTGGACGCCTGCCGGTTCGAGCGGCTGGCCGGTCAGGGCCGGGCGGCGTTGCGCGACGGCGACGCCGCCCGGGCGGTCGCGCTGCTGCGCGAGGCGCTGGAGCTGTGGCGCGGGCCCGCGCTGCCCGAGGTGGCCGACAGCGAGACGGCCCGGGCCGCCGCCGTACGACTGGAGGAGTCGCGGCTCGGGGCGCTGGAGGACCGGTTCGAGGGCGAGCTGCGGCTCGGCGAGCATCGCGCGGCCGTTCCGGAGCTGCGGGAGCTGGTCGGCCGCCACCCGCTCCGGGAACGGCTGGCGGGGCTGTTGATGCGGGCGCTGTTCGCCGCGGGCGGGCAGGCCGAGGCGCTGGTGGTGTTCGAGGAGACCAGGCGGCACCTGGTGGAGGAGCTGGGCGCCGATCCCTCGGCCGAGCTGGTCGCGCTGCATCGGGAGTTGCTGACCACCGGCACGTCGCCGTCGCTCGCCGGGCCGCCCGCCCAGCTGACCTCCTTCGTCGGCCGCGACGAGGAGGTGGGCGAGGTCACCGACCGGCTGCGGGTGGCCCGGCTGGTCACGTTGATCGGCCCCGGCGGCGTCGGGAAGACCCGGCTGTCGGTCGAGGTCGCCGGGGCGGTGACCGATGAGGTGTGCTTCGTGGAGCTGGCCGCGCTGGGCGACGAAGCCGGCCCGGCCCGGGCGGTGCTGGGCGCGCTCGGCCTGCGTGAGCACGGGCTCCAGATGGGAGATCCCGCGCGGACGCCGGTCGATCGGCTGATCGCGGCGCTGTCGGACCGGGTGCTTCTGCTCATCCTGGACAACTGCGAGCACGTGATCGAGGAGGCCGCCGTGCTGGCGGCCCGGTTGCTGGCGGCGTGCCCGCGGCTGCGGGTCCTGGCCACCAGCCGCGAGCCGCTCGGCATCATCGGCGAGCACCTGCACCAGGTGCGTCCGCTCGACGACGACGCGGCGGCGCGGCTGTTCGGCGACCGGGCCGCGGCCGTACGGCGCGGTTTCGCCGCCGATCCTGAGCTGGTCCGGCGGATCTGCGCGGCCCTGGACGACCTGCCGCTGGCCATCGAGCTCGCGGCGGCGCGGCTGCGCACGCTGGACCTCGACGATCTGGCGGCGCGGCTGGACGACCGGCTCGGTGTCGCGGCCCGCGGCAGCCGTACGGCCCATGACCGGCATCGGACGCTGCGCTCGGTGGTCGCGTGGAGCTGGGACCTGCTCTCCGAATCCGAGCAACGGGCCGCGCGGCGGTTCACGGTCTTCGCCGGGGGCGCGACGGCGGAGTCCGCGCTGCGGGTGTGCGGCGCGGACGGCGAGACGCTGGAATCCCTGGTGGACAAGTCACTCCTGGAGGTCTCTCGCGGCCGGTTCCGGATGTTGGAGACGATCCGCGCCTACGGCGCCGAGCGGCTCGACGAAGCGGGCGAACGCGAGTCGGCGCGGCGGGCTCACGCGCGGCACGTCCTGGATCTGGTGCGTACCGCCGACCCGCGTCTGCGGCGGGCCGAGCAACTGGACTGGCTGCCGCTCATCGTGGCCGAGCATGAGAACGTCCTGGCCGCCCTGCGCTGGGCGGTCGAGGCTCCGGACGTCGCGACGGCGCTGGAGCTGCTCGCCTCGGCCGCGACGTACGTGTGGATCCGGGGCGCGTCCGCCTCGGCCGCGCCACACGCGATCAGCCTGCTCGCCGCGATCGGTGACGCGTTCCCCGCCGGGCTCGGCGAGGAGTACGCGACGTGCGTGCTGCTGGCCGCGTCCGACCGGGCGACGTGGCGGCGCCACCACGCGACGGCCGAGAGAGCGCTGGCCGCCGCGTGGCCCGGTGACCGGCCGGGCCGGTACCCGGCCGCGCTGCTGCTGTGGCTGATGCGCAACGCGACCGACACCGACCCGCAGAGTGCGTTCGCGCTGGTCTCGGCCCAGCGCGACTGTCCCGAGCCGTGGGTGCGCGCGGCCGCCCGGTTCGTGTCGGGGTTCGGAGCTTTGGGCGAGCGGGACGTCGCGGCGGCCGAGCCCGCCTTCGGCGCGGCGGCCGAGGGCTTCCGGTCGCTCGGTGACCGTTGGGGCACCGCGCTCGCGCTGGACATCCTGGCCGGTCTCGCGGGTGGGCGCGGGGACCGCGCGCGGGCGATCGCGCTGACCGACGAGGCCCTCGCCCTCACCAGCCGGCTCGGCGCCCTGGAAGACTCGGCCGACCTGCTGGTCAACCGGGGCGATCATCTCGCCGCCGACGATCCGGCGGCCGCCCGCGCCGACTACGCCGAGGCCGCCGATCTGGCCCGCCGCGCCGGCAGCCCGACCTGCCTGGCGGCGGCCCTGCGCGGGCTCGGCGACATCGCCCTGCTGGAGGAGGAACCGGCCGAGGCGGAACGGCTCTACACCGATGCCCTGGAGCGGATCGACCCGCACTGGGTCAAAAGCCTCGGCAACCAGGTACGCGCCCTCGTCGGCCTCGGCCGGGTCGCCGAAGCGCGCGGCGACCACGCCACGGCCCGCGCGCGCTACCGCGAGGCCGCCGAGAACGCGGCCGTGCTGGGCCCCTCGGCTTCGGACGCGCTGCGCCTGCTGGGACTTCCCAAGGCGGTCACCGAGGCGGTGAGCCGGGGGTGAGTGTCCGGTGAGCCCTCCCATGCAGGCTCTCCACCATGACGAACCGCAACGTACTCATCTCCGGCGCCTCCGTCGCCGGCCCCGCGCTCGCCCACTGGCTCCACCGCCACGGCTTCACCCCCACGATCGTGGAGCGCGCCCCGGCGCTGCGTGACGGCGGCTACGCCGTCGACTTCCGGGGCGCGGCGCACCTGTCGGTCCTGCGCCGCATGGGCATCCTGGACGACGTCGAACGCGCCCGCACCGGCATGGGCTCGATGTCGTACGTCAACAGCGCGGGCAAGCCGCAGGCGAAGATGCCCGCCGACCTGTTCGCCGGAGACATCGAGATCCTGCGCGGCGACCTGGCCCGCATCCTCTACGACGCGACCAGGGAGCACACCGAGTACGTCTTCGGCGACTCCATCGCCTCGCTCACCGAAGACGCCGACGGGGTGACCGTCACCTTCGAACGCGCCGCGCCGCGCCGGTTCGACCTGGTCATCGGCGCCGACGGCCTGCACTCCACCACCCGCCGCCTGGCCTTCGGCCCCGAGAAGGACTACGTCAAGCACCTGGGCGTCTACTGCGCGATCTTCACCACCGCCAACCACCTCGACCTCGACCACACCGGCCACGCGTACCGGACCGCGAACAGGCTGGTGGCGATGTACAGCGCCCGCCACAACACCGAGGCCAAGGCCGTCTTCTACTTCGGCTCACCGGAGCTGGACCTGGACCGGCGGGACGTGGCGCGGCAGCAGGCCATCCTCACTGAGCACTTCGCCGGCAGCGGCTGGCAGAGCGACCGGCTGCTGCACGACATGCGGCACGCGCCCGACTTCTACTTCGACTCGGTCGGCCAGGTGCGCATGGACGCCTGGACCCGGGGGCGGGTCGCCCTGGTCGGCGACGCCGCCTACTGCCCGTCCTCCCTGTCGGGCATGGGGTCGGGCCTCGCCCTGGTCGGCGCGTACGTCCTGGCGGGCGAGCTGGCCGCGGCGCGCGGCGACCACCGCGTCGCGTTCGCCCGCTACGAGCAGGAGATGCGCGGGTACGCCGAGGGCTGCCAGAAGATGGGCGACGGCGTGGCCAACCTCATGGTCCCGAGCAGCCGCTTCCTGGCCTCGGTCCTCAACCGCTACTACAAGATCATGCCGTACCTGCCGGGGAAGAACATGGTCACCAAGATGGCCCGCAAGACCGCCGAGAACATCACGCTCCGCGACTACGTCGGTTGAGGACGCCCGGTGACTCCCGCCGGTTCACCGTCGCCGCGGCGCGAGCGCGGCCAGTTCCCGCCGGACGACCGGCCACGCCTCGCTCTCCGGGTCGATGACGACGTAGTGGCCGGCGCCGGGGATCCGCACCAGCGAGGTCGCCGGATGGGCGGCGACGTAGGACTCCGAGACGCGCAGGGGGACGCGCTCGTCGTCGGTGCCGTGCACGATCACCACCCGGCCGGGCGGATCCGGCATCCGGACCGGGTCCAGGCCGGCGTGGTCATCCGGAGGGCCGCCGAGGAAGTCGGTCACCGCGCCGTCGTCGAGGTTCAGCCGATCCGCGAGCCGCAGGTCGGCGACCGGGGCGAGGGCCAGGACGGCGGTCCCCTCCGGCACGGCGCACATCGCCAGATGTCCACCGGCCGAGTGACCGACGACCACCGACGGACGCAGGACGTCGAGTGCGGTCCGGACGTCGTCCACCGTGGGGCGGGGCCGGCCGGGCCGGCGGCGGTACTCGATCGCGGCGACGCTCCACCCCGCGTCGCGCAGCGCGTTCGCCATCGGGCGCAGGTGGGTCCGGTCGTACTCGGGACGCCAGAACCCGCCGTGGACCAGCGCCACCGTGGGGCCCTCGGCGGGCCAGAGGTCGATCACCTGGTCGGCGTCCGCGCCGTACCGGAGGGTGCGGTCGGGGCCGGGCGCCGGGCGCGTCAACACGGAACGCTCCTCCATGGTCACCTCCGGCCCGGGTGCCGGCGCGAGATCATGACGTCCTCCGGATCCCGGCCACGGCGGCCGCGACCACCCCGGCGAGCAGGGCGGCCCCGGCCCCGGCGAGCAACCGCTGCTGCCTGCGGACCCGGCGTTTGACCTGCGCGTACGGCATCGTCGAGAACGACACCAGCTCGTACCGCGAGACGTAGCGGCCGGGGAACGCCCGCTCCAGCCGGTGTTCGATGCCCTTCACCAGCCGGAACACCGGCGAGGCCACCTTGTCGCGCATCTCGATGAAGTTGGCCAGGGCCATCTCGGCGATCGCGTCGGCGTTCTCCTTGCGCCGCCGTTCGAACAGCGGCAGGGCGCGGGCCCAGGACCCTCCGGTCTCGTCCAGGCACCGGTCCAGGGCGACCACGTCCTCGAAGCCGCAGTTGGCGCCCTGGCCGTAGAACGGCACGATCGCGTGCGCCGCGTCACCGATCAGGCCGACCCGGCCGTCGGTCTGCCACGGCGCGCAGCGGACGGTGCCGAGCAGCCCGACCGGGTTGTGCCGATAGTCGTCCACCAGGGTGGGGGCGAGCGCCACCACGTCCGGGTAGTGGGTGCGGAAGTGGCGTTCGACGGCCGCCGGGCTGCTCAGCGAGGCGAAACTCGCGGTGCCGCCGGTCGGCCAGAACATCGTGCAGGTGAACGACCGGTCGGGGTTGGGCAGCGCGATCATCATGGAGGTGCCGCGCGGCCAGATGTGCAGCGCGCCCGGGTCCAGCGCGAATTCGCCGTCGACCGCGGGGATCGTCAGCTCCTTGTAGCCGTAGTCGAGGAAGTCCGCGCTCTCCTCGATGCCCCGGTGCGCGAGCAGCTCTCCCCGTACGGCGGAGCCCGCCCCGTCCGCGCCGAGCACCACGTCGGCCGTGGCGCGCGTCTCGCCGTCCGCGGTCGCGAAGGTCATCGCGCCGGTCGCCGGGTCGAGCCCGGTCAGCCGGTGCCCGAAAACCACCTTCACCCCGGGGGCGGCCTCGGCGGCATCGAGCAGCGTGTTGTTCAGCGCGCCCCGGCTGATCGAGTTGATCGCCATCTCGCCGTCGTGGCTGTACGGCTGGAAGTCGAGCGGGCCGTCCACCGGGTGGATCATCCGGCCGCGCATCGGCAGCGCGTCGGCCATGACCTGCTCCTCCAGGCCGATGCGGCGCAGCGCGTCCAGGCCGCGTTCGGAGATGGCGAGGTTGATCGACCGGCCGCGCTCGGGGGTGCCGGCACGCGGGTCGGGCCGCCGCTCGTACACGGTCACGTCGAGACCGCGCCGGGCCAGGTAGCAGGTGAGCAGGCAGCCGGTCAGACCGGCGCCGACCACGGCCACGTTCATCGGTCCTCCGCAACGCACTCGGCCAGCGCGACGGCGGCGCGCCAGCAGTCGTGGTAAGTCGAGTAGAGCGGCGTCGGCGCCATCCGGACGATGTCCGGCTCGCGGGCGTCGGTGACGACCCCGTGCTCGTGGCGCAGCCGCCGGGCCAGCTCCGCGGCGCTGCCGCGCTCGATCCGCAGGGAGAGCTGGCAGCCGCGGCGCTCCGGGTCACGCGGGGTGACCACGGTGATCGGCCGGGTCGGGACGATCCGGTCGAGCAGGCTCTCCAGGTATCCGGTGAGCCGCACGCTGCGGGCCCGCAACTCGGACATGCCGACCTCGTCGAACAGCCTGAGCGAGGTACGCACCGGGCCCATGGCGTAGATCGGCGGGTTGGAGATCTGCCAGGCGTCGGCGCTGGCCGGCGGCCGGGAGACCGGCGCCATCTCGAAGCGCGTCTCCGGCTCGGTGCTCCACCAGCCTTCGAAGCGCCGGAGCGACGGGTCACCGAGGTGCCGCCGGTGGACGAAGACGCCGCCCAGGGCGCCGGGTCCGGAGTTGAGGTACTTGTAGGAGCACCAGGCGGCGAAGTCCGGTCCCCAGTCGTGCAGCCGCAACGGGACGTTCCCGGCGGCGTGCGCCAGGTCCCATCCGACGATCGCCCCGGCGGCGTGCCCGGCCGCGGTGATCGCCGGGATGTCCAGGAGTTCGCCGGTGAGGTAGTTGACCCCGCCCAGCAGCACCAGCGCGACCGTGTCGCCCTCGCGCTCCAGGAAGTCGAGCACCTCGTCGCCGTCGCGGAGCCGTACGACGGTCTTGTCGGGGTCGAGGCCGTGGAAGCGGGCCTGGCTGCGCACGGCGTAGCTGTCGGAGGGGAACGCGGTGTCCTCGATGACGATCCGGGACCGCTCCCCCGCCGGCCGGTAGAACGAGACCATCAGCAGGTGCAGGTTGACGGTCAGCGAGTTCATCACGACCGTCTCCTCCGGCAGCGCGCCGACCAGCCGCGCGGCCGGCTCGGTGAGCAGCTCGTGATAGGGCAGCCAGGGGCGTTCGGCCTCCAGGTGACCCTCGACGCCGAGCCGGGCCCACGCGTCCAGGTCCTGCAGCAGCTCGGCCCGGGTCGCCCGCGGCTGCAGGCCGAGCGAGTTGCCCGCGAAGTAGGCGCTCTCGGGATAGCGGCCGCCGTCGGCGGGCGGCACCCGGAAGAGCTCGCGGCGTCCCGGGTCCTCGGCGTCGCGCCGCAGCGCCTCCTCCTCGGCGAACGGCATCGGGGCGATCATGTCGGTCTCTCCTTCACATGTGCGTTCTGGCGGACCACAGCTCCGGGAAGACCACCCGGGCCATGCTGCGCTCCAGCCAGGCCAGGCCGTTGGAGCCGCCGCTGCCGGGCTTGGCGCCCATCGACCGGCGGACCGCCGCGACGTGCTGGTAACGCCAGTCGCCGAACTGCTCGGCCAGCTCGGTGAGCGCCTCGCCGAGGAACCGCAGGTGGTTGTCCGGGCCCTCGTCGCGGTAGGCCTCGACCCAGGCGCGCTCGACCGCCGGATGCGGCTCGTACTCCGCGGCGACGTCGCGGCCGAGCACCTCGCGGGGGATGTCGTGGCCGCGTCGCGCCAGCACGGCGATGACGTCGTCCCAGATGCTCGGCGTCTCGTATGCGCGCGCCAGGTCGCGGTGGAGCGCGGTCTGCCGCTTGAACGGCCGCAGCAGGGCGGGGTTCTTCAGCCCGAGCGTGAACTCCACCTGCCGGTACATCGCCGACTGCAGCCCCGACGCCTCGCCGAGCTGGTCGCGGAAGCGGTTGAAGTCGCCGGGGGTCATCCAGCGCAGCCCGCGCCAGCTCCCGTTGAGCGCCTCCAGGTGCAACGCCGTACGGCGCAGCGGCGCCAGCGCGCCCCACACGTCGTCGTCCCGCAGCCGCTCCTGGGCGTTGCGCAGCTCGAACGTGATGAGCTTGAAGTACAGCTCCATCACCTGCGTGACCATGAGGAACGACATCTCGCCGGGGTCGTCGCTCAGCGGTCGCTGCAGGTCGTGCAGCACGTCGGTGCGCACGTACGCGTCGTACGGAAGCCGCGTCCCGAAGTCCAGAGTCGGCATCCCGCCGGTGACCTGGGCCCGGTCGGCGCGTTCCCACGCCGTCGTCGGACGCACGGCAGGTTCCTGTCGCGTCGTGTCCACGCGCTCGCCCCTCTCCTCGCTGGCCACCCAATGATGGCGTCGCGCTATGGGGCGAAGGAATGCCGTATCAACGGCCATTTCTGGTTATTGCCGTACATCGATGGCTATATTGGGGCAGCCGCTTTGCGAACGGAAGGTTCCCATGGTGGACGGCACGGACGACCGCGCCGGGAACCCAACCGGCGGTCAGGACGTGTGAGCCGTCCTCGGCGGCCCCTTCGGCGCGCTTGGATCGGGGACCGGGGCAACGCCGGGCTCCTGGAGTCGCACCGGACCGGGGCCGCGGTCCCGCAGGGCGTCGTCGGGGTTGAGGAGCAGGCATGCCTTCATCGACAGGCAGCCGCAGCCGATGCAGCCGGTGAGCTCGTGTTCGAGGTTCTCGATGGCACGGCGACGCTCCTCGAGCTGCTTCTTCCAGACACGGGAGACCCGCTGCCAGTCCATGTGGGTGGGGGCGCGATCGGCGGGGAGGGTGGCGAAGACCTCGGCGACATCCGACAACGGGATGTTGAGGCGCTTGGCCACGATGATCAAGGAGATCCGGCGGAGCATGTGCCGGGAGAAGATCCGCTGGTTGCCGCCGTCACGTTCGCTGAAGATCAGGCCCTTGCGTTCGTAGAAGTGCAGGGCGGAGGCGGACACGCCGGTCCGGCGGACGATCTCACCGATCGTGAGGTGATCGTCTGGACTGACGCGCACGGACATCTCTCCTTGCTGCGATCGCGACAGTGCTGGTGTCAGGGGGTGCGGCGGGACGTCGCGCGGCTGTGAATCAAGACGGCCACGACACTCGACGATACGAGGCAGAGCAGTCCGACGCCGAGCTGGGTCAGGCGCCAGGACCAAGTGAAGGCGTCCAGTTCCGCGGCCTCGGCTCCGGTGGTGATACGTCCGGCACCGACCGTGGCGGCGCGGGTCGTGTCGCCGAGCCTGGCCGCCAGGAGGCCGATGAGGGAGGCGCTGAACGCGGCGATCACGAGGGCCTCGGCCGCCCCGCGCAGGGTGTTGAGGAATCCGGCCGCCATGCCGACGACGTCGGCCGGGACCATGGCCATGGCCTGGCCGTCGGTGATGCCGAAGGACGCCCCCATGCCGACGCCGATCAACACCAGCGGCGCCGCGACGGCCGCGACCGCGTTGTCGGCGTTCAGCGCCGTCAGCCACAGGTTCCCGGCCACGACCAGGACCAGAGCGATCATGATCAGGAGACGCGCCGGAACACCCTTGTTGACCAGCGTCACAGCGGCCATGGGCATGATCAGCACAGGTGCGGTCAGCAACAGCATCGCCGCCCCCGAGGCCGCGGGAGAGAGTCCTGCCGCTGCCTGCAGGTAGGTGGGCAGGAAGACCAGGGCACCGAGGAATCCGATCGAGGTCGTCAGGGTCGCGAGGCTCCAGCCCAGGAAGCCGCGGTTGGCGACCAAGGCAGGGGCCAACACCGGAGCGGCGCTGCGCCGCTGGACGACGCCGAAGATCACCAGCGCGACCAGGCCGGCGATCCCGGTGAGAAGGATGACGGGGTGGGCCCAGCCGAGCGTCGGCGCCTCCAGGAGCGTGAACATCAGCAGTGCCAGCGCGGTGATGAAGAGCGCGCTGCCCGCCCGGTCGGCCCGGTCGGCACCGGTCGCGCGGGACTCGCGGGCACGGGTCGCGCCCAGGGCGACCAGCAGGCCGATGACGGTGAAGACCGCGAAGCTTCCCCGCCACCCGGTGGCCGTGATCAGCAGGCCCGACAGGGTGGGGCCGATGGCGATGCCGATTCCGGCCATGGTGCCCATCAGGGCGAAGGCGCGATTGCGGGCCGCGCCGTCGTAGTTGGAGGCGAGGATGGCGCCGCCGGCGGCCATGATCCCGGCGCCGCCGGCGCCGGAGACGATGCGGGCGATGTCGGTGACGGCGATCGCCGGACTCAGCGCCGTCACGAGGAATCCGGCCGCGAAGACCAGAGCCGCGACGATGAACACCCGCCGGCGACCGATCCGGTCGGCGGTCGATCCCGCAACGAGGGTCATGGCGGCGAAGGCCAGGTTGTATCCGCCGACGACCCAGTTCAACGGGGACCCGGAGGCATCGAGATCCCGGCCGATGCTCGGCAGCGCCACCGCGGTTCCCGAGATGGACATCGCCACCAGCACGACGCCGATCAGGACCACCGGGAGCGTCAACCGAGAGGGCCGATCCACCGCGGCCGAGTGCGGGGGCCGATCTGTGGAGGTGGTGTCCATACTGTTCGCTTTCTCTGGTCCGAAGGCCGACGGCGAACAGCCCATCAGCTCAACCGAAGTTGAGGTCAAATGCACTTGTCAGCGCGGACGCGGAGATGGTTGCGACAGCCGCCGGCGCCGTCCGTTGGCTCTGGCCGTCTCGGCGGTGGACGTGGCCCAGCCGGGCGCGTGCCGACCGGGGTGTGATCCACCGGGCCCGCGCCGCCTCTCGACGCGGGCCCGCCTTCGCCGCGGCACGGACGGCGACCGGCGGCAGAGCGGCGGCCGTCAGCTCACCAGGTCACCAGGTCACCAGGTCACCCGCAGCGCGTGCAGGCCGTACACGATGCTGAAGACCCGGAAGTCCACCTGCTCGTGCGGGTCGGCCAGGGCGAGGCCGGGGAAGCGCCGCAGCAGCGCCGGGAAGGCGATGCGCATCTCCATCCGCGCCAGCGGCGCCCCGAGGCAGTGGTGCACCCCGTGGCCGAAGGCGACGTGGCCGGCGGCTCCCCGGGCGATGTCGAGGGTCTCAGGGTCGTCGATGAAGGCAGGGTCGCGGTTGGCGGCGGGAAGCGAAAGGATCACGAGCGAGCCCGCGGGGATGGCCTGCCCGGCGATCTCCACGTCGGTCGTGGTCGTGCGCGGCGGCAGCGACTGCACGATGGACAGCCAGCGCAACAGCTCCTCGACGGCGGGCTCGATCAGCGCCGGATCCTCGCGGATCATCGCGAGCTGGTCCGGATGCCGGAGCAGGGCCAGGGCGCCGAGGGCGAGCATGTTGGAGGTGGTCTCGTGCCCGGCCAGCAGCAGAAGTCCGGCGATGCCGATCAGCTCGTCGGTGCTGAGATCGTCGCCGTGCTCGCGCACCAGCATGCCGAGCATGTCCTCGCCCGGGTCCGCCTGGGCGCGGGCCACCAGGCCGGCCATGTATGTGCGGCCTTCCCGCTGCGCCGCGACGCGCTGCTCCATCGGCAAGGACGTGTCCAGCAGGCGCACGGAACGCTCGTGGAACCCGGCGCGGTCGGCGTACGGCACGCCCAGCAGCTCGCAGATCACCAGCGACGGCACCGGCAACGCGAAGTGCGACACCAGATCGGCCGGTTTACCGGCCCGCTCCAGATCGTCCAGAGCCGTCTGGACGATCTCGGTGATCCGCGGCTCGAGCCTGCGCATCCGCCGTACCGTGAACTCCGGGGTGAGCATCCGGCGCAACCGCGTGTGCTCTGGCGGGTCGAACCCGATCAGCTGCCCGGCCTGTATTTTGGCCAGCTCGTCGGCGTCCATCTGCCCGGATCCCGGGAACGGTGTCCGCGCGCTGCTGAACTGGGCCGGATCCGACAGCACCTGGCGAACATCCTCCTGGCGGCAGACCAGGTACGCGGGCAGGCCGAACGGCGTCTTCACCCGCACCACACCCTCGCTGTCGCGGGCCCGGGCCAGTTCCTCGACCGGGTCGAACCCGTTCCGCCGCATGTGCAGTGGCAATTCCAGTGCCTTCGTCATCATCTGTCCTTTCGCCCGATGATTGTGTGAGACCGCCTCTGCGCTACCGGACAAGTCAGGCCGGGATCAAGCCGAGCCGTCTGCTGGCTCGGACTGGATGGTCATGGTGCCGTCGGCCCCCTTGGTCGCATTCAGCCTCTACCAGTTCGACGAGACAGCGCCGTGAATTGTCAGGTTGACGCGTCACCTCACGTGTCGGTCGAATGGGCGGCGATCACGGGTGGCTGATCGGCGGGCTACCGTTCGACTCCGCGCGGCCCCCTGGGGTCGGAGTTCGCCCGGTAGGGTCGGCCGCATGTACTCGACGCGGGTCTCCCGGCACGTGAACGCGCCGCGTTCGGCGGTCTACCAGGCGCTCGTGGACGCGGACGCGATCGCGAAATGGCGGGTGCCGGCGGGCATGAGCAGCCACGTCCACGAGTTCGACGCCCGCGAGGGCGGCGCGTTCCGGGTCTCGCTCACGTACGACACCCCGGGACCGACCGGCAAGTCGGCGGCGCGCACCGACACCTACCACGGCCACTTCGCGGAGCTCGTTCCGGACGAGCGCGTGGTCGAGGTGTTCGAGTTCGAGACAGCAGATCCCGGGCTGCACGGGACCATGACGATGACGACGACGCTCACCGACGCCGCGGGTGGCGGCACCGAGGTCGTCATCGCGCACGACGGGATCCCCGACGTCGTGCCCGCCTCCGACAACGAGACGGGCACGCGGATGGCGCTGGCGAACCTGGCCGCGCTCGTCGAGCCGGGCCACGCGCCGGCTCCCACCGACCCCACCAGGTAAGCCTGGGCCCTCATCAGCCCGGCCCCGATTCGTGCGCGACGCGCCCTGCGATGCCGTCCGACCTGCGCGAACGCCGGTGTGACGCGCATCACACCGGCCGCATGTCACGAACGGACCGGCAACTTCCATCTGGTGGTCGTCAACAGCCAGTCGAGGAAGGCAGAACGATGAGCGCACAGCACGAAGCCGGCGTGACGACCACACACCGCGTGGTGATTCTGGGGGCGGGGTACGCGGGCCTGTCCGCGGCGATCCAGCTCGCGTCCCGGGTCAAGCGGAGCGAGAACGTGCAGGTGACCCTGGTGAACGCGCAGGAGCACTTCACCGAGCGGCTGCGGCTGCACATGACCGCGACCGGACAGCAACTCGCCGAGCTGAGTATCCCGGAGCTGCTGGAGGGTACGGGTGCGCGGTTCGTCCGCGGCTGGGTGACGGCGGTGGACGCGGACGCGAAGACCGTACGGATCGACGACGAACACGTCCTGCCCTACGACACGCTGGTGTACGGGCTGGGCGGCGTGGCCGACACGGCGGCGGTGCCGGGCGTCGAGGACCACGCGTACGCGCTGAACAGCGCCCAGGACGCCGAGGCGCTGGCCGATCGGCTGGCCCGGCTCGGCCGCGGCACGGTGGTGGTCGCCGGCAGCGGGCTGACCGGCATCGAGTCGGCCGCGGAGATCGCCGAGCGGCACCCGGAGCTGAACGTGGTGCTGCTGGGCCGGCGTGAACCCGGTGCGGCCATGAACCCGAAGGCCAAGGCGTACCTGCGGTCCGCGCTCGAGCGCCTGGGCGTGCGGGTGCGCAGCGGGGTCGAGGTGGCGAAGGTGCTGCCCGACGCGGTCGAGCTGACCGGCGGGGAGAGTGTGCCGGCTGACGTGGTCCTGTGGACGAGCGGTACGCGGATGTCACCGCTGGCGGCCGCCGCCGGGCTGACCGTCGACGAACACGGCCGCGTCGTCACCGACGCCACGCTGCGGTCGGTGTCCCACCCCGAGGTGTACGCCGTGGGCGACGCGGCCGCGATCCGCCAGGGTTACGGCGTCATGCACGGCACCTGCCAGGGGGGCATGCCGACCGGTGTGCACGCCGCGATGTCGATCGTCCGGGCGCTGAAGGGCAAGCGGCCCAAGCCGTTCCGCTTCGGCTACTACCACACGCCGGTGAGCCTGGGCCGCCACGACGCGGTCGTGCAGTTCACCCACCCCGACGACAGCCCCCGACGAGTGCATCTCACCGGCCGCGTCGCGGCCCGGTATAAGGAGACGGTGACCGCTTCCCCTTGGCCCACGTGGGGCCGTATGAAGAAGATGCCCGCTTCGGGCGCGTTCTGGCCCCGCGGCGGGCGCTTCACCCGGGCCGGTGCGGCGCGGTGACCCAGCCACTGAACCTCGACGAGCAGGTGTTCGTCCGGAATCGGAACCTGCTGTTCTCGGTGGCCTACCGCATCCTCGGCAGCGCGGCCGATGCCGAGGACGCGGTGCAGGACGCCTGGATCAAGTGGTCGGCCGCCGACCGCTCCCAGGTGGCCGACCCCAAGGCGTACCTGACCCGGATCGTGTCGAATCAGGCGCTGGAGCGGCTGCGCTCCACCCAGCACAAACGTGAGACCTATGTGGGGCCGTGGCTTCCTGAGCCCATCCTCACCAGCGCAGACACCGCGGATTCCGTCACGGGCGCCGAGTCGGTGTCGATGGCGATGCTGGTGGTGCTGGAGACGCTGAGCCCGCTCGAGCGCGCGGTGTTCGTGCTGAAGGAGGTCTTCGACTTCAGCCACGCCGAGGTCGCGGAGGCGGTGGAGCGCTCCGAAGCCGCGGTACGGCAGGCCGCGCACCGCGCGCGCGAACATGTGCAAGCCCGGCGGCCGCGCTTCGCCGCGGACCGGTCGCGGCAGCGTGCGGTCACCGAGCGGTTCTTCGCCGCCGCGACCGGCGGTGACGTCAACGCCCTGATGGAGCTGCTGTCCCCGGACGTCACGCTATGGACCGACGGCGGCGGCAAGGTCCGCCAGGCCCTGCGCCCGGTCGTGGGCGCGGCGACGGTGGCAGGCTGGTTCGCGGCCATCGGCACCGTCACCTACCAGGGCGTCGAGCCCGCCGACATGAACGCCGAACTCGTCGAGATCAACGGCGGGCCGGGCATCGTCTTCAGCGGCCCGGGCCGTGTGATCGCCACCGTCACCTTCGACTTCGATGGCGACGGCCGCATCACCGCCATCCACAACGTCGCCAACCCGGACAAGCTCCTGGCCGTCGCCGACGGCACCGCCCGCAGTCTCGGGACGCGGTGAGCTACCCGCCCATCGGCCGGACGGCGGCGACCGCGCCGTCCGGCCGGCCGGGCCGGCTCATCCGCGAACGGCTCAGGAAAGCGGCGTTCCTACCTCTGCTGCCGCAAGCAGCATGATCAACTTCGATCGATAGGTCTGTTCCCAGAGAGACCTGACCCGCATACGGGCGGCTCAGCCCACCGAGGCGATCATGGCGAGTGGCCTTGCTACGGACGACGCTATGGACGACGACGGCGTCCTCGACACCATGACAGCGCCGGCACATGGCCGGGATGGCGCTGGACGGAGCACCTGACGCCGGGGCCGTGGCGGACGTAACCGTCGACGGCGCAAGGAAGGCGCGGCGCTGGCACAAGCGTGTTCTCGGCCAGCACCTACGGAAGCGAGCCGTTTCCATACGCATGAATTGACGGCGAGGAAGCCCAGCGGAGCGATGACCCCAGGCATTTCTCAGTAAAACTATCCCCGCGCATTTCAGAGCACAGTAAAGCTAGAATTCCGCGGTTTTCGGGAGATTGGCATCGGGGATACCGCAAAGGTGGGACATAGCTGAGGAAATGGTTTAACTATGCATCTATCTCCGGCAATATGAGGGGCAACGTCGCACATCCAAGGGGTTTCACGTTGCTTCGGTCGGTTCAGGGGAGAAACGCTCTGGGTCGGGTTTCAGCACGTCGGCGCAGTCTCGCCTTGCGCGCGCACGATGGCGCGGACGCCACCCCGTCCTACACCACCACCGGCAAACCCGGCGACTACCAGCCGACCCCATCCGGACTTCAAGGCACGGAGTTCACCAACGGCGGCAACGCCACCCCATTCCTGCTCCATAGCGGCCACCAGTTCCGTGGGTATCCCGGTGTTGCTATCTCACAGTGTCGATGCCGGGTCGCGCTGAATGGATGGCACTCCAGCCATCGAGAGGGACATGAGTATGAGTCACGATATTCATCCCCGCATACCGCGACGGCGGGCCCTGATCGGCGCACTTGCTCTGATCGGCGCACTTGGACTGGTCACCGCTTGCGGCGGCTCGCCGCCCCGCGGCCCGGCGTCCCGCGGGATCACCCCGGGCGCCGGCCAGACCCTGCCCGGCAGGCCCGGCGGCACCGGCCCGGCATCTTCCATCCCGGTGATGCCCAACACGGCCACAGCCCCACCCACACGCAGCGCGCCGGCCACGCCGGTGGGCCCGAACTCCGTGACGATCAAGAATTTCGCCTTCCATCCCGCTGCGCTGACCGTCAAGGCAGGCACTACGGTGACCTGGACCAACCAGGACCCTGAACCGCACACCGTGACGAGCCAGGGCCAGGGCCCGCTCCGCTCCGCCACGCTGGCGTCCGGTGCGCGCTACCCCTACAAGTTCGCCACGCCGGGCACCTACAAGTACCAGTGCAGCATCCACCCATTCATGACCGCCACTGTGACGGTGACCCAGTGACCGGCCCCATCGATCCGCGTGGAGCCGAGCCGACGCCGGAACACGGGATGTCTCGCCGCCAACTGCTGCGCCACGCCGGCTGGTTCGGCGCCGCCGTGGTCTTGACGGTGGCCGACGGCCAAGTGATCAGCAGCATCGCAGGCAGCCAGGACAGCGCCGCCGCACAGGCCGCCCACTCTGGCGCGCTGCGGTTCGTGCAGATTTCCGACAGCCACGTCGGCTTCACCGGCGCCGCCAACACCGACGTGAACCGAACGTTCACCGAAGCGCTCAATCAGGTCAACAGCCTGGGCTTCCTCCCCGACTTCGTCATGCACAGCGGCGACCTCACCCACCTCTCCACTCCGGGCCAGTTCGACCAGGTCAAGCAGATGTTGACCGGCCTGCGTACCGGTCGCGTCTTCACGGTGCCCGGGGAACACGACTCGATCGGCGATGCCGGACATGCGTACCGGCAGCGATTCGGCGCAAACACCCTCGGCGAGGGCTGGTACAGCTTCGACACCCATGGCGTCCACTTCATCGCTCTGGTCAACACCCTGAACATGAAGCAACTCGGGCACCTTGGCACCGACCAGATCGACTTCGTCCGCAAAGACGTCAATGGCCTATCGGCTGACACTCCCATCGTGGTGTTCAGCCATATCCCGCTGTTCGCCATGTACCCGGCTTGGGGCTGGGGCACCGATGACGCCATCAAGGTCCTGGGCCTGCTGCGCCGTTTCTCCTCCGTGACCTGCCTGAACGGCCACGTGCACCAGCTGTTCACCAAGACCGAAGGCAACGTCACCTTTCACAGCGCCACCACCACCGCCTATCCACTGCCCAAACCGGGCATCGGGCCGGGACCCCTCCCGCAGGTGGTACCAGCCGGCCGCCTCAAGGACGCGCTGGGCATCCGCACTGTCACCTACCGTAAGGGCGAAGGCGGCCTGGCCGTCACCGACCACAAGCTGACATGAAGGCGTCCGCGGCCTCGCCGTCCGCTTGAGCACGGCCGCCGCCATCGCCGTCAGCGGCTACATCCACGCCGACCTGGAAGATCGATGCCGGGGACACCGCGAGGCGGGACATAACTAGCGTTGAGCGGGCTGTTGCGACGGCCCCGGCGGCCAGGACCATGGGAGGGAGCAGACGGACGTGGGAGCCCCACCGAAGATGTCACCCCGGCCGGCCCGGCTGCGGCTGGCGACAGCCGCCGGGCTCGCCCTGGCCGTGACGGCGGCCTTGTACGCGTTCGGCCGGATACACACACCCGACTACGCCAGCAGCCTGTTCGGACGCCGCGGCAACGACGCGAACCTTCTGAAGGCGCAAGTAGGCACCGCCCTGCTGGGCCTGGCCTTCTACCAGCTCATATTGGCGCTGTGGATCTACCAGCGGCTACCCGGGGCCGGTGCCGCCCCCCGCCCGGTACACCTCGCCCACCGCATCGGCGGAGCCGTGCTGTTCGTGGTCTCCCTGCCCATCGCCTACCACTGCATCACCGCTTACGGAGTGCAGACGGACAGCGCCCGAGTCGCCCTGCACTCCCTCGCCGGCTGCTTCTTCTACGGCGCATTCGCCGCGAAGGTACTCATCGTCCGCAGTCGGCACCTACCCGGCTGGGCGTTGCCACTCGCCGGCGGCACCCTGGTCACCCTCATCGCGATCTTGTGGTCCGCAGCGGCCCTCTGGCAGCTGACCCAACCCTAGGTCGTGAGGTACTCGACCGCCCTCCCGATGCCCTCGCTTTCCGCCGCTCCGGTCACCGTCGGCAATAGGACGGGAAATTACCTCCCGGCGTGGCAAAAATGTCACGGCACAGGATCAGGCTGCCGAGCTCCCAATAGCGCTGCTCATATGAAGGCGGTGACGCCCTCGTATTCGCCTTGGCGTGCGTGGCCGGTCACCTCGTATTCGAGGAGCAGCAGGCCGTTCGGCGTGGCCTCGTGATGGAGCAGGCGGAGGCCGGACGGGGCGCCTGCGCCGGTCAACAGCCGTCGGCCGGTCCGGAGTACGGCGGGGGCGACCACGAGGCGGAGCGTGTCGATCAGGCCCGCCGACAGCAGTGAGTCGCCCAGGCGGGCGCTTCCGTGGATCTGGAGTTCCCGGCCTGGCTGTGCCTTGAGTTCGGTGACCGCGTGGACCGGGTCGCCCTTGAGGATGATCGTGGGGTTCCAGGTCCCTTCGGTGAGGGTGTTCGTCACGACGTACTTCGGCAGGGTGTTCATCCGCTCGGCGAACGGGTCGGCAGGGTCGGTGATCTTCGGCCAGTCGCGTGCGAACGCCTCGTAGGTCCGCCGGCCGAGCAGCAGGCCGTCGGCGAGGTCGAGCCAGTCGGAGGCGCGCTGGACGAACATCCCGTCCATGTGGGGGACGAGCCAGCCGCCACGGACGAATCCGTCGCCGGTGTCCTCGTCCGGCGAGCCGGGGCCCTGGCTGACCCCGTCGAGCGTGACGAACTCGGTGAGGGTGATCTTCATCGCGGAGCCACGCTCTCGGTGAGAGCGGCCAACTGGCGGGTGACCGTCCCCCACCCCTCGGCGAAGCCGAGCTTCTCGTGATGAGCGCGGGCCTCCGGGTCGCCGTGCCGGACGACGATCCGGTAGTCCGTGCCGTCTGGGTGATCGTTCAGCGTGATCGTGGCGGTCATCGGGACCGGGGCGGGGCTCGCGGGCCGCCACGTGCTGTCAATCGCATTGGTGAACACGATCCGCTCGAACTCGTCCACGGCGAGGAAGCACGCGTCCAGGTGCGAGACGAACGCGGCCCCGTCGTCACTCAGCCGCGTCACGAACGCCCCGCCGGGCCGCAGGTCCAGGCGGTCCACCCGGCAGCGGGACGGAGCCGGGACCCACCACTGCTCAAGCCGGGACGGGTCGGTCCAGGCCCTCCACACGGTCGCGCGCGGGGCGCGGATGATCCGCTCCAGGCCGAGGTCGAGATCGGGATTCACTGCCTGTTCTCCTCCGGGTCGGTGACCAACTGTTCGAGGCGGTCGGTGCGCTCCGCCCAGATCTGGCGCTGCTCCGCGAGCCAATCGTCGACCAAGGCGAGCCGCTCGCGGTTGAGCACGCACGTGCGCACCCGGCCGGACTTGACCGTGCGGATCAGCCCGTTCGATTCGAGCGTCCGCACGTGCTTCATGAAGGAGGGAAGGGTCATCGGGAACTCGCGGGCGAGGTCGCCGACGCTCGTGGGCCCGTGGCCGAGGCGCCGGACGACGGCGCGCCGGGTGGGGTCGGCGAGGGCGACGAACAGCCCGTCGAGCTGCGCCGAATACTGTGCCACGCCGCTAAGTATCACCGCCCCGCAATAGTTAGCGCAAGAGCTAACTGTCGAGTCGCGCAGGCGATCACCAACCATCACCGGCCATCTCCCTGATCAACAGCGTCTCGGCCGGGCGACGTCACCGTGGTCAGGCAAGGTAGGAGAGGCGCGCCGACCTGTACAAGCTGATGATGAACCACGCCATGACGATGAAACCGGTGATCGCGACGATGAATGCGATGCCCTGCGTCCGGGCGGCCGTATACGCGAGCAGCGACGCGACAACGCTGACTATCGTCAGAATCCAGCGGATCGCGTCGAAAGTCGAAGCGGTGGAGACGTCGCCGAAAGCTCGCGCCCGGGTAACGATGCCCGTTGCCACCAGCCATATCGTGACGAGTTTTCCCGCACCGTAAAGCAGGCCGATGACGATGTTCTCCGTCAGCCCGGTGAGCTCCGCGAGCGAGAGCACCAACGTCACGAGGGCGGCCATCCGAGCCTTGCCGAAGGCGGGATCCACCGCCGTTTCCAGGCGCGAGAGCCCCGAAACCACGAGCGCCCATCCGATGGCGTCTACGAGCAGGTCGAATCCGTTGACGCGTAACGCCACTGAGGCGATGAGGAATCCGGCCGCGATGCGATAGAGAGGAAACACGGTCGAGATCATCTCATGAGCGGCAAAAGTAGATCGACCAATGATTTCTACCCGAATCCGGTCGATCTTCTGACGTGGAAAAATGTCGCGGCGACCGGCAGAGTCGCGGATCGCCGACTGACACGTCCGCGAAATGCACGGGAAACGCGGTGGAAACGGCGGCTTCCTATCGTCCGTTCATGAGGCTCACTCCACACGAACAGGAACGCCTGCTCATCCACGTCGCCGCGGGGGTCGCCCGCGACCGCCGGGAGCGGGGCCTTCTCCTCAACCATCCCGAGGCCACCGCGCTCATCGCGTCCTTCCTGCTGGAGGGCGCGCGCGACGGCCGCAGCGTGGCGGACCTGATGGACGCGGGCCGCAAGGTGCTCCAGCGCGAGGACGTCATGGAGGGCGTCCCCGAGATGCTGGAGTCGGTGCAGATCGAGGCGACCTTCCCCGACGGCACCAAGCTCGTCACCGTCCACCGGCCGATCGCATGATCCCCGGGGAGATCGTGTACGGCGACGCCCCGGTCCCGCTCAACCCCGGTAGGCGGCGGATCACGCTGCGGGTCGTCAACACGGCGGACCGGCCGATCCAGGTGGGATCGCACTACCACTTCGCCGCGGCCAACCCCGCGCTGGAGTTCGACCGGCGGGCCGCCTGGGGCACCCGCCTGGACGTGCCCGCCGGGACCGCCGTCAGGTTCGAGCCCGGCATCGAGCGCGACGTGACGCTCGTTCCCCTGGCGGGCCACCGCGTCGTCCCGGGGCTGCGTCCGGAATGGGCGGGCCCGCTCGACCGTGAGGAGTCCCGATGACCGCCGTCGAACGGGAACGCTACGCCGCGCTGTACGGTCCGACCGCCGGCGACCGGGTGCGGCTGGCCGACACGGATCTGTTCGTCGAGGTGACCGAGGACCTCGCGATGGGCCCGGCCGGCGCGGGCGACGAGGCCGTCTTCGGCGGCGGCAAGGTGATCCGTGAGTCCATGGGGCAGGCCCGCGCCACCCGGGCCGAGGGCGCGCCCGACCTGGTCGTCACCGGCGCCGTGATCCTCGACCACTGGGGCGTCGTCAAGGCCGATATCGGCATCCGCGACGGGCGGATCTCGGCGATCGGCAAGGCGGGCAACCCCGACACGATGGACGGCGTCCACCCGGATCTCGTCATCGGGCCGTCCACCGAGATCCTCGCGGGCAACGGCAAGATCGTCACAGCGGGGGCGGTGGACTCCCACGTGCACCTGATCTGCCCGCAACTCCTGGACGAGGCGCTGGCGTCGGGCGTCACGACGATCATCGGCGGCGGCACGGGCCCCGCCGAGGGGACCAAGGCGACCACGGTCACCGGCACGTGGTACCTCGCCCGCATGCTGGAGTCGCTGGACTCCCACCCGGTGAACGTGGCGCTGCTCGGCAAGGGCAACACCGTGCGCATCGAGGGCCTGTACGAGCAGCTCAGGGCCGGGGCCTGCGGGTTCAAGCTGCACGAGGACTGGGGCACGACGCCCGCCGCGATCGACGCCTGCCTCGGCGTGTGCGAGGCCACGGGGGTGCAGGCGGCGATCCACACGGACACGCTGAACGAGGCCGGGTTCGTCGAGTCGACGCTCGCGGCGATCGGCGGGCGGATGATCCATGCGTACCACACCGAGGGCGCCGGAGGCGGGCACGCCCCCGACATCATCAAGGTGGCGGGCCATCGGAACATCCTGCCGTCGTCCACCAACCCGACCCGGCCGCACACCGTCAACACGCACCACGAGCACCTGGACATGCTCATGGTGTGCCACCACCTCAACCCGTCGATCCCCGAGGACCTGGCGTTCGCCGAGTCCCGGATCCGCCCGGCGACGATGGCGGCCGAGGACGTCCTGCACGACGTCGGAGCCATCTCGATGATCGGCTCCGACTCTCAGGCCATGGGCCGGATCGGCGAGACGATCATCCGCACGTGGCAGACCGCGCACGTCATGAAGGGGCGGCGCGGCGCGCTTCCCGGTGAGTCCGGTACGGCGTCCGCCCGCGGGACCGCCCACCCCGCCGACAACCTCCGCGCCCGCCGCTATATCGCGAAATACACGATAAATCCGGCGATAGCGCATGGGCTGGAGGCCGAGGTCGGCTCGGTCGAACCCGGCAAACTGGCCGACCTCGTGCTCTGGAGTCCCGCGTTCTTCGGGGTGAAACCGGATCTCGTGATCAAGGGCGGCGTGATCGCGTACGCGCAGATGGGCGACGCGAACGCGTCGATCCCGACCCCGCAGCCGGTGCTCCCCCGGCCCATGTTCGGCGCGGCGCCGGCCACGGCGGCGGCGACGTCACTGCACTTCGTGTCCCCGCTCGCCATCGAGGACGGCCTCGCCGACCGGCTCAGGATCGCCCGCAGGCTCGCCCCCGTCTCCGGCGTACGGCGGCGCGGCAAGGAGGCGATGGTGCTCAACGACGCGCTTCCCTCGATCGAGGTGAACCCCGACACCTTCGCGGTGCGGGTGGACGGCGAGCTTGTCGAACCCGCCCCCGCCGAGGTGCTTCCCATGGCCCAGCGCTACTTCCTCTTCTGAGCCGACTTCTGAGACGGCTGCAGGGCCGGCTGCTGGGCCGGCGGCCCCGGGCCGATGACCTCGATCGACCACGACGAAGGACGGTGACCGTGGACGCCGCGCTCCTGCTGCTCGCCGACTCCCGGCTGCCCGCCGGAGGCCACGCTCATTCCGGCGGTATCGAGGAGGCCGTACGCGCGGGTGCGGTGACCGGCCCCGGCGACCTGGCGCGCTTCCTACGCGGGCGGCTCGCCACGGCCGGCCTGGTCGCCGCCGCGCTCGCCGCCGCCGCCTGCGAGCTCGGCTCCACCTGCGATATCGGCTCCGCCCGTGAGCTCGGCTCCGCCGTCATCGACGCTCCGGCGCCCTCGGCGAACGCCCGGCGACGACCGGCCGACCTCGCCTCCGAGAGCACCGCGCCGGAGCCGGCCGGCGGCCCACCGGAGCCGATCGTCCTCTGGAGAAGGCTCGACGCCGAGGCGGACGCCCGTACCTCGTCGCCCGCCCAGCGGGAGGCCGCTCGCACCCAGGGGCGGCTCCTGGTCAGGACGGCCCGCCGGATCTGGCCGTCGCCCGTCCTCGAGACGCTCGCGCGAGCCGTACCCGAGGGCGCGCACCATCCGATCGCGCTCGGCGCGGCGGCCGCGGCGGCAGGCTGCGACCCGGGCCAGGCCGCGCTGGCCGCGGCCTACGCGTCGGTGACGGGGCCGGCGACGGCGGCCGTGCGGCTCCTCGGCCTGGACCCGGTGGCGGTGCACCGGCTGCTCGCCGACCTGGCTCCCTCGCTGGACGAGACCGCACGCGCCGCTCGTACGGCCACTCGTACGGCCGCGCGCCCGGAGCGCGGGGCCGCCGATGCAGACAGCCGGTGGACCCCCTGCCCGGACGGCGAGGGGACGGCGGACCCGGATCTCGCCGGTCCGGAGGTCGCGGGCGACGCGTGGTGGGCGGCGTTACCCGCGGCGGCCGCGCCCGCGCTCGACCTTTTGGCCGAGAACCACCTGAAGGCCGCGACCCGGCTCTTCGTCTCCTGACCGGCTCCATCCCTGACGGCCACGCAGAAGGACGGTGACCCGCAGATGGGCGCACACCACAACGACCGGCACGACGCGCCGGACGGCCACGGCCGGGCGCTCCGCCTCGGCGTCGGCGGCCCGGTCGGCAGCGGCAAGACCGCTCTGGTGGCCGCGCTGTGCCGCGGCCTCGGCCGGTCGATGCGGCTCGGCGTCGTGACGAACGACATCTACACGACCGAGGACGCCGACTTCCTGCGCCGCGCGGGGGTGCTCGACCCCGAACGCATCCTCGCGGTGCAGACCGGCTGCTGCCCCCACACCGCGATCCGCGACGACATCGCGGCCAATCTGGACGCGGTCGAGACCCTGGAGGAGCGGTTCGGGCCGCTCGATCTGGTGATCGTCGAGAGCGGAGGCGACAACCTGACCGCCACCTTCAGCCGCGGGCTGGCGGACGCCCAGATCTTCGTGCTCGACGTCTCCGGCGGGGACAAGGTCCCGCGCAAGGGCGGTCCGGGCGTCACCACGGCCGACCTGCTCGTGGTCAACAAGACCGATCTCGCTCCCCTCGTCGGCGCGGACCTGGCCGTCATGGCCCGGGACGCGGAAGCCGTACGCGAGGGCAGGCCCGTGCTGTTCACCTCGATCAGGGAGGACGGCGGCGCGCCCGGCGTCGCCGACTGGGTGTCCGGCGTCGTCCACTCGTGGCGGCACCGGCACGGCCACATCCATGACCACGCGGACGGGCCGGTTGAGATCCCCATGCCCCTCGACCTGGCATGACGTCGGGTCCGAAGGAGACGCGATGACGGCGCCGCCACTCGGCACCCGGTCGTCCGTGCGGGCGCGCGCGGCGGTCAGGACGGAGCGCGGCCCCGGAGGCCGCACCCGGCTGGAGACCCTGCGGTCGGATCCGCCGCTGACCCTCCGGCAGACCGGACCCGACGTGGTCCACCTCGTCTCGACGGCGGCCGGACCGCTCGGAGGCGACCGCCTCGTGCTCGACGTCGCCGTCGCGCCCGGCACCACGCTGGAGGTCCGTTCGATCGCGAGCACGCTGGTCCTGCCCGGTCCCCGCGCGGCGGACTCCGTCCTGGTCGTCACCGCCCGGGTCGGCGCGGGCGGCTCGCTGCGCTTCGTGCCGGAGCCGACCGTACTGGCCGCCGGATGCGCGCACCGCGTCGCCGTACGGCTCTCGCTCGCGCGGGACGCCACCGTGTTCTGGAGGGAGGAGATCGTCTTCGGCCGCCACGGCGAGCGGCCGGGACGGTGCCGGTCCCGGTTCGACGCGGTCGTGGACGGGACGCCGCTGCTCCGTCAGGAACTCGTCGTCGGCGAACCGGCGGCCGACGGCAGCCCCGCCGTGTACGGCACCGCCCGCTGCGTCGGGAGCACCCTCATCGCGGGGCGCGGTCACGCTGCCGACGCCCCCGTGGCCGGGGACGGTCTGCCGCGCGGCGCGCGGGCCGGTTCTCCGGAGAGCGCGCCGCCGCGGGCCATGCTGGGCGACGGCTGCGCGGTGCTTCCGCTGGCCGGGCCCGGCGTCCTGGTGTCGGCCCTGGCCGAAGACGCCGTCCAGCTGCGCAAGCGCCTCGAATGGGGCGAAGCGCTCGCCGCGCCGTAACCGCCGCCGCGTCCGAGCTCGGGGCGGCGGCGGACAGGGCCGGCGGGACGGGGTCAGCGGCCGGCGCCCGGGATCCGGTCGGCGAGGCCGGCGTGCAGGTCCCGCAGCTCGCGCTTGAGGATCTTGCCGCTCGGGTTCTTCGGGAGCGCGTCGACGAAGGCGACCGCCTTGGGCACCTTGAAGGCGGCCAGCCGCGACCGCGTGTGGGCCCGCAGCTCCTCCTCGGTGACGGCCGTGCCCGGCTTGGTCACCACGATCGCGACGACCGCCTCGATCCAGCTGGGATGCCTGACCCCGACGACCGCGACCTCGGCGACGGCGGGGTGCTCGTAGATGACCTCCTCGACCTCCCGGCTGGCGACGTTCTCACCGCCGGTCTTGATCATGTCCTTGATCCGGTCGACGACCGTGAGGAACCCCTCGTCGTCCATCACCCCCAGGTCGCCGGAGTGGAACCAGCCGCCGCGGAAGGCCTCGGCCGTCTTCTCCGGGTCGTCCAGGTAGCCGAGGACGGCGTGCGGGCTCCGGTGGACGATCTCCCCGATCTCTCCCGGCGCCACGTCGTCGCCGTCGGCGTCCACGACCCGGGTCTCGACGTTCAGGGCGGCCTGGCCGGCCGACCCCGCCTTGCGGATCTGGTCCTCCGGCTGGAGCATGACCGCGACCGGGGCCATCTCCGTCTGGCCGTAGAAGTTCCACAGACGCACGCCGGGCAGCCGCTCGCCGATCTCTCTGAGCACCTCGACCGGCATGATCGCCGCGCCGTAGTAGCCCTTCCTGAGGGAGGAGAGGTCGCGCCGGTCGAAGTCCGGGTGGCGCAGGAGGGAGATCCACACGGTCGGCGGGGCGAAGAACTTCGTCACCCGGTGGCGCTCCATCGCCTCCAGCAGGGCGGCCGGGTCGGGGCCGGGCAGGATGTGGCTGACCGCGCCGAGCTGGATGTCCGGCACCAGGAAGCAGTGCTGCTGCGCGCAGTGGAACAGCGGCATCGCGTGCAGCTCGACATCGTTGCGGTCCATGCCGCCGTCGATGACGCAACTGCTGTACTGCGCGATCAGCGCGGCGTGGGACAGCACCGCGCCCTTCGGGCGTGACTCGGTGCCGGAGGTGTAGAGGACCTGGGCGGGGTCGTCGGCGCCGATGAGGACGGCGGGGGCCTCGGCGTCCTCGTGGGCGAGCAGCGCGCCGAACGGCTCCCACCCGTCGGCGTCCCCGTACGCGACGCGGATCCTGAGGCGGTCGGCCGCCTTGGCCGCGTCCCGCGCCACGGGAAGGAGCGCGTACTGCGCGATCAGCGCGACGGCGGACGAGTGCGCGAGCACGTAGCCGATCTCGTCGGCCCCGAGCATGAAGTTGATCGGCACGAGGACCGCTCCGGCGCGGGCGACCCCGAAGATCGTCTGCACGTACTCCACGCTGTTGCGCGAGAGCACCGCGACCCGTTCGCCGGGCCGCACGCCGCGCGCGATCAGCGCGCCGGCCAGCCGGGAGGCGTCCTCGTCCAGCTCGGCGAAGGTGCGACTGGTCCTCCCGTCCGACACGGCGAGCCTGCTCGGATGGCGTCGGGCGGAGCGGCGCAGCAGGTCGGCGAGGGACTGCCTGCGGGCGAGGGCGACGTCCGCCGCCGCTTCCGAGGGGGCCGAGGGTCCAGCGAAAGCCATAAAGTTCTCCAACTGGCGCAGCAGACGAAACTTCCGGAAAGCGTAGTGACTTACGCCACTTTTGAGGAGATCTGTACGGACCGGAAGCCGCCGCCCAGGCCGCGCGCGGCGCCCGCCGCCATCTCTTGATCGCCCCCACCGCACCAAGACATGGCGGATTTGAGACATTGATGTCTCACATGAGGTATATTTGTCTCATGGCGTTCGATCGTGACCACGTACTCCGCTGCGCGGCGGACCTGCTCTCGCGCAAGGCGACCGCCACCCAGGACGAGATCGCCAAGGCCGCCGGGATCAGCCGCGCCACCCTGCACCGGCACTTCGCCGGGCGGGACGCGCTCATCCGCGCCCTTGAGGAACTCGGCATGCGCCAGCTCCAGGAGGTCGTGGACCAGGCCCGGCTGGACGACGGCAGCGCCACCGAGGCGCTGGTCCGACTGGTCGAGGCCAGCCACCCGGTCGCGAGCTTCCTCGCCTTCCTGGCCACCGAGAACCAGCTCTTCGAGGGCGAGGAGCTCAACGAGGGCTGGCAGCTGATCGACGTCCGGATCGCCGCGCTGTTCAAGCGCGGCCAGGAGTCCGGCGAGTTCCGCATCGACCTCTCCCCGGCCTGGCTCATCGAAGCCCTCTACGGGCTCATCTCCGCCGCCGCCTGGACCATCCAGCTCGGCAAGACCGCGCCCCGCGACTACACCGCGATGATCACCGGGTTGATGCTGGGCGGCCTCGAACGCCGCACCCCGCAACCCTGATCGCGACGGCGCTCCACGAACCCCACCCTGTCGAAGGACAACCCGCACCATGACCACCGTTTCGCGGCCGACACCGGAACCGACCGAACTGAACGACAAGCACCCCGGCCGCTGGGCCGCGCTCGGCGTGCTCGTCCTCGCCGTCCTCCTGGTCGCCGTCGACGCGACGGTCCTCGCCCTGGCCACCCCGTTCATCAGCGAGGACCTCAAGCCGTCCGGCGTCCAGTTGCTGTGGATCGGCGACGTCTACTCGTTCGTCATCGCCGGCCTGCTCGTCTCCATGGGCAGCCTCGGCGACCGCATCGGCCGCAAGAAGCTCCTGCTGACCGGCGCCGCCGCCTTCGGCGCCGCCTCGCTGCTCAACGCCTACGCCGCCGGCCCCGAAATGCTGATCGCCGCCCGCGCCCTGCTGGGCGTGGCCGGCGCGACGCTGATGCCCTCCACCCTCGCGCTGATCCGCAACATCTTCACCGACCCGCGTGAGCGCTCCCTCGCCATCGGCATCTGGGGTTCCAGCGCCTCGGCCGGGGCGGCCCTCGGCCCGCTGGCGGGCGGATTCCTGCTGGAGCACTTCTGGTGGGGCTCGGTCTTCCTCATCAACCTGCCGGTGATGGCCCTCCTGATCCTGGTCGGCGCGAAGCTGCTGCCCGAGTCGAAGAACCCCGCGCCCGGACCGTGGGACCTGCCCAGCGTCGGTCTGTCGCTCGTCGGCATGATCGGCGTCGTGTACGCGATCAAGAACGCCGCGTCGCACGGCTGGTCGACGCAGGCCGGCGTGGCCGGCGCGGTCGGTGTCGCCGCCCTGGTCTGGTTCGTCCGCCGGCAGAAGAGCCTCGCCGCGCCGCTGATCGACGTCCGCCTCTTCCGCCACCGCGGCTTCTCCGCGGTCGTCGCCTGCGACCTCTTCGCCGTGCTGGGCCTGACCGGGCTGGTCTTCTTCCTCTCCCAGTTCCTCCAGCTCGTCCAGGGCCTCTCACCGCTCCAGGCGGGCATCGCCGAGCTGCCCGCCACCGCGGGCGCCGTACTCACCGGACTGCTGGCCGGGGCGGCGGTCCGCCGGACCTCGGTCCGCGTCGTCGTCTCCGGCGGGCTCGCCGGCATCGGCGTCGCCCTGCTCCTGCTGGCCGGACTCGAACCGGGCACCGGCTACGGACTGCTGCTCACCACGCTGCTCCTGGTCGGCGTCGGTGCGGGCCTCGCCTTCACCACCACCGCCGACGTGATCGTCTCCAGCGTCCCGAAGGAGCAGGCGGGCGCCGCCTCCGCCGTCGCCGAGACCGCCTACGAGCTCGGCGCGGCGCTCGGCATCGCCATCCTCGGCTCCATCGTGAACGGCGTCTACCAGGGCTTCACCACCCCGCCCGGCATCCCGTCCGCGATCGCCGAGGCCGCGCACGCCTCAATCGGCGGCGCGGCGGAGGCCGCCGCCTCAATCGGCGGAGCCGACGGCCACGCCCTCCTGACCGCCGCCCAGGACGCCTTCACCGCGGGCCTGGCCGGTACGGCGACCGTCGGCGCGGTGGTCCTCCTGGCCACCGCCCTGGCCGCCTGGTTCCTCCTCAAGGGGCTGCGGCAGGACAGCGCCGCGGACCACTGACGGCAGGCGCGCCGACCGCCGCGGTCAGCGCGCCGGAGCGCCCGGACGGCGCCCCACGTCCCCACGGGGGCGTGGCGCGCCGTCACTCCTTGATGCGCTTCATGGTGAGGTGGGAATCGACGCGGGAGACCGCGGGCAGCGGCAGGATCCGCTGGCTGAGGAACTTCTCGTAGGCGATCTGGTCGGCGACCGCCACGCGCATGTAGTAGTCGGGGCGCCCGAACATGCGCCGGAACTCCACGACCTCCTCCAGCGCCGCGACCCGGGATTCGAAGTCCTCCACGGTCTGCAGGTCGTTGACCGCGATCTCCACCGACACGACCACTTCCAGAGAACGACCCAGGGCCTCGGGAGAGATCTGCGCCCGGTACCCGGCGATCACCCCGGCGTCCTCCAGGCGCTTGACCCGGCGCAGGCACGGCGGCGGCGTGAGGCCCACCCGGCGGGCCAGCTCCACGTTCGACAATCGCCCATCCTGAGCGAGATGAAACAATATTTCCTGATCAACGTGATCTAGGCTAATAGAATTGCTCATAGTCCTCATTTCCGCTCACTTTTGAAACCATATTATGCGCTGTACGCACTAAAATTGCGTTCATGCGTGGAATGCGAGCAAGAGGCGGAGCGCGGGACTTCGCGGCAGCGGCGGCCGACACCGCCTCGGTGGGGCTGAGCCTGTTCCCCCTCGGGATCAGCTTCGGCGTCCTGGTGGTGCACGCCGGGCTGACCTGGTGGTGGGCCACGGTGTTCACCGCCGTGATCTACGCCGGGTCGCTGGAGTTCCTGCTGCTGGGCCTGGTCGCCTCGGTGACACCACTGGGGCAGATCGCGGTCACCGCGCTCCTGGTGAACCTCCGGCACGTCTTCTACGCGCTGTCCTTCCCCCTCTCCCGGGTCCGGCCGCTCGGCCGCGTGTACGCCACCTTCGCGCTCACCGACGAGGCCTACGCCATGACCGCCGGGGAACACGCCCGCTCCTGGAGCGGCGCCCGCATCCTCTGGATGCAGGCGCTGTGCCAGGGCTACTGGGTCGGCGGGGCCACGCTCGGTGCGCTCGCCGGCTCATTGATTCCGATCACCCTGCACGGCCTGGACTTCGCGCTGACCGCCCTGTTCGTGGTTCTGACGATCGACGCCTGGCGGACACAGCGGGACCTGCCCGCTCCCCTGCTGGCCGCGGCGAGCTTCGCCCTCGCCGCGCTCCTCACGCCGGGACAGGTGCTGCCGGCCGCGATGGCCCTGTTCACCGTGAGCCTGCTCATCCGGTACGCCCTGCGCCACCGCGCCGGCTCACCCGCGCCCGACGAGCACCGCCACCCCGTACCCGCCGTACCCGCCGTACCCGCCGTGGCCGCAGCGGGCGGGGAAGGATAGGACCCGCATGCCCACCCCGCTCTACCTGGCCACCGCCGTGGCCGTCAGCGCCGCCGTCACCTGGGGCCTGCGCGCCCTGCCCTTCGCCGTCCTGACCCCGCTGCGCAGCTCGGCCGTCCTGCGGTACCTCGCCCGCCAGATGCCCACCGGCATCATGCTGATCCTGGCCCTCTACACGCTGCGCGAGGTCCGCCCCACGGCCTGGGCGGACGTCGTGCCCACCGCGCTGGCCCTGGCCGCCGCCATCGGGCTGCACCTGAGAACCCGCAACGCCGTGATCAGTGTCCTGGGCGCCACGGCCCTGCACGTGGCGATGTCGACCCTCTGGCCGGCCTGACGACCCGAAATCCCGTCGACAAGGCCGCTCCTGGCCGCCTATGTTGCGGATCATGGCAGATATCCCCGTTGCGGCGCAGTGTGACTGCGGTGCGGTTGCCGGCCCGCTGGGCGAATGCGTGGACTATTACCACGCGATCCTCTCGGAAGAGCAGGCCGATCCTCAGATGTACAGGTGGCACGCCCCGGTGGTCTGCGCGTATCTCCTGCAGCATCCTGCCAGAGCTCACGAGAAGTACCTTGACGGTCAGTTCCGCCAGCTGCAGCTCTACGTGGACAAGGGCCTTGACGCGCTGCTTCGCGTGGCGGCTCATCAGGTGGCGCGGAACAAGCACGGAGTACGGTCGGGCTACGACATGGCGCCATTGGCGGCATACGAACCGCTTCCGCCGGCCGGGCCTCCCCGGGATTTCCGCGCCACGTTCTCCGGGTTGCCGTTCAGGGACGGCAGCTTCGTGTCTGATGGGCATCTGGCCTACGGACACCGCATCGAGGCCATCGCCGAAGCGACCGTGGAGTCCTGGAGATCTATCCAGGCCTGATCCCCGAAGGCCGCTGCGGGCTCATCCCAGGAAGCGGAACACGTTGCCCTTGTGACTCCTCCGCTCCTTGAAGGGAGCGGAGGCTCGCCAAGCCGCTTCCGCAGCGCCGCGAAGGGCAAGCCCTGCCCTGAGAATGTTGACCGCCGCGCAGAAGCCTCAGGCCCGGGCATGGGCCGCACCGGTTTCCAAGGGGATACGCCACAGACCGCGGTCGCGAGGTCGGCGCCCACTGCCGATATCCGTGCTGGCACGGATCACTCCCCGCCACCCGCGGGCCTAGCTTGAGAGCCGTGGCGCCTCCGCCCACCGGTCTGCCTTCACCGTTTTCCCGGCCACGGCCCGTCCGCTGTGTTCTCATCGCCTGGTGACAGGACTTTGAAAGCGAGCCTCAAGGGAGCGCGCGGAAGCTCCTTCTCAGTGACGATCCATCGGAAGGACCACCCATGAGCAACGTCCGGAAGACCCTCGCAGCCGTCGCGGCGATCGTGCTCGTCTCCCTCACCGCGGCCTGCAACAGCACCGACCTCGGCGGCGGCAAGAGCGGAGAAGACAAGCCGGCCAATATCAGCAAGGCCGCCGACGGTGGCACCGACAAGGGCACCGACGACGGCACGAAAGGTGTCACGGGTGGCGCGGGCAACCCGGCGATCTGTGCCGAGGCGCTTGCCGCGACGGGCGAATTCATGACCAAGGTGATGGCGGCGCCCACCGATCACCAGAGCATCAACAAGGCGATTTCGGGCCACGCCGACACGCTCAAGAAGCTCTCCGGGCGGGCCGACGGCGATCTCAAGACGGCCCTGTCCGAGATGGTCGACGCGTTCTCCCAGCTCGACGTCAACTCCGCCACGGCGAGTGACGTCAGCAAGAAGGCCGACGTGGCCAGCAAGAAGCTCCTGGCCGCCTGCTCCTGACTCCCTCAGTGCCCGCGAACACACCGGTGGTTACGGCACGGCCCTTGATGGCGCGCTGACGGCCCGGCGATCAATCGGGCCGGCTCAGTTCGTGATCGTCCAGTTCGGCCGCCGACTCCGCCGACCCGCCGCTCCTGGCAGGGCTCACCGGTGCGGGTCGGGCTGGGGGCCTGGCGGGTCGGCAAGGGCGTGCACGCCTGCGCGAATGCGTTCGATGTCCATGTGTTGATGCTGGCGAAGGTAGTCCATGACGTCGGCGCGGAGCGCGGTGAAGACGGCGTAGGCAAGGTAAGGGGCGTCGACGGCGGGCCGTACGACACGGATCCGGTCGGTGAGTTCGTCGATCCAGAACTGGCTGGCGGGGTTGGCGTAGTAGGCGTACGGCCCGTAGTGCTCCAAGGCACGGATGAGCGTGCGGTTGTCCAGGACGAAGTCGAACAGGGCATCGAGGTAGGCGTGGAGCCGCGCTCCGGCATCTCCTCCGGGGCCGAGTGGGGGTTCTCCGGATCGCACGCGATCCCGCAGGGCGGTGACGCGTGGCGCGATGAGCGCTTCGACCAGTCCCAGCAGGTCGCCGAAGCGGCGCATGACCGTGGCCTTGCCGACTCCGGCGGCCTGGGCGATGCGGGCCAGGCTGACATGGTCGAGGTCCTCGCGCTGGAAAAGCGCTTCCGCTGCGGTCAGTACGGCGGCGCGGTTGCGAGCAGCATCGGCGCGTTCGGTCACAGCCACACCTCCTTGCAAAAGTGGTCCAGTGGACCGTATCTTACCGGACCGTAGGACCGGTTCGCGTCCTTCCTGGCTTCGCTCGCCCGATGTCCGCGTTGGGTGAAGTGCCAGTGGGTATGGACGCCACCTGCGGAAAGGGAGCTATGAAACGCATCTGTCGGGCTGTGATGTTCTCCGAATACGGCGAGGCCGAGGTCCTGCGTGTGGCCGAGTGCGAGGTGCCCGATCCGGGCCCGGGACAGGTCCGCATCGCCGTCCGCGCCGCCGGTGTCAACCCGATCGACTGGAAGATCCGCAGCGGCGTCATGGCCGCGATGATGCCGGTGCGGTTTCCGGCCGTTCCCGGTGTCGACGTGGCCGGCGTCGTCGAGTCCGTCGGGCCGGACGTGACCGATGTCGCCGTCGGAGACGAGGTCTTCGGCAAGGCGGTCTCCGGAAGTTACGCCGAACTGGCGCTGGCAAACTGCGACTCCATCGCCGCGAAACCCGCAGCGGTGCCCTGGGAGGTCGCAGCCGCCCTGCCGGTGGCCGGCACCACGGCCTATCACGCTTTCGCCCAGCTCCGCCTGGCGCAGGGCGAGACGATCGTGATCGACGGCGCGGCCGGCGGCGTGGGGACTGTCGCAACCCAGGTCGCCCGGCATCGCGGACTCACGGTGATCGGCACGGCCAGCCCACCCAACCACCACTACCTGCGCTCTCTCGATGCCATCCCCGTGAGCTACGGCGACGGCCTGGCCGACCGGGTCCGGGCTGTCGCCGCGGACGGTGTGGACGCCGCCGTCGACGCCTCGGGGCGCGGTTCCCTCTCCGCCCTGGTGGAGTTGACCGGAGATCCCGATCGCGTCATCACTCTCGCCGACGCGTCGGCACGGTCACTGGGCGTGCGCCTCGCCTACGGCGAGCCCGACGACATGCCCGGCATTCTGGCCGAAGCGATAGCGCTGGTGGCGGTAGGCACGATCACGATCCCCATCGCCCGCACCTATCCCTTGACCGACGCGGCCGCCGCCCATCGCGACAGCCAGGCAGGGCATGTCCGCGGCAAACTTGTCCTGGCACCGATCTGACGGCTGCGGCCGGATCAGATCAGGGAGGAACCCGCCGCGGGTAGCCGCTCCCGCCTGGCCCGCCCTGCCAAATGGGCCCGCCGAGCACGAGCCCCACACCGCGGCGTGAATGACCCCCGAACCGGGGCAGCACACCCGTATGACCGGCAGGCGACAACCGTACGCCAGCGCTGACTACCTGCCGATCGCCGACCACGGACTGATCGGCGATCTGCGCACCGCGGCCCTGGTGGGCACCGACGGCACCATCGATTGGTACTGCTGTCCGCGCTTCGACGCGCCCAGCGTGTTCGGCTCGATCCTGGACGCCGACCGGGGCGGGTCGTTCGAGCTGGCCGCGGACGCGCCGACGAGGACCAAGCAGTTCTACTTCCCGGACACCAACGTGCTGATCACCCGGTTCTTCACCGAGGACGGCGTGGGAGAGGTCCAGGACTTCATGCCGATCACCGACGACGCGGGCGAGCTCGGCCGGCATCGGCTGATCCGGCGCGTGCTGTGCGTGCGCGGCTCGGTGCCGTTCCGCGCGCGGGTGGCTCCGCGGTTCGACTACGCCAGAAAGCCGCACATCGTCCGGCGGCAGGCCGGTCAGATCCTCTTCGAGTCCGCGGACCTCGCGCTCGCGCTGACCGCGACCGTGGCGGTCGAGCACGACGCCCAGAACGCGACCGCGTCGTTCAAGCTCGGCGAGGGTGAGTCCGCGGTATTCGCGCTCGACTGCGTCAGCGACGACATCACGCCACGGGGCTGCCCGCACGCCGAGGCCGAACAGCAGTTCACCGCCACCGTGGCGTTCTGGCGCCGGTGGCTGTCCTCCTCCCGCTACCGCGGCCGGTGGCGGGAGATCGTGCACCGCTCCGCGCTGACTCTCAAGCTGCTCACCTACGCGCCCACCGGAGCGATCGTGGCCGCGCCGACAACCAGCCTTCCCGAACAGATCGGCGGCGGACGCAACTGGGACTACCGGTACGTCTGGATCCGCGACGCGGCCTTCTGCGCCTACGCCCTGCTGCGCCTGGGCTTCTCCAGCGAGGCCGAGGCCTTCATGAAGTTCCTGCGCGAGCGCGTCAGCCTGCGCGCCGGCGGACAGGGGCCGCTGCAGATCATGTACGGCATCGACGGCCGCACCGACCTCCCCGAACACGAACTGGCCGAGCTGGAGGGCTACCGCGGCTCCGCCCCGGTACGCGTCGGAAACGCCGCCGCCGATCAGCTCCAGCTCGACATATACGGCGCGCTGATCGACTCGGTCTATCTCTGCGACAAGTGGGGCCAGCCGATCCCCAGCGACCAGTGGGACAGCGCCTGCGAAGCGGTGGAGTGGGTCTGCGACCACTGGGACCAGCCCGACGAGGGCATCTGGGAAACCCGCGGCGGCCGCAAGAACTTCCTGTACTCCCGGCTCATGTGCTGGGTGGCGATCGAACGGGCCATGCGGCTGGCCCACCGCCGTGGCCTGCCCGCCGACCTCTCCCGCTGGGCCCGGGCCCGGGACGCGATCTACCGGCAGATCATGAGCCGCGGCTGGTCTCCCACGCGGCGGGCGTTCGTCCAGCACTTCGACGGCGACGTCCTCGACGCCGCGGTCCTGATGATGCCGTTGACCAAGTTCATCTCCCCCACCGACCCGAAGTGGCTCGCCACGCTGGACGCGCTCACCGCCGACCTGGTGTCCGACTCGCTGGTCTACCGCTACGACCCCGCCGCCAGCCCCGACGGCCTGCGCGGCGCCGAAGGCACCTTCTCGATCTGCTCGTTCTGGTACGTGGAGGCGCTCGCCCGTGCCGGGCGACTCGACGAGGCACGGCTGGCCTTCGAGAAGATGCTCACCTACGCCAACCATCTCGGCCTGTACGCCGAGCAGATCAGCCACACCGGCGAGCAGCAGGGCAACTTCCCGCAGGCCTTCACCCACTTCGCGCTGATCAGCGCCGCGTTCAACCTCGACCGCGCCCTCGGCTGATCGGCGGCCGCCAGCGGAGCTGATCCGATCGGCCGAGTCAGCTTGCCTCGCGGAGCGGTTGGAACTGGACGTTGAGACGTACTTCGAGCGCTTCGGCGAGACGTTCCAGCATGGGGATGGTGGGCATGGTGCCGCCGGCCTCGAAGCGAGCGACCGCGGGCTGCTTGAGGCCGGCCCGCTCAGCCGGTTCGGCCTGCGTGAGCCCGAGTTCTTCGCGGCGCTGCCGCACCGCCTCTCCGAGCTCGAACCGAAGACGAGCGGCCTCATAGGCGGCTCCGGCACCGGGACGGCCCATGATCTCGGCACGCTTGTCGGCCCACGCCTTGCGATCGGCCATGGCCCTCGCTCCTCATCTGCCGTGTGCGACTCGGCAATACACCGCTCCATCGCTCGTACCGCCCGCTCGGTCTCACCGGCCTCACGCATCCGTTGCTTCTTGAACACCGTGAGCAGGATGATCGGACGTTACAAGGCGGGCAAACGCGCCGTCCTGCGAATGGAGCATCGGCCCAGCATCGGGCCGGGGGCTCCCGAAGGCCGAGAACAGGCGTAACGGATCCGGCCCTCCGGCGGGCGCTCGGCCACACGCTCGTTGAACAGGGAACGCGCGGAAGGCGCGCGTGCCCGTCAGCGCTCGGCCGTGAGCTCGACGCGCAGGCGCTTGCGGTCGAGCTTGCCGACAGCCGTCTTGGGGATGGCGTCGCGGAAGACGACCGTGCGCGGCTTCTTGTAGGACGCCACCTTCTCGGCAACGTGCACGACCAGCTTTTCGCGCAGCTCGTCGTCCGGCTCGACCCCGTCGGCGACGACCACGACGGCGGTGACCGCCTCCACCCAGCGTTCGTCGGGGGTGCCGACGACGGCGACCTCGCGCACCGCCGGGTGCTCCAGCAGGACGTCCTCGACCTCCCGCGGATAGACGTTGTAGCCGCCGCTGATGATCATGTCGGAGGTCCGGTCCTTGAGGAACAGGAAGCCGTTGTCGTCCAGGACCCCGACATCGCGGGTGTGGACCCAGCCGTCACGGAAGGTCTGCGCGGTCAGTTCCGGGGCGGCGAAGTACCCGGCGCTCGCCGAAGGCCCGCGCACCACGATCTCCCCCGGCTCGCCCGGGGCGACCTCGCGGCCGTCCTCGTCGAGCAGGCGCAGGTCGATCTCGGTCGCGATCTGCCCGCACGCGGCGAGCCGCGCGCCGCCGTGGTCCTCCGGCCGGAGTACGGCGATGCACAGCGGGATCTCGGTCTGCCCGTAGTACTGCCAGAAGCGCTCCCGGCCCCACGCGCGCATGGCGCGCTCGATGGTGGGACGCGGCATGGGCGATGCGCCGTAGATGACCCGGCGCATCGTGGAGACGTCGGTGGTCTCGAAGGCCGGGTGCTCGACCAGCATCTGGATCATGGTCGGCACCAGGGTGGTCGCGGTCGCCCCGTAGCGCGGGATCGCCTCCAGGAACGCCCCGGGCAGGAAGCCGGGGAGGATCACCGTGCGGCCGCCGCGCAGCCACAGCGGCAGCACGAACACCCCGCTGGCGTGGATCAGGCTCGCGGCGTGGAGCATAACGTCGTCACGCGTGGCCGGGAAGAGGTTGAGCAGCACGTTCCGGCAGATCGCCGCGTAGGACGCCTGCGTGTGCTGGGCCGCCTTCAGGGTGCCGGTCGTCCCGGAGGTGAACAGGGTCAGGATCACATCGTCGGGCTCCACCGGGACCTCGGGCAGGCTCGCGGGCGCGTTCTCGGCCCTGCGCAGCAGGCTCGGCTCGTCGTCCAGGCCGGTCTCCAGGCCCAGGAAGACGACCTGCGGGAGCGCGGCGGCCAGTTCACGGGCGCGGTCGGTCAGGTCCGGCCCGAACACCACGAGCTCACATCGGGTGTCGGTGAGCATGGTGACGTGCTCGGCGACCGACAGCCGGGCGTTGAGCGGGACCCGGTTGATCCCGGCCTTCACACAGGCGAAGTCGAGCGGGACGCTGAGCAGGCCGTTGTTCACGAGAAGCCCGACGCGCCGCCGGTGTCCGGCGCCCGCTTCCCCCAGCACATGAGCGAGCCGGTTGCTCAGCCGGTCGACCTGCGCGTAGGTCAGCTCCTCCTCGCCGAACACGACGGCGACCCGGTCGGCGTGCTGCCGCGCGCCGCGAACGATCAGCTCACGGGTGGTGGGACTCATGCTGGTCTCCTCTCGGGGTGAAGCTTCCGTGCCGGCCCTCACCGGCGGCGAAGCGGGCGGCGCCGGCCACGCCCTCACGCGCCACGACGGGGACGCCCGCGGCTCCCTCGGCGCGCAGCGCCTCGGCGACGGTCAGATCGAGCCCGGCGTAGACCGAGGCGCGGTCGGCCAGCACGCACTCGAACGGGAAGGCCGCGATCTGGGCGGCGAGCTCCCGCGCGGCGTCGACCGCCCGGCCGGGTTCGACGACCCGGTTGGCCAGTCCCATCGCGAGCGCCTCGTCGGCCTCGACCGGACGTCCGGTCAAGATCAGGTCGAGCGCCCGGCCCAGGCCGACGATCCGCGGCAGGCGGACCGTGCCGCCGTCGATGAGCGGCACCCCCCACCGCCGGCAGAAGACGCCCAGCACCGCGTCACGCTCCACGATCCGCAGGTCGGCGAGGAGGGCCAGCTCAAGTCCGCCCGCTACGGCGTAGCCGCTGATCGCGGCGATGAGAGGCTTGCCGAGCTGCAACCGGGTCGGTCCCATCGGGCCGCTGCCGCCGCCGGCCGGGTCGAGCTCGTTTCGGCGGGCCGGGTCGCCCACCGCGGTCAGGTCGGCTCCGGCGCAGAACGTCCCGCCCGTACCGGCGAGCACCGCCACACGCTGACCCGGATCGGCCTCGAACTCCTCGAACGCCGCCCGCAGCTCCGCGGCCATCGCGCCGTCGACGGCGTTGCGCCGGTCGGGACGGTCCAGCCAGATCGTGGTGGTCGCGCCATCGACCTCGACCCGCACATCAGCCATCACTACCTCCGTGGTCCTACAGTGGAGCAACGGAATGCCTTTATAACGCGCCATGGAAATTCTTGTCTAGGAGCCGTTACAAATGACCGAGCTGACGGCCCGCAAGCTCCTGCTGGACCTGGTGACAGCCCGCCCGCACACCAGGTTCTCGATCTCGGCGCTGTGCCGCGCCGGCGAGATCGTGGGACTGAGCGGGCCGAGCATCCGCATGGCCGCGACGCGGTTGAACGAGGAGGGAGTGCTGGACCGCGACGGCCGCGGCACCTACACGCCGTATCCCGACCGGCTGCGCACGTACCCGCACGTCGAGCACTGGGAGGACCGGCACCTGTCCGTCGTCCCGTGGAGCGGACGCTGGGTCGCGGTCGAGAACTCCGCCACCGCCCGCACCGACCGCGCGACCCTGCGCCACCACGAGCGCGCGCTGCACCTCCTGGGATTCCGGACCTGGCGCGGCGCGCTCCACGTACGCCCCGGCAACCTCCGCGACGGCGTCGACGGGCTCCGCCGGACCCTGGGGAACACCGGCATGGCTCCGGGAGCCGCCGTGTTCGGGATCGATCAGCTCGATCCGGCGACCGACCGTGAGCTGCGACGGCTCTGGGACACCGGCGAGCTCGTCGCGCGACTCGACCGGACGGCGCACGAGCTCACCCGGAGCCGCGACCGCCTCGGCACACTGAGCGCCGAGGAGTTCGCACGCGAGTCGCTCCTCCTCGGCAGCCGGGCGATCGCGACGATCGTGCACGACCCCCTGCTGCCCGCGGAACTCTGCGACCCCGAGCCCCACCGACGGCTGGTCGCGCTGACCAGGTCCTACCAGGAGACGGCCCAGACCGTCTGGGGGCGACTGCTCGGTCTCGACGAACAGGACTGAGCACCCCGGCGAAAAGCTACCTCTCCTCGGTGGCCGGGCAGGCTGAGGGGTTGAGCGCGGTGGTGATGGCGGCGAGCCAGGCCGGCGGCCGCGCATGACCGGCGGACGTCAGCAGCCGCCGGCCAAGCGACTGACGAGGGCATCAGTCGAGGGACAGCCCTGCGGCCGGAGTCACCCGGGCGGCCCGGCGCGCCGGGAGAACAGCGGCGAGGAGCCCGGCCAGGGCGGCGATGAGGACGACGACACCGAGTGACAGCCAGGGGACGCGCATGGTGGCGTCGCTGAGCGCCCGCGTCACGAGCGTCTCGTAGCCGACCCAGGCGAACCCGACGCCGATCACGGTGCCGAGCAGGGTGGCCACCACCGACAGCAGCACCGCCTCGGTCGCCAGCATCCGCCTCAGCTGCCTGCGGGTGAGCCCGAGCGCGCGCAGCATCGCGTGCTCGCGGGCGCGTTCGAGTACGGAGAGTCCCAGGGTGTTCGCGATCCCGATCAGGGCGATCACGACCGCGATGCCGAGCAGGCCGAGCGCTGACCAGGTATAAATTTCCAGCTGTTGGTCCAGCGACTCCCAGGTCCGCAACCCGTTCTCGATCGTCGCGCCAACCGGATCCGCCAGCTTGTCCAGGTCACCGCCGAGTCGAGCCGGGTCGGCGCCGGAGGAGGCGCGGATCCAGATGGCATGCGGCTCGGGGGCGTCGGTGAGCGTCGCCAGCGTCTCGGGCGCGACCACGCCCACCGGGCCCCAGCCGGTGCCGACGGCGACCTGCAACTGGGCTCGCCGGTCGCCGACGCGCACCGTGACCCGGTCACCGGGCCGCAGACTCAGGTCCTTGCCGAAGGCCTCGGAATCGATTCCGATCTTCCCCGGCTCCACCCGGGCGAACGCGCCGCCGTCGCGGGCCACGTGCTCCGCGGCCGGCGCGGTGACAACCGGGATCGGTTTGTCGAGCCCGGCCACTCGGGCCACGGCGCCGTCCACTGGAATGGCCCGCTCCACACCGGGAGTGTGACGTACCCGGTCAAGGAGGTCGGTGGTGACCGGCCTCTCGGGCGAGGTGAGTGCGACATCGATGGGGTGGTCCCTGCCGATCTGCTCATCCAACGCCGAACGCCACGTGGCCATCCCGGTGAGCACGGCGGTCGTCAGGGTGACGCCGACCAGCAAGGAGGCAGTGGTGGTGGCGGTCCGGCGCGGGTTGCGCACAGCGTTCTTGGTCGCCAGCCTTCCGGCGGGGCCGAGCAACGCGCCGGTGATCCAGACCAGGTGGGGAACGAGCACCGGCCCGAAGAGGAGTACGCCGGCGAACACCGATCCTCCGCCTGCCACCATGAGCGCCGTACTGCCCTGGACCATCGCCACCCCGAGCAGGGCCGGCCCGGTGACCAGGAGGATCGCGGCGAGCGCCAGCCGCACCAGGCCGGTGGCCGTGTGCACGTCGACCGCGGCATCCGGGCGCAGCGCCGCCAGCGGGCTCACCCGGACCACACGCCGGGCCGGCAGCCAGGACGCGACCATGGTGACCACCAGGCCGACGGCGAACCCTCCCAGCAGCCAGGGCGTGGGCAACTCGGCGGCGCCCATCAAGGCGGTGGGCGTGAGGGTGTTGATCAGGGCGATCAGCCCGTAGCCGAGACCGACGCCGACCAGTGTCCCGGTCAGCGACGCGAGAACCCCGACGACGGCCGCCTCGCGGCGTACCGAACGCACCACCTGCCGCCGGGTCGCACCGATGCAGCGCAGCAGTGCGAAGTCGCGGAGTCGTTGCGCGAACAGGATGGAGAACGTGTTCGCGATGACCAGGACCGCGACGAAGAGCGCGATGCCGGCGAACAACAGCAGCATCACCGACAAGCTGTCCACCCTGTTCTGGACATAGGTCAGCCGCTCCGCGGCGAACCCCTCCGGCGACTGCGCCTTCGCGCCTTCCGGGAGCTGACCTACCTCCCCGCGCACCGCCACCGCGCTCAGATGGAGATGGTCGCGCCACTGCAGCAACTGCGGCCAGGTGACGTACATCGCGGCCTGGGCCGGGGGCGAGGGCGACTCCACGAGACCGACCACGCGTACGTCGCGCGCGGCGGCGCCCTCACCGATCCGAACCCGGTCGCCGACCGCGATGTGCTCGGCCAGGGCGAAATACACGTCCGCCACCGCCTCGCCCGTGCGTGCGGGGAAGCGACCCGAGCTGAGCTCCTGCCAGCGCCACTCCGCCGAGGTGGCGATCGGCCCCACGGTCGTTTCGGAGGGGAGGCGCCGGCCGTTCGCGCGCGCTGGCAGCGTTGCCCGGCCGGTCGCGGCCGCGTTCTCACCGTGTCGCTCGGCGAATGCGATCGCGGCCTTCGGGTCCAGCTCGGACGATGGCCACCCCGCCGCCGAGACCACGTAGTCGGCATCGCGGTACGGCGCCCCCAGGCCGTCCATGAGTCCGCTACGCGCCCCGGACGTGAGCACGCCGACCACGACGACGAAGGCGACTGCGACGGCGACCGCGATCGCCGCTGCGACGTACCTGCGGATGTGGGTGCGCAGCGACGCGAGGAAGACGGTACGCATCAGGCGATCCGCCCGTCCTGCATGGTGACCACGTAGTCGGCGTACGTCGCCGCGTCCCGCTCGTGGGTGACCATCACGACGGTCTGGCCGAGTTCGCGCGCCGACCGGCGCAGGTGATCCAGCACCTCCGCCGACGTGGTGCTGTCCAGGTTTCCGGTGGGCTCGTCGGCGAACAACAGGTCCGGCTCGGTGATCAGGGCCCGGGCGATTGCGACCCGCTGCTGCTGGCCGCCGGACAGCTCTGCGGGCCGGTGGCCGAGCCGGTCGGCCACGCCGAGGGTGTCGGCGAGCATGCGCGCGCGCTCCCGTGCCGCGTCGTCGATCCGGCGACCGCCCAGCTCAAGCGGGAGCACGATGTTCTCGCCCGCGGTGAGCATCGGCAGCAGGTTGAACGACTGGAACACGAAGCCGATGTGCTCGCGGCGGAAGATCGTGAGCGCGTCGTCATCGAGTGATCCGAGGTCGGTGCCCGCCACGGTGACGGTGCCGCCGCTGGGCTGGTCGAGTCCGGCCAGGCAGTGCATCAGCGTGGACTTGCCCGACCCGCTCGGCCCCATGATCGCGGTGAACCTGCCTCGTGGGAGGTCGAAGTCGATGCCGCGCAGGGCATGCACCTGGGCATCGCCTTGGCCGTAGGTCTTGGTCAGGTTCCACGCGCTGGCGGCCACGGTTTCCTGCGCGCCTTGCCGGGTGGTGGTCGTCATGCCTGCAGTCAAGGCAGCGCGGTGTTGTCAGCATGTATGTGGTTTTCGATATGCCGACGAAATGCTCCGGCTCCTAGCATCGAGAGCATGCGTGTGTTGATCGTCGAGGACGAGCCCTACCTGGCAGAAGCCATCCGCGACGGCCTGCGCCTGGCAGCGATCGCCGCCGACATCGCCGGTGACGGTGACACCGCTCTGGAACTGCTGAGCATCAATGCCTACGACACCGCCGTCCTCGACCGCGACATCCCCGGCCCCTCCGGCGACGAGATCGCCAAACGCATCGTCGCCTCCGGCAGTGGCATGCCCATCCTCATGCTCACCGCTGCCGACCGGCTCGACGACAAGGCCTCCGGGTTCGGCCTCGGCGCCGACGACTACCTCACGAAGCCCTTCGAACTCCGAGAACTCGTGCTCCGTCTCAGAGCACTCGACCGCAGGCGCGCCCACAGCAGACCACCCGTACGAGAGATCGCCGGCCTGCGTCTGGATCCGTTCCGCCGCGAGGTCTACCGCGACGGCCGTTACGTCGCGCTCACCCGGAAACAGTTCGCCGTGCTCGAAGTCCTCGTCGCCGCCGAAGGCGGTGTCGTCAGCGCCGAAGAACTCTTGGAGCGAGCGTGGGACGAGAACGCCGACCCCTTCACCAACGCCGTACGCATCACTGTCTCGGCGCTTCGCAAACGGCTCGGCGAACCCGGGATCATCGCCACCGTGGCCGGCGCCGGCTACCGCATCGACACAGCACCCGGCACCGGTGAGGGAGGAGGCCGTGGCTAGAGCGCCTGGTTTGAGCGTTCGCCTCAAACTCACCCTCAGCTATGCCGGGTTCCTCATGCTTGCCGGTGCCTTGCTCCTCGCGGCCGTGTGGGTGTTCCTCCTGTCCTACGTGCCCGACAGTGCGCGCGGCCTTCTCGGCGTGGCGCCCAACCGCCGCGTCCTCCTGCGAACCTTCGCGCCGGCGGCAGCCTCAGTGTTGGCGTTCCTGCTGGTGTTCGGTCTCGTGGGAGGGTGGATTCTCGCCGGCCGCATGCTCGCCCCGCTGACCCGCATCACCGACGCCACACGCAGGGCCGCGAACGGATCCCTCTCCCACCGGATCCAGCTGGAGGGCCGCACAGACGAGTTCAGCGAACTCGCCGACGCCTTCGACGCCATGCTCGCACGGCTCGAAGCACACGTCGCCGAACAGCAGAGATTCGCGGCCAACGCCTCCCACGAACTGCGCACCCCGCTGGCGATCTCGCAGTCACTTCTCGACGTGGCCCGCGATGATCCGGCACACGACCATGGCGCACTCGTCGACCGTCTTCACGCCGTCAACGCCCGTGCGATCGACCTCACTGAGGCGCTACTCGTGCTCAGCCGCGCTGACCAGGGGTCCTTCACCCGAGAATGTGTCGACCTGTCGCTACTCGTCGAAGAAGCCATCGAAACACTGCTCCCGCTCGCCGAGAAACGCGGTGTCACCATCGAGACCTCCGGTGACATCACCCCGGCCATCGGGTCGCACGCGCTCCTGCTGCAGATGACGACCAACCTTGTGCACAACGCGATCGTGCACAACCTGCCCGAACAGGGCGCCGTGTGGATCAAGACCAGCGTCCACCCCGAGACCGTGGTGCTCACTGTCGAAAACAGCGGCGAGAAGCTGTCTCCACAGTTGGTCTCGACACTCACCGAACCGTTTCAGCGCGGCACCGGAAGAATACGCAACGACCACGCAGGCGTCGGCCTCGGCCTGGCAATCGTCAAGAGCATCACCCGAGTACACGACGGATCCCTCACTGTCGTCCCGCGCCCCGCGGGCGGGCTCCATATCGTCGTCCGGCTGCCCGCCCCACCACCGCATGCCGCCAAATAGTCAGGTACCGCACAACGTGGTGGCGTACGGCCACAGAACGGGATGAACCCCACCGACGATCCCCGGCTTCGATTACCGGCGAGTCCCGGCCGCTGTGCCGAGTGCTCCGGCGACGGACCGAAAAATCCGTCGCCGGCGCGGCCGGGCGTGAATAGGGTTGCCGGATGCCCGGCGCGATCTTCAGCCATCCCCGCCTCGCACTCGTGTACGACGCTTTCGACGGAGACCGCGACGATCTGGCGGCGTACCTCGCCATCGCCGACGAGCTGGGCGCGGAGCGTGTGCTCGATGTCGGATGCGGGACGGGGAGCCTGGCGGTCCTGCTCGCCGACGGCGGCCGCACGGTCGTGGGGGTCGATCCGGCCGAGGCGTCGCTTGAGGTCGCGAGGGCGAAGGATCCGACCGGAAGGATCACCTGGATTCACGGCGACGCCACGACCGTTCCGGCCCTCGACGCCGATCTCGCGGTGATGACCGGCAACGTGGCGCAGGTCTTTCTCACCGACGACGACTGGGCACGGACCCTCCGGGGCATCCACGCCGCACTGCGCCCGGGTGGTCACCTCGTCTTCGAGACCAGGCGTCCCGAGCGCCGGGCGTGGGAGGACTGGGCCGCCGACACCGCTCCGGTCACCCTCGACGTCCCGGGGGTCGGCTCGGTGGAGCAGCGTCTTGCGGTCACCGACGTGAGCCTGCCGTTCGTCTCCTTCCGCCACACCTACCGGTTCCTGGCGGACGGCGCCGTCGTCACCTCGGACTCGACCCTCCGGTTCCGCGACCGCGACGAGGTGGGGACGAGCCTGGCCGCAGGCGGTTACCGGGTGGTGGACGTGCGAGAAGCCCCTGACCGGCCGGGTCGCGAGCTCGTGTTCGTCGCGGAGCGCGTGTCCTGAAGCCGTCCGGCTCACCCCCTCGCGGGCGCCCAGGGACGGCCGATTCCTTCAAGACACCGGCCCCCTCCCCGAGGCAGGCTGCAGGCATGAACGTCGACCTCTCCGCGGCGGACGCCTTCATGGCCGCGTACGCGCGCGTCCTGGACCGCCGCCGCTTCGAGCTGCTGCTGAACCGAACGGACCCCGCCGCCGCGCTGGCCGCCCTGGACGGCTATCGCAACCCCGACGGCGGATACGGCTGGGGCCTGGAACCCGACCTCCGCTCGCCGGAGAGCCAGCCCGGGGCCGCGCTACACGCCTTCGAGGTGTTCGAGGACGTCGCGCCGGTCACCGCCCCGCACGCCTCCGCGCTGTGCGACTGGCTGGAGTCGGTCTCCCTGCCCGACGGGGGCCTGCCGTTCGCGCTGCCCCTGACCGTCACGGCGGGCACGGCCCCCTGGTGGAGGGAGGCCGACCCCTCGGTGTCGGCACTGCAGACCACCACCGTGACCGCGGCCGCGGCCTGGCGCGTCGCCGCCCACGACCCCGCCGTGGCCGCGCATCCCTGGCTGGAGCGGGCCACCCGCTACTGCCTGCGCGCGATCGAGGCGATCGACCGCGCCCCCTTGGCGTACGTTCTGCTCTTCGCGGTGCATTTCCTGGACGCCGTGTACGACGCCCGCCCCGAGGCGGCCGATCTCCTGCGGCGGCTGGGCAAGTACGTCCCCGCCGACGGACGGGTGCGCGTCGAGGGCGGCACGGAGCAGGAGATGGTGCGCCCGCTCGACTTCGCCCCCTCCCCCGACCGGCCGGCGCGTGATCTGTTCGACCCGGCGGTGATCTCGGCGGACCTCGACCGCCTGGCCGCCCTCCAGCAGGACGACGGCGGCTGGATCGTCGACTACGCCACGATCTCTCCGGCGGGCTCCCTGGACTGGCGCGGCCACACCACCGTCCGGGCCGTCGACACGCTGCGCCGCAACGGCCGGCTCTGACCGCTCGCCACCGTCCTGATCGTCAGGTGGCGAGCCGGGCGAGGTCGCCGTGCACTCCTGGGCGGGCATCTGGCACGACCGGCGTGGTGTACGGCGCCCGCGCCCTGTCGGGACCACGCCGTGCACGCCGAAGGCCGGCGTGCCAGGTGAGGATCGCCCAGGCACGCCGCGCCCGAACCCGAGCCGGCGCGCCTCAGCTCATTGCGTCAGGCACTCTTGGCCGAACGGCATCAGCTGGCGTAGCTCGGCCGCGTTGGCCTGCCTGCCGTACGGTGCGAGCTGGAAGGTCTCCGGCCCGAGAAACTCCGACCAGTGCCTGTCGACGAAGGCGCGGCAGGCGTCCACGTCGCCGGCCGGGGGCACCTGGTCGAGGAGGCCGCGCTGGAATGGGGCGAACTCCAGGAACTGGGAGGCGTGCGCGAGGCAGGCGTCCAGTTTGGCCTGCGCCACCGGTGCCACGTCCACCACCACGTCGTCCCGGTGCACAGGGCCGGAGGCGTAGTCGGTCATCAGCAAGCAGACCGGCTGCCGTTCCAGGGCGGGCTTGCCGCACTCGACATTGCGCACGGTGACAAGCTCCACGGCCTGCTCGGCCAGCTTTCCCGCGGCCCGGTTGTCCGGGTGACCGGCGCCGTCACCATGTAGGGCGATCACCAGGTCGGGCCGCCAGGCGCGGATCTCGCGCATCAGTCTCAGGCGCAGCTTCACGGTCGGCTCGAGAAGGCCGTCATGCACGTCGAAGATCTCGTAGTCGACCACTCCGAGAGCGTCGGCCGCGCGCCAGGCCTCCTCCGCTCTGCGGCGGGCCAGCGGCGCCCGTTCGAGCTCGTGGTGCCCGGCGTCGCCGTTGGTGAGCGTCAGGAACTTCACCGCGTGTCCCGCCCTGGCCAGCAGGGCGGAGGTGCCGCCCGCGTAGAGCTCGGGTTCGTCGGGGTGGGCAGCGATCACCAAGGTGCGCAACATCTCTCAGCTTTCATTGAGGGGGCCGGTACGGCCTGCCGTACCGGCGTGGAAGACCTGCTCGCGAGCCAGGTCGAGGGCATGGCGGACGGCGCCTTCGAGCACGGCGTTACCGCTGACGCGGCTGACGGCGACGGTGACGGGCGCGAGGCCGGTGGGGGCCAGGAGCTCGGCGACGCGGATGCGCAGCGCCTCACCGGCCGCTGCGCAGAGGGGGCCGCCGAGGACGACGTGGCCGGGGTCGAGCACGCCCACGGCCGCGGTCACGCCGAGCGCGACACGTTTGGCGACATCGTTGAGGAACCCCGCGGGAAGCTCGGTGCGAAGGAACTGCGTGACCGCGCGGAGGGTGGGCTCGACGTCCAGTCCGTGCGCCTTGGCCAGCTCGGCCAGCGAGGCGGTACCGAGCAGCGCGCCCAGCGGCCCGCCGTCCGGCCCGTAGAGCCGCCCGCGGCTCACCGGATCGGGCACGATCACGGAACCGACCTCACCACCACGGCCGGTGACCCCGCGCCACAGGGCATCGTTGAGCACGACCCCGGCGCCGACTCCGTTCCCCACCCAGAAGAGCACGAAGCTGCTCCCCTTGTGCTCTTCCAGCTCCCGGATCGTGACGAGGTTGACGTCGTTCTCCAGCCGGAAGCGTTCAGTGCCCAGCCGCTCGCGCAGATCGCCGAGGTCGTCGAGGTGCGACCAGCCGGACAGCTGCACCGCCTGGCGCAGCCGGTGGCCTCCGGCGTCGACGACTCCGGGCACGCCCAGCACGATCTGGTCGAGGTCGTCGAGCGTGACCCCGGCGTCGTGGGCCGCCGCCTCCACCGCCTCGGTCAGGAACGTCACCGCGTCGGTGCCCTCGCCGGGGGCTTCGGCCTGGTAGCCGCCCCGGACCTCGCCGCTGAGGTCGGCCACCGACACCTCCACGGCGCGCGCTGTCAGATCCAGCCCCGCGACCCAGGCGGCCGAACCGTTCAGCTCCCACAGTTGGGCGGCGGGGCCGGCGTTGCCGGGTTTGGTGCCGGCCTTACGCACGAGGTGCCCGTTCTCCAGGCGGCGCAGCACCTCGGCGGCGGAGGCCTTGGAGAGCCCGGTGTGGAACTCGAGCTCGGCGCGGGTGAGCGAGCCGTGCCGGAGCAGCAGTTCCAGGGCCGCTCGCTCATTGAGCGTGCGGAAGACGGTGGGGTTTCCGGTGGACACTACTTCACTGCTCCTGACGTAAGCCCGGACTGGATGTGTCGCTGGAAGACGATATAGGCCACCACGACCGGCAGGACCGTCATGCTGAGCGCCGCGAACAACGCCGGCCAATCCGCCTCATATCCGGCAATAGTCGAGATATCCGCGATGCCCTGCGTGATCACCCAGTTGCTCTTGTCTCCGGGCAGCAGCACCAGAGGCAGCAGGTACTGATTCCACTGGCCGAGCACGTTGAAGATGGTCAGGCTGACCATCGCGGGCTTGGCCATCGGCAGCATGACCTGGAAGAAGGTCCGTGTGTACGAGGCTCCGTCGATCATCGCCGCCTCGGCGACCGCGTCCGGCAACCCCCGGAAGAAGGAGGTGAGGAAGAAGACGGTGAAGGGCAACGAGTACGCGATGTAGACCAGGATCAGCCCGACGTGTGTGTTGAGCAGCCCGAGCCCGTCGACCACGAAGAAGAGCGGCACCAGGGCGAGGAAGACCGGGAAGGCCATGCCCGACACGAACAGGAAATAGATCAGCCGGTTGCCGGGGAATTTGAAGCGGGCCAGCACGTAGGCGGCCATGGAGCTGAGCAGCATGGTGCCCGCGACGCCGAAGAAGACGACGATCGCCGTGTTGAGCAGGTACCGACCGATGCTGGCACGTTCCCAGGCCCGCGCCCAGTTGTCCCAGCGCAACTCGCCCGGTAGTTGCAGGGCGTCACCGAAGATCTCGCCGTTGCTCTTGAAGGAGGCCAGCAGCGTCCAGATCAGCGGGGCGATGATGAGCAGCGCCCATACCGCCAGGACGGCCTGCGAAAAGCCCCCGAAGACTTTGCGGCCCATGTCAGTAGACGATCCTCTCGCGCCTGGTGACCCGCATCGTCAGAGCGGCGAAGGTGAGGGTCAGGAAGAACAGCGCCACGCCGAGCGCCGAGGCGTAGCCGAACCGCGAGTAGCTGAAGGCGTTCTTGTAGATCTCCGTGGCCAGCACCGTGGTCGCGCCGTCGGGCCCGCCCTGTTCCATGGACAGCACGTTGACCAAGGCGAAGCCGTCGAAGGCCGCGATGCCGAGGTAGATCCAGCCGACCTGGACGGTGTCCCAGAGCAGCGGCAGGGTGATGGAGAAGAACATCCGCGTACGGCCCGCACCATCCAGGGAGGCCGCTTCGAAGACGTCCTTCGGGATGGCGGCCATTCCTGCGGAGAAGAGCACAACGTAGAAACCGACCGCCTGCCAGACCATGACGGCGATGATCGACCAGAGTGCGAGCCTCTGGTCGGTCAGCCACCCGACCGGTTCCATCCCCAGCTTGACGAGAACGCCGTTGATCACGCCGCTGGAGTCGGGGCGGTAGACGGCTTTGAACAGAACGCCGACCACCGCCACCGCGAGCACCTGAGGCAGGAAGAAGACGACGCGGTAGAAGCCGGAGCCCTTGACCCCGGTCATCGTGCCGCCGCGTGAGCCGCCGGCCACGTTCAGCAGATAGGCGAACAGCAGCGCGAGGGAGACGGTGGCCAGCGGCATGGCGACGAGCAGGACCAGATGGTTGCGGATCGCCTGCCAGAAGGTCTCGTTGCCGAACATCCGCCGGAAGTTGTCCAGCCCGACGAAGTCGAGCCCGGCCGAGACTCCGCGCCAGTCGGTCAGCGCGATCTGGAACGCCTGCACGTACGGGCTGATCACGAAGACGACGTAGAGGAGGACGGGGAGGAGCAGGAACCCTGCGACGAAGCCGTGCCGCCTCATCGGTCAGACGCTCCGGGTCTGCTTGGCAATGGAGGAATCGGCCTTGAGCTCGTCCGCCTTCTTCTGCATGTTCGCGCAGAACTGGTCGGGAGTGATGCGGCCTGCCATGACCGAGTTGGTCTGCGTCTGCCCGTAGTCGAACAGTTCCTTGTACCAGGTCTCGAAGCGGGCGTCGGTGATGGTGTTCTTCCCGGCGGCCTCCTGGGCCTTGGCGGCGCTGTTGACCGCCGAGGTGAGCTGCAGGCCGTCCACCAAGCCGTTGACGATGGTGAGGTTCTTGGTCATCTCGGTGTAGCCGCGCGCGCCCTCCCTCGAGAGCATCATGCGCAGGTACTCCAAGCCGCCCTGCGGGTTCTTGCCCTTGGCGGCGACGAAGAAGGCCTCGGAGACCCCGATCATGATCGCTTCGTACGGCAGGGCGTCCGCGGAGGTGATGCTGGGCACTGGTGCGATGGCGTACTCAAAGGTGTCCGGCTTGTCCTTCGCCATCTCGTTCTCCAGCCAGGAGCCGCACGGGTAGAAGAGGACCTTGTCCTGCAGGTGCTTGACCTGGGTCTGCGTGTGGTCGAGACCGAAGTAGGCCTTGTCTCCGTAGTCCTTCTGGATCTGCGCCCAGGCGGCGACGGCCTGCCGAACTGGCTCGGCGGTCCAGGCGCCGTCGGCCAGGTTGTCGATGTCGATGATGACCTTGTTGCCACCGATCTTGGCGGCGCTGTAGATGAGGTTCCACAACTGGTAGAACGGGCCGACCTGGCCGGGGTAAGCGAACAGGGCGATCCCCGCCTTCTTCGCCTCCTCGCCGAGGGCGTTGAACTCCGCCCAGGTCCTGGGGACCGACCAGCCCTTGGCCTCGAAGAGCTTGGCGTTGTACCAGAGGGCGCGATGGGCGACGGTGTACTGCAGGACCCGCGGCACGCCGTCGATCAACGAGTTCTCGTAGGCGCCGCCGACGAGAGTGTCCTTGACCTTCTTGCCGGGGAAGGCCAGGGAGGGGGCCTCGAAGAGCGGGGTGAGGTCGGCCAGGTGTCCCTCCTGGACCAGCGACTGCAGGTCGAGCGCCTCCGGCCCGGAGTTGTTGACCACGTCGGGCACGTCACCGGCGATGAAGCGCGGGCGCAGCTGGGTGCCGACCTTCTGCGTGGCAACGTGCTTGATCTCGGCCTGCGGGTAGGTCCTGCGGTAGGCGGCCTCATGCAGGTCCACGGCGTACTTGTCGCCGTTGCCGCCGCTGAAGATGACGACCTCCAGCCGCCGGGCGGCGTCCACCCCGAGTGGGTTGTTCGCGGAGGTCGCGGCGGCGGAGGCCGTGGGGCCGGGGGCGGCGTCGCGGGCGGCGGTGGCGCAGGCGGCGAGAGGGGTGGCGAGCGCGGCGAGACCGAGCCCGCGCAGGACGTCGCGGCGGGTGGGGGGCATGCTTCCTCCTGGGACGCTAACCGTCCGGATACCTTCCAGACGGTTAGCGGCCGACTATAGGTTGCGCTTCCGTTGCCCGTCAAGGACGCGGCGGGCCTGGAATCACCGGAGCTCAGAACCGCCGGCGCAGCCGGGCTTTCGCATCCTCACCTGCGCCGATGTGGTCCAGGGCGCTCAGTGCCGCGCCCGCGATGGGCGGCAGTTCGGCGACGACTCGCTCGGCCAGCGGCGCGCGGGCCGCGAACCGCTCGTCGAGCAGTGCGGTCAGCAGCGGATCACGGGCTCGCAGAACTCCCCCGCCCAGAACCACCTCGGTCGGCGTGCCGAGCAGGTCGAGACGGGCGAGGCAGACCTCGGCCATCGTGGCGATCTCGTCGGCCATTCGCGAGACCAGCCCGAGCGCGATCTCATCCCCTCCGGCGGCCACCTTGAACAGCCCCGGCGTCAGCTCCAGCAGCCGTTCCCGCTCCAGAGCGCCGAGGTGCACGTCGATCACCACCTGCTCGACCGTGCCCGCGCCGAAATGCGATTTGACCAGCTTGGCCAGCTCGGTCGGGGCGCCCCTGCCGTCCTCGGCGCGGATGGCGTACCAGAGCGTCTCGGCCGACAGGCCGAGACCGCCACCCCAGTCGCCGCTGATCGCCCCCAGGGACAGAAAGCGAGCGATCCGCCCCGTCGGCGAGACGCCGACCGCGTTGATCCCCGCGCCGCAGACCACCGCGACGCCCCACGGGCCGGATGCTCCCGACCGGAGGAGGGCGAAGGTGTCGTTCCGCACCACGACGTCGCGGGCCAGCGCGCGTCCCGAGATCTCGGCTTCGATCGCCTGTTCCTCCTCCGGCAGGTCCGCCCCGGCCAGAAAGGCGACCAAGTGGTCGGCCTGGCCGGTGAAACCGACCGCCTGCCGCACCACGCTCTCGATGACGTCGGCGGCGGGCCCGACTCCCTCGCTCTGCGGAACGAAGGGCCCGCCGCGGCCACGAGCGAGGATCTCCCCCAGCTCGTTCAGCAGCACCACGTCGGTCTTGCTGTTGCCTCCGTCGACGGCCAGCACGTTCACCACGACAGGAACCTTCCGTTCTTCCCCAGCAGAAGCGTGGTCAGCTCGGCGGCGATCGCCTCCTGCCCCACCAGCGGGTGCGCCAGAAGCGCGTTGCGCACCCGGTCCGCTCCGCCGTGCAACGCCGCCTGGAGAGCCAGCTCCTCATAGGCGGAGACGCCCGCGATCAGACCGGCGTAGAGCGGCTCGATCGGCTCGACCGGCAGCGGTACGGCTCCCGCCTTGGTGATCTTCGAGGGCACCTCGATGACCGCGTCGTCGGCGAGGAAGGGCAGCGTGCCGTCATTGCGGGTGTTGACCACCTGCACGTCGCCACGGTCACCGAGCAATGAGGCGATGAGCGCCACGGCCGCCTCGGAGTAGAACGCTCCGCCGCGCTTGGCCAGCTGCTCGGGTTTGGTGTCGAGGCTGGGATCGGCGTACAGCGTGAGCAGCTGCTCCTCCAGCGCCGCAACCTCGGTGGCCCGGGAGGGCAGAGTCTTCTGTTCTTCGACCACGAGATCGTGGGCGTAGAAGTAGCGCAGGTAGTAGGAGGGCACGACCTGGAGGCGCTTGATCAGCTCCAGCGGCAGGTGCAGGTCGTCGGCGATGGCCTGCCCGTGCTCGGCGATCAGCTTGGGCAGAACGTTCTCGCCGTCCACGTGGACCGCACGCTCCCAGGTCAGGTGGTTGAGCCCGACGTGACCCAGCTGGACCTGCTCGGGGGCCAGGCCGAGGTAGCCGGCGAACCGGCGCTGGAAACCGATCGCCACGTTGCACAGTCCGATCGCGCGGTGCCCGGCGTCCAGCAGTGCCCTGGTCACGATGCCGACGGGGTTGGTGAAGTCGACGATCCAAGCCTCGGGCGCGTACTCCCTGACCTTGGACGCCAGGTCGAGCACGACCGGTACTGTGCGCAGGGCCTTGGCCAGGCCTCCGGCGCCGGTGGTCTCCTGGCCGACGCAGCCGCACGCCAGCGGGAACGTCTCGTCGACGTCGCGTGCCGCCTGGCCGCCCACTCTGAGCTGAAAGAGCACCGCCTGCGCACCTTCGACGCCCTGCCGGACGTCGGCGGTGGCGACGACCTTGGCCTGATGTCCGGCCCGAGCCAGCATGCGGCGGGAAACCCCCGCCACCAGCTCCAGACGGGAGGCATCGGGATCGACGAGCGCGATCTCGGTCAGCGGGAGCTCGTCGCGCAGGCGGGCGAACCCGTCCATCAGCTCCGGTGTGTAGGTCGAACCGCCTCCGACAACGGCGAGTTTCACTCTGACATCCTTCCTGAAGTTAGGAAACTTTCCTAACATTTGCCTCAATTTAGGAAGGCGAGGAGTATTCAGTCAACCCGGGGCATCGATGATCGAACGGTCCGGCGGAGGCCCGCCCCACAGGCTTCGGCGGTCAGCGGCGCCGGCGGGATGACGCCGCCGACATCCTCCCGTCAGGACGTGGACCGGCTGAGACTCTCGATGCGCAGGCCGTCGAGGAGCGCCTGGAGCCCGGTCTCGAAGATGTTGTCGAGGTCGAAGTCGTAGCCTCCCGCACCGAGTCCCGTGATCGTCTTGGTGAACATGGGGTACCGGCCGGAGGTGACGAAGGCGCTCATCGTCCGTCCCTGGGTGTCGAGCCACTGGTCGCTGGACAGCCCGGTGGCCGACATCGCCTGCGCCTCCCGTTCGATGTGCACGGCGAGCCCCTGCACGTAGGCGTAGATCAGGACCTCGATCGTGAACATGGCATCGGACGCGAGCCCGAGGCCGTCCAGCGCGCGCAACAGCTGCTCGCCGTGCCGGAGCAGTCCGGGCAGCGGAAGGGGACGGTCGAGCGGAGTCAGGTTGGGCAGCCACGGATGCCGCCGGTAGATCTGCCACAGCGTGCGCGCGACCGTCTCAATCCGCTCCCGCCTGCTGAGCGTGCCGGCCGGGTAGCGCCACTCGCCGTAGGCGAGATCGGCCATGCCGAGGACCAGCTCGTCCCTGCCCCGCACGTGCCGGTGGACCGCCGCCGCCGCGACACCGAGCCGCGCGGCCACCGCCCGGACGGTCACCGCGCCCAGCCCTTCGGCATCGGCGATCGCGACCCCCTCGCGCACGATCCCCTCGCGCGTCAGCTCCACCGGCCCGGCGCGCCGTCGCGGCCGGCTCCGCGTGGCGGCCACCACCGTCGCCGACCTCGGCCTGGCCTCCACGAGGCCCTCTTCCTTCAGTACGGCGAGCGCCCGCGCCGCGGTGGCCAGTGCGACCTTGAAGTCACGGGCGACGGCGCGGGTCGAGGGCACCTTGTCGCCGGGGGCGAGTTCGCCTGAGTGAATGCGCCGCCGGAGCTCGGCCGCGATCCGCAGGTACGGGGGCTCCATCGATCTGTCCTAGTACAGATAAGGCGGGAGACGGGCGGACCTGTTCTAGCACAGTTGGGCGTCGCGCGGCGGACGGGGATACCAAGGACTCATGACTTCCATCCTGATCTCCGGTTCGAGCGTCGCCGGGCCCGCGCTCGCGTACTTCCTCAGCCGGCACGGCTTCACCGTCACCGTGGTCGAACGAGCCCCCGCGCCGCGCCCCGGCGGGCAGGCGATCGACGTACGCGGCGTCGCGCTCACGGTCGCCGAGCGCCTGGGAATCCTCGCCGACCTGCAGCGGTGCCGTACCCACATGAAGGGCATGTCCATGCTGGACGGCGACGGCAACGAGCTGTGGCGGTCCACGGAGGTGGCGCTGTCCAGCGGGCGGCTCGACAGCGAGGACGTGGAGGTGCTCCGCGACGACCTCTCCGGCCTCCTCTACGACAGGACGCGCCAGGACGTCGAGTACGTCTTCGGGGACTCCATCACCTCGCTCGTCCAGGACGAGCACGGCGTGCACGTCACCTTCGAACGCTCGGCTCCGCGCACCTTCGACCTGCTGGTCGGCGCGGACGGCCTGCACTCGAACGTGCGCAGGCTCGCCTTCGGCCCGGAGCGGGACTTCGTCCGTCACCTTGGGACCTACGTGTCGATCTTCTCCATGGAGAACTACCTGGGCCTGGAGGACTGGCAGACCTGGTTCAACGACGGCACGGTGGGCGGCGTCATCTATCCCGTGCGCGGCAACGCCGAACTCCGCGTCAACATCGGCTTCCAGAGCGAGGACCCGGTCGAGTACGACCACCGCGACATCCAGGCGCAGAAGCGGCTCGTGGCCGAGCGCCTCACGCACGCACGCTGGGAGGTGCCCCGGCTGGTCAAGGCGATGTGGAGCGCGCCGGACTTCTATTTCGACTCGATGGCCCAGGTCCACATGGACCGCTGGTCGGCCGGCCGGGTGACACTGCTCGGCGACGCCGGCTACTGCGCCTCGCCGCTGTCCGGGCAGGGCACCAGCCTGGCGCTGATCGGCGCGTACGTCCTGGCCGCCGGGCTTGCCAGGTCCGGGTACGAAACCGCGTTCGCCGCCTACGAGGCCCGGATGCGGCCGTTCGTCGAGCTCAACCAGGCGCTGATCGAGCAGAACCGCGAGCACATGGAGCAGAACCCGGAGGGCAAGAGCCCGCTGGACGACGTCAAGAACGCGATCGAGCTCCCGGAGCTGTGAGAAGCCGGGCGGGCGGGACCGGCGCCGTTCGAACTGATCCCCTTGGCCGGCGAGGCGTGCGTTAAAGGGCTTAAAGGGCGGCGCAAGGCAGCTGAAAGGCCCCCGGCCTATCACTGAGGAACACCGACCCCGAGGAGCCCCCCCATGAGCAGCCTCTTACCGTTCTCCCGCACGCCGCGGCGACTCGTCCGCGACAGCTCCGTGGCATGCCGCCGACGGACCGCCGTCGCCGTGACCGGCGCCCTCCTGTCGAGCCTGACCGGCGCCGTTTCCCTGGCACAGCCGGCGGCCGCCGCGGCCCCGGCGCTGAAAGGCGCCGGAACCTGCGCGAACATCGACATGATCTACCAGCCCGCGTCCGCGTTCCCCGACACCGTTCGGGGACGTTTCGACTTCAGGATGCAGGCGAACACAATCGAGTTGGCGGTTCTGTGCCTGGTCAACGCCGAACGGACCACCATGCAACCGCTGACGAGGCCCATCGGGCTGGGCAAAGGGACCCTCACGCTCGGTGCCGCCGCGGCCCGGCACGCCGCGGACGCCGTCGCCCTGCACTGGTGGGGGAAAGTCGAACCGGGTAAGAACTGTCGCCCTATGAAGGGCGACCCCACCACGTGCGATCCGCACATCAATCCGGAGACCGGCTCGACCCCGCTCAGCCGGGCCCAGGCTGTGGGCTACGGCCGCCGCTGCGCCTCGTTCTCCGTCGCCGAGAACACCTACGTGGGATGGGGGTCCGCTTCCGTCACGCCGCGCGCGGCCGTCACGTGGTGGATGAACAGCAAGCCGCACCACGACAACATCCTCAACCCGGCTTTCACCGTGATGTACGCCAGAACCGCCCTGGGGAGCGCGGATCCGGCCGCCGGGTCCATCACTCCCGCAGTGACGTACGTGCAGATGTTCGGCCGCTGCACCTGACGCCGTCGTCATTCCTGCCGAGTCGCCCGGGGGCGGAGCGTGCCGGCACGCTCCGCCTCCGGCCTCGATCAGGTCGAACCTGTGGAGTCCGTCGTCAGAAGCGGAGCCAGGTGGCTCCCGTCCGCTGCTGGGACACCCCCGGCTTGGAGTGGTCGTACACCCCGCGAGGGAAGATCGTCCGCAACCGGTCCCATTGCCCGCCGGTCCACGTCACCACGTAGTCCAGGACGACCCACCGAACGGTGACGGCTGCTCAATCGCATCGGGGGACAGAGTGGGCGTCCAGGCAGGCGGTCAGCGCCTTGCGAGGCGGACCAGGAAGACCGTGGCGGCGACGAGAAGCAACGCGACTACCAGGAACGGCCATGGACTCCACGCCTCTATGCATGACGTGTCCGTGTCCGTGGTCTCGCACACCCGCCCAGGCCCCCCGCGGTTCAACCAGGCCAGATAGAGCGCCGCCACGCTGAGACCAGCCGGAACCGCGGCAGCCGAGTGGTTCCGCAGAGCCTTGAGCAGGATTCCCGCCACAGCGAGCACACAACCCACGAGCAGTAGTACAAGTCCGATCGTGAGGATCGACGCGAACCCGAAGCCGAGGAGGACTCCCACGACCGCCCACCAGGCGAACGCCCAGAGTGCTGGACGAGACCTCGAGTTCGGTGACGAGATGTGCTCAGCCTTCATCGGAATCTCCCGACTTGTCGGCGGCAGCGAAGTTGAAGACCACCTTCCAACCCGTGGCATCCTCTCTTGCCAGGTGCACGAGGAATACCGGCGAGTCCGTCTTCGGATCATAGTTCTCGATGCAGTCGGTGACCGGCGCCGAGGTCGAGTTCTTGGAAGCCACCTCGGTACGGCACATCTTGCCGAGGATGGAGACGGTGGCACTATCTCCATCCTCGACCACTTCACCTAATGACACCTCACCTGTGACCTCCGGCAGGGTTCTGGGTCCCTGTCCGAGCGCGACGGCCTTCAGAATTTCCCGCTGGCTCGGGGCAACGAGCGGGATCGCGGCCTGGAAGTCACCGCGAGCGACGGCGCGCGTGTACTCCAATGCCACCCGTCCCGACCCAGAATCGACCGCACTCGGCAACGTGTGCCCAGAGGTCGTGCCCATCTGGTCGACGCAGGCTGTCACGCAAGAGATCAGCAGTACCCCGGTGAGCCAGGCAGTCAGTGTCCGCCGCGCAATGGCCTGGCTCACCAGGCAGTCCCCTTGCGGTCAACGTCAGAGCCGCCGGGGGCCGGGCCGAGTGGACCCAAGGGGATGTCAGAACCCGTAGGACGCACCGGTCTGATTACCATGATGGACGAGGTTCGTGCACGCGCCGCTCTTGGAGTCGCTCCAATTCCACGCTGAGCCTCCGTTCTTGTAACCCGTAACCGAGTCCGTGTGATAGAAGTCCGCCTGAGAACTGGTCGGGAACCCGCAGGCCGCCCAGCCCGATGCGCCGAGAATCGCGACGACCCATTTCGCGAACGACGTGTTCCTGAAATGGACGTTGGCAGTCTTCTTCCATCCATTGGACAGCGTGGAGAAACTGTCGGAGCCGGAGTAGATGTAGGTCTTGTCGAGACAAACGCCGCCGATGCAACCCTTAAAGGAGTCGCGTTTGTAGGCCCAATTAAGCCATGACGAGCTCGTCCATTTGAGCCCCACCTTCTGCGACGAGATAGTGATGTTGATCGGGTCGATCCAGGAGGTCTTCAGGTAGCGGCCATACGTGGCAGCGAGAGGTGCCACGCCCCCGGCTTCCTGTGATGCGGCCGCGTCTTCTGTGGACGACACGTCGCTGGGCGCGGCGTCGCTCATGGAGTTCAGATCGGCGGCCTGTGATGGCGTCAGGTCGGTGACAAGGATGTCGAACTCGCACGTCGCGGGGTTGTAGGCCACTTCTTCGGTGTATGTCGCCTGCATCGAACCGAGCGACGCCTCGTCTGAACCGGAGAGCGTGCAACCGCCGTCTTCCTCGCGCTTCCCCGCGACGCGAGACGTCTTGCCACTTGCGCCCACACTGCGAAGCATGGACTTGTACTCGATCCAGCCATCCGGCCGTACTGTGATCCCCACGGCCGACAACGCGTCGGCCACGCCTTGCCCGCTGTCGTCGACCACCGGAGGGTCCTGAGGCGTCGCATAGGACGTTCCCTGGGTCGCCGCCAAACAACCAACGGTGATGGCGGCAATGAACGCGGCAGCCTTTGGCGTCCGTCTCGCACCTGATGAAACGCGCACCGATTTCCTCACAGCGATATCTCCTGGGGGGTGAGAGATGGGTTGAGGACTCGCAGCCAGCGACGCTCTAACGTCACGGGCAACCCTCATTACTCGGTGACCAGAGCCGGCCATCCGTTGATGCATGATCCCCGTCTGTTTCCGTTGCCTGATCATTCTCGGCCAACAAGCAACTGTCAAGAATTATGGATGAGAGGATTCAAATAGCCGCTTGCACCCAACGGCGATGTCTTCAGACGGCAGTTTGGGGAGGCCGCGTCAAGTGTCCATCCATGGCGGCCCCGACCCGACGGCCTTAAGTTAGGGGCCTCGACCGCCCGAATGTCCGTTTTTCGGATCTTGATTACAGCTTGATCACGATCGTGATTCGAGCTGCGGAAATGACAAAACCCCTGGCAGCTGGATTGTTGTCGAGACAGTCCACGTATACAGGAGCCTTGCCTTGATCAGTCATGGGCCTTGATCAGTCATGGGTGAGGCGCATGGGACTTGCTCTGGTGTGAGGCCGATCTTCGACTGCACTGTCGATCATGTTGTCAAGCTGCTTCGCCGGTGTTGCCGGAGAAGGAGGCCAGGGGGTGGTGGCCGTACCCCTTAAAGTTGGCCGCCGCCCCCTCGTGGCGCCGGGGTGCCGGCCGCGTCCCGCCGGGCGCTTCGGGGTCATCCGGTGGCGGCGTGGAAGATCAGGACGCCGAGGGCGACGCCGCCCGCGATCGCGATCACGTGCAGCACGATCGACAGGGCGCGGATCGCGGTGTGGTTCATGCGTCGGGTCCGTTCAGCAGGAGGTTCTTCGCCCAGGCGTACTCGGCGTCGTCGATCCGGCCGGCCTGGTGGAGCGCGGCCAGCCGCTCCAGCTCGCCGACCAGGCCGCCTTCGGTCGGCGGCGTACGGGGGGCTCCTCCCGCCGGAGCCGGGATTCTCGCCGGGGCGGGCACGCGCGCGGGGGCCGCGACGGCCCTCCGGGGGATCGGGAGCGGTCCCCCGGCGGGCCCGGACGGCGCCGGCCCCAAAAACACGCCGAGGAAGACGTCCCCGTTGCGCAGGAACAGCAGCGGGACCCCGCCCATCAGGATGAAGAGCACCGCGCAGACCATGAAGCCCCCGTCGACGCCGTCCCCGGCATGCAGGGCCGAGTCGAGGAAGGCGTATCCGAGGCTGAGGAACAGCGCGGGCCAGGCCAGCGGGGTCAGCCGGGGCCCCACCGGGAGCGAGCTCGCGATGTAGAGGCCCAGCCCGGCTATCCCGCCGAAGATCGAGCCGGGGATGATCCAGCCGATGCCCTCGGGACAGGGCGTCGCGATCTCGTACGCCCCGCCGGAGGCGCAGGCGCCGCCGATCGACATGACGGTGGAGGAGCCCAGGTAGAGCAGGGTCAGACAGCAGCTGACGGCGCCCAAGCCGACGAGCGTCCCAAGGGAGCGCCGGACGAACCGCAGGGGGTAGCCGCGTCGCGGTGCCCGCACCGGTGGCAGGTCTGTGACGTGCCCGAGGCGGGAACCTTCACCACCAGCCCGCCGCGATCACGGATCTTGTACTCCAGCAGAGCGAGGGTGCGACCCCACGCCTCTCCGGTGATGGCGCGGTTCAGCCCTGCCTTCTGCCTCACGTTCCGGCCGGGGGCTTCGATTGTGCCCTTGGCAGAGCGGACCATGTTCGCGATCTTCAGATCCTCCACCACGACCACGCTGAAGGTGTCGGCGAGTTCGGTGGTGGTCTGGTGCTGCCAGTTGACGGCTCGGCGCTTGGCTGTCGCGCGGAGCCGGGCTATCTGGCCATAGGTGCGGGTCAGCCGATGAGAGGCGTGCTGTCCGGGGGTACGGGCAGCGCGCTGGCGGGCGGATTTCTTCTCCAGGCGGCGCAGGTGTTCACGCTCACCGCCGGTGAGCCAGGGGCCGTGCTCACGCGTGGTCTGGTCCGACAATGCCAAGGCGACGGTGACCCCCCGGTCGATCCCCACGGCTGGACCGGGATGGGTGTCGGTGACCGGAGCGGCCTCGTTCTCGGTTCGGAACATGATCTGCCAGCCGAAGGCGTCCTTGACCAGCCGGGCTCCCGTGATCCGCCCGGTCGGGCCGCCCTTGGTGACGCCGGGCAGGTCCTTGGTCCACCGAAACCGCACCCGCCCGACCTTGGGCAGGTTGACCGCACCCCACCGCCGATTGATTCGCTTGATCTGCAGGTCGCGGGCCTGAGGCACATCGACGGCCAATCGGGAACCGAACCGGGCCTTGAACGTCGGGCGTTTGGCGGGGTGATCAGGGTTGAAGAAGTTCGCCCACGCCTGCCGGTAGGTCTTCAGCACGGCCTGCGCCGCCTGGGCGGGCAGTTGCCCCATCCAGTCGATCTCATGACGCGCTACCCGGATCGCGGTGTCGCACTCCTTCAACGTCGCGAACCGGCCCTGCCGGAAGGTGACGTACTCGTGCAGCAGGTTCCACAGGGCGCGAGCGGTGTGCGCCTGGCCGTCCAGCACCGCCACCTGGGCCGTGCTCAACTCCAGGCGGGCCACATGCGCCCGCGTCTGCTTCGCCTTCTCCACACCCTGATCGTATCGTTTGGTTTATGTCACCGAGATGGGAACCGAACCCTGATGTGCGCACGGGACGGCACGTCGTCGACCACCTGCATGCCCATTTGGTGTTCGTCACTAAGTATCGGCGGGGGGCCTTCACCGACCCGATGCTGGTCCGATGCGAGCAGATCATGCGTGAGGTCTGTGCCGATTTCGAGGTCGAGCTTCGTGAGTTCAACGGCGAGGATGATCACGTCCACCTGCTGGTCCATTACCCGCCCAAGGTCGCCTTGTCCAAGCTGGTCAACTCGCTGAAGGGGGTCTCGGCACGGATGCTCCGCAAGGAGTTCGGCACCCACGTCCACAAGTACCTGTGGGGCGGGCGTTTCTGGTCCGGCTCCTACTTCGCCGGGTCGGTTGGCGGGGCCCCGCTGACCGTGCTGAAGCAGTACATCGAGCAGCAGAAACGGCCGGTCTGATCGGGGTGGACGCCGGTTCGCCTGACGACGAATCGGCTGTTCTTGCCCCGCTACGCGCGAGAGTCCGCTTCGCCCCGGCCTGAAGGCCGAAGCACTACGAACGAATCCGGTAGAAGTGGCGCGCCCCCTCAGACCAGAGGAAGGAACGATCCCACGATCCCTCCGGTGGTGGTCCGGGTTGAGGCGGCCGGGCGCACGGTCCTGGAGTCCGTGCGCCACAGCCACCGTTTCCCAGCGCGTGCCGCTCCGCAGGTTGTCCCACTCTTCGGTTGGCGAGCTTGCGCTGCTCGGTGCGGAGGAAGAGAGCGGCGAGGAGGACGCCGAGGAGGACGAGGGCGGCGTTGACGGCTATGGCCACGGTGACGCCGTGCAGGATCGCACCCGCGGTCGCACCGCCGGCGGTGGCGGCGGTGACCATGAAGCCGACGATGACGAGCATGTTGCCGACGCCGCCGAAGAAGGTGGCGGGCAGCAGCAGCCCCATCGACGCGGTCGTGCTCGTGCCGAGGAAGAGCAGGGCGGCGGTGACGGCGCCCAGGCCCAGGACGCCGAAGGAGATCCCGGCCGCCAGCGGGAGAAGCCGAGCGTCTCGCGCTCCTCAACTCGGGGGAACGGCTTGACAGCGAAGCCGCCGACCGCGCGGCCGCGGCGCGCGCCGGGGTGTTCGCGTCCGCGTCATGACCACCACTCACCGGAGTTCGCAGCGGAGCCTTTACAACGTAGATCACAGGGATCCGCGCGGCCGGCCGGGTTCAGACAGCCGGAACAAGCCCTCGCCTCGGGGGCAGCGGGCCATCGGCGGACGAGGGTGTGCGGCCGACTGGGCAAAGTGCCCACCCTCCCACTGGGCATATGGTGCGACATGCGCAGAATGCTCAAGCGCCGGCCACGTCCTTGAGCGCGGCCAAGGTCGTTGCTTGAATTTTGCGCATCCGAAATGTCAGTGAAGGGTGTGCACATAATGACCAGCCCGGTGACCGGCCCGCGGACGACCACTGAGTTCGCGGTGCTACGCGAGGTGGAGAACCGTGTGCTCTGGCTTTCCTCGGCCGTCATCCACCACGCGAACCGGGTGCGGGAGAACCCCTCGGGTTTGAAGGTCGGCGGCCACCAGGCGTCCTCGGCGTCGATGGTGTCGATCATGACGACCCTGTGGTTCCGCCATCTGCGGCCGGAGGACCGGGTGTCAGTGAAGCCGCACGCGTCTCCGGTGCTCCACTCGATCAACTACCTGCTCGGCCGGCTGGACGCGTCGTACCTGCCCCGGTTGCGGGAGTTCGGCGGGCTGCAGAGCTATCCGAGCCGGATCAAGGACCCCGACCCGGTGGACTACTCGACCGGCTCGGTCGGGATCGGGGCGACCGCGCCGATCTGGGGCGCCCTGTCGCGTCGCTACGTCGACACCGTGCTGGGCGGCGCCGGCACCGGCCGCCAGTACTCGCTGGTCGGCGACGCCGAACTCGACGAGGGCGCGGTCTGGGAGGCCGTGCTCGATCCCACGGTCGGCGAACTCGGGGAGGTGGTGTGGGTCGTCGACCTGAACCGGCAGTCGCTGGACCGGGTGGTGCCCAACATCGCGGCCGACAAGCTGCAGGGCATGTTCGCGGCGGCGGGCTGGCAGGTGATCACCGTCAAGTACGGGCAGCTGCTGGAAGAGCTGTTCGCCCGGCCGGGCGGGGCGGAGCTGCGCAGGCGGATCGACGAGATGCCCAACCCCGAATATCAGCGGCTGCTGCGGTGCGGCGCGCAGGAGCTCCGGCGGCGGCTCGCCGGGGTGGGCCGGGGCGCGGCGGAGATCCAGGCGCTGGTCGACCAGGTCGACGACGACACGTTGGTGGACGCGATCGCGAACTTGGGCGGCCACGACCTGGAGGCCCTGGACCGGGCGTTCTCCTCCATCGACGACACGCGTCCCACGGTGATCTTCGCCTACACCGTCAAGGGGTACGGCCTGGCGACCAGGGGACATCCGCAGAACCACTCGGCGCTGCTGACCCAGCAGCAGATGCAGGAGCTGGCCGACCGGGTGGGCGGCGACCTGGACGACCCGTGGCGAGCCTTCTCGCCGGACAGCGCGGCGCACGCCCTCTGCGCGCGGACGGCGGAGCGGCTGCGGAGGCCGGAGACACCGTCGATCCAGCCGCCCGACCTGCCCGCCGACATCGGGCGCACGCCGTCGGGCACCGCGACCACCCAGGCCGCCCTGGGGCGTACGCTGCTCGACCTGACGCGGGCGGCGCCGGAGGCGGCCAAGCGGGTGGTCACCGTGAGCCCGGACGTCAGCTCGTCCACCAACCTCGGAGGCTGGGTGAACAAAGTCGGCGTCTGGTCGGCCAACGAGCGCCTCAACTGGTTCGCCGACGACGCCGAGACCATCCTGCACTGGCACGAGAAACCGACCGGCCAGCACATCGAACTGGGGATCGCGGAGACCAACCTCGTCAGCCTGATCGGGGAACTGGGCACGACCTGGAGCCGGTGGGGCCAGCCGCTGCTGCCGATCGGCGTGCTCTACGACCCGTTCGTGGAACGCGCGCTGGAGCCGTGGTCCTACGGCATCTACGCCGGCGGGCAGTCGATCCTGGTCGGCACGCCGTCCGGCGTCTCGCTGGCGTCGGAAGGCGGCGCGCACCAGTCGATCAAGACACCGTCGATCGGCCTGGAGCAACCGGGCTGCGTCTACTACGAACCGGCGTTCGCCATCGACACCGAGTGGACGCTGCTCGCCGGCCTGGCCCGGCTGGGCAGACCGGACGGCACCTCGGCCTATCTGCGGCTGTCCACGCGTCCCGTCGATCAGACCCTGGCGGCCGTACCCACCGACCCCGCGGCGCGGGAACGGCGGAGGCGGCAGGTGGTCGCGGGAGCATATCCGCTGCGGCGCGCGGCGAACCCCAAGGTCACGCTCGCCGCGATGGGCGCGGTGGTGCCGGAGGCGCTGGCCGCGGCGGACCGGCTGGACCTGCTCGGCATTCCGGCGGACGTGGTCTGCGTGACGAGCCCCGACCTGCTGTACCGGGCGGTGCGGGCCCGGCAAGGCCATGAGCAAGCCGAGTCGTGGGTGCTGGACCAGACGTTCCCCGCCGATCGAGCCGCTCCCCTCGTCACGGTGCTCGACGGGCATCCCCACACCCTGTCCTTCCTCGCGACCGTCAACCGGGTGCCGACCACGGCGCTGGGCGTCACCCGCTTCGGCCAGTCGGGGTCGCTCGACGACGTCTACCGGTACCACGGCCTGAACGCCGACAGCATCGTCGCCGCCGCGCTGGACCTGGCCGGCTGACGAACGCCCAGGCCCGCACCACGCACCGGGGCTCCGGACTTTCTTCCACGGAGCCCCCGTGCATGGCGACCAACAGTCCCGACGCTTACCCGACGAATACCCACGCTCACCAATGACCGCCGACGACGCCGGCCGCCGTCGCGCAAACCCCGCGGCCGGCGGGCCTCCTGCCAATTTGCTGACAGCTCATGAGGCCAACCGTCACCGGCGACCCTCCCTACCTGGCTCGACGTAGCTTCGGGAGTTCCGGGGCCGACACGAAACCTCCACCACGACAGCCAAACGCAATACTTCGATTACTCTCAGTAACATCACCGTGGATTCGATCAACACGAATTGCCCTGACAGATCGGGAGCTCCATGGTGATAGCACAACGACCCAGGTCCGCACTCGCCACACTGGCCTGTGCCCTGACGGCACTGCTGGCCGCATCGGCGACGTCGGCGGCAGCCGACACCGGTGCACACACCGTCACCACGACGCGGCAGGCCACCACACACGCCGCCCCCGCGCCCTGCGTCCGGCAGGGGCAGGCGAACTACCCCGTCGACTACTACTGGAAGAACGCGCTCGGCATGAGGCTGGGCAGCGGGTCGGTCTCGGTCGTCACCTCCCCCTCCCTGTGGGGCGGGCAGATCGCACCGGGCAGCACCTTCACCCTCACGCTGACGCACCGCACGGCCCAGTGGCCGCTGCTGGTGCGCACCTACACCACCACCTGGGACCTGTCCTCCCTGTTGGCCAACGCCGACATCGTCAGCCAGTCGGGGACCGGCACCATCAACGGCACCTCCTTGTCGATCACCTCGCCGGGCTCCAAGACCGACCCGCCCGCCAAGGTCATCACCTTCCAGGTCCGCCAGGGAACCGTCGGAAACAGCATGACCATCCGGCCGACCGGGATCAGCAGCGTCATCGCCGCGCCGGGCCAACTCGGCAACAACACGCCCGCCCCGCCGATCCAGATCGTCAGCGGCCAGTCGATCTCGCCCACCCGGGCCGCCGACGACACCGCCACCACCCAGGGCAACCCCGTCAGCATTCCCGTCCTGGCCAACGACACCGGCACCGCACCGGTGATCAGCAGCGTCACCGCTCCCGGCCACGGCACCGCGACGATCTCCGGCGGCAACGTGGTCTACACGCCCGGCCCCGGCTTCGTCGGCGCCGACACCTTCACCTACACCATCACCACCGACTGCGGAACCAGCACCGCCACGGTCACCGTCGCCGTCCCGTGCACCGACACGCCCGTCACCTTGGCGAACGGCAGCTTCGAGTCACCCCCTGTGACCGGGTTCCAGATGCTCCCCGACGCCACGACCAACCCGGGCATCGGCTGGCAGACCACCGCCACCGACCACCTGGTGGAGTTCTGGCGTACCGGCTTCCAAGGGGTCCCAGCAGCCGATGGGCAGCAGTTCGCCGAACTCAACGCCAACCAGTTCTCCACGCTGTATCAGGACCTGCCCACCGTTCCCGGAACCGTCATGACCTGGTCGCTGTATCACCGGGGCGTCGCGGGCACCGACACGATGCACGTGCTCATCGGCGCCCCCGGCGCGACCGTCGCCCAGACCCCCGCCGGAGCGTCCTCACCCGACATCACCGACGGCAACACCGCGTGGCGTCGCTACACCGGGACGTACGTCGTCCCGCCGGGACAGACCGTCACCCGGTTCTCCTTCGAGTCGGTATCGACCGCGGGCGGTAACCCGGCGACCGGCAACCTCCTGGACGGCGTCGTCTTCGAGACCCCGCGCTGCCCGGTAAGTTGACGCCCTCCTAACGGATCGGCGATTTCGTCGTGGGGCCGCCGGCCGGCCGGCGGCCCCACTCACTCCTCGCTCGGACGACGGGTCGCCGGCTCGTCGGAGGCCACCTCCAATCGCTCCAGTCGTTTTCGCACCTCGGCGACCTGCTCACGGACCAGGGAGACGGCGGTCTCCCCCGACGTGACAGGGGCGGGCAGGTTGACCAGCGTATGGGGGCGGCGACCGATCCCGGCGAACACCGGCAGCGACAGCACCGCCCACGCCAGCACGGCCACCCCGGCTGCCAGGGCCTGGCCGGCCGGGGGGCTTCCGGCGTAGACCATCGCCACGGTGCCCGCGCCGTACAACGTCCAGGCCAGGCGCACGCCCCAAGACCGGAACAGGCCGAGCAGCCACAACACCACCGCGACTGCCACCCAGGCCTTCCACAGCGCCTCAGCGGTGATGGGCAACCCTGCGGCGTGTTCATTGAGGTAGGTGCGGACCGGCTTGGTGATGACGTCCATGAACTGCGAGGAGGTCGCCGCGTCCACTCCTTCGGCGGCGGCTCCCGTGGCGGCTCCCACGAGGGCTTTGCCGATCGCGATCACAACCCACAGCACAGTGGTCACGAGGGCGAGGAAGGCCAGGACCACCGAGACGACCACGGCGATGAGCACGATCCGGCCGCGCTCGCTGTCCGCTCCATACCGGCGATCGACCTGGTCCAGGAGTCTGTCGTACAGACCGAGCAGCCTGATCAGCAGGGGTTGGTCGGTGTCAGCTTGGCGGGGGCCGGGCGATGGGGTCATAGGCAGTGCTCCCTCATGCCGAGATCATCGCTCATACCGCTATAGGAACATTTCAGCGAGGCTGTTGCACCCCTCAACAACCTGCCAGGGGTCAGCTGTGCCGGCTAGGCGTGGTCCGGTGCGGGGTCGGCGAGCCATCGGTCGAACCAGGCGCGGGTGCGGCGCAGCACGTCGAGCTGGTGGTTGCGTTCCAGGATCGGGTGACCTTCTCTCGGGTAGACGACGAACTCGTGCTCGACCCCGAACCGCCGTAGGGCGCGGTGGAAGTACGTGGCCTGGCCGACCGGCACATTCGGGTCGTCCTCGCCGTGCAGGATCAGCACCGGGGTACTGATCTTCGAGGCGTAGGAGATGGGGCTGACCTGATCGTGGCGGTGTGGGCCGGCCCCCTCCCAGCCGCAGCTGCCACCGAGCCCCGCGTCCCAGATCCCCCATTCCCCGGTGGCGAGGAGCATGCCCCAGTCGCTGATGCCCGCGCCCATCACCGCGGCCTTGAACCTGCTCGTCTGCCCGACGGCCCAGGCCGCCATGAACCCGCCGTGGCTCCACCCGCCGATCCCGAGCCGGTCGGGGTCGGCGACGCCGTCGGCGACCAGCAGGTCGATGCCGCTGACGATGTCCGTCCACTCGTCCATGCCGACCGCTCCCGCGACGCTCGCCGCGAAGGCGTGCCCGCGGCCCTCGCCGCCGCGCGGATTGGGCAGGAAGACGGCGTACCCCGCGGCCGCGAGCCACTGCGCCGACGGGCTCGTGCCGAGCAGGAACTGGTCGGCGTACCTGTCGTACGGGCCACCGTGCACCAGCGTGATCAGCGGGAACGGGCCGTCCTGACGGGTCCTCGCGACGGGCAGGATCAACAGCCCGTCGAGGTCGAGCCCGTCGGACGCCTGGTAGGACAGGCGTTCCTGCGTTCCCCACGTGATCCCGCGCAGTTCGGGCCTGGTGTCGCTGAGCCGCGCCAGCCGGCCGGTGGGTGGCCCCGCGTGAACGTTTTTCGGCTCGTAGGCCGTACTCGCCACCACGGCGACGACGTCGCCCGATCCGCTGGCGGTCATCAAGCCCCCGTAGCCGTCCAGGCGCGACATCGGCTGGAACCGCCGCGTCTTGGGATCGAGCCGGTGGATCGCGGTGTCGAGCCTGTCGGCGAACAGCGCCAGTGGCGGCCCGTCCGCGACCTGCGCCAGGCCGGACGGGCAGACGGCCATGCCGCTGGTCAGGTTGTGCTGCTTCTCCGCGGCACCGTTCTCGGGCACGGTGAGATCGAAGACGGCGCGGCCCCCGACCGGGCCGGGCGGAGTCGTCGCCAGGTAGCACAGGTGCCAGCTGCCGTCGGTTTTCCACCAGGTCAGGGCGGACGGATCCAACTCGGCCGGGCCGAGATCCCGGACCTTGCCGGTTTCCGGGTCGACCAGGTGCAGCTCGCCGGCGGGGACGACCGGATCGAGATCGGGGGTGGCCCGGGTGAGCACCGCGAGCGGACCGCCGTCCGGGCGCTGCGCCAGTTCGACGACGTGCCGGTCGCCGAGTCCGTCCACCACGCGTAACCGGCCGGTGTCCAGGTCGAGCAGCCGCAACCGTCCGTAGGGCACCCGCTCTCCCCACACTTTGGCGTCGTCGCGTTCGGCTTTCCTGCGCTCGTCCTCATCGGTCGGCTCGTCGGCGGCCACCACGGCGACCCGTCGGCCGTCGGCAAGCGGGAGGCAGTTGGAGACCCCGCTCTTCCAGGTGGTCAGCGCCTGCGCCTGCCCGCCGCCGACCGGGATCCGATACAGCTGGGTGGTGCCGCGCGTCAGCCGGTCGGATCCGAAGAAGAGCGAGGCCGAGTCCGGCGCCCAGCGGGGGTCGGAGTCCCCTGCACTGCCTTCGGTCAGTTTCCTGGGTGGTGAGCTCGCGTCGGTGGCGGCGACCCAGATGGCGCTGCTCGGATGCTGCTCTTCACGCGTGTACGCGGCGACCGTGTAGGCGACCCGGCGGCCGTCGGGAGAGATCACCGGATGCCGCGGTATGGCGCCGTCCACGATCAGGTCTGGCGTGACCGTACTCATCGAGCTCGTCCTCCAGCGTCGGCGTAGGCGAGTCCCCATCACATCAGGCGAGCACGGCGGGCGACAGACCCTTGATCATCACAGGCGGAAGAGCCGCCAGAACGCCAGGGTCACCTCCGCGGCGGGGGCCGGACGGTCGCCGGTGACCCAGTGGGCGATCACGCCGGTGAGGGCGCCGGCCAGGTAGGTGGCGTGCACGTCGGCGGGGACCTCGTCGAACCCCCCGGGTCGTGCCCCGGCGACGAAGCGCGCGGCCAGTTCGGCGGTCAGCCGTTCACGCATGCGCGTGGCGAACAGCGCGCTGCCCTGGGCGCCCAGCATCCGCCCGTACAGCGTGGCGCGGGCGGCCACGTGCTCGAACAGGTCGATCAGCGGCTCGGGCGCCCGGTCCGGGGGCGCGTCCCGTGGGCACAGTGCGGCGGCCCGCGCGATCTGGGCGATCGTGTCCTCCATGGCGTCGGTCACGAGCGCGTCCACGTCGGGGAAGTGCAGGTAGACCGTCGCCCGGTTCACCCCGGCGCGCCTGGCCACCTCGGCCATCGTGATGGCGCCCAGCTCCTTGCCGGCTGCCAGGTCGAGTATCGCGGCCCGCAGGCGGGCCCGGGTGCGTTGCGCGCGGGGATCATCCGGGTTCACGATCCCGACTATACGACACGTGTTGCTTAATCGACATATGTCGCATAGATTCTGGGCATGCGAATCGAGATCTGGGCGGACGTGGTCTGCGCATGGGCGTACATCGGCAAGCGGCGGCTGGAGACGGCCCTGGCCGATCCGGCCCTGGACGGCCTCCCCGTCGAGGTCGTGTGGCGGCCCTTCCGGATCGACCCCACCGCTCCGGCCCAGGCCATCCCGATCGAGGAGATGTACCGCGATCCGATGGTGGACGCCGCGCTGAGCCGGTGCGCGCCCGGCCTGTCGCCCGCGGAGAACCGGGTCCGCGTCTCCGAGATCGCCGCCGAGGAAGGGCTGGGGCCGCGCTGGGGAGCGGCCTGGCGCGCCGACACCCACGACGCCCACCGGCTGCTCGCCCTGGCGTTCGAACACGGCGGAGCGGCCCGGCAGGACGCCGTGGCCGAGCAGGTGATGAAGGCGCACTTCATCGAGGGTCGTGACATCAGCGACCGCGATGCCCTCGCGGCCATCGCGGCCGAGGCGGGCTTCGCCGACGGCGCCGCGCTGCTGGACACCGACGCGGGCGAGGAGATGGTGCGGGAACTGCTGCTCATCGGCAAGGCCAGGGGTGTGGCGACCTCGCCGACGATCGTCGTCGGCGACCGCGCGCTGGCCGGCGCCCAGCCCGCCGAGGTGATCAGGGACTTCCTCCTCCAGGGCGGCCGGCGGCGCGAACTGCCCGAGGAGGTGGAACGCCTGCGCTACGCCGAGTCCCTGCTCGACCAGCGTGATCCGCTCGGCGCGCTCGTCCTGCTGCGCCCCCTGCTCGAGGCGCACGGCGACGACCGGGGCGTCCGCATGCTCGCCGCCCGCGCCTACTTCGTCTCGGCGCAGCTCGGGCGGGCCCGCGCCATGCTTGAGCTGTTGGCGGCCGACGTGCCGGACGACTCCTACGTCCGCCACCTGCTCGGCCGTACCCTCCAACGCCAGGGCCTGGTCGCGGAGGCCGCCCCGCACCTGAGCATGGCCGCCGCCATGTCCCCGGAGTTCGCCTGATCGGCCCCGATCCCGGGTCGTTGACGCCTTGGCAGGAACGAGTCCTCGTTGTTGAAGCGCTCGCCGAGACGTGGGCCCCATCGGAAAGCCTTTGCACGCGATCCTTTTGCTCCGTCATGATCGAGCATGGCAGTGACACAAGAACTGCTCGCCTACTACGAGCAGGACAGAGAGCACGGGCGACTTCGGGAAGACCGCGGCCGGTTGGAGTTCTGGCGGACACAGGATGTCCTGCGCCGGATGCTTCCACCGGCGCCGGCTCGAGTGCTGGATGTGGGCGGTGGCACCGGGGTGCACGCCGAGTGGCTGGCCGCCGACGGCTATGACGTCGAGTTGCTGGACCCCGTCCCGCTTCACGTGGAGCGGGCGCGCCGGCTGACCGGGGTAGCGGCGCGTGTGGGCGATGCACGGCGACTGCCCGTTCCGGATGAGAGCGTGGACGTTGTTCTTCTCCTGGGCCCGCTCTATCACCTGACCGAGCGAGCTGATCGCGTCAGTGCTCTGGCAGAAGCCCGGCGTGCCGTGCGTCGCGGCGGGCTGGTGGCGGCCGCGACCATCAGCCGCTACTCGGCCGTCCACGATGGCGTGCGTCAGGGCTTCTACCTCAACGACGAATTCCGCGCAGCCGCCGATGCCGCCGCCACGGGCAGCATCATGCGGTCACCGAGGTCAGGATTCACCGCCTATTTCCACGACCCGGCGGAGATCCCGCTGGAGTTCGCCGACGCAGGGTTTCCCAGCGTGGAGCACTACGGACTCCAAGGCGCCTTCTGGCTCTACGGAGACGTCAACGACTGGCTCGACGACCCAGAACGCCGCAGCCTCATGCTGGACGCCCTGCGTTCAATGGAATCGGTGCCGTCGCTTCTCGGAGTCAGCGGGCACATACTCACCATCACCCATCGCGGCTGAAAGCGTTGACGGATCAGCCGACGGCGGGCACGGACGGCCGCCGGGCGCACTCGCCCAGCGGAAGAGCGCGCTGGTTCCTGTGTGACTTGCGTCATAGTTGGTGATCATCCGCCCACCCGTGAGACATGATTCGAAGCGGCGGTTACCAACCAGTAGGCAGCAAGTCGACCGCCTTTCACCACGTCGTTCTCCCATGCCGGAGGGGATCGTTGTCGTTGATCACCATCAAGAACGCCGTCCATGGCGAGATCGCCGTCGGCACCGTACTGGTCTGGACGAAGCAGTACACGGACCATGAGGTGGCCGAATACTGCGAGTTGAGTGGCGCACCGGCGGATCCGCTGCCCGAGCACCTGCCGTACCTGCTGGCCGTCGCCCCACTGACCAAGCTCGGAGGGGATCTCAACTACCTTTCCCGCCAGATGGATTGGACAGCCGCTCGATCGATCCGGCGGAACGAGGCGATCACCGCCGAACTGGAGGTCACCCGCCTGGAGCCGACCGACGGGATGACCAAGATCGCTTTCAACGCCCGCATCCGGTGCGGGGACGAGCTGGTGATCACCGGCCACAGTAAGGGCCTCATCGTCGGTGAATAGAGAGATCGGACGTACTGCCGTGAGCATCACTCGCACCGCCACGCGCGCCTTCACCCCCGAGGACATCGACACCTGCGCCCGCCTCACCGGCGACCTGGGGTCGCACCACATGATCGGCTTCGGCGACCGCCGGATGACCCAAGGCGTGCTCACCCTCTCCGCGGTGCCCCTGCTCGCCGGCCCGGGGGTGCACATGCGCGAGCTCTCCTTCGCCTTCCTCGCCCCGGTCTACGCGGGAGACACCGTCACCGCCACCGTCCGCCTCACCGAGTCCGAGGATCCGCTTCTTGCGACCTGCGAGGTCAGCGTGGTGAAGGACGACGGCACCACGGTCCTGACCGGCACCGGCATCGCCGAACTGTCCCGCGCGCCGGCCGGCGAACTCGCCACCGAGACGGTGACCGGCGGGGGCTGAACCGCGCCCACCACGAGCCCGCCGCGCGGTGGGCATCATCAACCCGGGCGGCAGGCCACGCCGTACCAGGGCGGACGTCACCGGACGCGGCGCTAAAGTGGGTTCATTCGTTCTCTTGTATAATTCGTGTTTATGAAGGTAGGTTTCGTTCCATGACCGCACCGGGGACCCCGACCACCGCCGAAGAACTGCGCGGTGTAGGCCTGCGGGTGACGGCCGCCCGTGTCGCGATGCTTGAGACCGTCCGGGACGGTGACCACCTCGACGTCGAGGCGATCGCCTCCGGGGTGCGCGACCGTGTGGGCCATGTCTCCCTCCAGGCCGTGTACGAGGCCCTCCACGCGCTCACCGCGGCGGGACTCGTCCGCCGCATCGAACCGGCCGGGAGCCCGGCCCGGTTCGAGGGACGTGTCGGGGACAACCACCACCACGTCGTATGCCGGTCGTGCGGCGTCGTCGCCGACATCGACTGCGCGGTCGGCCAGGCGCCCTGCCTGACCGCGTCCGACGGCCACGGCTTCGCCATCGACGAGGCCGAGGTCATCTACTGGGGCCTGTGCCCCGCCTGTTCTACTGCCCGAAGTTCCTGAACATCGTGATCCGCCCAAGTCCGGAGGGATTCCATGTCTGAGAACCACGACGCGATCGTCGTAGACACGAATACGGAGACCGAAGGTGGCTGCCCCGTCGTGCACGGGCGCGCCCCGCACCCGACGCAGGGTGGCGGAAACCGCCAGTGGTGGCCGGAGCAGCTCAACCTGAAGATCCTCGCCAAGAACCCCGCCGTGGCCAACCCGCTCGGTGGAGAGTTCAACTATGCGGAGGCGTTCAAGACCCTCGATCTCGCGGCCGTGAAGCGGGACATCGAAGAGGTGCTGACGACCTCGCAGGACTGGTGGCCGGCCGACCACGGCCACTACGGCCCGCTCATCATCCGGATGGCCTGGCACAGCGCGGGCACCTACCGGGTCAGCGACGGCCGCGGCGGCGCCGGCACCGGCCAGCAGCGCTTCGCCCCTGTGAACAGCTGGCCGGACAACGCGAACCTCGACAAGGCCCGCCGCCTGCTCTGGCCGGTCAAGAAGAAGTACGGCCGGAAGATCTCGTGGGCCGACCTCCTGATCCTCGCCGGCAACGTCGCGCTGGAGTCGATGGGCTTCACGACCTTCGGCTACGCCGGCGGTCGCGAGGACGCCTGGGAGCCCGACGAGGACGTCTACTGGGGCCCCGAGACCACCTGGCTCGCCGACGAGCGCTACACCGGCGACCGGGACCTCGAGAACCCCCTCGCCGCGGTCCAGATGGGCCTCATCTACGTGAACCCGGAAGGCCCGAACGGCAACCCGGACCCGCTCGCCGCGGCGCGCGACATCCGGGAGACGTTCCGCCGGATGGCGATGAACGACGAGGAGACGGTCGCCCTGATCGCGGGTGGGCACACCTTCGGGAAGACCCACGGCGCCGGCCCGGCGGACAACGTCGGCCCCGACCCCGAGGCCTCCCCGATCGAGCAGCAGGGCCTCGGCTGGAAGAGCGCGTACGGCACCGGCAAGGGCGGCGACACGATCACCAGCGGCCTCGAGGTCACCTGGACCAACACCCCGACCACGTGGGACAACAGCTTCTTCGAGATCCTGTTCGGCTACGAGTGGGAGCTGACCAAGAGCCCCGCCGGCGCGAACCAGTGGAAGCCGAAGGACGGCGCCGGAGCCGGCACCGTCCCCGACGCCCACGACCCGTCGAAGAGCCACGCTCCGATGATGCTGACGACCGACCTCTCGCTCCGGGTCGACCCGATCTACGAGCCGATCTCGCGGCGCTTCCTGGAGAACCCCGCCGAGTTCGCGGACGCCTTCGCCCGCGCGTGGTTCAAGCTGACCCACCGCGACATGGGCCCGGTCGCGCGCTACCTCGGCCCGGAGGTCCCGGCCGAGCCGCTGCTGTGGCAGGACCCGCTGCCGGCGCGGACGTACGAGCTCGTCGACGCCGAGGACATCGCCGCGCTCAAGGGCCGGATCCTCGACTCGGGCCTGCCGGTGTCCCAGCTGGTGTCCACCGCGTGGGCGTCGGCCGCGTCCTTCCGCGGCAGCGACAAGCGCGGCGGTGCCAACGGCGCGCGCATCCGCCTCGAACCGCAGAGTGGGTGGGAGGTCAACGACCCCGACCGGCTGGCGACGGCGCTGCGCACGCTGGAAGGGATCCAGGAGGCGTTCAACTCCGCCCAGACCGGTGGCAAGCAGGTCTCGCTCGCCGATCTGATCGTGCTCGCGGGATGTGCCGCCGTGGAGAAGGCCGCCAAGGACGCCGGCTTCGACGTCGAGGTCCCGTTCACACCCGGCCGGGTGGACGCCTCGCAGGAGCAGACCGACGTGGAGTCGGCCTCCGTACTCGAGCCGTCCGCCGACGGGTTCCGCAACTACCTCGGGAAGGACAGCCGGCTGCCGGCCGAGTACCTGCTGATCGACCGGGCGAACCTGCTGACCCTGAGCGCGCCGGAGATGACGGTGCTCGTGGGCGGTCTCCGCGTCCTGGGCGCGAACCACCAGCAGTCGCCGCTCGGCGTCCTCACCACGACTCCGGGCTCGCTGAGCAATGACTTCTTCGTCAACCTGCTCGACCTGGGCACGACGTGGAAGGCGACGTCCGAGGACGCGAACACGTTCGAGGGGCGCGACGCCGCCACGGGCGAGGTCAAGTGGACCGGCAGCCGGGCCGACCTCGTCTTCGGGGCGAACTCCGAGCTGCGCGCGGTCGCGGAGGTCTACGCGAGCGACGACGCGAAGGAGAAGTTCGTGCACGACTTCGTCGCGGCGTGGAACAAGGTCATGAACCTCGACCGGTTCGACCTCGTCTGATCACAGCGTCCAGGCCGGCCACCGCGCCGGCCTGGACGTCCTCGATTCGCATGAGCAAGCCCCGCGTGGCCGCCGGATCCGGCGGCCACGCGGGGCTTTCGTCATCCCTCCGGATCGGCGCCGCCGGCGAAGCGGGACCGTGATCGTCGTTTGGAACCACCCGGTTGTAGATAGCTTCCACCGGGGGGAAGGAACCCACCTCAGCCACGTCGACACCCTCGGCGTCCATGCGATTACCCAAAGTAATCTACTGCTTCATGGCAACGATGGATCGCGAAACGCTCCTCGAACTCGTCCGCAACCGCCCCCTGCTCGCGGCCGAACTCCTCTGGACCGCCGTATCCATGAGCGACGAGGAGCCGATCGACGCGGATGCGCTCCGGCGTCGACCTCCGTGGACGGGACTCACGAGCACCGACGAGCCCGCCCTCGCCGCCCGCTACCGCGAGATCATGTCCGAGGCACGCCGGTCCCGCGCACAGTCAGGCAGTGTCTTGCACGAGGGGTTGATCGCGTTCCTGCATGCCCGACTGGCCGAGGATCTGGACCAGGCCCACAGGTCAGCCGAGGCGAAGGACCCCGGCTGGCGCAAGGCGGAGCGGGAACTGGCCGCGAAGCGGAACCGCGTGAATTTCCTGGAGTCCGTGCTCGTCGACGAGCTCTACCTGTCGGTCGAAGAGCACGCCCAGGCGGAGCACCTGCTGAAGCTGGAGGCGTCCGCGTACGACTGGCATGCCGACTACCAGGACGACTGGTGCCCCTGAGCCCGACCGACCGCCCGGAACCCGAATCGCCGCACGCATACCGAGAGACGAACGTAGAGTAATCGATCGCGTCCAAAGAGTCGCGGGCGTATGTAGACGAGTCCATGCGTCTCGATGGTGGTCTTTACGTGCTCGCGGCTGTCATCGTCCCGGACAGCCGGATCGCCGAGCACCGAGCAGCCTTGCGCGACCTCCTCCTGACGAAGCAACCGCGGTTGCATTGGCGAGACGAAGGACAGAAGCGGCGCTTGCACATCACGCGCGCCATCGCCCTCCTGTCCCCGACCACGGTCGTCGTGATCGGTACCGGACTCACGCCGGCGAAGCAGCGACGAGCCCGGCGTAAGTGCCTGGAGCGGCTGCTGTGGCAGCTGGCGCTTCTTGACCTACATCAGGTCCTCATGGAACGGCGGAACGCCGAAGGCAACAAAGAGGACCTCGACATGGTGAACGCCCTCCGCGCTCAGCAAGCGCTGCCTCAGGACATGCATGTCGAGTGGGGCGACCCCCTGGTCGAGGAGCTCCTTTGGCTTCCGGATGTCGTCGCAGGCATCGTCGCCAGAGCTGAGATGGGCGACGACACCTTGAGGAGCCTGCTGCTCGGCGAGCATCTGATCGAGCGCGTGATCTGCGACTGATACGCAAAACGCGAAGCCCGGGTTCCCGTCAATTCCGGCGGTAAGCCCGGGCTCACTTCCTCTCCCCCTCGCAGGGGGCGGCATCAGGAAGCATACCCCGGGAGACCGTTCCGCACATCACGTTGAGTAACATTCGCGTGACTTGCCAAGCCCGGCCGGGACGCTCAGAGGGGCGGCCCAGCGAGTATGTCGGGTGAACTGGGCCCAGGCTCCTCCAGATCGAACAGCGAGGCCGGGTCAGGGGGCGAGCGGTTCGTACGCGGTGACCTCCCGGGAGGCGAGGCGGGCGAGGCAGTCGCCGACGACGTACTTCTGGAAGTGCTCGGAGGCCCGGTGCGCCTCGAAGGCGGCGGCGTCGACGTACCGCTCGTAGATCATGAACCGCCGGGGGTCGTCGGCGCAGACGTGGGCCTCGTAGCCGAGGTTGCCCGGCTCCGCGCGGGACAGCGGGGTGATGGTCCGGATGATGTCGGCGACGGCGTTCTCCTCGCCGTCACGCGCGGTCCAGATAGCGAGCACGACGTAAGCCATGACGGGGGACTTTAGGGTGAATGTCCCTAAATGTCACGCCCACCCCCTGGTGCTTGACATATCGAACGGGCTGGGAATAACGTCCCGTCAACCGACAGGCACAGACGAAGACATCCCTGTCAGTGGTCTTCGTCTGTGCTTTTTGTCGTTCCTGGACCGCTGGCAAGGGACTCACCCCCCGAAAGGCGGCCGGGCATGCACGACAGCCCTGCGAACACGAGAGCGACGGTCATCCGCGACGCGGGAGACGCCGCCGCCCTCATCGACACCCTCAAGCGCCTGAGCCCCCGGGCGAACTGGATCTGGTTCCTCGCCCTGGCGGGCCTGTTCCTGGACGCCTACTCCAACGCGGCGCTGGGCGCCGGCCTGTCCCCCATGGTCAAGCAGCTATGTACGACGCGCACGAGAGCGGCACCCACTTCGGCGAGCCGGGCACCAACCTGCTGCTCATCGCCGACGAGGGGGACCCGGCGCTGGTGGACGCCGCCATGGCCGTGGTCGAGGAGGTCTGCGCGGAGCGGGCGCCGGTGACGCTCGACGGCCAGGCGGTGCTCGCCCGCTGGCTGGACGAGCGGATGCTCGTCGGCAAGTCCGGCGACGGCTTCGCCAAGGGCCCCGGCTTCGTCGCGGACACCTGCGAGATCGCCGCCCCCTGGTCGTCCCTTTCGGCGATCTACGACGAGGTGGTCGCGGCCATCGAGGCGGTGCCGGGGACGCTGCGCGCCTCCGCCCACCAGTCGCACGCGTACACCGACGGCGCCTGCATTTACTTCTCGCTGCGGGGCGACGTGGAGCGGACCCGCCGACGCGAGTGGTACCGGGCCGCGTGGGACGCCGCGAACGCGGTGCTCATCCGGCACGGCGCGGCGATCAGCCACCACCACGGCGTCGGCCTGCTGCGCTCGCCGTACATGGAGCGCGCGCTGGGTGGCGGCTTCGCCACCCTGGTGGCGGTGAAGCAGGCACTCGACCCGGCCGGGATCATGAACCCCGGGAAGCTGGGGCTGCCCAGCCGTTTCGGGGCCGGACCGTACGAGCAGCGCTAACGAATAAGGTGGATCGGTGACCATTCGTCCGAAACGTCCCGTTGATCGGCGGCTGCTGGCCGCGCTTGCGGAGCATCCGGTTATGGCGTCGCTGGTCGGTGTCGAGATGGCGGACCGGTTCACCACGACCTCGACCCCGCTCGGCGACCTGGAGGCGACGGTCCGGCGGACGGCCGCGGCCGGCAAGATCGTGTTCGTCAACATGGACTCGACGCCCGGCCTGGGCCACGACCCCGGCGCCCTGACCTACCTCAAGGGCATCGGGGCGGTCGGGATCTGCTCCACCCGAGCGGCGATCATCGAGCGGGCGACCGGCCTGGGCCTGCTGTCCATGCAGAAGGTGTTCGTGACCGACCGCTCCAACCTGCACCGCAGCCTCCAGTCCATCGCCCGGTCCCATCCGGACCTGGTCCAGCTCATGCCGGCGGTCGTGCTGCCCTACGTGGAACGGCAGGCCAAGGAGCTGGGGGTGCCCTACCTGGCCGCCGGGTTCGTCCAGAGCCCGGCGGACGTGGTCGCGGCGCTCGGCCACGGCGCCGCCGGGGTCTGCACGTCGGACGAGAACCTGTGGGAGCTGCGCCGGTCGGCCCTGCGCGCCTCCTGAACCACCTCCCCGCCCGCCCCGGCGGGTGTCACGTACCGCACCCGCCCGCGTCGTGCGTCCGCGTCGCCTCCCCACGCCCAAAGGCGGGGTCCTCAGGCTCAAGGAGATTCGATGACACCGGTGACACCGGACCTGTCCGGTCCGCGACCGGGGACACCGTCGCCGCCGGTTCCCGGCGAGCCGCCCGTACCGGCAGGCGGGCCGGGCGAGACGGCGTCCGGCGCGGCGGCGCGGGCGGGCGGCGGCACGCGGCTGATGGCGGTCGCGCCACCCGTGTTCGTCGTGCTGTGGAGCAGCGCGTTCATCGCCGGCATCCCGGGGGTCACAGCCGCTCCGCCGCTGCTCCTGATGTTCGCGCGCTTCGCCCTGGCCGGAGCGCTGCTCACCGCGTACGCGCTGATCACCCGGGCGCCGTGGCCGCGCGGCCGGGCCCTGGCGCACATCGCCGTCTCGGGCCTGCTGATCCAGGCCGTGCAGTTCGGCGCCTTCTACACCGCGCTCGGCATGGGCTTCCCCGCCGCCGTCATCTCACTCGTGCAGGGGCTCAGCCCGGTCGTCGTCGTGCTGGCCTCCCGGTTCCTCGGCGAGACGGTCTCCCGGCGGCAGGCTCTCGGCTTCGTCCTCGGCGCGGCGGGTGTGGTCCTCGCGGTCGCCGACCGGGTGAGCCTCTCCGCCTGGGGCGTGGCGCTGTGCCTGGTCGGGCTGTCCGGGCTGAGCGCCGGCACCCTCTACCAGAAGCGCTTCGTCCCGGTCATGGACGTCCGCACCGGGACCGCCGTGCAACTGCTGGCCAGCGCCCCGGCGGTCGGGTTGGCGTGCGTCGCGCTGGAAACCCCGCGGGTGTCGGACTGGGCGGCCTTCGGCGGATCGGTCGCCTGGATGGTCGTGGTGAACTCCATCGCGGCGTTCATCCTGCTCAACACGATGCTGCTCCGCTGGTCCGCCGGCCGCGTGAGCACCCTGTTCTTCCTGACCCCCTCGGTGACGGCGGTGCTGGCCTGGCTGATCGTCGGCCAGACGCTGCACCCGCTCGCCGTCGCCGGGCTGGCCCTCGGCGCCGCCGGCGTCCTGCTCGCCAACCATCGGGCCTCCGCGACGTAGCCGGCCGGCCCGTGTTTCCCCGGCGTCCCGGCGAGGCGCCGCCGAACACAATCCCCCGGAAACCCCCCTGGAGAGATGAGATTATGAGGATCCGCGGAGCCGTTCTGGAGGAGGTCGGCCGGGCCCGCCCCTATGCCGCCTCCCGGCCGCTGTCGATCTGCGAGCTGGAACTGGCCCCGCCCGGACCCGGCGAGGTCCTGGTCCGGATCGAGGCCGCGGGCGTCTGCCACTCGGACCTGTCCGTCGTCGACGGAACACGGGTGCGGCCCGTCCCCATGCTCCTGGGCCACGAGGCGGCCGGTCGGGTGGAGCGGGCCGGCCCCGGCGTCGACGACATCGAGGCCGGACAGCGGGTCGTCATGACCTTCCTGCCGCGCTGCGGCGCCTGCGAGGGCTGCGCCACCGACGGGGTGACACCGTGCGTCCGCGGCAGCGCGGCGAACAACGCGGGGACGCTGCTGTCGCGCGGCGTCCGCCTGCGCCGTGACGGCGCGCCGGTCCTGCACCACCTCGGGGTCTCCGGCTTCGCCACCCACGCCGTCGTCGACCGGCACTCGGTCGTCCCGGTGGACGACGACGTCCCTCCCGAGGTCGCCGCGGTCCTCGGCTGCGCCGTCCTGACCGGCGGCGGCGCGGTCAACGCCGGCCGGCCCGCCCCGGGCCAGACGGTGACGGTCGTCGGGCTCGGCGGGGTCGGCATGGCCGCGCTGATCACCGCCCTCGCCGTGGACGGCGTCACGGTCATCGGGGTCGACGGCAACCCGGACAAGCTCGCCGCCGCGCGGAGGCTGGGCGCGCACGCGACGTACCGCCCGGCCGAGCTGGCCGCGTCCGGGATCAGGGCGCCGATCGTGATCGAAGCGGCCGGGAACGTGCGGGCCTTCGAGGCCGCCGTCGCCGCGACCGCTCCCGGCGGCCGTACCGTCACCGTCGGGCTCCCGGCGCCCGACGCGCGGTCGTCGATCTCGCCGCTCGGGCTGGTGGCGGAGGGCCGGACCATCGTCGGAAGCTACCTCGGCTCGGCGGTTCCCGCCCGCGACATCCCGGTCTTCGTCCGGATGTGGCGCGAGGGCAGGCTCCCGGTCGAGGCGCTGGTGTCGGCGCGGATCCGGCTCTCCGACGTGAACGAGGCGATGGACCAGCTCGCCGACGGGACGGTCATCCGGCAGGTCATCGTGTTCGACGCGTTCTGATTGCGCTCGCTCCGCTCGCGCGGCTCGGGGCGCCCTCAGTCGATGTCTTCCCTCGTCGCTCGGAGTCACTCGTCCCTCGCTCCCCACTCGCTCCTCAGTCCAGACACCGCCGCGCCCCGAGCGTGATGGTTGGGCACCGTAATTCGCTGCCCCGGCCGGTCAGCGCCAGCGCCAAACCGGTCGGGCACGTCCGCCTCGGGGTCAGCACCAGGTGTAGAGGTGCTCGGGGCGGCCGGTCGCGCCGTACCTGAGCGTCATGGCGACCCGTCCGGACTCGGTGAGGCCCGCGAGGTACCGCTGCGCGGTGGCCCGCGAGACGCCGATGCGGGCGGCGATCTCCGCCGCCGACAGCGGGTTCTCGCTGGCCTGCAGGATGTCGGCGATCAGGCGGACGGTGACCGGGGAGTGCCCCTTCGGCCCGCGCGCGGGGGCCTGGTCGACGCGGTGCAGCGCGCGCATCGCCTCGTCGATGGACGACTGGTTCATGCCCGTCGACGAGCCCAGCAGGCGGCGGTAGCGCGCGTACCCCCTGAGCCGGTTGCCCAGGTCCTGCGCGCCGAAGGGCTTGATCACATAGTGCAGGGCTCCCCTGGAGAGGGCGGCGCGCACGGAGGCGGCGTCGTCGGCCGCGGTCAGCACGATGACGTCGGCGGACAGCTCCCGGATCAGGTCCAGCCCGGACCCGTCGGGGAGATAGACGTCCAGCAGGACGAGGTCGGGGCGGAGCCGGGCGGCCAGCTCTGACGCCGCCGCGGCGGTGTGGGCCTGCCCCGCCACCCGGAACCCGGGGACGAGCTCGACGAACCCGGCGTGGACCTGGGCCACGCGGAAGTCGTCGTCGACCACGAGCACATCGATCAACTCAGGACCCCCGGCAGACGAGCGAGGAACATGGTGCCATCCCGTTCGGACCGGGGCGTGCGGCCGGGCGGCTCGGACGGCCGCGCCGCGTCGGCGCGCTCCGTCTCCCCCACGGTCACGACGGCTCCGTGACCGAGGACGATGTCTCCGCCGCGGGCCCGGGCGACCTGACGCGCCAGCGCCAGGCCGAGTCCGCGCGGCCGATCTCCGCTCTTGGTGGTGAAGCCGTCCTCGAACACCGCCTCGGCGAGCTCCGGCGGGACGCCCTCCCCGGAGTCCGTCACCGTGACGTGCAGGTCGGCGCCGTCGCGGAGCAGCTCCACCTCGACGTGCGCCGGCCGGTCGGGCCCCTCCTGGGCCGCCTCGAGCGCGTTGTCGACCAGGTTCCCGACGACCGTCGTCACGTCCAGAGGGCTGACGATCTCGCCGGGCGCCCAGCTCCCCGGCGCCACGATGAAGCGGATGCCGCGCTCCGCCGCGACGGCGGCCTTGGCCGCGAGGAAGGCCAGCAGGTGCGGGTCGGTGATGACGTCCCCGGCCGCGCCGGGGACCGCGGCGAGCGGCTCCACCGTGAGCATGTGCAGGTAGTCGGCGGCCTGCTCGTGATGGCCGAGTTGCAGCAGGCCGGCGACGGTGTGCAGCCGGTTGGCGTGCTCGTGCCGCTGCGCCCTGAGCGCGTCGAGCAGGTCGCGTTCCGCGTGCAGCTCCCGGGTGAGCTTCTCAAGGTCGGTGCGGTCGCGCAGGGTCAGGACGGTGCCGAGCTCCCGGCCCTCCCTGCGCACCTGCCGCCGCCCGACCACGAGCACGCGGTCGTCCGCGACGACGAGCTGGCTGGCGGCCTCGTCCGCGCCGCCGAGCGCGGCCTGCAGCCGGGGCGGCAGCGGCAGATCACGGAAGGGCCGGCCCAGGACCTCCGGTGACTCCTCCCCCAGCCCGAGGAGCCTGACCGCCTCGGCGTTGCACACGGTGACCCGGCCGTCGGCGTCCACCGCGAGCACGCCCTCACCGATGCCGTGCAGCACCGCCTCGCGCTGCGAGATGAGCTCTCCGAGCTCGGACGGCTCCAACCCCAGCGTCTGGCGGCGCAGGCGGTGACCGATCGCGGCCGAGCCGACCACCCCGAGCAGCAGCGCCGCCCCGGTGAAAAGGGCGGCCAGCACGAGGACCCGTCCCACGCGCACGTGGATCTGCTGGACGGCGAAGCCCACGCTGACCTCGCCGACGATCCGGCCGTCCGGCGTCCGCAACGGCACCTTGCCCCGCGCCGACAGGCCGAGCGTCCCCTGCTCGACCGTCACCACGTCGCGCCCGGACAGCGGCCCCGACGGGTCGGTGCTGACCCGCCTGCCGATCAGCTCGGTGCGCGGGTGCGACAGGCGGATGCCGCGCCGGTCGGTGACGACCACGAACAGCGCTCCGGTGGCCGCCCGCACCGCCTCCGCCCTCGGCTGGATCAGGTGCGCGGGGTCGTCCAGCGCCGCGGCGACCGCGACGGAGGGGTCGGCGGCCAGCGCCCGGGCCACCGACACCGCGCGCTCGCCGTACTGGACGGTCAGCTCATCGCGCATGAGCCACGCGGCCAGCGCGAAGCCGGAGCCCGCGACCAGCATGACGACGACGATCTGCAGCGCGAGCACCTGATGGGCGAAACGGAGCGAGCGCACGCGTGCACGTTAGCCGAGGTGAGGCGCGAAAGGACCGTGCGGATAAAGCGCAAAACCCCGGCAATCGCGGTTAACAGCGCGAAAGATGACTTGCGCGGCTTAGCTGCGCAAGGGTTCACCGCGTCCCGGCCGCTCCGTACGGTCCCGGCCATGACATCCGAAACTGTGCCGGTGATCGAACTCGTCGGCGCGACGAAACGGTTCCGGTCCGCGTCGGGCGGCGTTCACACCGCCGTACGCGATCTGGACCTCACCGTCGCGGCGGGCGAGTTCGTCGCCGTCGTCGGTCCCACCGGGTGCGGCAAGTCCACCACCCTCTCCCTCGTCTCCGGGCTGGAGCCGCCCTCGCACGGCCGCGTCGCCGTGAACGGCCGGGAGGTGACCGGCATCCCCGAGGGCGTCGGGTACATGTTCCAGGCCGACGCCGTGTTGCCGTGGCGCACCGTGCTGGACAACGTGACCCTCGGGCCGCGCTACCGCGGCGCCACCACGTCCGACGCCCGCGACCGCGCCCGCGACTGGGTCGGCCGGGTCGGCCTCGGCGGATTCGAGGACTACTACCCGCACCAGCTGTCCGGCGGCATGCGCAAGCGCGTCGCGCTCGCCCAGACCCTCGTCAACGAACCGCGGATCCTGCTGATGGACGAGCCGTTCTCGGCCCTGGACGTGCAGACACGCGGGCTGATGCAGGCCGAGCTGCTGCGGCTGTGGTCCGGCACCGGCGCCGCGGTCGTCTTCGTCACACACGACCTGGAGGAGGCGCTGGTCCTCGCCGACCGGGTCGCCGTGATGACCGCGGGGCCCGCGACGGTCAAGCAGGTCTTCGACGTACGGCTGCCGCGCCCGCGCGACGCGGAGGAGATCCGGCTGACCTCCGACTTCCTCGACGTCTACCGCGAGGTGTGGGAGTCCCTCCGCGAAGAGGTCCAGATCACCAGGGAGAGGATGTCCGGCCGTGTCGCATGACGTCGCCCTGCCCGGCGCCGCCGCGCCCACCGACGAGGATCTCGCCGTGTCGTCGGCCCGTGCCGCCGTCCGGCGCAGGAAGCTGGCCGTCACCGGCGTACGGCTGCTGCTCGTCGCCGTCTGGCTCGGCTCGTGGGAGTTGTCGGCCACGTACCTGATCGACCCCTTCTACTACTCCAAGCCGTCGGCGATCGGGGGGAAACTCGTCGACTGGTTCACGCAGACGACCGCCTTCGGATCCATCTGGACGCAGATCTCGTACACGCTTCAGGAGGCCGTCGCCGGGTTCGCTCTCGGCGGCGTCGCGGGCGTGCTGCTCGGCATCGTCCTCGGGCGCAGCCGGTTCGTCGCCGACGTCCTCGCCCCGTTCATCAAGGCCGCCAACGCGATCCCCCGCATCGTGCTCGCCTCGCTGTTCGTGATCTGGTTCGGGCTCGGCATGTCCTCCAAGATCGCGACCGCGTTCATCCTGGTGTTCTTCGCGGTGTTCTTCAACGCCTTCCAGGGGGCGAGAGAGGTCGACCGGGGCCTGGTCAACAACGCCAGGATCCTCGGCGCGGGCCGCGCGCAGATCCTCTGGACGATCGTGGTGCCGAGCGCCACCTCGTGGATCCTCGCCTCGCTCCACTCGGCGTTCGGCTTCGCCATCATCGGCGCCGTCGTCGGCGAGTACTCGGGCGCCGACAAGGGCCTCGGCCTGCTGATCAACAACGCGCAGGGCACGTTCGACTCGGCCGGCATCTACGCCGGAATGATCATCATCACGCTGATCGCGCTGGTGGCCGAGTGGCTGCTGACGCTGCTCGAACGCCGCCTCCTCCGCTGGCGGCCCGCCGCCTCCGGCTCCCACGACGTGCAGATCTGAACCACCCGAAAGGCGACCCCCCACATGAAGAAGCACCTCGCGCTCTCCGCCGCCGGTCTCGTCCTCGCCGGCGCGACCGGCTGCAGCGGGTCGGCACCGTCGGCCTCCGAGCAAGTCAAGATCATGGTCGGCGGCATCGACAAGGTCATCTACCTGCCGGCCAAGCTGAGCGAGCAGCTCGGCAACTTCACCCAGGAGGGCCTGAACGTCCAGCTGCTCACCGAGCCCGCCGGAGCACAGGCCGAGAACGTGATGCTGTCCGGCGACGTCCACGGCGTCGTCGGCTTCTACGACCACTCCGTCGACCTGCAGGCCAAGGGGAAGTGCGTGAAGAGCGTCGTCCAGTTCGCCGACGTCCCCGGCGAGGTGGAGATCGTCGCCGCGGACAAGGCGGACGCCATCACCGGGCCCCAGGACTTCGCCGGCAAGAAGCTCGGCATCACCAGCCCCGGGTCGTCCACCGACTTCCTGACCCAGTACCTCGCGGTCAAGCACGGCGTGGCGCCCGAGTCGTACACGCGGGTGAAGGCCGGGGCGGGCGCCACCTTCATCTCCGCCATCGAGAACGGCGGCATCGACGCGGGCATGACCACCGACCCCACCGCCGCGCAGCTCGTGACCACCGGCAAGGGCAAGGTGTTCATCGACATGCGCACCAAGGAGGGCACCCGGGCCGCGCTCGGCGGCCTCTACCCGGCGAGCTCGCTGTACATGACCTGCGAGTGGGTCGACGGGCACAAGGAGATCGCGCAGAAGCTGGCCAACGCGTTCGTGCGCACGCTTCGGTGGATCAACGCGCATTCCGCGCAGGAGATCGCCGACAAGATGCCCGCCGAGTTCAAGGGCGCCGACGAGACGCTGTACGTCAAGGCGGTCAACGACTCCAAGGGCATGTTCACCGACGACGGCATCATGCCCGACGACGGCCCGAAGAACGTGCTGGAGGTGCTGTCGGCGTTCAGTCCCGACGTGAAGGCCAAGAAGGACCAGATCGACCTGTCCAAGACCTTCACCACCGAGTTCACCTCCAAGGTCCCCCAGTCCTGACGGTTGCCCGACGTCACGGCGGCCCGGCTGTTCCCGGCCGCCGTGACCGGCGTCTCGTCGCCCCGATAACGATAGAGACGAACGATTGATCCCGGCATGCGTTCCAGCCAACCGGCGGCGGGCGGTGGACGCCAACCGTCAGCCGGTCAGCCGGTGCGGCGGGCGCGGGCCAGAACGAGCCCGCCGAGAACCACGGCGATCAGCCCCACCACCAGGGCGACGAAGCCTCCGACTATTCCGTAGCCGGTGCCGGGGCCGCCTTTGGCGGCGGCCACGATAACCCCGCCGATGACCAGGCCGGCCAGTCCCGCCCCCACGGCCACGACGGCCCCGCGTCTCCCGTCGCCGGTGCCGATGCGACCGGTGGAGCGGGCCAGAGCCAGCCCGCCGATGACCACGCCGACCAGCCCCAGCAGCGCGCCGCCCAAGGACCAGAGACGCCCGGCGGTCAAGGTGTAGGCATCGACGTCGGCCGACTGGACCAAGACGTGCGCGGCCGCCGGTCCGGCGAACCCGAAACCTCCGAGCAGGGTGGCAAGCGGGGGACGGACGGACATGCGGTGCTCCTTCTTCTCTTACGACTGCTTCTCTTACGACTGGACCTCGCCGATCATGTCCGCCGGCACCGTCGCCGGTCGTCCTGCTGACGCGGGCAATTCGCGCTGCCGCGGACGCCGCAGGAGCCGCGAAGATACTGCGAGCGCGGTAGCGGCCGATCGTCCGCGCGCAGGAGTTGGCCGCGCGAACATCCCGCTAAGGTGCGCGCATGAGCACAGGACGGTCCGGTGTCCCGGCGCGTGTCATGGATTGGGCGATCGCCGTCGGCGTGGCGGCGACGCTGCTCGTCACCGGGCTGTCCAAGCAGCACTCCGCCACCTACCTCGAGCTGCCCGGCTACGCGCTCCTGACGGCCGGCGGTCTGGCACTGGCCGCGCGCCGCCGGACTCCGGTTCTCGTCCTGGCCGCCACCGGGCTGTGTGCGGTGGGTTACCAGGCGGCCGGTTTCGACGCGCCCGCCGTCGCGTACCTGTTCGCGGTGTACGCGGCCGTGCGGGCGGGGCATCGCACCGTCACGGTGGCGGCGAGCGTGACCATGCTGCTCGCTCTCCCGCTCGCGGCCCTCGCCTCGGGCTTGCACGACACCGGCGAGGCGTTCGCGCAGGCCCGGGGCGCCCTCGAAATAGCCTGGCTGATCGCGGCCGGTGCCGCGGGCGAAGCGCTGCGGCAGGCCGAGCAGCGGGCGGACGAGGCCGAGCGCACCCGGGAGGAGACCGCGCGGCGCCGCGCCGACGAGGAGCGGCTGCACATCGCACGAGAGCTGCACGATTCGCTCACCCACCAGATCTCGGTCATCAAGGTGCAGGCCGAGGTCGCCGTCCATGTGGCCCGCAAGCGGGGCGAGCAGGTGCCGGAGGCGCTGCTGGCGATCCAGGAGGCCTCTCGGGAGGCGACGCGGGAGCTGCGGGCGACCCTGGAGGCCCTACGCGACGACGACACGACCCCGCCGCATGGCCTCGACCACGTACCGGAACTACTGAAGCGGGCCCGAACGAGCGGACTGGACACGACGCTGACGGTCGAAGGGCAGCGGTGCGACGTGCCGGCCGCGGTGGACCGGACCGCCTATCGCATCGTTCAGGAGTCGCTCACCAACGTCGCCCGTCACGCCGCCGCCACCACGGCCTCGGTCCGGATCGACTACCGTGCGGACGCCCTCGCCGTACGCGTCGACGACGACGGCACGGCCGCGCCGGGCAGCGCCCCGATGCCGGGCATCGGACTGCTCGGGATGCGCGAACGCGTCACGGCCCTCGGCGGGCACCTGCGCGCCGAACCCCGCGACGAGGGCGGCTTCACCGTACAGGCCGAGCTCCCCGTGGACCGTACGTCATGATCCGTGTCCTGCTGGTCGACGACCAGCCGCTCATCCGCAGCGGATTCCGCGCGCTCCTCGACCTCGAGGACGACATCGAGGTGGTGGCCGAGGCCTCCGACGGGAAGGAGTGCCTGGCTCTGGCCAGGGAACACCTGCCCGACATCGCGCTCATCGACATCCAGATGCCCGTCGTCGACGGCATCGAGGCGACCCGGCGCATCGCCGCGGACCCGGCCCTGGCCGGAGTGCACGTCGTCATCCTGACGAACTACGGCTTGGACGAACACGTCTTCAACGCGCTGCGCGCCGGCGCGGCCGGATTCCTCGTCAAGGACATCGTGCCGGAGGACTTCCTGCACGCCGTACGCGTCGCCGCGCGCGGTGACGCCCTGCTCGCACCGTCGATCACCCGCAAGCTGATCAACCGGTACATCACCCAGCCGCTCCACGCCGATGCCGGCACGGGGCTGAAAGAGCTGACCAACCGCGAACGCGAGGCCGTCGCCCTGGTCGCGCAGGGCCTGTCCAACGACCAGATCGCCGACCGCATGGTGATCAGCTCATTGACCGCGAAAACCCATATCAACCGGGCCATGACCAAGCTCCATGCGCGTGACCGCGCCCAGCTCGTGGTCCTCGCCTACGAATCCGGCGTGGCGGTCCCACGCGGAGGCTCCTGACCTCCACGGGCCGGCCCGCTCTGTACTGCTCGCGGACGCTCAACCAGCCGTCCCACGCCCGCTCCGGAAATGACGTGAATTCATTCCGTTAATTCGCCGAACAATTCCAACATGCTAGGTTCGGGGCATTACGGCAGCTAAATAAGCATGAATTCATTCCGACGGGAGAATCATGGAGTCGCTGGTCGTCGAGCGGGTGGAAACGTTCGTCGTGGAATTGCCGTCCATCCGGTCGTTCAGCATTTCCGGAGGAAGCGTCACCACGGCGGGCAAGCCCACGGAACGGGTGCTGGTCAAGGTCACGGCCGGCGACCGGACCGGCTGGGGTGAGGCGACCCCGACGCCCTCCTGGACGTACGAGACCGTGGAGTCGATCTCGACGACGATCCACGGCTACCTCGCCCCCGCGCTGATCGGACGGTCGGCGTGGGATCTGGACGGCGCCTGCGCGGCCTACGAGAAGGTGATCAACCGTGGCCTGACGATCGGTTCTCCCATCGCCAAGTCCGCGCTCGACATCGCGCTGCACGACCTGATCGGCCGGACCCTCGGCGTCTCCGTCGGTGTGCTCTGGGGCCAGCGCCGCCTCGACCGGATCAAGCTCGGCTGGATCGTGGCCGGTCAGACCCCCGCCGAGGTGCGGCAGGCCGTCGAGGAAGGGCGGGCGCAGGGCTACCAGGCGTACAAGGTGAAGGTGGGCCTGCACGACGAGGCGACGGACGTCTCGGTCGTGGCGGCGGTCCGGGAGGCGGCGCCGGACGCGCCAATCTGGGTGGACGCGAACCAGGCCTACACCGTGGACGGCGCGCTGCGCATGGCGCGCAGGCTGGTCGACCTCGACGTGTCGGCGTTCGAGCAGCCGCTGCCCGCGAACGACATCACCGGCCTGCGCCGGCTGCGCGACCACAGCCCGCTTCCGGTCGCGCTGGACGAGAGCCTGCGCCACCCCTCCGACATGGCCACGTTCGTGAAGCTCGACGCGGTGGACATCGCGATCGCCAAGGTGCAGCGTTCCGGCGGGCTCACGCTCTCGCGGCGGCTCTGCCAGCTCGCCGAGGACGCGGGGCTGCGCATCATGGGGTCGGGGCTGACCGACACCGATCTCGGGTTCGCCGCTTCGCTGCACCTGTTCGCCGCGTTCGGCGTGGACACCCCCGTCGATCTCAACGGGCGGCAGTTCGTCCACTCGGCCTACGTCGGGGACAGCACGGTGGAGGTCGTCGACGGCACGGCCCTGGTGCCCACGGGACCGGGCCTCGGCGTCGAGGTGGACGAGGACGCGGTCCGCTCCCTCGCCTCGGCGCACTGGGTCGCCTGACCGGGAGACGTTCAGGGGCGGCCGGGAGGCGGGGTCAGCCGGCGGGTCGAGTGCGGGAGCCCGGCCCGGGCGAGGACGTCTCGTCGACCTGGCCGCCCCCCAGCAAAGCTTCGGCCGTCGTCGTACGGGCGTAGAGGATGTACCGCCCGGTGCGGTGCGCGGTGCACAAGCCGGCGTCACGCAGCGCGGTGAGGTGCTGGTTGACGCCGGGCTCGGAGAGCCCGACACGCAGGGCCAGGTCGCGGGTGGAGGCGGGCTGGTCCAGCTCGGCCAGCAGACGTGCCCGCGTCCTGCCGAGCACGGCGGCCAAGGCCCGCGGCGGCTCCAGTCCGCGACGCTCCCAGAGCGTGCCGATGCCGCGCGGCGAGTAGCGGACCGTGGGCTGGTACGGCGGGGTCGTGACGGAGAGGACGCGCGGCCAGACGAACACGCAGGGCACGAGCAACAGCCCGAGACCGCGCAGTGAACGGGTCCCCGACACGTAGCGGTGTTCCACCCGCAGCGTGCCGTCGTGCCAGGTCACGCTCGGGTCGAGGTCGGTCAGCATGCGCTGCGCGCCACCCTCCGCCAGGAGCTTGGCACGGTAGAGGATCTCCCCTTCGAGCAGGGACCTGATCCGTGGCCAGTACGGGGCGATGGCCGCCTCCCAGTAGTTCTCCACCTCCTGCGCCAGGCGTTCCAGGCCCTTGCCGGGGTCGGCGTAGAGGGCCTCGACGCGCTTGGTGCGGGGGGTACCGGCGTCGTCCAGGTCGGTGCGGACCCGGTCGGCCGCGGCCCGCATCGTGGCCAGCTCCAGTTCCAGGTCGGGGATGGAGGTGGCGGGCGGGGTGCAGGTGAAGCCGGCGATCGAGATCGTGGGCACCGGCACGAGGTCCGACAGCAGGCGCCAGTCCACGTCCGCGAGGCGCCGCCGTACCTGCTCCACCCAGGGACGCAGCAGCGGGTGCGCCGCGGGGTTCTTCACGACGCGGACGCTCGCGACGACCTCGCCGAGCGGGGAGATGGCGAAGCGGATGTTGGCGATGTCGCGGGTGGTGAACGTCAGCTCCAGCGTCATGGATTCGCTTCTCACTTAATCGATGGCCCTTTGCGCGAAATATCAGCATCTTTGCGGCATGACGGCAACACAAGTGGAAACTCCCCTGCTGCGGCTTCCCAACTTCCGTAACCTCTACATCGCGGGCGCGATCAGCCAGGCGGGCAGCCAGATCAGCTACGTGGCGCTGCCCCTGCTCGCGGTCACCGCGCTGAGCGCGGGCCCCGCCGAGGTCGGCCTGCTGAGCGCGCTGAGCACGCTCACGGTGCTCGTTCTCGGATTGCCCGCCGGCGCCTGGGTGGACCGGGTCAGGCGGCGTCCCGTGATGCTGGCCACCGACCTGGCGCGGGCGCTCGTCCTGCTGTCCGTGCCGGTCGCCTGGTGGGCGGGATGGCTGTCCATGGCGCAGCTCTATCTGGTGGCCATGCTGGTCGGCGCCGGAACGCTGTTCTTCGACGTGGCCTCGTTCAGCCTCGTGCCGGGCATCGTCGGGCGGGACCGGCTGACATCTGCCAACTCGCTGCTCGTGGGCACGAACTCGGGCATGGACGTGGCGGGACGCAGCCTGGCGGGCGTGCTGGTGCAGGCGGCCGGAGCGCCCGTGGCCATCCTGCTCGACGCGCTCAGCTACCTGTGGTCGGCCGCCTGGCTGCGTCGCGTCCGGGAGCCGGTCCAGGCGGCACCCGACACACCGCGCCCGCCCGTCCGGCGGCAGATCTCGGCCGGCGTGCGCTTCGTGTTCGGCAATCCGGTGCTCACCGCGGCCCTGCTTCAGGGCTCGATGACCAACCTGGCGTACCCCCTCTGCTCGGTCCTGCTGCCTGTGCTCATCGTGGATCGGCTCGGGCTGCCGGAATGGGTGCTCGGGGTCTACCTGGCGGCCGGCGGCCTCGGCGTGCTCGCGGGATCGTCCGCCGCGCACCTGATCGGCCGCCGGCTCGGCACCGGCCGGGCCGTGTGGGTGGTCGGTCTGGTCACCTCGCCGCCGGCGTTCGTGATCCCGTTCCTGGACCGCGGGCCGTGGCTGTGGGCGGCGACGGCGGCGTGGTTCGTGCTGACGTTCCGGACCGGGCTCAACAACGTGCTGCTCGTCAGCCTGCGGCAGCGCGTCACGCCCGACGACATGCTGGGCCGGATGACGGCCACGATGCGCCTGCTCCTGATGGGCGCGGTCGGACTCGGCGGACTGCTCGCCGGGGTGCTCGGGGAGCTGTGGGGGGTGCGGGCTCCGATGTGGCTGGGCGCCTTGATCCAGGGGGTGAGCTGGGTGCCGATCCTCCTCTCGCCGCTACGCCGCGAACCGTGACCGACCAGACCGGACCGCCGATCACGAGCCCTGCAGTATGCGCGCGATCGGTCGTGACCAGCTCGGGGTCATGCGACATCTGGGCTACGACCAGTTCGGCATCATGGGACACGATCGCGGGGCGCGCTGCGCCTACCGTTCCGCCCAAACGATCAGCGCGCCGATCTCCCCGCCCTTGGCGTCGACCACGCCGATATCCAGGGCAAGGGCTGAGTTAGGCGCAGAGGCCCGTCCCGCCCCAGCAACGCCGAGCCAAATGCTTGGAGACCGGTCATCCTGGACGCCGGCGACTTCCACCTGATCGAGCTGAGAGCACCACCAGGGAACGCCACCCATGGGCAGCGAGCATTACCAAGGCGGAGCTGGGGGCCAACATCAGATGAAATGTCAGCCGTGACGGATATCGTCACCCGCCATGAGTATCCAGTACGCATGGTCTGACTTCTTCCCGGCAGAGGAGCCGGTCGCCGAAGGTCCTGACCGCCCGCCATTAGGACCGGACCACGATCTCCACCCCCCGGCCAGTGAGTTAGAAGTCAGTCAGCTCGAAGAGCGGTTGGGCCTGAGCCTGCCGCCGAGCTATCGGCAGTTCCTCCTGTTCGCCAACGGCTGGGGCGTCGATGAGTACTCCCTACGGCCGGCCGCGGACGTCGGCTGGTTCCGTGATCTTGAGCCCAGGATTGTCGAAGCGTGGTCATCGCCCGAGGGTGAGAAGCCTTGGAGCGTGCCCGATGACCTCTACTTCGTCTACGGAAAGGAGCAGGACTGCGTCCATCTGAGAGAGGAGTATCTGCCTGGCACCCTTCTGATCGGGCACTGGGACGATGGAGAATTTCTCCTCAACCCCTACGTCAAGACCTCTGATGGCGAATGGGAGGCCTGGTATCTCGCGCCCTGGTTGCCCGGCGCGAGACGCCACAGGTCCTTCTGGGACCTGATGAAGGACCAATTGTTTTAGTCCACATTGACTGCCACGGAATGTCACGGTGGGTACATGGTCATCACCTGCGTGGACAGCTTCAGCCCCGCATCACATCCGCGACGGCACCTACCGCGAGGATTTCTCCCAGGTCGTACCGGCTCGGGACCTGATGTAATGGCAGCCCTGCGCAACGTAGCCATCGGAATCTTGAAGCTCCTCTGCGGCTGGACCAGCATCGCTCAAGCCAATCATCGCCAGACCCAAGACCCTACGCGTTGCCTTGCAACCCTCGGCCTCGCGTGATCAAACCGTAAAAACGCGAGAACGCCGGAGCCCTGCGACTCCCCCACTTGCGGGGATGGATGGGCTCGGCCTCCGGCTTCCGGTTCGAGCGCCGCGCCACCATCGGCCTGGGCGGCACCCACTGCCCTTCCATTTCGCCAGAAACGAGGCCTAACCCTGAAACTCCGGCTGTTCGCGCCACGTTGAACCCGATGATGGTGGGTGGAAAGGGGAGCACGTGGCGCAAACGGGGGCGGTTTCCGGTGCGGAGGGACGGATCGAGCGTGAGGCGGTGGATCGGGTCGTCGCCGCGCTGACCTCGGGGGAAAGCGGGCTGGTGCTGGTGGTGCCGGAGCCGGCGGGGGTTGAGGGGATGGGCGTCACCGCCGTCCTGGCGGCCGCGCTGCGCAACCCCGAGGTGATCGTACGCTTCCCGGAGGGCATCGGCTGGGTGACCGTCAGCACCACGACACACCCGGACCAGTTCGTCGAGGAGCTGACGGAGGTCATGACCGGCCTCTTCGAGGGCGTGGAGCCGTACTCCGGGCTCGACCCGGACGAGCTCTTCGAGGCCATCGCGGCGGCTCCACAGGACGAGGAAGCGGGGGCCCGCCTGATCGAGGAGCGCATCTCCCGGCCGGGCGAGCGGTTGATGGTGCTCGACGGGCCGGTTGCCGGCGTCGTGGTCGGCATGGCGTTCATGTGGCCGGACTGCACGTGGCTGGTGACGGCGGGCACCGACGAGGAGGCGCCGCCGTTCGCGATCACGGTGCCGGTCGGGCCGATGACCCCGGCTGAGAGCACGGCCCTGCTCCGGCACGACCTGCCGGTGCTGGACGAGGGGACGGCCGTGCGGCTGGCGGAGCTGACCTGCGGCTGGCCGTTCGCCATCACGCTGGTGCGCTCGGCGATCATCGCCCAGGGCGACGTGGGGATCGTCGGGCGGCTGCCGGAGGGCGTGGACCTCGCCGACCCCGATTCCCGGGCGGCGTTGATCGGCGCCGCCGTGGATCATTCAGTCGGCTGGCTGCGAACGATCGACCCCGCGGCCGCGGAGCGCTTTCTCGACCTGGGTCTGTTCGACGAGCGCGAGTCCATCCCCATCGGTGTGGCGGCCATGCTGTGGTGCTCGGACGCGGGCATGACGAGTGACGAGATCGACGCGTTGATCGCGCGGCTGGAGAGCCTGTCGCTCCTCAGGCACGACACTGACGAGCAGGTTCTCGTGCTCCCGTCCACGGTCCGCGCCCACGTACGCGGGCTCCTTGGCGAGGCGGGGCTGGACCGTGCGCGGCGCAGGCTGATCGACGCCGACCCGGGCGACATCCCGGAGGCCTGGGGCGACCTTCCGGGCACGGTCACGTGGATGCTCCGGAACATCGTCAGCTACCAGGCGGCGGCCGGCGCCACGGAGGAACTGGCCGCGACGGTGGGCGACGTGTCATGGCTCGCCGGCCGGCTGCAGCTGTCCGGCGTCGAGGCCGTCCTCGGCGACCTGGACAAGGCGGGTGAGCGCGAGACCGAGCCGCTCCGCCGCACCGTCGCCGCCTCCGCCCACCTGCTCGAGACGGCGCGCGAGCTCGGGGACGCGTTCCCCACGCTCGCCTGCCGCCTGCACGCCGTACCGGGCATGGCGGAACGCGCCCACGCGTGGCGGCACGAGATCGGCGGGCCCTGGCTGGAGTCGCGCTGGACGCCACCGGATCTGCCGCACCCCGCCCTGGTGCGTACGCTGCACGGCGACACGGGCAAGCTGACCGACGTCGCCGTCGCCCCCGACGGCACCTGGGTGGCCGCATCGAGCGAGAACGAACGGGTGCTGCGTTGGCGGCCGGACGGCACCCAACTGAACAGCCTCTTAGGGCATGAATTGATGGTCACCGCGGTGGCCGTCTCCCCGGACGGTACCTGGCTGGCCAGCGCGAGCTGGGACGACAGCGTACGCCTGTGGCGGGCCGACGGGAAAATGATCGACGCCCTCGATGATCACCCCGATAGCGTGTCCGCCGTCGAGATCGCTCCCGACGGCACCTGGCTGGTCTCGTCCGGTGATGGCTTCATCCGGTTCTGGAACGCCGACGGCACGCCGCGCGCGGCTGTGGACGGGCTGGAGGGCAACCGTGAGCACATCGCCATCGCGCCCGACGGATCGTGGGTCGCATTCGCCGGCTTCATGGCCGCCGAGCTGCGGAACTCCGACGGAACCCTCAGGGCGGACCTCGGCTCCACCGACGCCGTCGCCATCGCGCCCTCGGGAGAGTGGCTCGCGACGACCGACATGAGCCTCCGGTTGCTGAACCCTGACGGCGGCCTGCGCGCCGAATTCGACGACGTGAAGTGTTACGGCGGTGGCCTGGCCATCTCGCCCGGCGGCTCGTGGCTGGCTGTGGGCGAGATCCACAACGACGTCGTCCTCCGGGACGTCGACGGCACGATCCTCGCCCGCCTCCACGGCCACACGGACGACATCACCGCCGTGGAGATCGCGCCGGACGGCACCTGGCTCGCGTCGTCGAGCGAAGATCGAACGGTCCGGATCTGGGACGTGGGCATCGCCCTGCGCGAAGACGTGCCGGGGCGGGCCGGCGAGCGGCAACTGTACTCCGTCGCGGTCGCCCCGGACGGCTCCTGGCTGGCCACCACCGGCCGGCGCGGCCTCACCCTGTGGAACGCCGATGGCAGCGTGCGGCACCAGGGCCCCGACCTTTCCGGCGGCAGCGTGGCCATCGCGCCTGACGGCACGTACCTGCTCACCGGCGACTGGGACGGGACCGCGCGGCTGCACGACCTCGACGGCACGGTACGCGCGAGCAGGTCCATGAGGCGCCGGCCGGAGATCGAAGCGGTGACGATCTCCCCCGACGGCGCCTGGACGGCGATGGCGGTCGGCGACAGGGTGCGCATCGCGACGGCGGGCGGCAGGCACGTCACGACCACGAAGCGGCACGGCGACGACGTGAGTGCCCTCGCCATCGCCCCCGACGCGTCGTGGCTCGCCGTCGCGGCGGACAGTGACGTGCGGAGATGGGATGCGAAGGGCCATCCGCTGGGACCGCCCATGACCGCCGAAACGCTGATCAACGCGCTGGCCATCGCCCCCGACGGCCGGTCCGTGGCCGCGGCGACGTACGACGGCGTCGAGCTGTTCGATCTGGACGGCGAGCAGGTCTGGGAGGCCGCGTACGACGGGATGCTGACGGGCGTCGCCTTCTCACCCGACGGCGTCCACCTCGCCACGACCGCGGAGCGGGGACGGCTGCGGGTCTGGGAGGCCGCCACCGGAAGGTGCCTGACCATGGTGATCGTGGACAGCACGCTCAAGGGCTGCGCGTGGACGCCCGACGGCTCGGGGATCTACGCGGCCGGTACCGCGGGCCTGTTCGCCTTCACGTTCCATCGCTGATCTGCGCGCGTTGTCGATTCCGGGCCGCGGCGCGCAGCGGAGAGCCTCAAGTTCCATCTGCGTGAGCTGGACCCCGACGATCACGCTGCGCAGTGGGTTCGCGTTCGGCTGGATGAGATGGGCGACGACTACGTTTCTCTCCTGCCTGAGCGTGCCAAATGGCGGCATACCTAGCCAGGCGATCAACAGAAGCGCCCGGGGCGAATCTCCCGGGCACTTCGACTTGCTTTGTGTCGCTTCAACCGAGCGCGTCACCAAGCTTTCCAAGGCCTGACGCTTGCAACTCCTGGTCGCCGTACGGCGCTGGGCCTACACCCTCATGACGGTGCAGGCCCAGCGTGGTGGTGTCACCTAGGTGATACCAGGGTCAGTTCACTTGATGACTGCGAGGGCGTCGACGACGCCAGCGCCGAAGAAGCTGTTGTCGTCGACGGTGCCGATGCAGGCCGCGGTGTTCTGCGGGCACGGCTTGGATTCGGCCCGCGCCTTGAGCTCGCTGATCATCTCAGCCGGCGACCAGGACGGGTGCGCCGACTTCATCTGCGCCATGACGCCGGCGACGTGCGGGCTCGCCATCGAGGTACCGCTCTTGGTGCCGTAGCCGTCGGCCCCCGTCCGGGTGTTCCACGTCGTCGAGTAGATCGACGAGCCGGGAGCCGCGACGTCGATCTTGCCGAGGCCGTAGTTGGAGAAGGACGACCGGATGCTGTCCAGCGTGGTGCCCACGCGCTGCAGGGATGCGACCGTCACGACACCGTCGAACTCAGCCGGGATGTCGTTGCAGCGGTTGTTGATCGTGCGCACGGTCGGCCTCGGCGCGTCATTGGGGCTGCCCGTGTCCACGGTCTTGTTGGCCATGTCGTAGTTGGAGTTGCCCGCCGCAGCGACGTGGACGACGCCCTGCTTGGTGGCCCACTCCACAGCGCGCCGGACGGCCTCCTTGCTGGCAGCCTGGTCGGACTGGTCGTCACACCAGAACTCGAACGGGTCGACATAGTAGGAGTTGTTCGTGACGTCCATGTGCTTCAGACCCGCCCACATGAAGCCGCAGATGGCGTACTCCGGGTAGATGAAGCCGTCGTTGTTGACGACCTTGACGGCCGCCATGCGCACGTTCGGCGCAACACCGACGATGCCGATGTTGTTGCGTGCGGCGGCGATGGTGCCGGCGACGTGCGTACCGTGGTCACTCGACGTCGGGCGCCAAGCCAACGGCGTCTGATCCGGACGGCCGACGTTAGTGCAGTTGACCGAGTTCGCGACGTCGATGTTGGCCTTGAGGTCCGGGTGTGTCGGCGAGATGCCGCTGTCGAGCACCCCGACGAGGACGTTGCGGTTGCCGTCGGAGACCGCCTGCGCCTGCGGGGCCTTGATCATTTGCATGTCCCACTGGACGCCCTCGTTGGGGTCGAGGCCCTCGCCAGGCTGCGGGTCGGACGGGATGTCGCCGTTGTCCGGCTTCTTGGCACCCTTCTTGTACCCGTTGGCGCCGGGGCCCCACGGCGGGGCCAGGTCGGTCGGCGTCCCCTCGGAGACCCCGGCCGTGCGGGTAGCGCCGACGGAGGCGACCGCGTTGGCGCCCTTGGCGGTGACGTTCTCGCGGAAGGCCGCGCGGTCGGAGTGGGCGACGACCACGCCAATCTCGGGCCAGGACTGGACGACGACACCTCCGGCGGCCTCGACCGCGCGCTCAACGAGACGAGTTTGGCCGGGGTTGGCGATCCGGGAGTTGACGACGTAGCTCATGAGCATCCCGTCGGGGATGTCCACGTTGACCGGTGTCGACGTCGGCTCGTCGGTGGTGGCCGCGCTGGCCGAGTCGATCGCGCCTCCAAGGAAGGCGGCACCCACCATGGCAAACGCCGCGGCGGTGGCCGCGAGGCGTCGCTTGGGGAGGGCATGCTGCATGCGTTGCTCCTTGAACGGTCAGGCCGCGGCACCCATCGCCGCGGTCTGGCTGGCCCCGATTCCGAAAGCCCGAAATCGCCCCGAATCCAGCCTTTAAGGTTGATTGGTGACCGTAACAGCTCGATCATGAATTGTTCAAGAGTTCACCAAGGCGCAGGGCTGACCGGATCTACCTGCCGACCGACGATCAAGCGCACAAGATGGTCTTCTTCCGAATGGCGCTTCGGGCTTCGTGTGGGTCCGGTGGGGGTGATCAAGCGCCGGGGCCCAGGATCGGGGTAGGCGCGACACGGAGCGCCGCCGACGACTGAGCCTGTAGGAGACCCTCCTGCCGGGACGACCGGAGCGTGATCTCACCGATGCCAAGACCCGGCCACGAAGAGCCGTCCATTCCAGGATCGGAGGGTGGGGAACGGCCGCGCGAACACGAGGTAAGGGCGCCGCCGCAGATTAGTGAGGGCCGCAAATCAGTTGCGAATCGGCGGTCAACAGGTTGAGCGGAACAGAGCGGAACAGGCCCTTACAGACAGGGGTGGTCTCCGCCAACGCGTTGCAGCGCTCAACGGCGGCAGTCGTCTCTTCCGTACGGTGACGGTTCGTAAGCGCGGCCCCGGGTCCGGGGTCGGGAGGACACTCCCGACCCCGGACCGGAGATCGGCGGTCAGCGCAGCCAGTCGTCCAGGTGGGCGGCGACGAAGTCGTCGTCGACCAGCCAGGGGTAGGCGGCGCCTACCCGGGCGAGCTCCTCGGCCTGTCCCGGGGACAGCCCTTCATCCGGGTTGAGACACCACGTGCCGGCCAGGAGGCCCTGCCCGCGCAGCACCTCGTGGACCCCGGCGATGCAGCCGTGGAAGCCGTTCGCCACGTCGAAGACGGCGCCGTTGGCGTCGGTGAGGTCGGCGGCGCGGGCCAGCAGGGAACGCAGGACCTCGTCGTCCCCGGCCCAGGCCCGCCGTACCTCCTCGAACATGAGCACCGCCGCGCGGGTCCACACCGCCCACTGGCCGAGCAGGCCGCCGACGACGCGGCGTCCCCCGACCGGCGTGAGCAGGTCGGCCAGGATGTTGTCGTCGTTGCCGGTGTAGAGCGCGATGTCGTCACCGCGCCCGGAGGCGGCGACCGCCCTGACCACGTCGACCGTGCGGTACCGGTCGAAGGGCGCCATCTTGATCGCGACCAGGGACTCCTGTTCGCTCAGCGACCGCCAGAAGGACGGGCTCAGCCTGCGGCCGCCCACCGCCTCCTGGAGGTAGAAGCCGATGACGGGCAGCACCTCGCCCACCGCCTTGGCACGCTCCAGCAGCTCCGGCTCGCCGGCGCCGGGCACCTTCGGCGACAGCAGTACGGCGTGGTAGCCGAGCGAGGCGGCCAGTTCCGCCTCCGCGACCGCCTGGGCGGTGTCCCCGCACGCTCCGGCGACCATGACGAAGGGGCGGCCGGCCTCCTTCGCCACCACCTCGGCGGCGAGCTCCAGCACCGGCCTGAGCAGCCCCGCGTCGCGGATCTCGAACTGCGTGGTGTGGACGGCGACGGCCGCCCCGCCCGCGCCCGAGTCGAGGTAGTAGCGGGTGAGCGCGCGCTGGCGGCGTTCGTCCAGCGTGCGCTGCTCGGTCAGCGCCAGCGGGTGGGCGGGGATGACCGTCCCCTCCCTGAGCAGGTCGATCGACATCTCAGAACCTCCCGTCGCGCACCGCGAACTTGGTCGGCTTCCCGGACAGCGGCAGCCCGCGCGAGATCCAGTCGGCCTGCCACGCGATCAGCGTGTCCAGCGGCACGTCCGGGTAGCCGAAGAGACCGTGGCAGCGGGAGGCGTCGTTCAGCAGCGCGGTGCCGCTCTCCCGGCCGGTGAAGGTCGCCTCGACGCCGAGCGCGGCGGCCAGGCGGGTCGCCGTGCGCCGCACCGAGGCCGTCTCGGGCCCGGTCAGGTTGAGCGTGAACGCCTCCGGAGCGCGCGCGTGCCGCAGCGCGCGCAGCGCCACCTCGTTCGCGTAGCCCTGCCACACGACGTTGACGTGGCCGGTCGTGACGTCCACCGGCTCGCCCGCCGCCAGTGCGGCGGCGATGTCCGCGACCACGCCGTAGCGCAGGTCCACCGCGTAGTTGAGCCGCAGGATCGCGACCCGGGTGCCGTACGCGGCGGCGGCATGCTCGAAGACGCGTTCCCTGCCGAGGCAGCTCATCGCGTACTCGCCGACCGGATCTGGCCGGTCCTCCTCCGCACTGCCGCCGGAGGCGACGTCCACCAGCGGGTAGACGTTGCCGGTGGAGAAGGCCGCGATCGCCGAGTCGCGGTAGCGCCGCGCGACGGCCGCGGGCAGCGCCGCGTTGACCGCCCACGCCTGGTACGGCGCGGCCGACGTGCCGAACTTCGCGCCGACCATGAAGACGACGTTGGCCGCGTCGGGCAGCCCGGCGAGGTCGTCGCCGTCCATCAGGTCGTGGCGTACCACGTCGACGCCCTGCTCGGTCAGAGCTTTGGCGGCGGCCTCGTCGGACCACCGCGACACCGCGTACACGCGGGCGGAGCCGCGTCCCGCGGCGTCCAGGGCACGCCGGGCCAGCCGGACCAGGCTGGGCCCCATCTTGCCGCCGGCGCCGAGCACGACGAGGTCGCCGTCCAGTCGGCCCATGTCGGCTACCAGGTCGGCAGAGGGGGTGGCCAGCCGGTCCTCGAGCTGCTGTTCAGAGGTGAACATCTCGCACTCCTTCGTCGTGGGGCCGCCGGTATCGCACGCCCATCTCATCGAGGAGCGGCAGGTGGGCGGTCAGCCGGCGGGTGAAGTCGCCCAGGTCGCGGCCGGAGGACCAGGCGGCCTCGGCGACGGCGCAGAGGCGGGGGAAGGCGTTGTAGTCGAAGCGTTCCTTCGTGGGGAGGTACTCGCTCCAGAGCTGCGCCTGCATGCCGAGGACGCCCTCCCCCGCGTCGAATTCGTAGGCGGTTTCCAGGGACAGGAGCGGCCCCGTTATGCAGAGCGGCTCCCCTGGAGCGTCCGACTGGGCGTAGTCGAGGTAGGTGTGCGTGTGCGGGGCCGCCACCACGTCGTGCCCGGCCCGCAGGGCGGCCTCGATCCGGTCCACGCCCCGCCACGCCATGATCACCATGTCGTCGGGCGGGTCGTGGTCGAGCATGTCGTCCCAGGCCACGGCGCGGCGGCCGAGCCCGCCCAGGTGGTCGGCGAGGAGCCGCCCCCACCAGCCGAGCAGGGCGGCTGGGCCGGTGAGCCCTTCGCTCGCCACGCGCCGCGCCGCCTCGGGGCTGGCGGCCCACTCGCCGCCGCGCACCTCGTCGCCGCCGATGTGGACGTACCGGGACGGGAACACGTCGCACAGCTCGTCGAGCACGTCGCGGGCGAACCCGGCGGCGCGGTCGCTCACGTTGAGAACGTGCGACGAGATGCCCCACGAGGTCCGCACCTCGACGGGCTCCGCGGGCGAGTGGCCGAGCCACGGGTAGGCCGCGAGCGCGGCCGTGGAGTGGCCGGGGAACTCGACCTCGGGGACCACGGTCACGCCGCGGGCGGCCGCGTAATCCACGAGGTCGCGCAACTCCCGCTGGGTGTAGCAGCCACCGTGCGGGGTCCCGTCGAATCTGCCGTCCCGCGCCAGGCCGGCCGAGGACTCGGCCCGGTGGGCCCCGACCTCGGTGAGCCGCGGGTGCCCGCGTACCTCGAAGCGCCAGCCCTGGTCGTCGGTGAGGTGCAGGTGCAGGACGTTGAACTTGTGCAGCGCCAGCAGGTCGACGTACGCGCGCAGGAAGGACATCGGCCGCCACCAGCGCGCGACGTCGATCATGACGCCGCGCCAGGCGTACCTCGGCACGTCGCGGACGGCGCAGCACGGGACGCCGCCGGGCCCGTCGAGCTGGCGCAGCGTCTGGACGCCCCAGCGCAGCCCGGCGGCGGTCGCCGCGGCGATCCGGACCTCCTCGGGGGTGACGGTGAGGGTGTATCCCTCCTCCCCGAGGGACGGGTCGTCCACGAGGCCCAGCACGATCTCGCCGGGGCCGTCGCCGTCCGCGGCGGTGCCGAGCAGTTCGCGCGCCGTCGCGGCGTGCGGGCCACTGACCCGCACGCCGCGATCCAGCGGGAACCGCCCCTCTCCCGGGATGAAGGAGGCGACCTGGGGGATCACAGCCCGAGCACCTCGCGGAAGGCGGCGAGCGCGTCGCCGACGGGCGGCGCGTCGGGGTACCACGCGCGCTCCCATTCGAGCGCGAGATATCCGGAGTAGCCGATGCGGTCGAGCTCGGCGAGCACGCCGGCCACGCCGACGGCGCCCTGTCCGGGCAGCACCGGCGCCAGCTCGGTGGGCGTCGCCGCGTCCTTGATCTGCACGTGCCGCAGGTACGGCGCGAGCACGTCCGCGGTGGCCGCGGCGCTCTCCCCCGCCCGCCACGGGTTGACCACGTCCCACAGCGCGCCGACGCGCGGCGAGCCGACACCGGCGAGGACCCCGGCGATCGCCTCGCCGGTGAGGAAGACGTCGTGGGTCTCCAGCAGCACGTCGACGCCGTTGTCCGGCAGCCGCTCCGCCACCTCCGCGAGCCTCCGAGTCGCGGCGGCGGCCGGGTCCTCCTGCCCTTCCACTCCGCCGAAGACCCGTACGAACGGCGAGCCGAGGGCCTCGGCGATCTCCACGTGGCGCAGCACCTCGGCGACCGGGTCGCCGTCCGGTCGCGCCACCCGGGTGTAGGAGCAGACCGCGACGATCTCGACCCCGGCCGCGGCGAACGTGCGGGCGACCTCGCGCAGTTCGGCGGTGGGCGTGTCCGGCGCGATGATCTCGCCGTCGGCGCAGCGCAGTTCCACGCCGGCGCAGCCGTACCGGGAGGCGGTCTCGATGACGTCGGCGGCGGGGGCGCCCGGCATGCCGAGCGTGCTGAACGCGAGCGGGTTCACAGGAGTCCCTTCACTGTGACGGTGGAACCTTGACGGGATGACTCGTAGACCGCGAGGGCGACGTCGAGGACCGACAGCGCGTACTCGGGCGTGACCTCGGGGGTGCTCCCCTCCGCGCAGGCCCGCGCGAAGTCGGAGAGCTGCGCGGCGAACGCGGCCGCCATCTCGCCGGGCTCGGGCGCGGCCACCTGGGTGGCGGCGCCTCTGCGGAAGGACCAGACGCCCTCGCCGCGGCTGATCCGCACCGCGCCCTCGCCGCACACGATCTCGGCCTCGTCGGTGAACGGCAGGCCGGTTCCGGTGACGGAGATCGTCGAGCGGGTGCCGTCGGCGTGCCGGGCGAGCGCGACGGCCTCGGTCTCGACCGGCACGCCCTCGGGCGCGGCCGTGTGGGCGGTGACCTCGACGATCGGCGAGCCGACGAGCATCTGGAGCTTGTCGATGCTGTGGGTGCCGACGTTGAGCACGATGCCGCCGCCGGCCATGCCCGCGTCGAGGAACCAGCGGGGCCGCGCCGGGTCGGCGTAGTCGGCGGTACGCCGCTCCGAGGCCACCACGACGCCGCCCAGCTCGCCGGAGGCCAGGTAGGCGGCCGCGGCGCGCAGTGTCGGGACGAAGCGCAGGACGTGCCCGACCGCGAACACGACGCCGGCCGCGCGGCAGGCGTCGATCATGCGGATCGCGTCCTCGCGCGTGGTGGCGATCGGCTTCTCCAGCAGGACGTGCAGCCCGGCCGCGGCCGCGTCCAGGGTGATCGGGGCGTGCAGGGCGTGCGGGACGGTGATCACGACGGCGTCGAGGCCGCCCGCGTCGATCATCGCCTGGTGGTCGGTGAAGGCACGGGCCCCGGCCTCGGCGGCCAGCTTCTCCGCCGCCTCGGCCCGTACGTCGCACACCGCGACGACGTTGACCCGTCCGGCCGTCCGGCGGGCGGCGGCCACGTGGAACTCCGCGATGGTGCCCGCGCCGATAACGCCCAGGCGCAGCCCGGATGATGTGGTCACGATTTCCTTTCCAGTAGGGATGGGGGCGCTTCAGCCCTTGATTCCCGCGGACATGGTTCCGCGGACGAAATAGCGCTGGGCCAGGATGAACACGACCAGCATCGGCAGCAGGCTCATCATCGCGGCGGCCGTCACGAGCTGGTCGTTCCCGACGAACTGGCCCTTCAGGCTCAGCACGCCGACCGGCAGCGTGTAGTTCTCCGGCGAGGTGAGGTAGATGGTCGGCTCCAGCACGGCCTTCCACGAGGTGGTGAACGTGAAGACCGCGAGCGTGGCCAGGGCGGGCTTGGCCAGCGGCAGGTGGATCCGCCAGAACACCTGCCACGGGTTGGCGCCGTCGAGGCCCGCGGCCTCCTCGAAGTCCTTCGGGATGCCGAGGAACGTCTGCCGCATCAGGAAGATGCCGATGGGCGTGGCCAGCCAGTACGGCGCGATGAGCGGCAGCAGGGTGTCCAGCCAGCCCAGCGAGCGGAACAGCAGGAAGTTCGGCACGATCGTGATGACGGTCGGCAGCATCATGGTCCCGAGCGCCATGGTGAGCAGCGCCTGCCTGCCGGGCAGCCGCATCCGGGCCAGGGCGTGGCCGACCATCGCGCTGGTCAGCACGTTGCCGATGACGGCGAGGATCGCGATCACCAGGCTGTTGACCAGGTAGAGCCCGAACGGGGTGCGCCGCCACACCTCCACGTAGTTGTCCCACTGGATCGGGTCGGGGATCCACGTGGGCGGCACCTGGATGTACTGCGCGAAGCTCTTGAGCGAGTTGCTGAGCGCGGCCACGAACGGCACCAGCATGACCAGCGCGCCCGCCGTGACCAGGACGTAGGAGACGGTCTTACGCATAGTGGACCCACCTGCGCTGGAGCCGGAACTGCACCATGGTGAGCGCGAGCACCAGCACGAACAGCACCCACGCGATGGCCGAGGCGTAGCCCATCTGGAAGAACTGGAAACCCTGCCGGTAGAGGTGGAGCACGGTCAGCTCGCTCGCCCCGTGCGGGCCGCCGTCGGTCATGACGAAGACCTGCTCGAACGACTGCAGCGTCTCGATCGAGGTGAGCACCAGCACCAGGAACGTGGTGCCGGAGATGCCGGGCATGGTGATGTAGCGGAACCGGTTCCACGCCGACGCGCCGTCGATCTTCGCCGCCTCGTAGCGCTCCTCCGGGATGGCCTGGAGGCCGGCGAGGAAGAGCACCATCATGTAGCCGACGCCCTTCCACACCGCGACCCCCGCGAGCGTGGGGATGACCAGCGCCGGGTCCTGCAGCCAGTTCGCGGCCGGCAGCCCGAAGAAGTCGAGCACCTGGTTGGCGAGGCCGGTCTGCGGGTTGAAGACGGCGTCGGCGACGTACGCGACGACCACCCACGACGAGACGACCGGAACGAAGTAGGCCGCGCGGAACAGGGCCATGCCGCGCAACCGCTGGTTGAGCGCGATCGCCAGGCCCAGGGCCAGGGCGGTCTGGGTCGGCACGAACAGCACGGCGAAGTACGCCGTGTTGCCGAGCGTCCGCCAGAAGAGGCCGTCGCTGAACATCCGGGCGAAGTTGTCGAACCCGACGAATTTCGGCGAGGAGACCAGGTCGTAGTCGGTCATGCTGAAGTACAGCGAGGCGAGCAGCGGCCAGGCGGCCAGCGCGACCAGGTGGAGCAGGTAGGGCGAGGCGAAGGCGACCGCCCAGGCCCGCTCCCCCGCGTTCCGTTTCCGGGCGGATGGCCGCCGGTCGGCGGCCATCTTCCCGGCTCCTCCGGTGAGCACGGTCACTGCGTCTGCCCCGCGTAGAAGCGGTCGATGACCTCCTGGGCCTCCTTCTGCCCGGACGTGAGCGCCGTGTCCACGGGCGTGGCGCCGGACAGCGCCTCGTTGACCCGCTTCGCCAGGGCCTCGGTGTACTCCGACCACACGGCGTTGGCGCCGAGGTCGGTGGCCGCGTCGAGCGACTCGAGGAAGGCATGGCGGTCGGCGGGCAGGGCCGTGGAGGCGACCTTCTTGTTGATGGGGATCGCCTCGCCCAGCTCGGCCCACTTGCGCTGCGGGCCCTCGCCGGAGAAGAAGGTGATCCACTTCCACGCCGCGTCGGCCTGCGCCGCCGAGGCCTTCTTGTTGACCACCCACGAGTTGACGATCGCGACGTTGCCGCGGCCGGACGGGCCCTTCGGCAGCGGCGCCACCCCGAAGTCGACGCCCGCGCTCGTCGCGGGCAGGGTGCGGGCGTAGATGCCGTACGACATGGCGACCCGGCCGGTGGCGAACAGCGTGTGCACGACGCCCTTGCCGAGGCCCTCGGTGGTCGCGAAGTCGGGGGCGAACCCGTCCTTGCCCATCGTGCCGAGCATCCAGTCGAGCGCGGCCTTCGACTGCGGGCTGTCCACGACCACCTTGCGGTTGTCGTCGGTGACGATGTCGCCGCCGTACGCCTTGATGATCGGCCACCAGCTCTCGGTGAAGCCCGGCGAGTAGGTGCGGAAGCCGTACGTGTCCGGCTTGCCGTCGCCGTTGGTGTCCTTGGTGAGTTTCTTGGCCGCCGCGGCCAGGTCGTCGTACGTCCAGTCGGCCGTCGGCTCGGCGACCTTGGCGTCGGCGAACAGCTTCTTGTTGTAGAACAGCACCGGCGTCTGGGCGCCCTGCGGGAAGCCGTAGATCCGGCCCTTGGCGTCCCGGTTCAGCTCGATGCCGGAGTAGTCGTCGGCGTTCACGGTCTTGACCCGGTCGGTCAGGTCGGCGAGGGCGCCGCGCGCGGCGAACTCCTGCACGAGCACGCCGTCCGACAGCCACACCTGCGGCGCCTGGCCGCCGGCGATCTGGGTGCGCAGCCGCTCGAAGAACTTCACGTACGGCGCGACGTCGAGCTCCACCTTGATCGTCGGGTTGGCGGCCGTGAACTCCTTGACGAGCTCGCGCATGGTCGTGTCAGCCGGGTCTCCGGCGGCGGCGTAGAAGCCGAGCTTCAGCGTGACCGCGCCCGAGTCGTCGGCGGAGCCGCCGCACGCGGCCGTACCGGCCATGGTGAGGACGGCCACCGCGGCGGCGGCGAGCATGCGCACTCTCATGAGGACCTCCAGCAGAAAGGGGGGCAGGAAGGGGGGAAAAGGGGTGAGGAAGACGCGGCCGGCGTCACAGGGGGACGCGGATCTCCACGAGGCTGCCGGAGGCGGCGCCGCAGGAGGCCCGTACGGCCAGGCGGGGCTGCAGCACGACGCGGCAGACGGGGGCGACCGAGCCGAGCTCGATCCGGCGGAGCAGGAGCTCCGTGGCCATGCGGCCGACCTCCGCCTTGGGCGGGGAGACGGCGGTGAGCGGCACCTCGGACAGGTCGGCGACCTCGTCGTCGTAGGCGACGATGGCGACGTCGTCCGGGACGTTCAGGCCGACCCGGCGCAGGTAGGGCAGGAGCGCGGTCGCCTCGCGGTCGCCGAGGCACACCACCGCGCGGACCTTGTGGGTGACGCAGGCGTTGGCGAACGCGAGCATGTCGCTGCCGGTCCAGACGGGCTGCCGGGCCACGGCCTCCGGGATCTCCGGCAGTCCGAGGTCGGCGATGGCCTGGCGGTATCCGGCGAAAACCTGATCGGACGTGGCGGTGCCGATCCGGCCGAGGTAGCCGATCCGGCCGCGGCCGAGCCCGTTCAGGTGCTGCACCGCGGCGTAGCCGCCGCCGTGCACGTCCGTGCAGACGTAGGAGGTGGGGTCGGCCGGGCGGGGGTCGGCCGGCCTCCGTTCCACCAGCACGTACGGCACGGACAGCTCGCGCAGCTGGGCCAGGTGCGCGGCGGGGTCGGCGGCCAGGTGCAGGTTGGGCACCAGCAGCAGGCCCGCGACCCCGACATCGACGAGCTGCTGGATCTGCGCGAGCTCGACGCCGGGGTCGTAGTTGGAGCACGCGAGCACGAGCTGGACGCCGGCGGCGGTGGCCGCCCGCTCGATGCCCTGGACGACCTGGGGGAAGTAGTAGGTGTTCGACGGAACGAGCGCACCGATGAGGCGTGGCCTGGCTCCGGTGGTGGCGGAGGCGGTCACGAACGTGCCCGACCCCTGCCGCCGGCGGACGAGTCCCTCCTCGACCAGGAGGTCGACCGCGCGGCGCACCGTGTTCACGCCGACCGAGTAGGTCTGCGCCAGCTCGGCCTCGGTCGGCAGCCTGCCGCCGACCGGCCAGCGACCCTGCACGATCTCCTGCCGCAGGCGTGCGGCCAGGGTGCGGAATCGCCGTCCCCTTGGGAGGGAATTCATTCCATCGGGTGGCTCCATAACGGGATTCTTCTCGTCATATGTCCGTAATGTCAACCCTAAATTCACCCCATATTTCGCCGCTAAAAGGAATGAATTCGTCCCAATGGCCGCAGGGAAAAGGGCCGCCTCCGGCAGGGAGGCGGCCCTTCGGCGGGCACGGGTCACCGGCGGACGGTCAGGTCCGCACGGGCCCCACGCCACGGCCCCACGTCACGGCCTTACGGCACGGCCTCAGGTCGCGGCCTTACGGCACGGCCTCAGGTCGCGGCCTCACGGGGTGAGGCCGCGAGAGGCGGGTCACCAGCGGGCGGTGACCTCCCGGTCCCGGTCGTAGGCGGCGGCCCAGTAGTGGCCGGGGGCGGTCAGCCGGTGGCCGGCGAATCCGATCTCGCCCGTCGGCAGTTTCAGCCCCTCGGACGTCGCCGTGGCCCAGCCGTCGGCGTCCGCCGTCACCGTCACGTACCGTCCCCCGGAGAAGGTGAACCGGCCGCGCACGGTCGCGGCCACCGGCCGCCCGGTCTCCTTGTCCACGACGCGCAGCCGCACCCGCGCCGCGCCGCCCTCCAGCGTGACGGCCATCGACTCCACCACCATCGGGCGCAGGTCGGTGGTCCCGGTCGTCACGGTGACCGGGGCGGAGGCGGGGCCGCGGTTTCCCGCCACGTCCACCGGCACGATCCGGTACGTGTACGCGGTGCCGGGCAGCAGCCCGGCGTCGGTGTGGGTCAGGCCGCGCGCCCGCCCGGCGACGGTGCCCGGCCCCGGCGTGAAACGCGGATCCGTCGATCGGTGCACCTCGTAGAACTCGACCTCGGTGTCGTCGTACGCGCGCCCGTACGTCAGATCGACGGTGGCGTGGTCGAACGCGACGGCCTTCGGCGGCGACTCGACGCCCGTGGGCGGGCCGGAGTCGGCGGGCGGGTCAGGCCACCGCGCGGACTCGCCCCAGACCGTGGGCAGATCCCGGTAGGAGTCGTAGTGGTGCAGTGCCACCCCGGCGAAGGCGGGGCTGCCGGAGAACGCCTGGTAGACCTTGGCCAGCTCCGCCTCCATCACGTCCCTGCCCTCCTCGCGGAAGGTGATGCTGGACGGGTCGCCGCTGGTCGCGATGTCGAGCGTCTCCACCCCGACCACCACGGAGAGCGGCTTGCCGATGCGCTCGGCGTAGGCGATCTCGTCGGCGGCCTGCGCGATGATCCCCGCGGAGCCGTCCGCCTGGTCCCGGTAGTCCATGATCGCGATGTAGTCCGCCATGTCCTGGACGTGATCGGCCATCGAGCGGGTGGTCCCGCCGTACGTGATGTCCGTGCAGCAGGCGGAGGTGTCCAGCCAGCGGGGCACGGCGGGGCCGAACAGCAGCGGCTGCCCGGACGCGTCCCGGCGGGCGATCATCGCGCGCAGCGTGTCCAGCCACTGGATCTGCACGTCCGGCTTGGCGCTGTTGAACCAGGGCAGGATGTAGGGCTCGATGTCCACGTTGATCCCGTCGAAACGCTCGGCCGGCGCCGACGAGAGGTTGTAGTCGAGCACCCGCTCCATCTCCCCGACGGCCCGGTCGCGATATCGGGCGAGCGCTCCGAGGTAGGGCGGGCGCGTTCCGCCGGCCACTGTGGCGTGCACCTTCATCCCCCGGCCGTGCGCCCACGCGACAAGATCGCGCAACTGCGGACGCGCGTCCTCGATCATGTCGCGCCCGGCGTACGTGTCCACGCCCAGGTACATCGTCGAGCCGGGCGCGAGGACGGTCTCCAGCAGGCGGCGGGACCCGGGGTTGAGCACCAGGTTGTAGGAGGCCTTCTCCCAGATCCACATCGCCCGGTCCTGCCGGTGCGGCTCCGGACGCACCTTCTTCGCCGCGCCGAACGCCACGTACGTGCTGGCCGACCGGGACACGTGGCCGCGCGCGTCGACCGCCTCCGCCTCCAGGCTCGCCATGACGTCGCCGTACTTCGCCGGGTTCACCAGGGCGACGTACCGCGCGCCGTCCTCGGAGGCGCGCTGCCAGGCGCCGCCGTTGACCCGGACCCGCACCGAGCGCACGTCCTTTCCGGCGACGTTCACCCGTACGGGCGTGGGCCGGGTCAGCCGCGCCCCGTCGGCCGGTTCGGCGATCGACACCTTCGGCGCCCTCGCCTTCGGGTTGTCGACCGTGAGCCGCAGCGGCTCCGACCAGGCGCCGTACCGTGTCTCCGCCACCGTGGCCTTGGCGTAGACCTCGATCTCGCCGTCGATGCCGCTCGTGTCCAGGTCGTAGGACCACGTGCCGTTGTCGTCGGCGTCCGGGTCGTTCACCCGGGCGCGCTCGATCCGCTCGCCGTTCACCACGACGTTCACGTCGTACGTCCCGGTGAACCGGCCGGCGAGCCGTACGACGCCGGGCGCGGTCTCGGAGGAGTCGATCACCACTGACGGCGGCTCCGCCGCCTGAGCGGCGGCCGGAACCGTCGGCACGGCCGCCAGGGCGAGCACGAGCGCCCCGGTGATCCGCAGAAGGCCAGAAGGCACAGGAATGCCACCTCCACAGGAATGAATTAATGCCGAATTACGAAATATCCGGACACAGGAATCCGTGAGATGGCGAAACCATAGCCCCGAAATGAAGGGAGAAAAATGGCATGAATTCGTCCGCACGCCGATGCTCGGGCCGCAGGGCGTGACCTCACAGGTCATCCACGTGCCGATAGCCAGGACAGGGGCGGGCACGGCACCGGCTGACGGCGGCGGGCGAGGCCCGTATCGAATCCGCCCCGGGGCATGGAGCGCCGGAACCGCCCCTGCCGTCACGACGACGCGACCGCCCCTTAAGCGATACCCGGCCCTCGCGGCACTGGCGGTGTCGCTGTGGCGCTGACCGCGTCGCGGTCGCACCGGCCGCGTCGCGGTAGCACTGGCGGCGTCACTGTGATGCAGCGGCGCGAACCGAATGGTGGGCATGGCGCTGAACGGCGCATCGGCGGCAACCTGGATCCTGCTCGCCTACACCTGGCCCACGCGAGCGGTGGGCCGGCACATGGGCTCAAGCTGTCCAAACTGGGCGGCGTCAATGTTGCCGACCATCGCTGTAGGTCGCCCGGCCCCGAGCCGCCAGTGATGGCGTCGACGGCAGAGAAGCTGGCCTCGGTGGCGATCCACTGTGATTTTGCGGCCCACGAATGCCCACCGATCGGAATGCCGTCCACAGTGCTCACAAATAGTACAAGCATGACTACTTAGAGTTGCCTATCGAACGCGTGAACGATATCCTCGCAGAGGCTCGACCGTCAGACCGGGAGGGGAGGCGCGAAGAGATGATGCTTTCGGGTGGTGTACTGCTGTCGCACCGACCGGAGGACGTTCCTCCGTCCCCCTCATCCGACACGCCCGCCGCATCCCCGCGGCAGCGGCGCAGGTCAAGGCGGCACACGCCGTTCATCGGGTCGGATCGCTTCTCCGGTGACTCCTACGGGGCGGTGCTTCTCGATCGTGCCCGCGATGCCGGGCTCCTCGACCGCACCCGCAGCGCCAGCGGCTGTGCGGGAGTCCCTGATCCCGCCCCGCACGACCCGGCGCGCGTTGACGGGCGAGGTGGGCGACGCGGCAAGCCGGAGACGACACAGTCATGGGCTCGGCGGCTGCTCGGCCTCCCAGACACGCCAGAAGACCAGAAGCCTGACAGCGGGGAGGAGCCGCAGCGCCGCGGAGGCGATGGCGGTGCTCTTTCCGATCTGGACAAGCCGCGGCCCGAATACGACCGTGGTGACCTGTCGGCCTGGGACGGGATCTGGCAGGGCCGCCGCCCCACCCTCCACGAGCCCTCGTCGAACGGATCCCAGCGTGCCGGTCGGGACGATCGGCAGCAGAACGTGGGTCGGCGTGGCGGTGACCGGCGGGCCGATGGCAATGCTGTTGGTGATGGCCGGGGCGCTGCCACCGACCGCCGAGACGCTGATGCTGGCAGCGCTGGCAGTGACGGCCAGAACGGTGCGGGCCCGGATGCTGCTGGTGGTGACAGCCGGGTAGCGGACTGGCCCGATCTGAACCTGGCCGGACGCGACGTCATCGACCTGCTGGATCGTGCCGAGCGGCTGGCCGCGGCTGCGGGGAAGGTGCCGGGCGAAACCAAGACCGGGGCCGGAGCCGAGACCGAGACCGGTGTTGGCGCTCGGGCCGGTGTAAGCACAGCGGCCGAGGCCGGTGTTGACGCTGGCGCTGGAGCCGGTGGTGGCACCGGTGCAGAGACCGGTGCCGAGGTCGAGGTGGCGATGGCAGAGATCGTCGCCCTGGCACGGGCGATCGACCTGGCCGAAGCCGCGATCGCCGCCCGCCTCCCGATAGCCGAAGCGGGTAAAGGC
>NZ_BBYJ01000015.1:0-184325 GCF_001528665.1 Microtetraspora malaysiensis
CAGCTGCATCTTCAACTCCGGGTCGAGCAGCCCGCTGACGCGGCCCATCCCATCGGTGGTGTCGGAGATCGTCAGGTGCTGGCGTTCGGTCTTGGCCGCCGCCCGCGCCAGCCTCCCGCCCGGGTCGATCGTCTCGATGATGGTCTGACCGGCGCGGGCCACGTCCTCCACCGTCGACGCCGACGCTTGTGCCAACTGGACCAGGATCGGTTCCGCCAGTTCGGTTTCGGCGTCATCCAGATGCCGGGTGGCGGACGCGATCGTCGCCGCATACCCGAACGACAGACGGCCCGAGGCGAACAGGCGGGCGGTGTGCGGCAGGCGCGGAAGTTGCCGGGAGAGTGTGACACGTTCTCCAGCGCGGGCGGTGCGTGACCCGGTGGCGGCTGCCAGCCATGCTCCGATCGACCGCCGCCCGAACAGGTGCTGACCTTTACCCGCTTCGGCTATCGGGAGGCGGGTAGCGATCGCGGCTTCGGCCAGATCGATCGCCCGGGCCAGGGCGACGATCTCTGCCATCGCCACCTCAACCTCGGCACCGGAGCCAACCCCGGAACTGGTCCCTGCACCAGTCTCAGTCCCAGCCCCTGCCCCAGCACCGGCACCGGCGTTAACACCGGCCCCAGCGCCAGTCTCGGTCTCGGCTCCAGCCCCGGTCTTGGTTTCGCCTGGAACCCTTCCCGCAGCCGCGGCCAGCCGCTCGGCACGGGCGAGCAGGTCGATGACGTCGCGTCCGGCCAGGTTCAGGTCGGGCCAGTCCGCTACCCGGCTATCACCACCAGTGGCCGGGCCCGCACCGTCCTGCCCAGCACTGCCTGCACCAGCGCGTCGGCGGTCGGTGGCAGCGCCCCGGTCAGCTGCGTCCTGGTCATCCCAACCAGCGCTCCGGCGGTCACCACCAGCGGCCGGGTCAGCATTACCGACACCCCGGTCATCAGCGCCCCGGCCATCGGCGGCGGCATCGCCACCGGCCCACCAGTCACCGCCACGCCGACCCGATCCCTGTGCGTTTGTGTCCTGCGGGGCGCGGCCCGGACGCTGCTCGTCCTCGCGAACGCGGCCCACACCCAGCTGATCCCGGCCCCGCCGGTCCTTGCCCTGTCGGCCCGTGTCGTTCTGCTGCCGATCATCCCGACCAGCCCGCAGGGGAGGGCTCGCGGGCGACTCATCGAGGGTGGGGCGGCGGCCTTGCCAGATCCCGTCCCAGGCCGACAGGTCGTCACGGCCGTACCCGGGCCGCGGCTCGTCTCGACCGGAAAGAGCGCCGCCATCGTTCCCGGGATGCTGCGGCTCGTCCCCGCTGTTGGCCTCTTCCCTTGGGTCGGCCGTCTTCGCGCGGGACCGGGTGGGATCTGCGGGAGCGGGCGCGATCGGCGATCGCGCTGGATCTGACGGCCCTCCGCCGCTGTCAGGCTTCTGGTCTTCCGCAGCATCCGGGAGGCCGAGCAGCCGCCGCGCCCAGGGCATCGTGGGCGACCTCTGACCCCAGGCCACGCTGCCTGGCCACGACGTCTCGCTCGGCTCGCCGCGTCGCCCATCTCGCCCGTCAGAGCGTGCCGTGGCGTCCGGCTGGCCGCGTCGCACGGCTCGCTCGTCAGGGTGGGCCGGGTCGTGTGGGGCGGGATGAGTGGCTCCTTCGCGGCCGCCGGAGCTGCGGCCGTCATCGAGGAGCCCGGCACTGTGAGCGCGGTCGAGGAGCACCGCTCCGTAGGAGTCGCCGGAGAAACGATCCGATCCGATGAACGGCGTGTGCCGCCTGGACCCGCGCCGCCGCCGCGGGGATGCGGAAGGCGCGTCGGACGGTCGGGACGGAGGTGTGTCCTCCGGTCGGCATGACAGCAGCACGCCACCCGAAAGCATCATCTCTTCGCACCTCCCTTCCCGGTCTGGCGGTCGAGCCTCTGCGAGGATATCGTTCACGCGTTCGATAGGCAACTCTAAGTAGTCACGCTTGCACTATTTGTGAGAACTGTGTGCGACATTCCGTTTGGTGGGTGTTCGCGAGAGGCGCCGCCGCACCGCCCGAACGGGGCCTGCGGCTGGGGCGCGCAAAGGCCGGCGTCTCCGGCGTCAGCGTCATCGCTATTGGTGGGTGCCGCGTCAAGGATCGCCGACCGCTTGTTTTCGCCATGGCCCACTCCATTGCCTGGAGGTAGTGCTGCGCAATGCCTTGCGCGGTCAGTTGGCGCAATTGTTCGAGAGGGGTGATTTGTGTGCGGACGCCCTGGGGGGCGGCGGCGCGGGACTTTCCCGGAGTGTCAAGAAGGCCTTGACGGCGAGGCGATGTCAACGAATCCTTGACAGTATGACTCGTCGCATCTCGCCGGCCCAAGTCGCCGGGCTCGTGGCCGTCTCCATCCTGCTGCCGCTGTCGGGCGTCCTGGCCCTGCTGCAGGCCACGCTCGACAGCACGCTGCTGTGGGCCTTCTCCGTCGTCACCGGCTTCACCGTCGCCGTCCTGGCGGTGGTGACGGGACTCTCCATCGCGAAACGCCTGGCCGAGTCCGCCGCCGACGCCGCCCTTCCGAACGGGCCCGCCGAGTCGAACGGGCCCGCCGAGCCGAACGGGCCCGCCGAGCCGAACGGGCCCGCCGAGTCGCAGTCGTAGCCGGTCCGGCGGAGCGACCACCGAGTCGCGGCCGTAGCCGGTCCGGCGGAGGGGCCGCCGAGCGGCGAACCGCGCGCCGGCCCACCGCTGCGTCGACCTCGGCCGTTGCCGTCAGAGTGTCGCTGCCGTCGGAGTGGGACCGTCGGAGTGGGGTGGGGCCGTCGGAGTGCCGGGGCTGTATCGCATGGTGAGCGGGGTCCCTGGTCAACGGGGGAGTCTTTATGGTTCACTCAACGGACCATTTTCCCTTTCCGGAACTTCCCCCGTTAGGAGTGCCTCGTGGAGGTGTCCTTCTCCCCGCACGCGCCCGCCGAGGTCCGTGCCGATCTCCTCGTCCTGCCCGCGTCCGCCGGCCCGGACCTGGGCATCGAGATCCAGCTCGCCGGCTTCGCCGGACGGCCGGGCGAGGAGCTCCTGCTGCCGCGCCGGGCCGGGGACCCGTTCCAGGCGGGCGCGGTCCTGCTGGTCGGCCTGGAGCCGGACGCCGACGAGCGGGCGGTACGGCGGGCCGTCGGCCACGCCGCGCCCAGGATGGCGGGCTTCGGCACGGTCGCGATCGCGCTGCCGTACCCGGAGGCGGTCGTCGAGGGCGTCCGGCTGGGCGGCTACCGGTTCGACCACTACAAGAGCGCGCCGGAGAACCGGGCGGTCGAGCGGCTGCTGCTGCTCGCCCCCGAGGACCGGGACGCGGTGGCCCGGGCCGAGGTGGTGGCCGAGGCGGTGACGTTCACCCGCGACCTGGTCAACACGCCGGCCGGGGACCTGGTCCCGATGACGCTGGCCCGGCGGGCCGTGGAGATGGCGGAGGAGGCGGGCCTCGACGCGCGCGTCCTCGCCGCCGACGAACTGCGCGAGGGCGGCTTCGGCGGCATCCTCGGCGTCGGCGCGGCCAGCGCCAACCCGCCGTGCCTGATCGAGGTGAGCTACCCCGGCGACGGGAAGAGCGGCGTCGTCGGCCTGGCCGGCAAGGGCATCACCTTCGACGCGGGCGGCCTCGGCATCAAGAGCCAGAAGGCCATGGCGACCATGAAGAGCGACATGGCGGGCGGCGCGACGATGCTGGCCGTGGTCCGGGCCGCGGCCCGGCTCGGCCTGCGCACCGGCGTCGTCGCGGTGGTCCCGGCGGCCGAGAACATGGTCAGCGGCTCGGCCACCCGCCCCGGCGACGTCCTGCGGCACCGCAACGGCATCACCACCGAGGTCGTCGACACCGACGCGGAGGGGCGGCTGGTCCTGGCCGACGCCCTGGCCTACCTCGCGGAGCGTCGTCCGGACGCGATCATCGACGCGGCCACGCTCACCTACTCGGTCATGCACGCGCTCGGTGAGGACATCACCGGCGTCCTCGGCAACGACCGCGCCCTGCTCGGGGCGCTCGCGGAGGCCGCGGAGACGACCGGCGAGCCCGTGTGGGAGATGCCGATGTGGCGTCCCTACCTGGAGCGCATCAAGTCGGATGTGGCCGACTTCAAGAACGACGGCGGCGCGCACGCCGACGTGATCCTGGCCGCGCTGTTCCTGGAGAACTTCACCGGCGGCGTCCCCTGGGCGCACCTGGACTTCGCGACCACGGCCTACCTGGACAAGGCGACCGACCTCGGGCCCGCGGGAGCCACCGGGGCGATGGTCCGGACCCTGATCAGCTATCTCGCGAGTCGCTGAGACCGCGTTCGAGCATCGCCCTGATCACGTCCGCGGTCAGGGTGAAATGGCGCTCCGCGATGGACCCGGCCCGTTCGGCGTCCTTCGCGGAGATCGCCTCATACAGCGCGCGGTGCTCGTTCAGGGCCTGCTGGTACGTCTCCGGGTCGTCGTCGCCGTACGGCTCGGTCGGGAAGCCGAGGCTGACCCGCATGAGCAGGTCGCGGCTGAGCGCGTTGATCTGGGGGTTGCCCGCGGCCGTGACCACGGCCGTGTGGAACGCCGCGTCGGCCTCCTGCTCCTCGCGGAGGCTGGCCGCCCCGGCGTAGGCGTCGAGCGCGACCCGCATCGCCTCCAGGTCCGCGTCTGTACGGCGCAGCGCCGCGGCGCGGGCCGCCATGCCCTCGACCAGGCCGCGCAGGTCGAAGAGCTGCTCCAGCTCGGGCCAGCGCGGCACCAGGGTGCGCCGGACGGCCGCGGCGGTCGCCTCGGTCCAGCTTGTGCGGACGTAGGCGCCGCCGGTGCGGCCGCGCCTGATCTCGACGATGCCGACGGCCTGCAGCCGTCCGATCGCCTCGCGGATCGTGGCGCGGCTGACGTCGAGCAGCCCGGCCAGCTCGCGCTCGCCGGGCAGGCGCTGGCCGGGTAGGTAGTCGCCGATCGCGATGGCGGTCATGAGGCGGTCGGCCACCTCGGTCGCCACGGACGGCACCCGTACCGGGCCGAGCACGCCCGACGGGCGGCCGCCGTCGAGCACCTGGCCGAGGACGCGGGTCAGGTCGTCCGCGGGGGGAGCGGCGGCAGGCGCCTGCGGAGGGAGCCGGCGGGGCGGCTCGCGGTGCGCGGGCGACGGTTCCTCGGCGGGGGTCCGGGGAGTCAGCGAAAGGTCCTTTCTGCGGGCATGGCGTGGACCGCACCTTACTCGACCGGCGGATTTCAAAAAAGGTCTTGTGTCCAGGCCATTTATCCATATGCTGTCCAGACAACGGACATCTGTCTCATCTGGCGACATCTCGTCTCCCCTGTACCCCCTTGGAGCTGCGCCTTGGCCATCCCCGAACCGACCGCGCAGGGCTTCGCGCCCTTCGGCGAGTGGCAGACCTGGTACCGGGTCACCGGCGACCTGGACTCCTCCAAGGCGCCCCTCGTCGTGCTGCACGGAGGGCCGGGCGCGGCCCACGACTACACGCTGCGGATCGCCCGCCTCGCCGAGCGCGACCGGCCCGTCGTCCACTACGACCAGATCGGCGTCGGGCTCTCCACGCACCTGCCGGAGAAGGGCGCCGGCTTCTGGACGGTGGGACTCTTCCTCGACGAGCTGGACAACCTGCTCGCCCACCTGGGCATCGCCGACCGATACCACGTGCTCGGCCAGTCCTGGGGCGGCATGCTCGGCGCGGAGCACGCCGTACGCGTGCCGTCCGGGCTGCGCGGCCTGGTCATCGCCAACTCGCCGGCATCGATGGAGCTGTGGCGCGAGGAGTGCGACCGGCTGCGGTCCGAGCTGCCCCCGGACGTGGAGCGCACGCTCCGCGAGCACGAGGCGGCGGGCACCACGGACAGCGCCGAGTACCGGGCGGCGGAGAAGGTGTTCAACGCGCGGCACGTCTGCACGATCGTGCCGAACCCGACCGAGGTGCTCGCCAGCGACGCCAAGACCGCCGAGGACCCGACGGTTTACCACACCATGAACGGCCCGACCGAGTTCCACGTCGTCGGCACACTGAAGGACTGGTCGGTCGTCGACAGGCTCGACAAGATCGCCGTCCCCACCCTGCTCGTCTCCGGCCGGCATGACGAGGCGACCCCTCGCACCGTCCAGCCCTTCGCGGACCGCATCCCCGACGTCCGCTGGGAGCTGTTCGAGCACTCCAGTCACATGCCGCACATCGAGGAGGAAGAGCGCTACCTCCAGATCGTCGGCGACTTCCTCGACTCCACCGACTGATCGTGAGGGATCCCCGCATGAAGCGCATCACCGCCATCGCCGGCGCCGCACTGCTGGCCGTCGGCGTCGCCGCCTGCTCCGGGGGCGGCGGCGCCGCCACCTCCGGCACGGACACGGCCGGACAGCCCGCCCAGACCGCCTCCGCCGCCGGGTTCCAGGAGCAGCACAAGGGAGGCACGCTCCGCCTGCTGGCCAAGTCGGGCGACGGCACGCTCGACCCGCACATCAACTACAGCAACGGCAACTGGCAGGTCTTCCAGGCCCTCTACGACGGCCTGGTCTCCTTCCGCAAGGTCGGCGGCAATACGTCGTACGACATCGTCCCCGACCTCGCCGAGGAGATGCCGCAGGTCAGCGCGGACGGCAAGACGTACACCTTCAAGCTGCGCAAGGACGTGAAGTTCACCACCGGTGAGCCGGTCACGGTGGACGACGTCGTGGCGTCGTTCCAGCGGATCTTCCGGGTCTCCGGCCCGACGTCCGGCACCTTCTACTCCGGCATCGTGGGCGCCGCGGACTGCGTGAAGAAGCCCGCGGGCTGCACCCTGGACAAGGGCGTCGTCGCCGACGCCGCGGCCGGCACCGTCACGGTCAACCTCGTCGCGGCCGACTCGGAGTTCCTCCAGAAGCTGGCGCTCCCGCACGCCGCCGTGCTGCCGAAGGGCACCCCCGACAAGGACCAGGGCACCACCCCGATCCCGGGCACCGGGCCGTACAAGGTGGAGTCGTACAACCCCAACAAGCAGATGAAGCTGGTCCGCAACCCGAACTTCACCGAGTGGTCGCGGGACGCGCAGCCGCAGGGCTACCCCGACGAGATCGACTACAACTACGGCCTCACCCCCGAGGCCGCGGTCACCGCGGTGCAGAACGGCCAGGCCGACTGGATCTTCGACCCGCTGCCCGCCGACCGGCTCACCGAGATCGGCACCACGTACGCCGAGCAGGCACACGTGAACCCGCTCGCCGCCTTCTGGTACATCCCGGTCAACGTCAACCTCGCGCCGTTCGACAAGCCCGAGGCCAGGGAGGCGCTCCAGTGGGCGTTCGACAAGAACGCCCTGGTGAAGATGTTCGGCGGCGCGAACGTGGCGCAGCCGGCCTGCACGATCCTGCCCCCGGCCTTCCCCGGTCACGCCGACGTCTGCGATTTCCCGCAGCAGGACCTGGCCAAGGCCAAGGATCTGGTGCAGAAGTCCGGCACGTCCGGCCAGGAGGTCTCCGTCGTGGTCTCCGACGACGACGTGAGCAAGCAGATCGGCGAGTACGTCCGGAGCACCCTTGAGCAGATCGGCTACCAGGCCAAGCTGAAGGTGATCTCCACCAACATCCACTTCACCTACATCCAGAACACGAAGAACAAGGTCCAGCTCAGCGTCTCCCAGTGGTACGCCGACTATCCCGCGGCCTCGAACTTCATCAACGTCCTGCTCTCGTGCGCCTCGTTCCGCGAGGGGAGCGACGCCAGCATCAACATCTCCGGCTTCTGCGACAAGGACGTGGACGCCAAGATCGCCGAGGCGATGAAGCTGGACCAGAGCGACACCGCCGCCGCGGGCAAGGTCTGGGGCGAGCTCGACCGCGAGCTCATGAAGCGGGGCCCGATCGTCCCGCTGTTCAACCCCAAGCAGATCGACTTCGTCTCCAAGAACGTCGGTAACTACCAGTTCCACGCGCAGTTCCACGCGCTGCTCGACCAGATGTGGGTCAAGTGACCTCCCCGGTCAGGGCCACAGCCGAGCAACCGGCGGCCGGCGCACCGGCCGCCGGGCCGCCGGCACGGCCGTCCGCCGGGCCCTGGCGGCGGGCGCTCGGCCGGCTGCGGCACAACCGCTCCGCGATGATCGCCGGGGCCGGGCTGCTGCTCATCGTGCTCGCCTGCGTGCTCGCGCCCGTCTACGCGAACGCGATCGCGCACACCGACCCGTTCACGTCCAACGCCTCCGGCACCGTGGTCGTGAACGGCGAGCGGGTGCCCGTCCTCGCCCAGAGCACCGAGGGCCTCGGCCTGGGCGTCACCCCGGTCGGGCCGACCTGGGATCCCGGCAACTACTTCCTGGGCGCGGACAACCAGGGCCGCGACGTGATGGCGCGGCTCCTGTACGGCGGGCGCAACAGCCTGCTGATCGGCCTGTCCTCCGCGGTGGTGTGCTGCGCGCTGGCCACGGTGCTCGGCGTGCTGGCCGGATACTTCGGCGGCTGGATCGACGCGGTGCTCTCCCGCTTCTTCGACGTGATCTGGGCCTTCCCGGTCTACCTGCTGGCGATCTGCCTGTCGGTGGTGCTGCTCACCAGCGGACTGCATCTGGGGCCGATCCACATCGACGCGGGCAGCCTCGCGCTCCCCGTCGTCATCATCGCGCTGATCTACGTGCCGTACGTGGCCCGGCCGTTGCGCGGCCAGGTGATGGCGCTGCGGAACAAGGAGTTCCTGCACGCCGCCGTCGGCCTCGGCGCGTCCGACCTGCGGATCATGCGGCGCGAGGTGCTGCCGAACGTGCTGCCCACGGTCGTGGTGTTCCTGCCGCTGATGACCGCGCTCAACATGCTGACGGAGTCGGCCCTGTCGTTCCTGTCGGTGGGCGTGCAGTCGCCGGACGCGAGCTGGGGGACGATCATCAACGACGGCCTCGCCCTGCTCTACACCCGGCCCGCGATCACGATCGCGGCCGGCCTCTGCGTCGGGCTGACCGCCGTCGCGCTCAACGTCCTCGGCGACGGCGTGCGTGACGCGCTCGACCCGAACGCCCGGCTGCGGGGAGGCGCCTGATGATCGGTTACATCCTGCGCCGGTTCGGCGCCGCCCTGCTCGTGCTGTTCGCGATCAGCGTGCTGGTCTTCCTCATCTTCTTCGCCACACCCGGCGTGGACCCGGCCGCCCGCATCGCGGGCAAGAACGCCGACCCGGCCACGCTGGCCCAGGTGCGGGCGTCGTTCGGGTTCGACCGGCCGCTGCCCGTGCAGTACGCGCTGATGATGAAGCACCTGTTCATCTCGCACGACCTGACCTCGTTCGTGAACCGGGGCACCCTGGTGATCCCGCAGATCATCGAGGCGGTCCCGGTCACGCTCTCGCTCGTCGTGGGCGCGGCGGTGATCTGGATGGTCCTGGGCGTGGGCATGGGCACCCTCGCCGGGGCCATGCGCGGCACGCTGGTCGACCCGCTGGTCATGCTGCTCGGCGTCTTCGGCGTCTCGCTCCCGGTCTACTGGCTGGGCGAGGTCGTCAACCTGATCACCCAGAAGCAGCTCCACGACTCGGTCTTCTCCTGGGTGCCGCCGCTCGGCTACGTGCCCATGTCGGAGGGCATCGGCCAGTGGGCGCTGCACCTGCTCTTCCCCTGGCTCACGCTGGCCCTGCTGTACGCCGGGATCTACGCCCGGCTGCTGCGCGGCGAGCTGATCAACGCGCTGAACGAGGACTACGTGCGCACCGCCCGCGCCAAGGGCCTGTCGGAGCGGCGCATCCTCGTCAAACACGCGCTGCGCTGCTCGCTGATCCCGATCGTGTCGCTGTTCGGCCTGGACTTCGGGGCGCTGGTCGGCGGCGCGGCGCTGCTGACCGAGGTGGTCTTCGGCCTTCCGGGGGTCGGCAAGCTCACCTACCAGGCGCTGCAGAACCTCGACCTGCCCGTGATCATGGGCACGGTCCTGTACGCCGCCTTCTTCGTCGTGCTGGCCAACGCCGTGGTGGACGTCCTGTACGCCCGGCTCGACCCGAGGGTGCGCCGTGCCTGAACCGTTGCTTGAGGTCAGCGACCTGCGGATCCGCTTCGGCGGCTTCACGGCCGTCGACGGGTTGTCCTTCTCCGTACGGCCCGGCGAGGTGCTGGGCGTGGTGGGGGAGTCGGGCTCGGGCAAGAGCGTGTCGATGCTCGGCGTGCTCGGCCTGATCCGCACCCCGGGCGCCGAGGTCTCGGGGCAGGTCGTCTTCCGCGGGCGTGACCTGCTCGCGCTGAAGAACGCCGAGATGCGGGCCGTCCGGGGACGCGAGATCGCCATGATCTTCCAGGACCCGATGACCGCGCTCACCCCCGTGTACACGATCGGCTGGCAGATCGCCGAGCAGATCCGCGCCCACGAGAAGGTTTCCCGGCGGGCCGCCCGTGAGCGCGCGATCGAACTGCTCGGCGAGGTCGGCATCCCGGCCCCCGAGCAGCGCGTGGACGCCTACCCGCACGAGTTCTCGGGCGGCATGCGGCAGCGGGCCGTCATCGCGATGGCGCTGTCCTGCAACCCCGCCCTGCTCATCGCCGACGAGCCGACCACCGCCCTCGACGTCACCACGCAGGCGCAGATCCTCGATCTCATGCGCCGCCTGCGCGCCGATCACGGCTCGGCCGTCGTGATGATCACCCACGACATGGGTGTGGTGTCGGAGATCGCCGACGAGGTCCTCGTCATGTACGGCGGGCGGGCCGTCGAGCGGGGGAGCCGCCGCCAGGTCTTCCACGCCCCGCGCCACCCGTACACCTGGGGGCTGCTCGACTCGGTGCCGCGCGTCCGCGGCGCCCGGGCGCGCCGCCTGCCCACCATCCCCGGCACCCCGGGCGCGTCCGGACAGGGGTGCCCGTTCGCCGACCGATGCGCGCACAGCTTCGCCGCGTGCGCCGAGGTCCCGCCGCTGACCGGCGGGTCCGGCCACCTCGACGCCTGCTGGCTGCCAGAAGAGAAGAGGACGCGTTGAGCACCCTGCTGAAGGCCACGGACGTGGTCAAGCACTTCCGCGCGGGCCGCGGCCGCGTACACGCCGTGAACGGGGTCTCGCTGGAGGTCCGCGCCGGCGAGACGCTCGGCGTGGTGGGCGAGTCCGGGTGCGGCAAGTCCACGCTCGGCCGCTGCCTGGTCCGGCTCACCGACCTCACCTCGGGCACGGTGGAGTTCCAGGGGCAGGACATCACCACGCTGTCGCGCCGCGCGCTGCGCCCGCTGCGCCCGGCCATACAACTGGTCTTCCAGGACCCCTACGCCTCGCTCAACCCGCGCCGCACGGCCGGCGACGCCGTCGCCGAGCCGCTGCGCATCCACAGGTACGGCGACGCCGCCGCGATCAGGAAGCGGGTCGCCGAGCTGTTCGACCTGGTGGGCCTGGCCCGGGCGCACCTGGACCGCTACCCGCACGAGTTCTCCGGCGGGCAGCGCCAGCGGGTCGGCATCGCCCGGGCCATCGCGCTCAACCCCAAGCTGGTCGTCGCCGACGAACCGGTCTCGGCGCTGGACGTCTCGGTGCAGGCGCAGGTGCTCAACCTCTTCGCCGACCTGCAGGAGGAGCTGGGCCTCACCTACGTCTTCGTCGCCCACGACCTGGGCGTGGTGCGGCACGTGTCCGACCGGATCGCGGTGATGTACCTGGGCGAGGTCGTCGAGGTGGCCGAGGCCGAGGAGCTCTACGCGAGCCCCGCCCATCCGTACACCAACGCCCTGCTGTCGGCCGTCCCGGAGATCGACGACGGGTCGGACGCCCCGCGTCGCGAGCGCGTCGTGCTGACCGGGGACGTCCCGAGCCCCATCGACCGGCCGAGCGGCTGCTCCTTCCACCCGCGATGCCCGCTGGCGCGGGAGCGGTGCCGCACCGAACGGCCCGCCCTGCGTACGGCGGACGCCGCGGGCCGCCAGGTGGCCTGCCACTTCCCGATTTCCCCGCCGGCTCGCGGTTAGAGATGTTTACACACCTCTCCAATCGCTTGGGGCTGTCTGCCACAATGATCGGCGATTGCCCCCCTTGATGTGGAGATCGTGATGACTTCGCCAGAGTCGCGTCCCGGGCTCACACGTGAGCGTGTCAGCGCCTTCGCCGACGCCATCCTGGCGATCGCGATCACACTTCTCGCGCTGGAGCTGCCCCGGCCCGCGGCCGAGGACTTCCGGGATCTGGGCGGGTTCCTCGGGGGCCACGTAAGCGCGTTCGTGGCGTTCGCCGTCGCCTTCCTGATGCTGTGGTCCATCTGGCGGGTGCACCACTCCCTGTTCGACCAGCTCGACCGACTGTCACCGGCAGTGCTCCTATTGCATCTCCCGATGCTGCTCCTGGTGGTTCTCCTGCCGTACGCGACATCGATCTTCGGAGAGGCGAGCGCGCTGGCGGAAGACGCCGCGGCAGGGCATGCGCTGGCGGTGGCCATGTTCGCCGGCACCGAGGCCGTTCTGCTGCTGTGCCAGGGATTCATGATCGTTCTTGCGCTCAGGCAGCGTCTCCATCGACCGGACACCGACGTGGACCGCCTGGCCACCAACGCCTGGGTCTACCTGGGGATCGGGATCTTCTGGGTCTTGACCGCCGTCATGACCGCCTGGTCCGCCGACCTGGTCCCGTTCCTGTGGCTGGCGACCCCGCTCATCGGCGTCGGCATAGCCAGGGCCGTCAGGATTCGGCGCACCCTCGCGGCACGTTCCTGACGGCAGGTGAGTCCGCACGCGGTGTCGCCACCCGCACTGTCGCGGCGAGCACGTAGGCCCACTCACGACGGTGCGCGTCGGTGACCGCCCGCTCGACAGGGGTCAGCGCTCCTCCACGACGTCGAAGCCGATCAGCGGCCTGATCTCGACACCACCGTTCATGATCGGTGTCAGCTGGGCCAGCGTCAGCGCGTGGTCGAGGTCGCGCGCCTCCAGGACGAAGACCCCGGCCAGCGCCTCCTTGGTCTCGATGAAGGGACCGTCCGTCACCAGGTCGCCGCGGATCGAGGTCGCCGTACCGGACTGCTCCAGGGCCAACCCGGCGACGATCCGGCCGCCTCGCTCGGCGACCCGTGCCGGCAGTTCCTCATGGGCCCGCGTGACCTCCGGCGGGATGTCGGTCACGCCACCGGGCGTCTCGCGCTCGTAGATGAGCACCGCGTACTGCGCCATCACACCCGCTCCTCGCTCGTGAACACCTCTTCCAGCCACGCGCCCCACCCTTGCCGGGCCGCCGCCGCGTCGGCGTCCCCGGCGAACAGGTGGTGCGCCACACCGACCGGTCACCCCCACGCGTCCCGGCCGTAGAAACGGTAGAGCGCGTCAGCGGACCGTACGCCGAGGAAGACCGGGGTGGCGTAATCGACCACACCTTCGATCGGCGTGAGACCGGCCGGCGGCAACCTCACCTCGTCGCCCACTTCTACCCGGTCGGAGACGCCCAACGCCCGGCGCGCCTCGCGAAGCCTCCGGACGCGGAGATCCACCATCGCCAGGTCGCCCCGGCTCCGCAGCATCAAGGACCCGTGACCGCGATCAAACGCCGACCGCGTTCGTGGATCCGCGCGGGCTCGGCCATCGGGGCCGGCGTGACATGGCCGGCCGGATCAGGCGCCTCGCACCGCGGCGCGCCGCACGATCCGCGCCACCGGAGGAGATGTCCCAGGTGGCCCGCGGGATCGTCCGGCGCGTCCCGCGATGCGGAGGTGAGGGACGCCTCAGCCGGCTGTACCGGCTACCGGCTAGTTCTCCCGGCCGCGTGTCTCCCGTTCGAGCCGGGCCAGATCAGACTCCATCCGCCTGATCACCCGCTGGTAGCCGTCCCATCCGTACATCCTGATCAGTTTGGCCTTCACCCTGCGGGTCTCCTCCGCGACCATCTCCGGGCTCCGCTGCTTCAAGCCGAGCAAGGGATGGTGGGGGCGGTTCATGATGGCGATGTCCTTCCATGGCAGCGACAACGTCGTACCTATCCAGGACGCGCCGGGCGGCGAATCGGGTGACCGCCACCAGAACCTGAAGAAAACCTGGAAGAAAACCTGGAGAAAACGCCGATCAGCCCATGCCGGCGTACTGCCGAGGCCGCAGTGCCTGCGAGCGCAGCGCGGCGAGCGCGGCCGCCCGGCCCACCGTCGTGAGCTGCCACGGCTCCCGCCACGAGCAGCTGGTACGCAGATCGAGCGCGTCGAGCCGGCGCTGCAGCTCGCCCAGCGGGGCGGACAGGTCGAGCGGCGCCACCTTGGATCCCGTGGCCGAGCGCCAGCCCTCGCCGTTGACGACCTCCAGGATCCGGTCCCGCAGCTCCTCGTACGGCAGGGCCGCGCCGTCGGCGAGCAGCATCAGCGCCGCCTCGCGGACCGAGATCTCGAAGTCGTGCTCGCCCTTGGCCGGGAGCAGCAGCGTGGACGTCGCCGCCGCCCACAGGTTCTCCGGTCGCTGGACCAGCCCGCGCCCCGACGAGGTGAGCACCAGCTTCCTCCCCGTACGGCGCAGCGCCCGCAGGTCGTGGACGGCGATCTCCCTGAGCGTGGTCAACGTCGGCACGTCGGCTTCACCGCGGACCGAGCCGGTGGTCATGGCGTCCCAGCCGAACCTGTCCAGCGACTCCGTCACCATGGCACGGGACACGTTGAACTTCTCGGTCAGCTTCACGCCCTCGACCGCCATGCCGAGCAGCCACCACAGCGGTTCCAGGTACGGCTCGGCCGGCATCGGGATGGGCGCGTGCAGCCGCACCTCGAAGGGCTGGGCCAGCTCGCGGCGGGCGTTGCCCCGGCCGAGGACCCAGCGGTTCAGCCGCTCGCCGTGGACCCGGTGCAGCCAGCAGTCGCCGCCGAGCTCGGGCCGGGGCGAGGTCAGCCAGCGCCGGGTCAGCGCCTCGCGGCCGACCGGCTCGCCCGACATGATCGCCAGTTCGAGCGCGGCCGCGCAGGCGACGTGCGCGCCCAGCTCCTCGGGCCCCATGATCGAGCTCCAGGCCAGCTCGGGGACGTCCGGCGGCAGTACGCCGGTGGCCTCGAGCGCCTCCTGGTAGGCCGCGGTCCCGGCCTCCTCGCCGTCCTGGGCGTACGCCTGCAGGATCTCGGTGGTCGCCGATGAGTCACACAGCGCGGCGTAGCGGTTCATGCCGCCCAGCCGCAGTAGCCGTCCGAGCGCCCGCGCGATCACCGGGCGGTCGCCCGTGATCTTGACCGGCAGGGTGTACCAGAGGAACTCGCACACGTCGAGCTGGCTGATCGTCTCCAGCGCCTCACCGCCCGTCAGCCACTCGACGGCGACACGGGCCGGCTCTGCGGCCTCCGGCTCGGAGCGCTCCAGCTCGGCGAGGAGCGCCGCCACGTCAGGTGCGGGCATGACTCGCAGTCTGCCGTATTGCGCCCATCGTCCGCGACGACCCATGGTCACTCGCCGCCATCCCCTCGGACCAACCATATGAGGGCCTAGATCCAGCCCTTCGAGCCGCGGATGAGCATGCGGGCGAGCCAGTCGGTGTACGGGATCACCTCGGCGGCGATCACGGGGTAGAGCCAGGCGAAGTTCGCCAGCGCGAGCAGCGCGAAGACACCGACGCCCACCGACCCGGCCAGCCGCCGCCACTGTGGCGCGGCCGCCGGCCCCAGGATCAGTCCGCAGGCCAGCACGATCGCGAGGATCATGAACGGGACCACCGGGATCATGTAGTACAGGAACATCGTCCGGTGGTCGGCGATCGCGTAGTAGAACCACGGCAGCCAGCCCGCGACGTATGACAGCAGGACCGCGCCGGCTCGCCAGTCGCGGGTCGCCACGTACCAGGCGATCATGCCGATCAGCGCGGCGAGCCCGCCGTACCAGATGATCGGGGTGCCGGTGCCGAGAATCGCCTGGGAGCAGCTGTCGGCGCCGCAGCCCTTCGGCGACTCGTAGAAGAACGCCACCGGGCGCAGCAGCAGCGGCCAGCTCCACGGCTCGGACTTGTAGTTGTGCGTCTGGTCCAGGGACGTGTGCGAGCTCAGGGTCTGCACCTGGTAGGCGATCCAGGAGCGCAGCGAGTCGAACGCGAAGAAGAAGGGGTTCCCCTGCGACGTGGCCTGGTCCCAGTGCCGGTTCCAGCCCTTGTCGGTGAAGAACCAGCCCGCGAACGAGACGATGTACACCACCCCGGGCACCACGGCCGTCCAGGCGGCGGCGAGCGGCAGCTCCCGCTTGAGCGTCTCGACGTACGGCCGGTCCAGGCCGATCGCGCGGCGCGCGCCCGCGTCCCACATCAGCGTCATGATGGCGAAGGCGACGATGAAGAAGACCGTCGTCCACTTGGTCGCCAGGCCCGCGCCGAGGCACAGCCCGGCCGCGAGCCGCCATGGACGCCACCCGAGCCGGGGGCCGATGTCGAGCGAGGCGGCGGACTCGCGCCACTCGACCAGTGCCTGCCGCGCCCGGTCCCGGTCGACGACCAGGCAGGCGAAGCCGGCCAGGATCCAGAACATCAGGAAGATGTCCAGCAGCGCCGAGCGGGACAGCACGAAGTGCAGGGCGTCGAGGGAGAGCAGGAGCCCGGCCAGGCAGCCGAGCAGGGTGGACCGGGTCATCCGGCGGGCGACCCGGGCGATGATGAAGATCGACAGCGATCCGATCAGCGCGGCGGCGAACCGCCAGCCGAAGGGGTTCAACCCGAAGATCGCCTCACCGGCGCCGATCATCCACTTGCCGAGCGGCGGGTGCACCACGTACGCGGCGCAATCGCTGACCTGCGCACAAGTCTTGAAGATGCCCGTCTTGCCGGCGACCATCAGGTCGTTGGCGTTGTCGACGAACGACCGCTCGGTGCCGAACTTGATCGTCGAGAAGGCGTCCTTGGCGTAGTACGTCTCGTCGAAGACGACCGCGTTGGGCGTCCCGAGACGATAAAAACGCAGGAACGCTCCGAACGCCGCCACGATCAACGGCCCGAGCCAGCCCCACAGAGGGCTGCCGGGCATCGGCGGCACCAGCCGCTCCCGCAAGGACACCGGCGCCGCGGCATCCCGATCGGATTCGGGCTGCTCGAACGCCTGATGTGAGAAGTCGGTCACGGCCACCTGGACAGACTACTGTCGAGTCCTCGTGGTGACCATGAAGTTCGGGTCTATTACCGGCATCCAACTCTTCAATGATGAACCTTTCATATGGTGGGAAACGTGCTAATTCTGGCGGGAGCTCCGATCGGCCAAGTGGGGGACGCGTCCCCCCGACTGCGGGAGGCCCTGGAGACGGCCGGTGTGATCGCCGCCGAGGACACGCGCCGGCTCCGGCGGCTCGCGTCCGACCTGGGCGTGACCCTGACCGGGCGGGTGGTCTCCTACTACGACGCCAACGAGGCCGCGCGGTCCAAGGAGCTGCTTGACGAGCTGCTCCAGGGTGTGACCGTCCTCGTGATCACCGACGCGGGGATGCCCGGCGTGTCCGACCCCGGATACCGGCTCACCCGGCTCGCCGTGGAGGCGGGCGTCCGCGTCACCGCGCTGCCCGGCCCGTCCGCCGTCACCACCGCCCTCGCGATCTCCGGACTGCCCAGCGACCGGTTCTGCTTCGAGGGCTTCCCGCCGCGCAAGCAGGGGGAGCGCGCCCGCCGCCTGGAGAGCCTGGCCCGCGAGGAGCGCACCATGGTGTTCTTCGAGGCGCCGCACCGCCTGCACGCCTGCCTGGCCGCCATGGCCGAGGCGTTCGGCCCCGACCGCCCCGCCGCCGTCTGCCGCGAGCTCACCAAGACCTACGAGGAGGTACGCCGGGGGCCGCTGGCCGAGCTGGCCGACTGGGCCGCGGGCGAGGTCAGGGGAGAGATCACCCTCGTCGTCGCCGGGTACGCCCCCGAGGCCACCGAGCCGGACATCGACGACCTCGCCGAGGAGGTCGCCCGGCGCGAGGACGCGGGCGTCCCCCGCAAGCAGGCCATCGCGGACGTCGCGAAGGCCGCCGGCGTCCCCAAGCGCGACCTCTACAACCGCGTCCACGGCATTACGTGATCGCCGCGCCGCCGCGGGGTCACGAGGCGGGTTCGGGCCTCCTGCGCGGCAACCGCAGGTGGCGCAGCGAGATCGCCGCCGCGAGGCACGCGACCGGTACGGCCGGCAGCAGGTAGCGGTAGTCGAACTCCGCCGTCGCGGCCGGGGCCAGGATCATCCCCACCGCGGCGAGCCACGGCAGCAGCACCGGCCCGCCGAGCCTGCGCCACCGGACCGCCACGCCGTACAGGCCGGCGAGCAGCAGCAGGCCGAGCACCGTGCCGGGCAGCCGCACGACCTTCTGGTAGCCGATCATGATGTCGGACCACGGCTTGACCTCGCGGGTGGCCGCCGGGCCGTTCTCGTACCGCTCGGCGTCCTTGTCCGTCGTGCCCTTGTACGACGTCCAGGTGGGCAGCCGCTGCGTGTAGTAGTTGCCGAACTGGTACTGCAGGTACGTCTTGGCGTCCGGGAACAGCGGGCGCCCCCAGCCGAAGGCACGGAAGAAGTCCTTGCCCACGGCGGCGAGGTAGTCCCCCGGCTGCGCGAGGATCGCCTTCTTGGCGAACGCGCTCGCGTTGGCGTTGATCTCCGGGGTGAACTTCATGCCCGAGCCGAAGACGTGGAGCTGGTTCTGGTCGTCCCACCACAGGTACGCCTGCGCCGTACGGCCCCGCTCGGCGGGTGGAGTGTTGATGCACAGGAGGGCGAGCTCCAGCTCGTCGCGCTTGTCGAGCTTCATCTTGTGGCAGTCGGCGAAGAGGGCGGTCCGCATGTAGAGGATCACCCCGTCGCTGTTGGTCATCGCGAACTGCCCGTTGACCGCCTTGAACCACCCCATGTACGCCAGGACGGGCAGCGCGCAGACCGCGATCATCGCCGAGATCGGTTTCCACCCGGCCCGCTTGATCAGCAGGTAGGCCACGACCAGGGCGAGGATCGGCAGGCCGATGCTGCGGGTCAGCGCGGTCAGCGCGAGCAGCGCCCCGACCGCGGCGCCCACCGGCCAGGACATCTTCCTGTGCCACAGGACGAGCGTGACCGCCGCCGTCACCAGCAGCGTGAACATCGCGTCCGACATGACGAGCTGTTCGAGCTGGATCTGGTACGCGTCGAACAGCACGGGCACGGCCGCGAGCGTCGCCCCCCAGCCCGGCAGGCCGAACTTCCTGGTCAGCAGCAGGTAGACCAGCAGGCCGGAGGCCAGGCCCATCAGGTGCTGCGTGAACACCACGAACGCGAAGCTGTGCAGCGGTTGGAGCAGCAGGAGCCAGAACCCGTAACCGTCCGGGCGGATCGAGTGCGGGCGTGGGTGCAACGCCACCGAGACGTAGTCGAAGGAGTCGTTGAACCACATGGCCGGGCCGAAACCGACCATGGTGACGACGCGCAGGAGCGCCCCGACCCCGAGGGCCACCGCGAACACCCGGTGGCGGACGAGCGCGGCCAGAAGGCGCTTCCACCTGCTAACAGGGGGGGCGTCTAATGACGAAGGCTCCGCAACCGCGACCATGGGTACAGAATGCCAGCCGTTTCGGAGACTTGCCCCGGGCACCTCCGGACAGAGGGCATCATGTTAGGGCGATCACAAATGTAGACGAAGGGTTGCGACGTGGAACTGACCGTAGTCATGCCCTGCCTCAATGAGGCCGAGACCGTCGAGACCTGCGTACGCAAAGCCCTCGCCTGCATGCGTGAGAACGGCATCGACGGCGAGGTGGTGATCGCCGACAACGGCAGCACCGACGGGTCGCAGCAGCTCGCCCGCGACGCCGGAGCCCGTGTGGTCCACGTCGACGCCAAGGGGTACGGCAACGCCCTCATGGGCGGCATCCGCGCCGCGCGTGGCAAGTACGTGATCATGGGCGATGCCGACGACTCGTACGACTTCACGAACCTGATGCCGTTCGTCGAGCAGTTGCGGAACGGCGGCGAGCTGGTCATGGGCAACCGCTTCAAGGGCGGGATCGCCCCCGGCGCGATGCCGCCGCTGCACCGCTACCTCGGCAACCCCGTCCTGTCGTTCATCGGGCGGCTGTTCTTCCCCAGCGCCATCGGCGACTTCCACTGCGGGCTGCGCGGTTTCCGGCGCGACTCGATCCTGCGGCTCGGCCTGCAGACCGGCGGCATGGAGTTCGCGTCCGAGATGGTGGTGAAGGCCACCCTGCAGGGGCTCGACGTCCGCGAGGTGCCGACGACGCTGTCGCCGGACGGCCGCTCCCGCCCGCCGCACCTGCGCTCCTGGCGGGACGGCTGGCGCCACCTGCGCTTCCTGCTCCTCTACAGCCCGCGCTGGCTGTTCTTCATCCCCGGCCTGGTGCTCACCGCCATCGGCCTGATCATGGGCGCCGCGCTGACGTTCGGCCCCGTCTACATCGGCAAGCTCGCCTTCGACGTCGACACCCTGGTCGGGGCCTCCGCCATGGTGGTGATCGGCTTCCAGGCGGTGCTGTTCGCCCTGTTCACCAAGGTGTACGCCGCCGAGGAGGGCTTCCTGCCGGAGGACAGGCGGGTCCGCAAGCTCGTGGACATCGTCAGCCTGGAGAAGGGCCTCGTCGCGGGCGGCCTGCTCGCCCTCGCCGGTCTCGTCGGCCTGGTCGCGTCGCTGGCCCACTGGGGCGGCAGGGGCTTCGGCGAGCTGATCCCGGCCGAGTCGCTGCGCCTGGTCGTGCCGTCCGCGACCGCGCTCGTGATGAGCTTCCAGACCATCTTCGCGTCGCTGTTCATCAGCATCCTGGGCATCCGCCGCTCGAAGGAGACCCCGGTGGACATCGCCGCCTCCGCCGCCGAGGAGGCCGCCGAGGCCGTCAGCCGCGAGTCCTCCGAGCCTGCCGCGAAGCCCACCGCCCACTCCTGAACGATGCGCCCCGAACGGGACCGGCCCGCGGAGTCGATCGCGACTCCCGGGCACGTCCCGAGGCTGTGGCCGACCGAACCGGCCGGTCGAATATTTGAGGGAGGCATCGTCGAGGGGCCGATAGGATTTCGGCATGGCGGCTACAGGATCGAATGCATCTGAGGAGTCGGCGTTCTACGTCTCGACGCCGATCTACTACGTCAACGACGCTCCTCACCTGGGCCACGCCTATACGACCGTCGCAGGCGACGTGCTCACCCGCTGGCATCGCCAGCGCGGCGAGAAGGTGTGGTACCTCACCGGCACGGACGAGCACGGTCAGAAGATCATGCGCACCGCCGAGACGAACGGCGTGTCCCCTCAGGAGTGGTGCGACAAGCTCGTCCAGGACGCCTGGAAGCCGCTCTGGGAGCACCTCGAGATCGCCAACGACGACTTCATCCGCACCACCGAGCCGCGCCACACCGAGCGCGTGCAGGAGTTCGTGCAGGATCTCTACGACAAGGGCGAGATCTACCGCGGCGGCTACAAGGGGCCTTACTGCGTCGGCTGTGAGGAATACAAGGCGCCCGGCGATCTGCTCGACGGCGACCTGTGCCCCATCCACAAGCGGCCCGTCGAGTGGCTCGAAGAGGAGAACTACTTCTTCCGCCTCTCCGCGTACGGCCCGCGGCTGCTGGAGTTCTACGAGCAGAACCCCGGCTTCATCCAGCCCGCGTCCGCGCGCAACGAGGTCCTCCAGTTCGTACGTCAGGGCCTGCAGGACCTCTCGATCTCCCGCTCCACCTTCGACTGGGGCATCCCGATCCCCTGGGACTCCAAGCACGTCATCTACGTCTGGGTCGACGCGCTGCTCAACTACGTCTCCGCCGTGGGATACGGCTCCGACCAGGCGAAGTTCGACTCCACCTGGCCGGCCGACGTGCACCTCGTCGGCAAGGACATCCTGCGGTTCCACGCGGTGATCTGGCCGGCCATGCTGATGGCGAACGGCCTGCCGCTGCCGGGCAGGGTCTTCGCGAACGGCTGGCTGATGGTCGGCGGCGAGAAGATGAGCAAGTCCAACCTGACGGGCATCTCGCCGCGCCAGCTGACCGAGCACTTCGGCGTCGACGCGTACCGCTACTACTTCCTGCGGGCGATCCCGTTCGGCCAGGACGGCTCGTTCTCCTGGGAGGACTTCTCCGCCCGCTACACCTCCGAGCTCGCCAACGACTTCGGAAACCTGGCGTCCCGGGTCGCGGCCATGGTCGGCAAGTACTACGACGGCACCCTGCCGGAGGCCACGGACGCGGGCGCGGCGGAGCAGGCGGTCGCCGAGGGCCTCGCCCGGGCGGTCGCCCAGGCCGACACCATGATCGGTGACAACCTCGACTTCGCGGGCGGCATCGGCGCGATCTTCGACTTCACCAGGCAGGTCAACGGCTACCTCTCGGAGCAGGCGCCGTGGAAGGTCGCCAAGGACGAGTCGCCGGAGGGCCGGGCCCGGCTGGGCACCATCCTCTACACGGCCGCCGAGTCCCTGCGGGCCGTCGCCGTCCTGCTCAACCCGATCATGCCCGGCACCGCCGAGAAGCTGTGGGCGTCCCTCGGCGCGGAGCCGCACCTCGGCCCGCTCGCCGAGCAGCGGATCGCCGACGCCGGGACCTGGGGCCGGCTGCCGGCCGGCGCCGATGTCGTCAAGGGCGAGATCCTCTTCCCGCGCCTTGAGGAGGTCAAGAGCTGACGGGCGGTAGGTTGACGGATATGTCCCGAGAGCTTCCCGTGCTGCCTGAGCCGCTGCCCGCTGAGGTGTTCGACAGCCACTGTCACCTCGACATCATGGTGGGCGACCGCAAGGCGTCCTCGGGCGACCAGGTCGCGCTCGCCGCGCAGGCGGCGGGCGCGTCGGTCGAGGCCATCCTGGCCGACGCCCGCCTGGTCGGGGTGACCCGGCTGGTGACCATCGGGTACGACCTGCGCTCGTCCCACTGGGGCGCCGAGATCGCCGCGCGGCACGCCGACGTCTACGCGGGAGTGGCGATCCACCCCAACGAGGCCCACGCGGCCACGCCGGAGACGCTCGCCGAGATCGAGGAGCTGGCGCGGCTGCCGCACGTGCGGGCCGTGGGGGAGACCGGGCTCGACTACTTCCGCGACCGGGCCTCCCGGGACGACCAGCACGCGAGCTTCCGCGCGCACATCGAGATCGCCAAGCGCACCGGCAAGGCGCTGGTCATCCACGACCGCGACGCCCACGACGACGTGCTCGGCGTGCTGGCCGACCAGGGCGCGCCGGACGTCGTGGTCTTCCACAGCTTCTCCGGTGACGGTGAGATGGCCAAGAAATGCGCCGACGCCGGCTATTTCATGTCGTTCTCCGGGCCGGTGACGTACAAGAACGCGGAATATCTCCGTGCGGCGGCCCGGGTGGCGCCCGCCGAGCTCATCCTCGTGGAGACCGACGCGCCCTACCTTCCGCCCACCCCGCACCGGGGCAAGCCGAACGCGCCCTACCTCATCCCGCTGACCCTGCGCTGCCTGGCCGAGGTCAAGGGCGTGGACGTCACCGACTTCGCCGGCGCGATCATGACCAACGGCGAAGCCGCCTTCGGCGCGTGGTGAGGAAACGGACATCATGAGCCTGCTCGGCCCTGTTGAGGTGCGCGCGCTCGCGGAGAAGCTGGGCATCCGGCCGACCAAGAAGCTCGGGCAGAACTTCGTCATCGACGGCGGCACCGTCCGCCGCATCGTCCGCGTCGCCGAGGTGACCCCGGACGACGTGGCCATCGAGATCGGGCCGGGCCTCGGCTCGCTCACCCTCGCCCTCCTCCCCGAGGTGGCCCAGGTCGTGGCGGTCGAGATCGACCCGGCGCTCGCCACCCAGCTCCCCCTGACCGTCGCCCAGATGGACCCCGAGCACGCCGACCGGCTCACCGTCGTGCACGCCGACGCGTTGAAGGTCGGCGCGGACGACCTGCCCGTGCTGCCCACCGCATTGGTGGCCAACCTGCCGTACAACGTGTCGGTGCCGGTGCTGCTGCACCTGCTGGAGATCCTGCCGTCCCTGCGCCGCGGGCTCGTCATGGTGCAGGCCGAGGTCGCCGACCGTCTCGCCGCCGCCCCCGGGTCGCGCATCTACGGCGTTCCCTCGCTCAAGGCCGCCTGGTACGCCGACGTGCGCCGCGCCGGGCCGGTGGGCCGCAACGTCTTCTGGCCCGCGCCCAACGTCGACTCCGGCCTGGTCTCCCTGGTACGACGCGAACCGCCGGAGACGTCCGCCACCCGCAGGGAGGTCTTCGCGGCCGTGGACGCCGCCTTCGCGCAGCGCCGCAAGACGCTCCGGGCCGCCCTGTCCTCCTGGGCCGGTACGGCCGCCGCCGCCGAGGAGGCGCTGGTCAGGGCGGGCGTCGCGCCGTCCGCGCGCGGGGAGCAACTCGGCATCGCCGATTTCGCCCGCATCGCCGAAAACCGCCCGCGCCGCTAGGCGACGCGACGGGGCAAAGGCTGACGGGAGGGGCACTAGGCTCGGCTGCTGTGACTGCTACGCAGAGGGTGACGGTGCGAGTCCCGGCCAAGGTCAACCTGCAGCTCGCCGTCGGGCCGCTGCGTGACGACGGCTACCACGACCTGGTGAACGTCTTCCACGCCGTCTCGCTCTTCGACGAGGTGACGGCGACCGAGCCCGGCGCCGCCGGCGCGTTCACCGTACGCGTCGAGGGCGAGGCCGCCTCCCAGGTGCCCGCGGACGCCACCAACCTCGCGATCCGCGCCGCCGAGGCCCTCGCCAAGCACGCCGGGCAGATCGGAGCCGACGGGCGTCCGTACGGCGTGGACCTGCTGATCCGCAAGGCGATCCCGGTCGCGGGCGGCATGGCCGGAGGCAGCGCCGACGCGGCGGCCGCCCTCCTCGCCTGCGACGCCCTCTGGGGGCTCGGCCTGTCCCGCGAGGAGCTCATGGAGATCGGCGCGGGCATCGGCAGCGACGTGCCGTTCGCCCTCCTCGGCGGCACGGCCGTCGGCACCGGGCGCGGTGAGCGGCTCACCCCCGTCCCGGCGACCGGGGCGTTCCACTGGGTGTTCGCTCTGGCCGACGGCGGCCTGTCCACTCCCCGGGTGTACGGCGAGTGCGACCGCATCAGGGCCGAAGCGGGCGAGGAGGTCGCGTGGCCGTCCGCCGACGAGGCCCTTATGGCCGCCCTGCGGGACGGGGACGCCCGCGCGCTCGGCGCCGCCCTCGCCAACGACCTGCAACCCGCCGCGCTCGCGCTCCGTCCGTCGCTCGCCCGGACGCTCGACGTCGGCCGGGACGCCGGGGCACTGGGGGCGCTCGTCTCCGGTTCCGGGCCCACCTGCGCCTTCCTGGCCGCGTCCGCCGGCCACGCCCGCGAGCTCTCGGAGGCGCTGACCTCCGCCGGTGTGTGCCGGGCCGCCGTCACCGCGGACGGGCCCGTCCCCGGCGCCGAGATCGTCGCGTAGGGGCCGCCCGTACCACCCCGGATCCGGGGCATGGGGCTGAAGCCGTTCCGCGAGACCGCCCTGACCTGAACGCTCTGTCCGGGCTTCGTCGCACGGCCCCGCACGGAGGGCCGCCGGTGCTAACGTGATCTTCATGCATCGTCTTTCGCGCGTGGTGTTCTGGTGGCCGGAAAGGAAACGGCCATAGCGCACGCGTGATCAGGGCCGTCTCGGAGATCGGCCTGCCACCTCTCGGTTCTGGACCGGCTTCCGCGGCCCCGACCCGACAGGAGGATCCCCCGATGTCCGACCCCACTTCTCCGGCCCAGGCCCCCATGATCGCCGATTTCGCCGATCGTGAACCGGCCGAGCACCGAGCCGGTGCTTCCTTTCGGGCCGCCGGCGACGGCCAGGACGGAGAGCGCTGATGGTGACCGCGGGACAGGTGATCGCGTTCGCGGCGGTGATACAGCTCGGCGCCATGTCTCCCGGCCCCGACTTCGCTGTCGTCGTACGGCAGGCGGCCGTCACCGGACGGCGGGGCGGGATGGCGGCGGCGCTCGGCGTGGCCGGCGGTGTGTTCGTGTGGGCCGCCGCTGCCGCCCTCGGCGTGGCGGCCCTGCTGGCCGCGTCGGCGACCGCCTTCACGATCACGAAGATCGCAGGTGCCGCATACCTGCTCTATCTGGGCGCAAGATCGCTGCAGGCGGCGTACCGGGGTTCCGAAGCACCGCTGGAGACGATGACAGAAACGGTCACCGGTGGCGGCATCCTCGACGGATTCCGTCGCGGGCTGCTGTGTAACCTGCTCAATCCGAAGGCGGCGGCGTTCTTCGTCGCGTTGATGCCGCAGTTCCTCGGGAACCACCCGGCGACCGCCGACACTCTTGTGCTTTCGGCGATCGCCGTGCTGGTCACCGCGATCTGGTTCGTCGTCCTGGCCAACGTGGTCGGCTCGCTCCGCGCGTTCTTCACCCGGCGACGGGTCCGCCGCGCCCTCGACGCCGGGAGCGGAGCGGTGCTGATCGGACTGGGAGTGCGTCTGGCCGCCACCTCCAGCTGAGCGCGCTACCGCCTCCGCTCGGGACGGCGGGCTCAGGCGTACGAGGGATTTTGGGGAATCGGTAGGCTGGGCAGGCGATGAATCTGGTCAACCTTGAATCGGTCTCCCACGCCTTCGGGCCCAAGCCACTGCTCACCGACGTCACGCTCGGCATCGGGCAGGGCGAGCGGATCGGCGTCGTCGGACGCAACGGTGGCGGCAAGTCCACGCTGATTTCGATCATCGCAGGGGAGCTGAAACCCGACAGCGGACGCGTCACGCACAACCGCGGCCTGCACGTCGGCCTGCTGTCCCAGCGGGACGACTTCGATCCCGCGGCGCCGGTCGGCGACCTCGTGCTGTCCGGCCGGGCCGAGCACGAGTGGGCCGGCGACGCCACGATCAGGGAGATCCTCGCCAACCTCCTCGGCGACATCGACCTGACGACGCAGGCCGGCGCGCTGTCGGGCGGTGAGCGGCGGCGCACCGCCCTCGCGAAACTACTCATCGACGAGCACGAGCTGATCATCCTCGACGAGCCGACGAACCACCTCGACATCGAGGCCATCGCCTGGCTCGCCGGGCACCTCGCCCAGCGCAAGTCGGCGCTGCTCGTCGTCACGCACGACCGGTGGTTCCTCGACGCGGTCGCCACCCGGACCTGGGAGGTCGTGGACGCCTCTGTCGAACGCTACGAAGGCGGGTACGCCGCGTACGTGCTGGCCAAGGCCGAGCGCGCCCGCATCGCGCAGGCCGCCGAGGAGCGCCGCCAGAACCTCATGCGCAAGGAGATCGCCTGGCTGCGGCGCGGCCCGCCGGCCCGGACGTCCAAGCCCAAGTTCCGCATCAACGCCGCCGAGGCGCTGATCGCGAACGAGCCGCCGGCCCGCGAGACCGTCGAACTGATGAAGTTCGCCTCCGCGCGGCTCGGCAAGACCGTCTACGACCTGGAGGACGTGACCCTGCACGCCGGAGGGCCCGGCGCGGGTCCGGTCGTGCTCGACCACTCCACCTTCCAGTTCGGCCCCGGCGACCGCATCGGCCTGATCGGCGTCAACGGCTCGGGCAAGTCGTCCGTCCTGCGCCTGCTGTCCGGATCCGTCACGCCCGACTCCGGCCGGGTGGTCCGCGGCAAGACCGTACGGCTCGCGCACCTTTCCCAGGAGCTGGCCGAGCTCGACCCGTCCCGCCGCGTGCTGGAGACCGTCGAAGAGATCCGTAAGTACATCCAGGTCGGCAAGAAGGAATGGTCGGCCTCGCAGCTCCTCGAGCGCCTCGGCTTCAAGGGCGAGGCGCAGTGGAAGGTCATCGGAGACCTGTCCGGTGGCGAACGCCGCCGCCTGCAGCTCCTGCGGCTGATCATGGACGAGCCGAACGTGCTGCTCCTCGACGAGCCGACCAACGACCTCGACATCGAGACGCTCACCGAGCTGGAAGACCTGCTCGACGGATGGCCGGGCACGCTGGTCGTGGTCAGCCACGACCGCTACTTCCTTGAGCGGGTGTCCGACCGCTGTGTCGCCCTCCTCGGTGACGGCAAGCTCTCCATGCTGCCCGGTGGCGTCGACGAATACCTCGCGCGGCGTGCCACCGGCGGCGCCCTGTCCGCCCGTGCCGCGTCCTCGGGTACGGCGCTGGCTGTACCGGCCGGGGCGGGCGCGGCGTCGGAGACGGCCGCCGGCGGCTCCACCGGGGCTGCCGCTTCCGGAGGGTTGTCGGCCAAGGAGCAGCGCGAGCTGCAGAAGGAGCTGGGGCGGCTGGAGCGGCAGCTCGACCGGCTCGGCGAGCGCGAGGCGAAGCTGCACGCGCAGATGGCCGAGGCCGCAAGCGACTTCGAGCGTCTCGGCGCGCTGGACGCCGAGCTGCGCGAGGTCGCCACGCAGAAGGAGGAGGTCGAGCTCGAATGGCTCGACCTCGCCGCCCGCCTCGACAGCTGACGAAACCGACCCCCGGTCCTCGTTCCCGCCTGCTCCGCTCTACTGGGCAGGGCGGCGAAGCCGATCAGGCAGGGGCGGCGGTGAATTCCGCTGAACGTGGCAGCGGGGAGACGCGAAAAAGGGGCCCGGCTGGCTGCCAGGCCCCTTTCCCGTCGCGGAGGGGTGCTGAGGTGTTACCTCAGCTCAGATCGTTGACAGATGGTCAGACGATCTTGCCGGACCAGAGGTTGGCCGCGGCCTTGTAGACGCCGTAGGTCTCACCGTCGAAGTACGGGGAGAGGCTGGTGTCGATGCGGCCGTTCTTGTCGGTGTCGGCCAGGCCGATGGTCACACCGTTCAGGTAGCCGACGCGACGGGCGCTCTGGTAGTTCAGCAGCCAGGACGAGCCGATGGCGCCCTCACCGGTGAACGACGACTTGATGCCCTGCAGCTCCTCGCCCTTGATCTCGGGGGCCTGAGCGGCGAAGGTCTTGCCGTAGGCGTACTTGAGGGTCTTGCCGGTGAAGGCGTTGTTGCCGTCCGGGTGGACGCCGCTCGGGTAGCCGAACACGAAGACGGGCTTGCCGAGCTTCTGGTTGTAGGCCAGGCCCTGCCCACCCACGTTGTCGCCGAGGCGGCCGACGTCCTTGAGGCCGATCGCGAGCTTCTTGCCGACGATCTTGTAGCCGCCCACGCCCTGCTGCTGCTTGGTGGCCCAGAAGGTCCGCTTGAAGTACTTGTAGACGCGCTCGGGACGCCCGTGGTCGCCACGGTCCGCAGTCGCCTCCGGCGAGGCAGTGGGGGACGCGTCCGTGACCGGAGAGGGGCTCGGGCTGGGGGCCAGGTCGCGGCGGCCGTTGTGGTCGCCACCCCTGCCGTCGCCCTTGCCGCCGCCCTTGCCGCCACCGTGGTGGCCGTCGCCGTCGCCGGGGCGCGTGTCGACCGCCGTGCGGAAGTACAGCGTGCTGCCGTCACGGCTGACGTACGTGTCCCGGTCGGAGCGGTAGTCGCTCTTGCTGATCTCGACCGCGGCGTCGGCGCCGGTGCCCAGGGCCCACGGGCCGTTGCCGGTGAGGTCCTTGCCCGGGTTCAGCTTGGCGAACTCGGACACGGTCACGGCGACCTTGTAGCCACGGTCGTGGTCGCGGCCACGGTCGTTGTCGCGACCACGGCGGTCGTCACGGCCGTGGTGGTCGCCACGGCCGCCACGGACCTCGACGATCTTGAGGTCGGACCAGCCGGTGCTCTTGTCCGCCTGGAGCCTCCGCAGCTCCTTCTCGGCCTCGGCGCGGGTGCGGAAGACCTTCGACTCGTAGTTACGGTCGGCGCTCACGCTCTCGGGCAGGACGCCGTTGTAGACGGTCACGAACGCGTAGTCGCGGTCGCCGTCCTCGTAGACGTCGTAGTCGTAGTGCGTGAAGGCCTGCTTGCCGACGTAGATGCCCCAGGGGGTCTTGCCCTGGTAGTAGCCGGGCACGAAGACCCAGCGGTCCAGCGTGGCGGCGTTCGCACCGGTGTCGTACACGCAGTGGCCGGCGGTGGCGACCAGGTTCTTGTACCCGGACTGAACCGAGGTCGCGGTGCACCAGTGCGGCTTGTTGTCCGCGCCGATGAAGAACACCTTGCCGGAGGTCTTCGGCAGGTTCACGTTCTTCGACTTGGCGGCGACCTTCTTCTCGTCGCCGATCGCCGGCACGACGCCCGGCTTCGTGTCGGCAGAAGGACCGCCGGTCGAGACATGCTTGGCGGTGACCTTGGTCGTCTCAACGCCGTAGGGGGTGGCGTTGATCAGGTTGGCCTTGGCCTCGCCGTACCAGAACGCGGCGACTTCCTGGGCGGCCAGGTTGGTGTTCGCCAGGGTGTCGCTGGACACGGTGTTGGTCGCCTGGGCCGGAGTGGCCAGGCCGGCGGCCAGGAGGCCGGCGGTGGCGACGAGGCCACCGAAAGCGAGAGAGCGCTTCAAGGGTCTTCTCCTTGGTCTGTCGTGGGACGCCGTCTGCGTCCCATGCGTCAGTAAAGGGATGACCAAGAAACTACCTAAGTGATTGCTGTGAGGGAAGTCGAATGAAAAGTGTGAGATCGGTGGAACCGATACGAGTGGTCGGTACGTCCTAGATATCCCGGAGGCTTTCCGATCCGTTTCTGCTGATCAACATGCGGATCCGAGACCAAGCGGCAAGTAGGTCAGGCGGATCGATTCACCCGCCGAATGTGACATGAATCACAGTTTGGGAACGGGCTTTTCGTGTCCGGGGCGTCACGGCGGCGACGCGCTTGAGTGGTTCGTCTGATTTACGGGGATATGCGGCGAAAGCTGGGTGAGTCTTGCCTGGTTCCGGATTTGGGGCTGCTGTGGTCGGCCTACGGGAGCGTGGCCGCTCGTCAGGGCCTCTTCGTCGCCGGCAAGTGCCACGTTTGGCCTGGTCCCCGCCCCTATTGGGCTCGTGAATCCAGACGTGGACGGCATCGATACGGAGGCGGGGTATATACGGGCCCGCCTTCATCGCGGTGTCGCGACTCTCCGTGGGCATCAGGTGCCCGTTGCCCGAAATGCCGTAGTTCTGGTCGGCGGGCGGTCGTATACGAATCGGCCCGCGCGGGCGGGTAAATGTAACGCTCGCCGGCTTGCTTCCCAAGAAGGGGAAAAGCCGGAGCGAGGAAGGCCGTGGCCGATAGCGGACAATCCGCCGTATGCCGGTGATCTCCCACGAACATGCGAGATCCGGCGGCGTTCGAGGCGTTCTAACGAGGACCCATGCGGCCGTCGGCCATTTCGTGGTGTGAGGTGGGACGGATCCGTGCCCGGTGGGGGACCTGATCACCGAGGGCCGCACCGCGTGGCCGGCGGCAATCGGCCCCGAATAGGGATTTGAGCGATGTCGAGAGGGCCCACAGATCACCTGAGGCCGCTCGGCGTCCCCGCCGTCCGCCGGGTTACGGCCGTACGTGCCGCGCGGTCAGGAGTCATGTGGAAAGCCGCGGAGAACGTCTCTCACGGGCTTTGCCGCCCGCCGGCCGCCATTCTGATTCTTCTCGGACGGGGCGCCCCCGTCCGGGGCGCGGATACGAAAGAAGGGACCCGGCTGGATGCCGGGTCCCTTCTTCGCTGCGGTTGGGCTGAGGGGTTACCTCAGCTCAGATCGTTGACCAGAAGGTCAGACGATCTTGCCGGACCAGAGGTTGGTCGCAGCCTTGTAGACGCCGTAGGTCTCACCGTCGAAGTACGGGGAGAAGCTGGTGTCGTAACGGTTGTTGTTGTCGGTGTCGGAGACGCCGATGGTCACACCGTTCAGGTAGCCGACGCGGCGGCCGTTGTTGTAGTTCACCAGCCAGGAGGAGCCGATGGCGCCCTCACCGGTGAACGACGACTTGGTGCCGATGAGCTCCTCGCCCTTGATGGCCGGGGCCTGGACCGCGAAGGTCTTGCCGTAGGTCCACTTGAGGGTGTGGCCGGAGAAGGCGTTGTTGCCGTCCGGGTGGGTGCCGCTCGGGTAGCCGAACACGAAGACCGGCTTGCCGACCTTCTGGTTGTAGGCCAGACCCTGACCGCCCACGTTGTCGCCGAGGCGACCGACGCTCTTCAGGCCGATCTGGAAGAACTTGCCGCTGACCTTGTAGTCCAGGTCGTAGTTCGCCCAGAAGGTCCGCTTGAAGTACTTGAACGTCGGCTTGTTGTTGACGACACCACTCTTCACACGGAAGAAGAGGGTGGTCCCGTCCTCGCTGACGTACGAGTCCTTGTCGGACTTGTAGTCCTTGTCGGTGATCGCGACGGCGGCGTCGGCGCCGGTGCCCTCGGCGAACGGGCCGTTGCCGGTGAGGTCCTTGCCCTTGTTCAGGGCCTGGAAGTCGGCGACCTTGACGGCGACCTTCTTGGACTCGGCGGTGCCGACGGCGACGACCTTGTCGGTGACGACTTCGGTGATCTCCATCTTGGCGCCGACGGTGGCGGGCGTGCTGTCCTTGCTCGCCTTGTCCGCCTGGGCTTCCTTGAGGGTCGGCCAGACCTTCTCGTAGTCGCGGTCGGCGCTCACGCTCTCCGGCAGGACGCCGTCGTAGACGGTCACGAACGCGTAGTCGCGGTCGCCGTCCTCGTAGACGTCGTAGTCGTAGTGCGTGAAGGCCTGCTTGCCGACGTAGATGCCCCACGGGGTCTTCGCCTGGTAGTAACCCGGGATGAAGACCCACTTGTCCATCGTGGCGGCGTTGGACTCGGTGTCGTACACGCAGTGGCCGGCGGTGGCGACCAGGTTGCGGTAGTTCGACTGCACCGAGGTGGCCGAGCACCAGTGCGGCTTCTTGTCCGCGCCGATGAAGAACACCTTGCCGGTGGTCTTCGGCAGGTTGACGTTCTTCGACTTCGAGGCGACCTTCTTCTCGTCGCCGATGGCCGGCACGATGCCGGGCTTGCTGTCGGCCGTGGGCCCGCCCTTGGAGACGTGCTTGGCGACGATCTTGGTCTCAACGCCGTAGGGGGTGGCGTTGATCAGGTTGGCCTTGGCCTCGCCGTACCAGAACGCGGCGACCTGGCGGGCGGCCATGTTGGTGTTCGCGAGGGGGTTGGTGGCGACGTCACCGGTGGCCTGGGCCGGAGTGGCCAGGCCGGCGGCCAGGAGGCCGGCGGTGGCAACGAGGCCGCCGAAGGCGAAAGTGCGCTTCATGGAGGGGAACTCCTTGGTCTGTCGTGGGACGTCAATTCGCGCCCCATGCGTCAGGAAAGGGATGGCAGGACGCTATCTGAGGGCTTCCTGTGAGGGAAGTCCGGAAAATGTCACGGACCGGTGGAACCGAATCGGGCGGTGGGGGCGTCAGATCCATAGGAGTCGTTGTTTTCCCTGATCAACTTGGGCTGATCGACGCTCGCTGGAGCCCCAAGACGGCTCGCCACTTACCGCCCACTGTGAGCTAAATCACAGTCTCTTCCGAAACCTCCCCCTGGCATATCGTCATGTGACGTCGCGATTGTCCGACTTTGTGTGGAAAAAGTGGGATATAGGGGCAAGAGGAATTCAGTGCGGCCCACTGTCCGAAGTGCCGAAGGGGGCGAGCGGGGGGGTAACGGGGGCGCAGGAGTGCGCCCCCGTCGCGCTTTTCGGGGGAGAAGCCGCCCCGCGAGTGTCCCGCTGACGCGCTGGGACACGGGAACACAAAAAAGAGACCCGGCTGGATGCCGGGTCTCTTCTTCGCTGCGGTTGGGCTGAGGGGTTACCTCAGCTCAGATCGTTGACCAGAAGGTCAGGCGATCTTGCCGGACCAGGAGGCGGCCGCGGCCTTGTAGACACCGTAGGTCTCACCGTCGAAGTACGGGGAGAAGCTGGTGTCGTAACGGTTGTTGCCGGTGGTGTCGGAGACACCGATGGTCACACCGTTCAGGTAGCCGATACGGCGGGCGCTCTGGTAGTTCAGCAGCCAGGACGAGCCGATGGCGCCCTCACCGGTGAACGACGACTTGATGCCCTGCAGCTCCTCGCCCTTGATGGCCGGGGCCTGGACCGCGAAGGTCTTGCCGTAGGCGTACTTGAGGGTCTTGCCGGTGAAGGCGTTGTTGCCGTCCGGGTGGGTGCCGCTCGGGTAACCGAACACGAAGACGGGCTTGCCGAGCTTCTGGTTGTAGGCCAGACCCTGACCGCCCACGTTGTCACCGAGGCGACCGACGCTCTTCACGCCGACCTGGAAGGTCTTGCCGACGACCTGGTAGCCGTTGGCAGCCTTGGTCCAGAAGTTCCGCTTGAAGTACTTGAACTCCGGCTTCTGGTGGTCGTGGCGCTTGCCCTTGCCCTCGACCTTGGTCCGGAAGTACAGCGTCTTGCCGTCCCGGCTGACGTAGGAGTCCTTGTCCGAGCGGTACTCCCGGGCGTCGATCTCCTGCGCCTTGCCGGCGATGGTGCCGTCGGCGAACGGGCCGTCGCCGGTGAGGTCCTTGCCCTCGTTCAGGGCCTGGAAGTCGGCCACGGTGGCGGGCTTCGCCCGGTTGTCGCCCTTGACCTCGACGATCTCCAGCTTGGACCAGACGGTGCTCTTGTCGGCCTGGAGCTTCGCCTTCGCGGCCTCAGCGTCCGCCTTGGAGGCGAAGACCTCGGACGTGTAGTCCTTGTCCGCCGTCGCGCTCTCCGGCAGGACGCCGTCGTAGACGGTCACGAACGCGTAGTCGCGGTCGCCGTCCTCGTAGACGTCGTAGTCGTAGTGCGTGAAGGCCTGCTTGCCGACGTAGATGCCCCACGGGGTCTTGCCCTGGTAGTAACCCGGGATGAAGACCCACTTGTCCATCGTGGCGGCGTTTGCGCCGGTGTCGTACACGCAGTGGCCGGCGGTGGCGACCACGTTCTTGTACGTGGACTGCACCGAGGTGGCGGAGCACCAGTGCGGCTTCTTGTCCGCGCCGATGAAGAACACCTTGCCGGAGGTCTTCGGCAGGTTGACGTTCTTCGACTTGGCGGCGGCCTTCTTCTCGTCGCCGATCGCCGGCACGACGCCCGGCTTGCTGTCGGCCGACGGCCCGCCCTTGGAGACGTGCTTGGCGACGATCTTGGTCTCAACGCCGTAGGGGGTGGCGTTGAGCAGGTTGGCCTTGGCCTCACCGAACCAGAACGTAGCGACCTGCTTGGCGGCCAGGTTGGTGTTCGCCAGGTTGTCGCTGGACACGGTGTTGGTGGCCTGGGCCGGAGCGGCCAGACCGGCGGCCAGGAGGCCGGCGGTGGCGACGAGGCCACCGAAAGCGAGAGTGCGCTTCATGAGGGGGTACTCCTTGGTCTGTCGTGGGACGTCAATTTGCGTCCCATCCGTCAGTAAAGGGATGACAGGGACGTTACCAAGGGGCGGCCGCGATCAAAGCTGAAAAAATCTTGTGAATCGATGGAACCGGATGGATGGTCGGGGCCGTCAGAGATGTAGCCAGCGGTATATCCGCTGATCACCTTGCTGTGTCCAGATTTCGACGCCCGTCGCTGCGGCACGCCCATGTCCTTTTCGTGTGACGTAAATCACACTTCTGGGCTGCCATTTCGGCATAATTCATCGCATGGCGAATAGGGCGGTTTGTCCGCTTTGTCGTAATAAGTGGGGATTTGTCGACGCGGTAGTTCTAGTGCGCTCCGCCATCTGAGGCGTCGAAAGGGACGAGCAGGGTGTGGAGCAGGGTGGCGAGGGCGCGCTGCTCGCGCTCGCCCAGGCCGACGAGCAGTTCGCGCTCGCGCCGCAGCAGGCCGACGAAGGCCGCGTCCACCCGCTCGAGTCCCAGAGTGGTCAGCCGTACGAGGACACCGCGCCGGTCCTCCGGGTCGGGGTGCCGCGTGACCAGCCCGGAGGCGGTCAGCCGGTCGATGCGGTTCGTCATCGTTCCCGAGGTGACCAGCGTCGCCCGCAGCAGCGCGCCCGGGCTCAGCTCGTACGGCTTGCCGGAGCGCCGTAGCGCGGTGAGCACGTCGAACTCCCAGGATTCGAGATCGTGCTCGGTGAACGCCGCCCGTCGCGCGCGATCGAGGTGGCGGCTGAGCCGTGACACCCGGCTGAGCACTTCGAGGGGAGAGACGTCCAGGTCCGGGCGCTCCTGTCGCCAGGCGGCGACGAGCCGGTCCACCTCGTCTTCGCTGGCCCTGGAATGCGACATGGCGTTGATTTTAGCTCTCTTGACATCGAGAAACCGAGGCGGAGAATATCTCGACATCAAGATAAATTGGAGGATCTTCATGGGATCGGACATTTGGGACCCCGCGGTCTACCGCGCCTACGCCGACGAGCGGTCCCGGCCCTTCCGTGACCTGCTCGCCCGGGTGGCCGCGCGAAATCCCGCGTACGTGGTCGATCTCGGCTGCGGCACCGGGGAGCTGACCGCCGAACTCGCCGGGCGTTGGCCGACCGCGACCGTGCACGGCGTCGACTCCTCCGCCTCGATGATCGAGAAGGCTCCCGGCGGCGAGCGCCTCGGGTTCGAGGTCGCCGACGTGCGCGACTGGCGTCCGTCCCGCCCCGTCGACGTCCTCGTGTCGAACGCGGTCCTCCAGTGGGTGCCCGAGCATCGCGAGCTGCTCGCCCGCTGGGTGACCCACCTGACCCCTGGCGGATGGCTCGCCTTCCAGGTGCCCGGCAACTTCGACGCGCCCAGCCACACCCTGATCCGCGGGCTCTGCCGTACGCCGGCCTGGCGTGACGAACTGGGAGATCTCGTACGCGACGCGCCGGTCGGCGAACCGGTCGAATACCTGGAACTGCTCGCCGGGCTCGGCTGCGCCGTGGACGCCTGGGAGACCACCTACATCCACGTGCTCCCCGGCGCGGACGCCGTACTCGGCTGGGTCAAGGGGACCGCGCTGCGTCCCATGTTCAACCGGCTCTCCCCGGACCGCCACGCGGCCTTCCTCGCCGAATGCGGACGGCTGCTCGCCGAGGCGTACCCGCGCCGCCCGTACGGCACGGCCTTTCCGTTCCGCCGGATCTTCGTCGTGGCCCGGAAGAAGGAATAGGAACCGGGGGCGCGATCGGCCGAGGGCGTGATGTCACGAACGAGCTCGCGGGAGAAGCTCGCGAGACGTTCAGATGGCCGGTCAGAAGGGCCGGTGGGCGGCCCCCGGCCGAATCAGAGGGCTCAGCTTCCGTCCGCCCGCTCGGGAGCGCCGGCCTTGCTCGCCCGGCGCGCCTGCCGCTCCAGCACCTTCTGCTGCTCGCGCTGGGCCTTCTCCTGCTCCTTGAGCTCGCGTTCGCGGGCCTTTTCGCGTTCTCTCTGTTCGCGTTCGCGAGCTTTCTCCTGCTCGCGCTGGAGCTTCTCCTGGTCCTTGAGCTCGCGTTCGCGGGCTTTCTCGCGTTCTCTCTGTTCGCGTTCGCGGGCCTTCTGCTGCTCGCGCTGGAGCTTCTCCTGCTCCTTCAGATCGCGCTCCCGCGCCTTGTCCTGCTCCTTGGCGTCCCGCTCGGCGGGCCGCGCCGTACGGGTGTCCGGGGGAGGGGAGAGCACCAGGCCGCGGGTGGCGGCCGTGAGCTGCGGATTGGGATCGAGACCGGTCAGGCCGTTCCAGGAGAGGTTGACCAGGTGCGCCGCGACCTCCTCGCGCCGGGGCTTGCGCACGTCCAGCCACCACTGCCCGGTCAGCGCCGTCATGCCGACCAGCATCTGCGCGTACATCGGCGCGAGCTTCGGGTCGTAGCCGCGCTCCTTGAACTCGTCGGCCAGCACGTCCTCGACCTGGCTGGCGATGTCGCTGAGCAGGCTCGCGAACGTGCCCGTCCCGGACGCGGCGTGCGAGTCGCGGACCAGGATGCGGAAGCCCTCGTTGCTCTCCTCGATGTACTGGAGGAGGGCGAGGGCCGCCCGCTCCAGCTTGACCAGTGCGTGCGAGGCCGACAGCGCCTGCGTGACCAGGGTCAGCAGCCGCTGCATCTCCCGGTCGATGACGACGGCGTAGATGCCCTCCTTGCCGCCGAAGTGTTCGTAGACGACGGGCTTGGAAACCTTGGCGCTCGCCGCGATCTCCTCGACCGAGGTTCCGTCGAAGCCCTTCTCGGCGAAGAGCGCGCGGCCGATCTGGATCAACTGCTCGCGTCGCTCCGCGCCCGTCATACGTCGTCGAGATCGGGAGGAGTCGTTCACACGTCCCATCATGGCCTGTTTAGGTGCGTTGACGGATTCCGGCTTCGCCGTCGCCTTGCCGTTCGGCGGGGCCGGGCGGGTCCGTACGGCTGTCGCCGGCGCCTGCGCGGAGGCGAGGGGCAGGGCGACAGCCGATGCGTGTGGAGAGGGGGTATCGGCGGGATCACCCAAGTCGTTTCGCCGCCAGCCGCTCCTCATTGGGCCAGCGCACATCGTGGGCCCATCCGGCCTTCTCGAACCAGCGGATCAGGCCCGCGCTGAGGTCGATCTGCCCCTTGAGCACGCCGTGCCTGGCGCAGGTGGGGTCGGAGTGGTGCAGGTTGTGCCACGACTCGCCGAACGACGGGATCGCCAACCACCACACGTTGCGCGACTTGTCGCGGACCTCGAACGCCTCCTCGCCGAAGACGTGGCAGATCGAGTTGATCGACCAGGTGACGTGGTGGAGCAGGCCGATCCGGATCAGGGTGCCCCAGAAGAACGCGGTGAGCGCTCCCTGCCAGGACCAGGTCACCAGCCCGCCGAGCACCGGCGGCAGCAGCATCGACGTGGCGGCGAGCGCCGGGAACCACCGGTGCAGCTTCATGATGTCCGGGTCCTTGACCAGGTCCGGAGCGTACTTCGCACGGTTGGTGCGCTCGGATTCGAACAGCCAGCCCATGTGCGCGTAGAGCAGCCCCTTGGACATGGACTTGAAGCCGGGGCCGAACCGCCACGGCGAGTGCGGGTCGCCCTCCTTGTCGGAGAACTTGTGGTGCTTGCGGTGGGTGGCGACCCAGTCGAGCACGGACATCTCGAGCGAGAGGCTGCCGGCGATCCCCAGGATGAACTTCATCGTCCGCGTGGACTTGAACGAGCCGTGCGTGAAGTAGCGGTGGTAGCCCACTGTTACTCCGAGGCCGGACACGACGTAGAAGACCGCGAAGATTACGACATCGCTCCAGCCCAGACCCCATCCCCAGGCGAACGGCACGGCGGCGATCACGGCGAGGATGGGAGCCCCGACGACGATGCCGAAGGTGATCAGTTCGGCTCTGGTTTTCGGTTCTGGCTCGAACTCCGGCTTGGGCTGCGGTGCAGGACGCTCGGTGAGGACAGTCATGGGCTACCTCGCGAAGAAGTGGGGAAGATGTCCGGCTACGCCACCGTAACCTACGCCATCGTAAGTTAGGACTTTCGAGGCGGCGAATGTAGGGAAGGTGACTCAATCCGACCCCAACTCGTGGTGCATCCATGCCTTGTGAAAGTGCCATTAGATCTGCTAAAAGCATGCGTCCGCGACGGTCGGGGGCCAGGGTGCCGGGACAACCTTTGTCGCAGGTTAGACGCCCTCTGGCCGTGTTCCCGGGAGTGTGCGTGTGCGCGATGGGTAATTGAATTGCGACAATGGGTAATCAGAACTAGCGTTCTATCCATGACGAGAACCTCCCAGCAGCTCGCCCGGTTTGAGGCGCTTCGCGGTCAGGCTGTCGCCCTCAGGGCGTCCGGCAAGTCCCGCGCCCAGATCAAGGACCTCCTCGGCATCGGCAGCGACGGCACTCTCAACGAGTTGCTCAGAGACGTGATCCCACCCGGATCCCCGCTGCGGGCCAACGCCAAGGACGATCTGAGGACGCGGGCTCGTGAACTTCGCCTGGCGGGTCGGTCCTACGGCGAGATCGTGAGCGAGCTGGGCGTTTCCAAGTCCTCGGTGTCGCTCTGGGTTCGCGACCTGCCCGAGCCCCCGAGGCTCGGCCCGGAGCAGCGCAAGCAGCGGGCCGCGGAAGGTGCGCGACGCTACTGGGAGAGCGAGCGAGGCGAGCGCGAGGCCCGCAGGCAAGAGGTTCGGGACGACGCGGCCGCGATGGTGGGCCAGCTCTCCGAGAGAGACCTCCTCATCGCCGGTGCGGTGGCCTATTGGTGTGAAGGAGGGAAGAACAAGCCGGGTCGTCGCTATGACCGGGTCGTCTTCATGAACAGCGACCCCGGCCTGATCCGCTTCTTCCTTCGATTTCTGGATGTGGCCGGGGTGGATCGCGCGGATGTGGTCTTCCACGTCTGTATCCACGAGACGGCGGATCTCGTCGAGGCGGAGAAGTTCTGGCTGGGGCAGACCGGTGGCACGGAGGATCAGTTCGGCAATCCCGTCATCAAGCGGCATAGGCCCGCGACCGTGCGGAGCAATGTCGGAGAGGAATACCACGGCTGTCTCCGGGTTGAGGTCCGCCGTGGCGCCCGGCTCTACCGAAAGATCGAGGGATGGGTCGAAGGGATCTTTCGTGCCGCATCAATCGAATCGGCAGAGCCTGCCCTCGATCGGTAAGCTAGGGCGAGGCTCCGAACCTTCACCCAGGGTTCGAGACCATCCCGGGTCGTCTAACCAGGCAGGACAACGTCTTTTGGTGTCGTTTGTAGGGGTTCGAATCCTCTCCCGGGAGCAGTGACAACAGGTTCGAAGCCTGGGCCGGTGAATCCGGGCCAGGCTTCTGCTTTTGGGTCGCCCACGGTCCCAGGGTGGGCGCGTGGGCGGCCTTGGGCGGGGGAGCCGGGGTCTCGGCCACTGGGTCGGTCCCGTGGAGGACCGGCATCCCTGTTGCGGTGATTTCGGCTGATCAGGCGGGTCTTGTGGTCACTGTCCGGAGTGTCCGGCAACGTGAATATCGAGACCGCCGGCCCGATGCGGCCATCCGGGCGCTCCGCGCCACCCCGGGAGGGGCGTTCCGCGGTCACGCTGAGTGACCGTCGCGAGGGGTTGCGTTCCAGGTGGGGGCTGGATTCCGCCTTGGGGGCGCCAGGTAAGCTCACCTTGTCGAGTGGGTGACCGTGCGACGCCTCGGCGGTAGCCGTACGTGATCCTCAGGCCGACCTGTTTCAATCGCGGATCCGAGGGAGCCCCCGCAAGTGAGTGTGCCGCGCCCTGCCGCTGTCATCGTCCTCGCCGCGGGCGAGGGAACCCGGATGAAGTCGAGAACCCCCAAGGTCCTCCACGAGCTGTGCGGTCGCGCCCTGGTCGACCACATGCTCGGCGCGGCGCGAGGGCTGCGGCCCGAGCGCCTGATCGTCGTGGTCGGCCACGCCCGCGAGCGGGTCGAGGCCCACCTGGCCGAGAGCGCGCCGGACGTGCTGACGGTCGTCCAGTCCCGGCAGAACGGCACGGGCCACGCGGTGCGCACCGTCCTGGAGGCGGTGGGCACGATCAACGGCACGGTCCTCGTCACGTACGGCGACACGCCGCTGCTGCGTGAGGAGACCCTGCGTGAGCTGGTGGAGCGGCACGCCGGGGACGGCAACGCGGTCACCGTGCTGACGGCCGTGGTGCCCGACCCGACGGGGTACGGCCGGATCATCCGCGACTCCACCGGAGCGGTCCTGGAGATCGTCGAGGAGAAGGACGCCACGCCCGAGCAGCGGGCGGTCGCCGAGATGAACTCGGGCGTCTACGCGTTCGACGGGCTGCTGCTCGCGGACGCGGTCAAGCGGGTGGGGGTGGCCAACGCCCAGGGCGAGGAGTACCTCACCGACGTGTTGTCGATCCTCCGTGAGGACGGCCACCGGGTGGGCGCGCACATCGCGGCCGACTACGTCGAGGTCGAGGGCGTCAACGACCGGGTCCAGCTCTCCTTCGCCCGCCGCGTGCTCAACGACCGCATCCTCAGGGACCACATGCGCGCGGGCGTCACGATCGTCGACCCGTCCAGCACGTGGATCGACGCCGGGGTGGTGATCGAGCCCGACGCGGTGATCCATCCGGACACCCAGCTCCACGGCGCGACGTCGGTGGGGGCCGGCGCGGCCATCGGTCCGGCGAGCACCCTGACGGACACCGTCGTCGGCGAGGACGCCGTGGTGCGCAACGCGGTCTGCGAAGGCGCGGAGATCGGCGCGCAGGCGTCGGTCGGCCCGTACGCGTACCTGCGTCCCGGCACGCGTCTCGGCCGCAAGGGGAAGATCGGGACGTACGTCGAGACCAAGAACGCGTCGATCGGCGAGGGCAGCAAGGTGCCGCACCTGACCTATGTCGGTGACGCCACCATCGGCAGCGGGTCCAACATCGGCGCCGCGTGCGTGTTCGTGAACTACGACGGCGTCGAGAAGCACCACACGGTGGTGGGCGACCACGCGCGCGTGGGCAGCGACAACATGCTGGTCGCTCCGGTGCGGGTGGGCGACGGCGCCTACACGGCGGCCGGTTCTGTGATCACCAATGACGTCCCGCCCGGGGCCATGGCGGTGGCCCGGGGCAGGCAGCGCAATATCGAAGGGTGGGTCACGCGCCGCCGCGCGGGGACCTCTTCGGCCGAGGCCGCGCGGCTCGCGCTGGCGGCTCAGGAAGAGGCCGGTCAGGAATAGCCACACACGGGGCGGCGAGAGGGCCGTCCGCAGCAGTCAGCAGCAAGAGTTCGAGGCGCGGGAGACCGCGTAACTTCCCGAGGGGAATCAGCCGCCGTGGGCGTGCACAGCGAGCGAGCAAGGGGGCACAGCGAGGTGCCGCGGGTACGGATGACGAGTTGCCGGATGGTGGCCGCGTGTTCGGCGAGGAGAGCGTCGTGAGTGGAATTAAGGCGGCGGGCGAGCGGAACCTGATGTTCTTCTCGGGCCGGGCGTTCCCTGAGCTGGCCGAGGAGGTGGCGTCGAACCTGGGGGTGGAGATCACCCCGACGGCGCTGCGTGACTTCGCCAACGGCGAGATCTACGTTCGCTATCTGGAGTCGGTCCGGGGTTGCGACGCGTTCGTGATGCAGTGCCACACCGCTCCGATCAATAAGTGGATCATGGAGCAGCTCATCATGGTCGACGCCCTGAAGCGGGCCTCGGCCAAGCGCATCACCGTGATCCTGCCGTTCTTCGGGTACGCCCGGCAGGACAAGAAGGGCCGGGGCCGCGAGCCGATCACGGCGCGGCTGATGGCCGACCTGTTCAAGCAGGCGGGCGCCGACCGGTTGATGTCGATCGATCTGCACACTTCGCAGATCCAGGGCTTCTTCGATGGCCCGGTGGACCACCTGTTCGCGTCGCCGGTGCTGATCGACTATCTGCGGGACAAGCTCGACCCGGCGACCACGACGATCGTCTCGCCGGACACCGGCCGGGTGCGGCTGGCCGAGCGCTGGTCGGACGCCCTGGGCACCCAGGTGGCGTTCATCCACAAGCGCCGGGACCTGGACGTGGCGAACCAGGTCAAGGTGCACGAGGTGGTAGGCCGGGTCAAGGGGCGCACCTGCGTCCTGATCGACGACATGATCGACACCGGTGGCTCGATCTGCAAGGCCGCGGACGCGCTGTACGAGCACGGCGCGACGGACGTGGTCGTCGCGGCGACGCACGCGGTGTTCTCCGACCCGGCGGTGGACCGGCTGAAGAACTCGCGGATCTCCGAGGTGGTCGTCACCAACACGCTGCCGCTGGCGGAGGACAAGCGGTTCGACAGCCTGACGGTGCTGTCGATCGCGCCGCTGCTCGCCCGGGCCATCGAGCAGGTCTTCACGGACGGCTCGGTGACCAGCCTCTTCGAGGGCGAGAGCTGATCGCCTCCTGACGGGCCGGCCCCCGCCGAAGGAGTGGTGGGGGCCGCGATTCGGGTAGGCTGCACAAGTTGCGCTCGTAACGCCTTCCGCTAGGGCGGGTGAGGGGGAGCGCGCCATCCGTAGACGATCCTCCCTAGGAGATGTGCCGTGTCCGAGGTTCTCATCGCCGCCGAGCTCCGCACCGAGTTCGGCAAGGGCGCCGCTCGCAAGATCCGCCGCGCCAGCAAGGTTCCCGCTGTCCTGTACGGCCACGGCACGGAGCCGCGGCACCTGACCCTGCCGGGTCACGAGCTGCTGCTGGCCCTGCGCACCGCCAACGTGCTGATCCACGTCCAGGGCGACGGCGTCGACGAGCTGGTGCTGCCCAAGGGTGTCCAGCGCGACCCGATCAAGGGCTTCGTCGAGCACGTCGACCTGCTGCTGGTCAAGCGCGGCGAGAAGGTCACCGTCGAGATCCCGGTCACCGTGGCCGGTGAGGTCATCGGCGGCGCTCTCGTCGACCAGCAGCTCGTGACGGTCTCGGTCGAGGCCGAGGCGACCCACATCCCGTCCGGCGTCGAGGTCGACGTCGACGGCAAGGACGTCGGCTTCGTGGTGACCGCGGGCGACCTGCAGCTGCCGAACGGCGTCACCCTCGCGGGCGACCCGGAGGCGCTGGTGCTGCACGTCGTCGCGCCGCAGGCGGCCGCGCTGCCGGCCGAGGGCGCGGAGGCCGCCGAGGGCGAGGCCCCGGCCGAGGCTGCCGCCGAGTAAGGAACGTTTCGCGGGAGCGGGTCCTCCACAGGATGTCCTGTGGGGGACTTCTCCATATAAGGAGACGGTGATGGAGGATCAGCGCTGGCTGGTCGTCGGCCTGGGCAACCCGGGGCCGGATTACGCCGGGAACCGGCACAACGCGGGTTTCATGGTGCTGGACGAGCTGGCCGCGCGGGCCGGTGGCCGGTTCAAGGTGCACAGGTCGCGCGCGGAGATCGTCGAGGGGCGGCTGGCGGGGGCGCCCGCGGTGCTGGCGAAGCCGCTGTCGTTCATGAACCTGTCCGGCGGCCCGGTGAAGGCGCTGGCCGACTTCTACAAGGTGACCCCGGCGCACGTGGTCGTGGTCCATGACGAGCTGGACATCCCGTACGGCGCCCTGCGGGCGAAGCTGGGCGGCGGCGACAACGGGCACAACGGCCTGAAGTCGATCACAAAGTCGCTGGCGACGCGTGACTACCTGCGGATCAGGTTCGGCATCGGCCGGCCTCCGGGGCGGATGGATGCTGCGGCGTTCGTGCTGAAGGACTTCGCGACGGTGGAGCGCAAGGATCTGCCGTTCCTGGTGGACCGGGCGGCGGACATGGTGGAGTCGCTGGTCAGGGCGGGGCTGGAGGCCACGCAGAACGCGTTCCACGCGGCCGATCTGAACCCGGTCAAGCCTCCTCGGTGACGGGGTGCGCGGCGGCGGAGCGCTCGCCGCCGCGCCAGAGCATGAGGTTCTGGAAGAGCTCGGCCTGCTCCATGGCGTCGTCGAGGGCGTGGTGGGTGTGCCGGCGGGTCGATCGCACCTCGCGGGGCATCTGCCGCTTTGTGGACCAGGCGACGGGGACGCCGGCTTTGGCGGCGTAGAGCGTCTTGATGTCGATGCACCGGGAATGCCCGAACGGCGATTGCCCGGTGAATTTCATGAAATACCAGTAAATCCACATCCAGTCGTAGGAGAGCGGGAACGCGGCCAGGACGGGCAGCGTGTTCCCGCAGACCTCGGCGATCCAGGCGGCGGCGGCGTTCATCGCCTCGGCCGGGAGCCGGCCCTCCCGGAGCAGCACGTCGCGGTCGAGGCCGCTCACGGCGAGGGCGGCGGGGTCGTACTCGTCGCTGATCGGGCGCAGTTCGGCGTAGAACGTCGCCGCGTCCGGCGCGCACCTCTCGAACGTCCTCCCCTTCATCCGTCCGGCGACCGTCATGCCGAAACTCACCATTGAATACGGGCCGGGAATGGGGCCGTCAGCTTCGATATCGACGGATATATACGTTTCGGCTTTCACGGATTCTCCTCAAGCGTGGCCATACGGCCGATAGCATTCCGTCACTCTAGGTATGCGTTCGGTGACGGACTGATCACGGTGGGGGCGAGGCGTGCAGGAGGGCGAGCTGGCGGCGGCCGTGGGCGCGCCGGGTAACGCGCCGGGGAGGTCGTCGGCCTCTCCCGTCCCGCGGCCGCCGAGATGGGCCCTGCGGTACCGGTTCCACGCGGCCCTCCTCGACGTCGGCTGCGCCCTCCTCGCCGGGACCGCCGCGATGGCGGCCCGGTTCGGCGAGGTTACTCCGTACGTCACCCCCTATGTCGTGATGAGCGGGCTACTGCCGCTGTTGTGGATGTGCTCGGTCGGCATAAACCGGGCGTACGAGCCGCGCCTGATCGGGGTGGGGTCGGAGGAGTTCCGCCGCATCGCCCAGTCGGGCTTCACGCTGATCGCCGCCGTCGCGATCGCCGCGTACGTGACGAAGACCGATGTGGCCCGCGGCTATGTGGTGCTCGCCCTGCCCACGATGACGGTGCTCACCCTCTGCGCCCGGTACGTGCTGCGGCGCAGGCTGCATCGCCGTTGGGCGAGGGGCGGCTGCATGCGCAGGGTCGTGGCCGTCGGCCACCGGGCCGCGATCACCGACCTGACCCGGCGATTCCGGCGCGAGCGCTACCACGGGATGGAGATCGTCGCGGCCTGCGTGCCGTACGACGCGTTCGGCGAGGTGGAGGGCGTGCCGGTGCTCGGCGACTTCACCGACGTCCCGCTGGTGGTGGAGCAGGCGGAGGCGGACACGGTGGCGGTGCTGGCCTGCCCCGAGCTGGACGGCACGGCGCTGCGGCGGCTGGCGTGGCGGCTGGAGCGCAGCCGGACCGATCTCGTGGTCGCGCCCGCGCTGATGGAGGTGGCGGGCCCGCGCACCACGATCCGTCCGGTGGCCGGGCTGCCATTGCTTCACGTGGAACATCCGGAACTGGCCGGAATCCGGCAGCTCATCAAGAACGTCTTCGACCGGGTGGTGGCGGGGACGGCGCTCGTCGTGCTGTCCCCGCTGCTGATCGCCGTCGCGGTCGCCGTACGCGTGACGAGCCCGGGGCCGGCGCTGTTCCGCCAGACGCGGGTCGGCAAGGACGGCGTCGAGTTCACCATCCTGAAGTTCCGCACGATGTGGCAGGACGCGGAGGCGCGCAAGGTCGATCTGGTCAGCGACGCGGGCGGGGTGCTGTTCAAGATCCGTCAGGACCCGCGGGTCACGCCGATGGGGAGTTGGCTGCGCCGCCGCTCTCTTGACGAGCTGCCCCAGTTGATCAACGTTGTTAAGGGACACATGTCGCTCGTGGGGCCGCGACCGCCGTTGCCGGAGGAGGTCGCGCGGTACCGTGACGACGTCCGCAGGCGGCTCGTGGTCCGCCCGGGCATGACGGGCCTGTGGCAGGTGAACGGGCGATCGGACCTGTCGTGGGAGGAATCGGTGCGGCTTGACCTGCGTTACGTCGAGAGCTGGTCTCTCATGCTGGATCTGCAGATCTTGTGGAAGACGTGGTCGGCCGTGATACGCGGGGCGGGAGCTTACTGAATGGCGATGCGGGACGACCACAACCTGGCGGGCGAGCTGGCGTCGGAGGCGGGTGAACTGCTGCTGCGGCTGCGCGCCGAGCGGGGTTTCGCCGATCCGAAGGCGTTGAAGGACGCGGGAGACCGCGGGGCGCACGACTATCTGATGGAGGCGCTGCGGCGGCTGCGACCGGACGACGCCGTCCTGTCGGAGGAGGCCACGCGCGAGGAGCGGCTGGACCCCCGGAGGCTCTCGGCCGAGCGGGTGTGGATCGTCGATCCCCTGGACGGCACCCGTGAGTTCGCCGAGGAGGGCCGCTCCGACTGGGCCGTCCACGTGGCGCTGTGGGAGCGCGGCGCGCTGACGGCGGGCGCGGTGGCGCTGCCGGCGCAGGGCCGGACGCTCACCACCGCCGAGCCGCCCACACTGCCGGACCGGCGGGGGCGCTTCCGCATCGCGGTCAGCCGGACCCGGCCGCCGGAGTTCGTGGCGAAGCTGGCGCACGAGCTGGGCGCCGAACTGGTGCCGATCGGCTCGGCCGGAGCCAAGATCGCGGCGGTGCTGACGGGCGAGGTCGAGGCGTACGTCCACGCGGGCGGTCAGTACGAATGGGACTCGGCCGCGCCGGTCGCGGTCGCGCTGGCGGCCGGGGCGCACGCGAGCCGGATTGACGGCTCGCCGCTCGTGTACAACCAAGCGGACCCCTTCCTGCCAGATATCCTGGTCTCCCTATCGGATGTGGCGCCAACGTTGCTCGCCGGCATCCGTGACCTGCACCGCTAGCCGTCGAAGGAATCCCTATGCTTCAGCGCGACTACACGACGTCGCAGCTCGACGTCCTGGAGGCCGAGGCGATCCACATCATGCGTGAGGTCGCGGCAGAATTCGAGCGCCCCTGTCTGCTCTTCTCCGGTGGCAAGGACTCCATCGTGATGCTCCGCGTCGCCGAGAAGGCGTTCTGGCCGGCGCCGATCCCGTTCCCTCTCATGCACGTGGACACCGGGCACAACTTCTCGGAGGTCATCGAGTTCCGCGACCGGCGCGCCGTCGAGCTGAACGCCCGGCTCGTGGTGGCCAGCGTGCAGGCGTCGATCGACGCCGGGCGGGTGGCCGAGGAGACCGGGCGGCGCGCCTCGCGCAACCGGTTGCAGACCACCACCCTGCTCGACGCCATCGAGGAACACGAGTTCGACGCCGTGTTCGGCGGCGCCCGGCGTGACGAGGAGAAGGCCCGCGCGAAGGAGCGGGTCTTCTCCTTCCGTGACGACTTCGGCCAGTGGGACCCGAAGAACCAGCGCCCCGAGCTGTGGAACCTGTACAACTCGAAGATCCGCAAGGGGGAGCACATCCGGGTGTTCCCGCTGTCGAACTGGACCGAGCTGGACATCTGGGACTACATCCGGCGCGAGGGGATCGAGATCCCGTCCATCTACTTCGCGCACACCCGCAGCGTGTTCGAGCGGGACGGCATGCTGCTCCCGGACCACGAGGTGGTGCGGCGCGACGACGACGAGCCGCTGTTCGAGGCCACCGTCCGGTACCGCACGGTCGGTGACATGACGTGCACCGGCGCCGTGGCGTCGAACGCCGTGACGGTCGAGCAGATCATCGAGGAGATCGCGGTGACGCGGCTCACCGAGCGCGGCGCGACGCGCGCCGACGACCGGGCATCGGAGGCCGCGATGGAGGACCGCAAGAAGGAAGGCTACTTCTAATGGACATCCTTCGTTTCGCCACCGCGGGTTCGGTCGACGACGGCAAGTCCACGCTGATCGGGCGGCTGCTGTTCGACTCCAAGGCGATCTTCGAGGACCAGTTGGAGGCGGTCGAGCGGACCTCGCGCGACCGCGGCACCGAGTACACGGACCTGTCGCTGCTCACCGACGGCCTGCGCGCCGAGCGGGAGCAGGGCATCACGATCGACGTCGCGTACCGCTACTTCGCGACGCCGAAGCGGAAGTTCATCATCGCCGACACCCCCGGGCACATCCAGTACACCCGGAACATGGTGACCGGCGCATCCACCGCCGACCTGGCGATCATCCTGATCGACGCGCGCAAGGGCGTGCTGGAGCAGTCGCGGCGGCACGCGTTCCTGACGACGCTGCTGCGGGTGCCGCACCTGGTCCTCGCTGTGAACAAGATGGACCTGGTCGACTACGCCGAGGAGCGGTTCGAGGAGATCCGTGAGGAGTTCACCTCCTTCGCGTCCAAGCTGAACGCGGCGGACCTCACGTTCATCCCGATCTCGGCGCTGCATGGCGACAACGTGGTCTCCCGCTCGGAGAACATGCCGTGGTACCAGGGGTCCTCGCTGCTGCACCACCTGGAGAACGTGCACATCGCCTCCGACCGGAACCTGGTGGACGTGCGTTTCCCCGTGCAGTACGTCATCCGGCCGCACAACGCGACCAGCCAGGAGCTGCACGACTACCGCGGATACGCCGGCCAGGTGGCCGGCGGCGTGCTGAAGCCGGGCGACGAAGTCACCCACCTGCCGTCGGGGCTGTCCACCCGGATCTCGGCGATCGACACGTTCGACGGGCCGGTGGAGGAGGCGTTCCCGCCCATGTCGGTCACCCTCCGGCTGGAGGACGACATCGACATCTCGCGCGGCGACCTGATCTGCCGGCCGAACAACCAGCCGGCCGCCGCCCAGGAGATCGAGGCGATGGTGTGCTGGATGGCCGACACCACGAAGCTGCAGCCCCGGTCCAAGCTGGTCATCAAGCACACGACGCGTACGGCGCGGGCCCTGGTGCGCGACCTGCAGTACCGGCTTGACGTCAACACACTGCACCGGGACGAGTCGGCGACGGCGCTCGGCCTCAACGAGATCGGCCGGGTGTCCCTGCGCGTCACCCAGCCGCTGTTCGTGGACGACTACGCGCGTAACCGGCTCACCGGCGGCTTCATCCTCATCGACGAGGCCACGAATGGCACGGTCGGCGCGGGCATGATCGTCGACGCCCGGTAGATCCTTCGCCGTTCCGTGAACGGATAAATACCCAAAGCGCTAGGGTCGTCACGTTCCGTATCCACGTGGTGGAGGGGGATCGTGACAGACGCGCAGCCGGTGATCTTCGTGGGAGGGCTTGGCCGCAGCGGCACCACGTTGCTGGAGCGGCTGTTGGGCGAGTTCCCCGGGGCCGTGCCGCTCGGGGAGCTCGTCCATCTCTGGGCGCGTGGCGTCCACGCCGACGAGCCGTGCGGGTGCGGCGAGCCCTTCTCCCGCTGTCCCTTCTGGGGCAAGGTGGGTGATCTGGCGTTCGGGCACTGGAGTGCGGGTGAGGCCGACCGCGTGCTCCGGCTGCGGGCCCGGGTGGACCGCACCCGCCGGGTCCCGTCGCTGGCTCTCCGTGGCTTCCCGGCCTCCGGGAGCGGTCGCCGGGCGGCCGAGCTGCGCGCGTACGTGTCGGCCTACACGGCGGTCTACGCCGCGGCCGCCGAGGTGGCCGACGGCCGTTGGATGATCGACTCCAGCAAGCACGCCTCCTTGGCGTACTGCCTGGCCGCGGCGCCGGAGACACGGCCGCGGCTGCGGGTCGTCCACGTCGTGCGCGATCCGCGCGCGGTGGCGGCGTCGTGGCGCAGCGACGTGACGCGGCCGGAGGACGGCCGCCCGATGACCCGGTGGGCGCCGGGGCGCACGGCCGTCCACTGGCTCGCGCAGAATCTCGCCTTCGAGCTGCTGCGCCGCCGGGGCGTGCCGGTCGTCCGGGTCCGGTACGAGGACCTGTTGCGGCGTCCGGCCGAGACGCTGCGCGACCTGACCGCGGCGCTGCGGGTGCCGTCAGGCGCGCTGCCGTTCCTCGGGGACGGCGAGGCGCTGCTCGGCGTCGCGCACACCGTGTCCGGCAACCCGATGCGGTTCGCGGTGGGGCGGGTGCCGTTCAGCGAGCGCAGGGTCACGCTGCCGCTCGGTCGCCGGCTGCTGGTCACCGCGCTCACCTGGCCGCTCCTGCTGCGCTACGGCTATCGCGTGGCGTCGCGGGCGGAGGCCGGGGCATGAAGCCGTCCGTCGGCGTCGTGATCCCGACGCGCGGCGAGCGGCCCGAACTGCTCGCGGCCGCGGTGGCGGGCGTGCTCGACCAGGAGTACGACCGGCGGGTCCGGGTGGTCGTGGTGGTCGACGGTGGCGGCGGCGTGCTGGGCCCGGCGGAGCAGATCGCCGACGTGGTGGCGGCGACCCGGGGGAGCGTCCGGGTGGTCGCGAACCGGCGCGCTCCCGGTTTGCCCGGCGCCCGCAACACCGGGATCGACGAGCTGGACACCGATCTGGTGGCGTTCTGCGACGACGACGACCGGTGGCTGCCCGGCAAGCTCGCGGCCCAGGTGGCGGCGCTGGAGGGCGAGCCGGAGGCCGACTTCGCGAGCTGCTCGATCGAGGTCGCGTACGGCTCCCGCCTGGTTCCCCGGCAGGCGGGCGCCGAGCGGGTCACCCGGGCCGATCTGGCCAGGTCGCGGATGGTGATGGTGCACTCCTCGACGTTCCTCTTCCGCGCGTCGGCGGGTTATCGGGCCGACGAGGGCGCTCCCGGCGGGCAGAACGAGGACTGGGATCTGGCGTTGCGGGCGGCGGCCCGGCATCCGATCGTGCACGTCGACCGGCCGTTGGTCCGGGTGCGCTGGGGCGGGTCCGGATATGTCGCCAGATGGGCGGATCGGATCGCCGGGCTGGAGTGGATGCTCGCCCGGCACGCCGACCTGGAGACGGACCCGCGCGGCGCGGCCCGCATCTACGGCCAGATGGCGTTCCACCACGCCGCGCTCGGCCGCCGCAGGGCCGCCGGCCGGTGGGCCTGGAAGGCGTTCTCGGCCCATCGCCGCGAGCCGCGCGCCGCCGTGGCGCTCGCGGTGGCCACCGGTCTCGTGCCCGCGCGGGCCGTGCTCGGCCTGCTGCACACGCGCGGCCGGGGCATCTGATGCGGACGAGGCTGGAACAGCCGGGCCGGGTCACGCCGCCGTCCCGGCAGCGCGTACGCGTCGCCGCGGTGGAGCTGGATCCGCTCACCGAGCACGAGGTCGTGGCGCGAGTGTTCGCGGAGCTGCGCCACGGCAGGGGCGGCCACGTGCTCACTCCGAACGTGGACATCTGCCGGCTGGCCGCGCGCGACCCGGAGCTGCGCGCCCTGGTCGGGCGGGCGGACCTCGCCGTCGCGGACGGCATGCCGCTGGTGTGGGCGTCCCGGCTGCTCGGCACGCCGCTTCCGGAGCGGGTGACCGGCGCCGACCTGATCTGGGCGCTGTCCGAGGCGGCGGCCCGGCACGGCGTCCCCGTCTACCTGCTGGGCGGCCCGCCCGGAGCGGCCGAGGGGGCGGCGGTGGCGCTGCGGGCGCGCTGCCCGCGCCTCGTCGTCGCCGGGACCCAGGCCCCGCCGTACGGGTTCGAGTCGGCCCCGGGAGGCGTGGCCGCGATCCGGGACGCCCTGCGCGCCGCGGCGCCCGGGCTCGTCTTCGTCGGGCTGGGTTTCCCCAAGCAGGACCGGCTGATCGAGGTGCTGCGCGCAGATCTGCCCGGCGCGTGGTTCGTCGGCTGCGGGTCCGCCGTCGTCTTCGCGGCCGGCGCCGTACGGCGTGCGCCGGAGTGGATGCGCGGCGCGGGTCTGGAGTGGCTGTTCCGGCTGTTGTCCGAGCCGGGCCGGTTGGCGCGCCGCTACCTCGTGCACGACGTGCCGTTCGCGCTGCGGCTGCTCGCCGGGTGCGCGGTCAGACGGGCGGTCAGACGGGCGGTCAGACTGGCGCCGACGTCAGCTCCCGGATCCGGGACACCTCGTCGGGGGTGAGCCGCTCGCGGTAGCTCGACACGGCCGCCCGTGAGTCCATGGGGCGGAACGCCGTCCTGGACAGGCCGTTCCAGGCGAACCCGGACGCGGGGGCCGCGGCGGGAGCCGTACAGGCGGCGCCGATTCGGTGGGCCGCGCGCGGCGTCCAGGGGAGACCGCACCAGGCGTATAGGTCGCGGAATCCCTCCAGTGGCTCGGAGGCGAGCGCCTCGTAACCGACGACCCGGATGCCGGGGTCGGCGGCAGCGAGGTCGGCCGTGACCCGGCGGGCCACCCGCCACAGGGCCGCCGCCTTGGCGATGCGGTCCTGCGAGCCGACGAGCGGGCGCAGCTCCTCGACGCAGGGGTGGTCGCGGACGAGCAGCGGCTGTTCGAGCAGTTCGTGGAAGTAGACCGTCCAGCCGAGCCGCTGCCAGCTCCCGACGAACGCCACCGGATCCCGGACCATGATGACGACCCGGCAGCCGAGCCGCCGGGAGAACCAGGCGGCGGAGAAGAGCGCGAACGGGTCGTCCAGGAGGGCGCGCCGTCGCAGCAGCCGGCCGAGCCGGAAGGCCGTGCCGTACTTGGCCATGCGGGCGAGGTCGCGTGGGCGGCGGTTGCGCCGGAGCTCGGCGAGGTGGCCGTAGCGCAGCGCGACGGTGCGCGAGAACGCCGTCAGCCAGGGCTCCTCGTCGTCGGGGCAGATGTACTGGAAGCGATGCGTCACGGAGGCGTTCAGCACGCCGGGGCAGCGTCCCGGCGGGTGCTCCGGGTTGAGCGGCTCGTTGACGTAGACGAGGCGGCCGCTCGCCGCGAGCATCTTCCCGGCCCAGCTCGTGCCGCTGCGCGGCAGCCCGGTCACCAGCAGCGGTGGGCCGTCCCCGCTCACGCGGCCATCCTCAGACTGAAGGCGGCGAGACTGTGCCGCCCGAAGGGACGCAGCCCGTAGCGGAGCGAGATCTGGGCGAGCGGCAGCAGGTTCTTCACCAGAACGCCGCCGGACCAGCCCAGGACGGCTCCCAGGGCGCCGTGCCCGGGAACGAGGAGCACGTCGAGGACGACGGTCGCGGCGACCGCGCAGGCGGTGTTGACCAGGCTCGCCGTGGTGTGCCCCGAGGCGATCAGCATCACGTCGACCATGCCGCACGCACTGGCGATCATCATGGTGGCGGAGAGGACGAGCGCCACGGAGGTTCCCCGGGCGTACGACGCGCCGAAGATCCGCAGCAGCCACGGCGCGAGGGCCGCGTAGCCCAGCCAGACCGGCCAGGTGACCATGACCAGCCACATCGTCGCCGTCTGGTAGAGCTGTCTGGCCCGGGCCAGATCCCCGTGGGCGAGGGCCCGGACCAGCCCCGGCTGTACGGCCTGGGCGAGCCCCTGTCCGGCGAGCTGGCCGACCACCTTGAACCGGGTGGCCGCGGTGTAGACGGCGGCGGGCGCGGGGCCGGCGAGCGCGGCGACGATCACGATGTCGAGCCGCTGGAACACCGCCTGGAGCGCGGCCGCCGCGGAACGGGGCGCGGTGTACCGCCAGAAGCGGTCCCACCGGACGGTGGAGGTGCGGCCCTTGAGCCAGCGGGCGGCGATCGCGCCGACCGGAAGGGCGGGCAGCGCCCACGCGGCGGTCAGCACGGGGACGGGCGCCCCGGCGAGCAGCCCGCCGGACAGCAGTGCGACCTGGCCGAGCGGCTGGGCGACCCCGGTCAGGAACAGGGTGGGCCGCATGGAGCCGAGCCCGCGCGTGGCCGCGATCAGGACGTCGGCGACGGCGACCGCGGGCAGCGTCGCCGCGAGCACCGGCCACACGCCCGCCGGGACGCCGGTGAGCGGGGCGAGCGCGCCGCCGAAGACGGCGACGGCCACGGCGGCGAGGAGCGAGAGCACCGCGACGGGGGCGAGCGCGACCAGCAGCACCGGCCGGCCGCCCGGCGCCGGATCGCGGGACGCCCGGGCCAGGACGTAGACGAGCCCGTTGCCGGTGTCCAGGCGGATGATCCCGGCCAGCATCAGGCACAGCGCCGTGGCGGCGAAGAACGCCCCGGCGTGCGCGGGCGAGAGGGACCGGGTCACCACCAGGACGACCAGGAACTGCGCCGCCGCGCCCGTGGCGGCGCACAACAGCCCGGCCGCGCTCTTGCGGGCGAGCGGCAGATCCCGCCGCCGGGTCACCGGAGATCCGCCTCCCGGACGCCCGAGTGCCAGGACGGCTCGGCGCCCAGCCAGGGGGTGAGCAGGGCGTCCCAGGGGGCGAAGTGCTCGGACAGGCGGCGCCGTACGGACTCGGGCATGTCGGCGGCGCGCGGCCGGGCGTTGTGCCGGTCGAAGACGGGGTCGCCCATCCGGGGGAGGCCGAGGAAGTCGACGGCCCGGTCGTAGACGGGGCGGGGGTCGCGGAAGAACCTCCCGCTGTCCAGGACGAGCACCTGGTCGCGTCCGACGAGCAGTTCGAGGCGGGCGAGCTGCTCGGCGTACCGGCCGCGCGTGACGTAGGCGTGGTGCCGGTGGCTGTGGCTGGCCGAGTTGGGCGAGACGCGCAGGCGGTGGGCCTCACCGGCGAGGCGCTCCTCCTCCAGCTCCAGGGCGCGCTCGAAGGACGGCTCGGTCTCGAAGCCCCTGGCCAGCTCATGGGCGTAGGCGGAGTAGGCGCGCTCCACCGGGTCTCTGACCAGCACGATCAGCTTGGCCCCCGGCAGGTCCCAGGCGATCCGCGCGGGGGCGAGCGGGTGGAACAGGTAGTACGGCGAGGACTCGAACGCCTGGGCCTGGTGGCCGTGCCGGCGCTCCAGCCGCCGGGCGGCCGCCTTGCGGGGAAAGTGCGCCTGATACCAGCTCAGGCCCTTCTCGTACGCCATGTCGAAGTAGTGGACGCCCTTGTGCAGCACGGGCTTGAGGATCAGCGGATGCCGGGAGAGCGCGCGGTACAGCGAGGTGGTGCCGCACCGCTGCGCGCCGATGATCAGGAACGAGGGCAGCATCCTGCCTCCCACGGTGAGTCTGCCCGTGGTCAAGGAGACGGCGTGCGCCGAGCGCTTGAGGGTGGACTTCACAGCAGGGGCTCCAGGTAGTCGACGAGTGGGTTGAGCCAGGTCGATGCCGGGCCGAGCGGTTCGTGGCCGTCTCGGTCGTGCCGGTCGGCGAGGGTGATCAGGTAGCACGCCGCGGTGCGCCGGGCCTCAGCCGCCGAGAGCCCGAACGGCGCGAGGAGGGGGACGGCCCGGGCCAGGCAGGCGCGGGTGGCGTTCACCGGCCCCATCCGCCGCAGGGTCCGGTGCAGGAAGTGGTGGAGCGCGTCGAAGCCGAGAGGCACGCCGGTGCCGAACCGTTCCCAGTCCCAGACGAGGAGCCGCCCGTCGGTGGCCGGGGAGACGTTCCAGGGGGCGAAGTCGCCGTGCCAGGCGTGGCCGCCCGGAGGGAGCGGCGCGCCCCCGGGCGGGGCGTCGTCGCCGAGTGAGGCGATCTCGGCGACGGCCGCGGCGAGCAGGGCGGGCGGCGCCGCCGCCGACGTGACCGGCAGCGGCGAGAGGACCAGCACGTCCATGCCGTGCCAGAGGCCGTGGTGCAGCACGACCGGCACCGCGATGGTCTTCAACGGGCGGTCGGCGAGCATGCGCAGGGTGGCGCTCTCGTGCCGGATCAGCGCGCGGGCCCGCTCGGAGTCGCCGATCTTGACGAAGCCGAGCGGCTCGCGTGTCGTCCGGTCCGTCGAGGCGTGGGCGGAGAGGATCGGCTTCCGGTTGGCCCGGCGGGCGGGCCGTACCCGCAGCACGGCGCGGATCGGGTGGCCGAACACCTCGCCCAGGTACGTCTCGATCGTGTCGGGGCCGTCGGGCACCGGCACCCGCCCGCCGCGCCCGAGGACGGCGTGCCAGCGCGTACGCGGGACGAGCCGCCGGGGGACCAGCCGGTGCGGCAGGACCGTCCGCTCGGTCGTGGTCGCGGACGGCGGGTAGAGCAGGCCGATGACCTCGTGGAGGTAGCGCAGCCGGGTCTCGGCGTCACTCATGCGCCCGCCTCGCCCTCCGCGGCGCCTGCCACTGGGCCGCGTTGCGCCACAGCAGCGCGAACGAGATCAGGTAGAGACTCAGCGCGCTGACCAGGCCGTCGTAGACGAACATGTAGAAGAGCACGAGGAACATGACGAGTGTGCCCGCCTGCCCGATCGGGGACTTGTCGCTCCAGTAGCGCCGGATGGCGCCGAGGAAGAACGCGACGTACAGCGCCGCGCCGGTCAGGCCCTGCGTGATGAGCGTGAGCCAGAGCTGGCCGTCGCTGCCGAGCGGCGGGTGGCCGCAGGTCGGGCACCACGCGGTCTTGCCCGTGGTGATCGTGGAGTAGTTGCCGTACGCGTTGCGGGTGTTGCCGTAGCCGATCACGGGGGAGGTGGCGGCGGCGCGGACGGTGGACGCCATGGTGAAGGCCCGGATGTCGTTGCTGTGCGGGTTGTCCAGCCGCTGCCCCACGATCGCGCCGAGCGGGGACAGCAGCAGCGCCCCGCCGGCCAGGGCGACGGCCACACCGACGACGAGGGGCCGCCAGCGGAAGGCGAGGTAGGCGGCCGACAGCGCGAGCCCGATCCACAGGCCGCGGTTCAGCGAGTAGACGATGGGGATCGCGGCCAGCGGCAGCAGCACGGCGACGGCCACCCGCCGCCATCGCCCGCCGTACGTCCACCAGCCGACCACGAACCAGACGAGCAGCACCGAGATGTTGCTGCCCCAGGCGTTGGCCCACTCGAACGGCGCCTCGGGCCGGGGGGAGGCGTGCCCCAGCACGTGCTGCACCTGGCCGGCGGTCGGATGGATCAGGTTCTTGACGAAGGAGTTCCCGCCGATCCAGTCGGGCAGCAGCAGCTCGACGGGGGCGGTGAACTGGAAGCCGGGGGCGAACACCCCGAGCAGCCCGCCGGCCACGGTGGTGATGAAGAGCACGCCGAGCAGCCGGACCAGGGTGAGCTGGGGCAGCTCGTCGAGGGTGAGGTTGCCCAGATAGAGCACGGTGATGGCGAGCGCGACGTAGATGGCCAGGCGCATCAGGTAGCCGAGGATCCGGCCGGTGGACAGGTCGCCGTACGTGCCGGGCGGGTTCGCGGCCAGGGTGACCGCGCTGATCGCGTATCCGGCCAGCAGCAGGAACCACAGGCCCATGCCCATCGGCACCTTGATCGGGCGTCTGCGCCACAGCACCACGGCCATCGGCACCGCGACCACGACGATCGACAGCCCGCCCAGGCCGAGCGCCCACCAGATCGGATAGCCGGCGAGCAGGGCGGCGATCGGCCACACCGCCGGTTTCATGCGTTCTGCCTCATGGAGCGCGACGTCATGGGCAGGGTGGGCGGCACGGTGACCGCCCCGAGCACGGTCGTGCCCTGCCTGGCCAGCCGCCGTACGGTCTGGGCGACCTCGGTCGAGGTCGTCCGGCGCAGGCCGAGGAGCAGGACGGCCGCGTCGGGCCGGTCGGCGGGGTCGGTGACCACGGCGACCGGCGCCAGGTGGGAGAGCGCGGCGCCGAGGCGTTCGGCGACCGGCGCCCCGGCGACCGTGCCGAGTTCGGCGACCAGCAGGCGGTGGTAGCCCTCGCCGAGGGAGGAGACCACGCCGGCCGCGAGCGAGCGGAAGGCCCCGGGATCGGCGCGCAGCGGGATGTCGGCGAGCAACGGGAGCGTGGTGAGGCGCTCGACGTCGGCGGGGGCGCGCAGCCGGGTGTCGAGGCGGTCGCGGGCGAACGCGGCGCCCGTCCCGGCGAGCAGGCCGAGGAAGAGGCCGCTGCCGAGGTACAGCGGGGCGCTCGGGGCGCTGGGGGACGACGGGGGAAGGGCCTGGCTGATCACCGATCCCGGGGTGATCGCGATGGTCTTGAGCGCGTCGTACTTGAGGCTGAGGCTGTAGACCTGCTTGCCGAGCACGGACTGCTGGTGCTCGGCGACCACGCGCGCCGCGGTGCCGTGGGGGAGCGTGGCGACGTTCTCCGCGGCCTTGCCGAGTTCGTCGTCCACCTGGTGCAGCTGGGTGGTCAGCGCCTTCATCTGCACGGCCAGGGTGCGCGTGGCCGACAGCGTGCGGTTCTGGAGGTACGCCTCGGCGAACGCCTGGGCGCCGGCGGCGGCCGAGACGGGGTCGTCGGCGGTGAACCAGATGGAGAGGATCGCGGAATTGGGCGGCACGTCCACGACGACCTGCTTCCGCAATTCCTCCGAATCCGTCTTTTTCAAAATTTCAGCGGCTTTGGCGGCAACTGTCGCAGAGTGGGCGATTTGTGCCTCGGTATCAAGGTTGAGTGGTTCACGCTGCCGCGAGGTCACCTGGTTGACCTGATCCTGAACGCCGGTCGGGAAGACCTGTACCTGGGCGATCGCCGCGAATTGCTTGGGTGTCACGACCAGCAGCCCGACGGCGCCCGCGACGCCCGTGAACAGGCATGACGCGACGAGCAGCCGACGGCGGCGGAGAACCGAACCGTAGTCGGCGAGATCCCTGGTGTGCGGCGGTGGAAAAGAAGATCTCACCATGTCCCCGAACTATAGGCGGGGTTGTGCTTTTCCCCATCGGATATTGAAAGATTTTCTTCCGCCGAATTGCAGCGCAATGGCGATCATTAATGCGAAATGTCCGATGGTGCGATATCACAAAGTTCCCCTCGATCTTCCCTCGAGTAATGGCAAGGTGGCCCCCAAGGCCGTTCCAGTGAAGGGGGAAAGGTGCGGCGAACAGCGCTGATCGGACTTGCGGTACTGCTGGCGGGATGCTCGCCCGCGCCGGGCGCCCCTGTGGCGGGCGCGCGGACCGGCCCCGACAACAGGATCGGCACCCGCGAGGCGATGTCCTGCACGGTCACCGCGAAGCTCATCCCGACCTGTGGTGCGTGGTGGGGTATCGCACCCGAGATCTTCACCGGGCGGCGGGTGGACGAGGCCACCCTGCGCGCCGAGCGGCGGATGGGGCGCCGCGCCGACATCGTGCACGTCTACCACCGGGACGGCGAGCTGTTCCCCACGCCGGCCGAGCGGGAGCTCGCCAAAGGGCGGCGGCTGCTCCTGATCAACTGGAAGCCGTCCATGACCGCGAGCTGGGCCGAGGTCGCGAGCGGCGCGGTCGACCACCGCATCGACGTCCTCGCGGCGTACATCAAGCGGACCTTCCCCGGCCGGTTCTTCCTCACCATTCACCATGAACCGGAGAACGACGTGCGGCTGGACGGCGGCTACTCCGCCGAGGACTACGTGGCGATGTACCGCCACGTCGTCACCCGGCTGCGCGGCAGGGGGGTGACCAACGCGGTCACCGTGATGACGTACATGGGCGCGCCCAACTGGGCCACCAAGCCGTGGTTCGACAAGCTCTACCCGGGCGACGACGTGGTGGACTGGATCGGGCTCGACCCGTACGCCGACGAGCGGGTCCACGATTTCGCCAGCCTGGTCAACAAGACCCGGCCCGACCACCCCCAGTGGCCGGGGTTCTACCGCTGGATCCAGTCACGCTTCCCCGGTAAGCCGATCATGCTCTCCGAGTGGGGGGCCTTCGAGCGGCCGGCCATGCCGCAGTTCAAGCCGCAGTTCTTCGCCTCGGTCGCGCGGCAGATCAACGACTTCCCGCAGATCAAGGCGCTGGTCTACTTCGACTCGCCGGCCGCGCCGCGCGGCGACACGCGCTTCGACGCCACCTCCGCGGCCGACCGGGCCTTCTCCAGCCTGGCCGGCGGCCCGTACTTCAGCGGGACGCAGGTTCCCACGCGCTGACCGGCCGGTCCCGTACGGCCCGCGCCTTGGCCGCCCGCCAGCCGAGGGCGGCGGCGACGCCGAAGCAGGCGACGACGACCAGCAGGGGGACGTTGCCCACGCCGAGGAGCTTGAGCGACGAGGCGAGCAGCACGACGGCCAGCGCCAGCCGGATCACCTGGTCCGGCGCCCACGCCGAGATCCGCGACCCGAGATAGACGCCGGGGATCGACCCGAGCAGCAGCGACGCGGTGAGATCGAGCTTGAAGTCGCCGAAGAGGATGTGGCCCGTGGCCGCGGAGGCGACGAGGGGGACCGCCTGGACGAGGTCCGTCCCGACGAGCTGGTTGGCGCGCAGGGTCGGATAGACCATCACCAGCGCGACGACGATGAGGGAGCCGGATCCGACCGAGGTCACCCCCACGATCAGGCCGCCGATCATACCGATCAGTACAGTCGGTATTGGGCGCACGACGACATCGTGCGCGGAGCGCGCGCCCACCTCCTGGCGCAGGCCCAGGAACGACTTCGCCAGCAGGCCGGTGAGCGCGAGCAGCAGGGCCACGCCCAGCGCGTACTTGACGGACTGCTGCATCTGCTCGCCCTCGCCGAACAACCGGGCGGCGAACACCCCCGCGAACGCCATGGGCACCGAGCCCAGGCAGAGCCAGCCCACCATGCGCAGGTTCACCGTGCCGTTGCGCAGGTGGACCAGGCCGCCCACGGGCTTCATGACCGCCGAGGCGACGAGGTCGCTGGAGACCGCCGCGAGCGGCGGCACGTTGAAGAAGAGCATCATCATCGGCGTCATCAGGGCGCCGCCGCCCATGCCGGTCAGGCCGACGATGATCGCTACCAGGAACGAGCCCGCCACCAGCGCTGGATCGATCTCCATGCGTCCCTCACCGCTCCTCGTTCCCGTCGTGAACGATCACCGCACCCAGCCTCCGGACGTCAGCAGGTTCAGCACGGCCGATATCGCGCGCTCCACCGGCATGCCGGTGGTGTTCAGGGTCAGATCGGCGTCGTCCGGCTCCTCGTACGGGTCGGAGACGCCGGTGAACTCGGGGATCAGCCCGGCCCGGGCCTTGGCGTACAGGCCCTTGCGGTCGCGGCGCTCGCACTCCTCCAGCGGCGTGGAGACGTGGACGAGCAGGAAGTCGGCGCCCACCTCCTCGGCCATCGCGCGCACCTCGTCCCGGGTGGCCGCGTACGGCGCGATGGGGGCGCAGACGGCGATGCCGCCGTGCCGGGCCACCTCGGCGGCGACGAAGCCGATCCGCCGGATGTTGTGGTCGCGGTCCTCGCGCGAGAACGTCAGCCCGGCGGACAGGAGCCGGCGGACGACGTCGCCGTCCAGGTAGGTGACGGTGCGGCCGCCCCGCTCCAGCAGGGCGTCGCGCAGCCCCCGGGCGATGGTCGACTTGCCGGAGCCGGAGAGGCCGGTGAAGAACACCACGAGGCCGCGGCGGTGCGGCGGCCCCGGGATGACGACCGGCGCGGGACCCGCGTAGTGCTCGGTCGCGCCGTAGTTCCGTGCCACGTGCTCGCGCAGCTCCAGGTCGATCTCGGCGTCCTCGCGCGGCGCGAGCGGCACCGCGACCACGGTCGAGCCGGGCAGCGCCGCGGACGCCTTGAGCGCCGCGCGGACCACGGCCGGGCCGCCCTCGCCGAACACGAGCGGGAGCAGCAGCACGGCGGCGTCCAGCTCCTGGGCGGTGGCGGTGACGTCGTCGATCGTGGCGGCGTCGAGCGGGCCCCGCATGGTGACCGCGAGGACCTCGCCGTCCGGCAGCTCCTTGCGGACGTCCTCGGGCGTACGGCGGAGCCGGGCGAACGGCCCGTACGCGGGGGCGTCGAGCGCCTCGACCGGCCCGGCGGCGTGGTGGCCGTCCCGCTCGCGCACCGTCATGACGGCGATGGCCGCGCCCTCGGGGTCCCGGAGCGTGACCCGCTCGCCCACCGGGATGTCGTCGGGGAGGGCGATGGTGATCGGGTCGGGCCACGGGGTGCCGTCGGTGAGCCGCCCGCGTGCGATGACCTCGGCCACGTCGGCGGCCGGGAGGAAGCCGTCCAGCGGCGCGTACGCCCCCGAGAGCAGCAGTTCCAGGTCGGCGAGCTCACGCGCGTCGGGGGTCCACTCCGTCATAGCTTCCATTTCCGATCGAATTAGTTGGATACCTACCTTAACCCGCGGTCGGGGCATAGCGCAGCCCCCGGCGCGGCGTCCAAGAAGGTGACATTAACCCTTGGAGGTGGTCGTGGACGCCGCAGACGAGCGACGTTTCCGCGAGTTCGTGTCGGAGTCGTCCCCGGCGCTCATGAGACTGGGCTTCCTCCTGACCGGAGGAGATCAGCACTCCGCGGAGGATCTGGTGCAGACCGCCCTGGTCAAGGCGCTCGCCAAGTGGAGTCGCATCGACGATCCCGGGGCGTACGTCCGCCAGATCATGTACCGGCAGCGGATCAGTTGGTGGCGGGCGGACCGGAGACGGCGGGAGACGATCGTCGCCGAGCCGCCGGACAGGCCGGGAGCGGACGACATCCATCCGGCGGAGCTGCGGATCGCCCTGCGCCACGCGCTCGCCCGGCTCACGCGCCGGCAGCGGGCGGTCCTGGTCCTGCGCTATCTCGAGGACCTGCCCGAGGCCGAGGTGGCGCGGATCCTGGGCTGCTCGGTCGGCACCGTGCGGAGCACCGCGCACCGCTCGCTCGCCCGCCTGCGCGGCGTCGCGCCGGAGCTCGCCGATTTCCGTCTTTCCGTAAGTGAGGTGAGGTCATGACGTCCCGAGTGCTCAAGGAGGCCCTGGAGGAATGGGCGGGGGAGGCGCATGTTCCAGGGGATCTGGCCGACCGCGCGCTGCGGAGGAGCAGGCGACGTCGACTCGGAGTGTTCCTGGTCCCCGCCGTCGCCACCGGGATCATCGTCCTGGCGGTCACGCTGGCGGTCTCGCGGCTGGGCCCGGCCGGGCAGGCGGGGCCGGTGGCCGTACAGCCATGGGACGAGGTGATCCGGCTGGCGCCGGTTCACGAGCCGCCCGACAAGGTGACGACGGGCAGGACGAGCGCCGGCAGCGTGCTCACGGACACCCGTGACTCCCCGCCGCGGAAGATGATCGCCGCCGGGCGGTGGGCGGTCTCGGCGTACTGGACCGGCGAGTGGCGGAAGTCGGGTCCGGACCTGCGGGTGCGCGAGCGGACGTGGTACCTGCTCGATCCGGTGACCGCCACCTATGACGAGACGGAGTGGGGATTCCTCGACGTCTCACCCGGACTGCGCTACGCGGCGGTGCTGGAGAAGGGTCTCCCCGTAAGGAGGATCGGCGTCTTCGACATGGAGACGCGCCAGGTCCGGGCCTGGATCCCGATGGACAGGCCCGTCGGCGGAGTCGCCTGGTCGCCCGACGGTAAGAGCCTTGTGGCCACCGCCTACACGCGGCACCCGGACGAGGAGGCGGTCCCGGACGGCGCCGGTCAGCGCGTGATCGAGAGCTCCAGGACCGGCTTCTACGTGATCGACGTGGCCACCGCCACCGCCGGGGAGTTCCACCCGATGGCCCTCGACTTCGTCGACAACTCGAACCCGCGCCGCGACTTCGGGTGGAGCGACGACGGCATGCTGATCTACGAATGGGACCTCTCCCCGCGGCACAAGGTCTTCTACGACCTCAACGGGACCCCGCACGCCGCCCCGTCCGACTACGTGGTGACGGAGTCCAAGGCCGGTGTCTCGCCCGACGGCATGCTGCTGGCCGGAAGGGACGGGCTGCCGACCAGGGTGACCGAACGCGCGACGGGCAAGGTCGTCGGACGCCAGCAGGTGTTGCAACTGCTGGCCTGGGCCGACGACGACCATCTCATCGCGCTCGGCTGCGCGGGCTCGTGCGGGAACGAGTTCGCCAACGGGCTGGTGCTGGTGACCGTCGACGGCAAGGAGACCGTGTCGCTCGGTGCCACCCCGCCGCGGACCCGATCGTGGGAGCCCCTGTTCACCCTCAGGTGAGCCCGCCCCGGTGAGCTGCGCCGGTGAGCGCGTTCCGGGCGGAGCGGGCCGCGACGGGATCGGTCAGATCAGGCGGGCGAAGTGGTTCTGCGGCTTGCGCACGACCAGGGTGACCTCGTCGTGGCCCGCCGGCAGGCGGCCGCCGGAGAGCCGGTCCACCATCCGGCAGACCGTCTCGACCAGGCCCGCGCGCGGGCCGCGGCGCGCCGCCCCGCTCGTCCTCGCGTAGTCCTCTGTGATCATCAGGCCCCGCATCAGGCAGTACGCCTGGATCCCCTCGCGCGAGCTGACCGGCTCGTACACGGCGGGCAGCGGGCCGACGGTCTCGGCGGGGACGAAGCCCTTCCACAGCATCCGGCGCAGCCATCCGGGCGCCATGCGGTCGCAGAAGCCGTACGCGGAGCTGCGGTCCCGCAGCCGGATCAGCATCAGGCCGCCGGGACGCAGCCCCCCGGCCATGCGGTCCAGCACGAGCTCGGCGTTGCGGATGCGTTCGAGCAGGAAGTCCACGAAGATCACGTCGTAGGAGCGCGCGGCGATCGTCGCGTGCCGCAGGTCACCCAGCGTCCAGGAGTCCAGATCCTTGCGCGCGCTGGCGTGGGCCCGCAGCGTCGGGAGCTCCTCGTCGATGCCGGTGACGCGCGAGCCGAACCGCTCCATGTCGCCGTCGCCGAAGATCGACGTGCTGGCGCGGCCGCAGCCGCCGACGAGGATGTCGAGCCGGCGACCGAGCTGCTCGGTCCACTGCTCGCGGATCTTCTTGCTGAAAACGTCGTCGTGGTCGGCCGAAGGCGGACGAACATCGGTCATGTCACAGATAGTAATCAATCCTGTTCAGAGCGTCGCGCACCCGGGGTGCGGCCAGCGGTTTGTCCGGGCGCGCCGGCGGGCGGGCGTAGCCTTGAGCACGTGCCCCCCGGCTCGCATCGACCGGGGGTTCGACCCGTGCCATCGTGGGGCTCTTCATGTCACTTTCCGGCTTGCTCGACCTGGTCGCCGCAGAACCGACCCTTGTGGCGGCGCTCGACCAGTCCGACCACGGCGCCGATCTGATCGCGCCCGCCGCGCTGCGGCCGTTCGCCGTCGCGACGCTCGCGCGCGCCCGGCCGGTGCTCGCCGTGACGGCCACCGCGCGCGAGGCCGAGGACCTGGCCGCCGGGCTGACGAGTCTGCTCGACGAGACCTCGGTGGCCGTGTTCCCCGCCTGGGAGACACTGCCGCACGAGCGGCTCTCGCCGCGCAGCGACACCGTCGGCCAGCGCCTCGCCGTACTGCGCCGTCTGGCCCACCCGGTGCCGGGCGACCCGACGGCGGGGCCGTTGCGCGTCGTCGTGGCGCCGGTGCGGTCCCTGCTGCAGCCGATCGTGTCCGGCCTCGGCGACCTCGCGCCCGTACGGCTGCGCTCCGGCGACGAGGCCGAGCTGGACGACGTCGTGACCCAGCTCGTGGAGAACGGCTACCACCGCGTGGACATGGTCGAGAAGCGCGGCGAGGTGGCCGTGCGCGGCGGTCTCCTCGACGTCTTCCCGCCCACCGAGGAGCACCCGCTCCGGCTCGAATTCTGGGGCGACACGATCGAGGAGATCCGCTGGTTCCGGGTGGCCGACCAGCGTTCGCTGGAGGCGGCCCAGGACGGCCTGTTCGCCCCGCCGTGCCGCGAGCTGCTCCTCACCCCCGACGTACGCGCCCGTGCCCGCGAGCTGGCCGACGAGCACCCGGCGCTGAAGGACGTCCTCGACCAGCTCGCCGAGGGGACGCCGGTCGAGGGCATGGAGGCGCTCGCCCCGGTGCTCGCCGGCGGCATGGACCTCCTGATCGACCACATGCCGGTCAGGTCGGCTGTGTTCGTCTGCGACCCCGAGCGCATCCGGGGCCGGGCCGTCGAGCTGGTCCACACCAGCCAGGAGTTCCTGGAGGCGTCCTGGGTCACCGCCGCGGCGGGTGGCGAGGCGCCGATCGACCTCGCGGCCGCGGCGTTCCGGACGCTGGAGGAGATCCACGAGCACGCCCGGGAGCTGGGCCAGCCGTGGTGGAGCATCGCCCCCTTCGGCGAGGGCTCGGTGGTCGGCGCACAGGACGTCGAGGCGTACCGCGGCGACACCCAGCGCGCGCTGGGTGACATCAAGGGCTGGCTGGGCGGTGGCAAGGCCGTGGTGCTCCTCAGCGAGGGACACGGCCCGGCCGAGCGCATGGTCGAGCTGCTCAAGGGCGTGGACGTCCCGGCCCGCCTGGTGCCCTCCTTGGACGCCCCGCCCGTTCGCGACCTCGTCCAGGTCACGACCGGCCGCGTCGAGCACGGTTTCGTGACCGACGAGGTGGCCGTGCTGACCCACCTCGACCTGGTCGGCCAGAAGGCGTCGACCAAGGACATGCGGCGGCTGCCGTCGCGCCGCCGCAACATGGTGGACCCGCTCCAGCTCAAGGTCGGCGACCACGTCGTGCACGAGCAGCACGGCGTGGGCCGCTACATCGAGATGGTCCAGCGGACCATCCAGGGCGCCACCCGCGAATACCTCGTGATCGAGTACGCCAAGGGCGACCGCCTCTACGTCCCGACCGACCAGCTCGACGAGGTCACGCGGTACGTCGGCGGCGAGGCGCCCACGCTCAACCGCATGGGCGGCGCCGACTGGGCCAAGGCCAAGACCAAGGCCAGGAAGGCCGTCAAGGAGATCGCGGGCGAGCTGATCCGCCTCTACTCGGCCCGCATGGCCTCGCCCGGCCACGCCTTCGCCCCCGACAGCCCCTGGCAGCGCGAGATGGAGGACGCCTTCCCGTACGCGGAGACCGGCGACCAGCTTGAGGCGATCGACGAGGTCAAGCGCGACATGGAGCGCGCGGTCCCGATGGACCGGCTGATCTGCGGCGACGTCGGCTACGGCAAGACCGAGATCGCGGTGCGCGCGGCGTTCAAGGCGGTGCAGGACGGCAAGCAGGTGGCGGTGCTGGTCCCGACGACGCTGCTCGTCCAGCAGCACCTGTCCACCTTCGGCGAGCGTTTCGCCAGCTTCCCCGTCACCGTGCGGCCGGTCTCCCGGTTCCAGACCGACGCGGAGGTCAAGGAGGCCCTCGAAGGGCTCAGGGCCGGCGGGGTCGACGTCGTGATCGGCACCCACCGGCTGCTTTCGCCCGAGGTCAGGTTCAAGGACCTCGGCCTGATCATCGTGGACGAGGAGCAGCGGTTCGGCGTCGAGCACAAGGAGGCCATGAAGCACATGCGCACCCAGGTCGACGTGCTCGCCATGTCGGCGACGCCGATCCCGCGCACCCTGGAGATGGGCCTCACCGGCATCCGCGAGATGTCCACGATCCTCACCCCGCCCGAGGAGCGGCACCCGATCCTGACCTTCGTCGGGCCGTACGACGAGAAGCAGATCGCGGCGGCGATCCGGCGCGAGCTGATGCGCGACGGGCAGACGTTCTTCGTCCACAACCGGGTGCGCAGCATCGACAAGGTCGCCGCGCGGTTGCGCGAGCTGGTCCCGGAGGCGCGCATCGCGGTCGCGCACGGCCAGATGAACGAGCAGCAGCTCGAAAAGATCATGGTGGACTTCTGGGAGCGGAGCTTCGACGTCCTCGTCTCCACCACGATCGTCGAGTCCGGGCTGGACGTGCCCAACGCCAACACGCTGATCGTGGACCGGGCCGACAACTACGGCCTGTCGCAGCTCCACCAGCTCCGCGGGCGCGTCGGCCGGGGTCGCGAGCGCGGGTACGCGTACTTCCTCTACCCGCCGGAGGCGCCGCTGACCGAGACCGCCCACGAGCGGCTGGCCACGATCGCCCAGCACACCGAGATGGGCGCCGGCATGTACGTCGCGATGAAGGACCTGGAGATCCGCGGCGCGGGCAACATCCTCGGCGCCGAGCAGTCGGGCTTCATCGCGGGCGTCGGCTTCGACCTGTACGTGCGGATGATGTCCGAGGCCGTGCAGGAGCAGCGGGCCAAGCTCTCCGGCGAGGCCCAGGTGGAGGAGCGTCCCGACGTCAAGGTCGAGCTGCCGATCAACGCGCACGTGCCGCACGCGTACGTGACGTCCGAGCGGCTGCGCCTGGAGGCGTACAAGCGGATCGCCGCGATCGGCTCGGAGGACGACATCGCCGCCGTGCGCGACGAGCTCACCGACCGGTACGGCCGGCCGCCGCGGGAGGTCGACAACCTGCTGGAGGTGGCGCGCTTCCGCATCCGGGCGCGCAAGGCCGGGCTCACCGACGTGACCCTGCAGGGCCAGCAGATCAGGTTCGCCCCGGTGGTGCTGAGGGACTCCCAGCAGGTGCGGCTCCAGCGCCTCTATCCGAAGTCGATCATCAAGCAGGCGACGGAGACCCTGCTGGTGCCGGTGCCCAAGACCAAGCCCATCGGCGGGCAGCCGCTCCGTGACCTGGACCTGCTCAAATGGTGCGGGGACCTGGTCGAGGCCATGTTCCTCGAGCCCCTGCGGGTACAGTGACCCGCGGATCTGTGAAAATCGGCACAATTCCCTGGCCCGCTCGCCGGGAGGATCCCAACCTCAGGAGGATCGGAACGTGAAGTCGTATCGTGTGCGGATCACCGTCGCCGCGGGCCTGGCGGTCGCGGGTCTCGCCCTGAGCGCCTGCGGGCCCGTTCAGGCCGGCGCCGCGGCCATCGTCGGCAAGGAGCGCATCTCGTCCAGCGACCTGGACGCGAAGGTCCGCGAGTTCCGGGAGGACCTCGCCGCCCACAAGCTGTCGGAGGATCAGCTCCAGCTCGGGATGTCGGCCCCGCAGGTGATCCTTTACTACACGGCCAACGCGCGGCAGTACGCCGAGCTGGCCCAGCGCAAGAACATCTCCGTCCCCGAGAGCGAGATCGACGGCTACATCGCCGCGCGCGGCGGCCAGGCCAAGGTGGACGAGATGCTGCTTTCCGGCGGCATCCCGCGCTCCATGGGCCGCGACACCATCCGGACGGTGATCACCCAGCAGAAGCTGATGACCCAGGTGGCCGCCGGCAACGACGAGCAGAGCATGCAGGCCGCGCTGGTCAAGGTCACCCAGGAGGCCGACGCGGCCGTCCCGGTCACCTTCAGCCCGCGGTACGGCAAGTTCGACCTCCAGCAGGGATTCGTCCCCGACGACCGCCTCGGCGCCGTCGAGGCCGCCCCCGCCCAGTAGGCCGGTGCTCTCCACGGCATGGCACTGATCATCCTGACGACGTCGCCCCGGGTCGCCCCGGGGCTGCTGACCGGGCAGGCGTGGGCCGCGCTCGGCCGGCACCCGGTGCGCACCGGCACCGCCGACCACCCCTACCTGCCCTTCCTCACCGAGGCGGGCATCCCGGTGGAGACGGTGACCCCCGACCCCGCCGCCCTCGCCCGTGACGCCCGTACGGACACGATCGTCTGGCTGGCCGCGCAGGACGGCGAGGAGGACTTCATGCGGGCCCTCGGGCACGCGGCGCTCGCCCTCGACGACCCGCCGGTGATCGAGGTGCTCCCCGGCTCGTACGACCTGCCGGGAGCGCGGCTGCTCGACCTCGTCCGGGTGATGGACCGGCTGCGCCGCGAGTGCCCGTGGGATCGCGAGCAGACGCACGAGTCGTTGGTGCCGTACCTCGTCGAGGAGTCGTACGAGGTCCTGGAGACGATCGAGGAGGGCGACCGGGCGGCGCTGCGCGAGGAGCTGGGCGACCTGCTGCTCCAGGTGATGTTCCACTCCCGCGTCGCCCAGGAGCGGCTGCCGGACGACGACGGCTTCGACATCGACGACGTCGCGGCCGGCATCGTCGAGAAGCTGGTCCGCCGGCACCCGCACGTCTTCGCGGACACGCGCGTGTCCGGCGCGGAGGACGTGAGCGACAACTGGGAGGTCATCAAGGCCGCCGAACGCGCGGCGAAGGGGACGCGGGAGTCGGTGGTGGCCGGTGTGCCGATGGGGCAGCCCGCGCTCTCGCTCGCCGCGCAGCTCCTGCGCCGCGCCGAGCGGGCCGGAGTCCCGGCCGATCTGGCCGAGGGGCTGCCGTCCGAGCTGGGCGCGCGGTTGTTCGATCTTGTCCGGCTCGCCGCGGAGGGCGGCCTGGACCCGGAGGCGGAGTTGCGCGCGGCGGCCAGGGCGTACCGGTCCAGGGTGGAGCAGTGGGAAGCCGACCGGCGGGACGAGCGGGGCGGTCGCCGTACCGAGCAGTAAGGGCCGATAGGCTCGTGAGGCAAACTGCCCGCGACATTGCTAGGAGCGATCCGTGGCTGCCATCGAGGCCGTTACCGCCCGCGAGATCCTGGACTCCCGTGGCAACCCCACGGTCGAGGTCGAAGTCCTGCTCGACGATCACAGCACCGGCCGCGCCGCGGTCCCGAGCGGCGCCTCGACGGGCCAGTTCGAGGCCGTCGAGCTGCGTGACGGCGACGAGAGGCGCTACCTCGGCAAGGGCGTCGAGAAGGCCGTCCTCGGCGTTACCGACGAGATCGCCGACGAGATCATCGGCTTCGACGCCGAGGAGCAGCGGCTGATCGACCAGACGATGATCGACCTGGACGGCACGCCCAACAAGGCCCGCCTCGGCGCCAACGCCCTCCTCGGCGTCTCGCTGGCCGTCGCGAAGGCCGCGGCCGACAGCGCCGGCCTGCCGCTCTTCCGCTACGTCGGCGGCCCCAACGCGCACGTCCTGCCCGTGCCGATGATGAACATCCTGAACGGCGGCGCGCACGCCGACACGAACGTGGACATCCAGGAGTTCATGATCGCGCCGATCGGCGCCGAGACGTTCTCCGACGCCGTGCGCATGGGCACCGAGACGTACCACGCGCTCAAGAGCGTGCTGAAGGAGAAGGGGTACGCCACCGGTCTGGGCGACGAGGGCGGCTTCGCGCCGAACCTCCCGTCGAACCGTGACGCGCTCGACCTGATCCTCGTGGCGATCGAGAAGGCCGGGTACACCCCGGGCCAGGACATCGCCCTCGCGCTCGACGTGGCCGCCTCGGAGTTCTACTCCGAGGGCGTCTACACCATCGACGGCAAGGGCCTGTCGGCCGCCGAGCTGATCTCCTTCTACGAGGACCTGGTCCGCTCGTACCCGCTGGTCTCGATCGAGGACCCGCTGAACGAGGAGGACTGGGACGGCTGGCGGGCCATCACCGCCGCCCTCGGGGCCAAGGTCCAGCTTGTCGGCGACGACCTGTTCGTCACCAACCCCGAGCGGCTCGGGCGCGGCATCCGCGAGGGCGCGGCGAACGCCCTGCTGGTCAAGGTCAACCAGATCGGCACGCTGTCGGAGACGCTGGACGCGGTCGACCTGGCCCACCGCAGCGGCTACCGCTGCATGATGAGCCACCGTTCCGGCGAGACCGAGGACACCACGATCGCCGACCTGGCGGTGGCGACGAACTGCGGCCAGATCAAGACCGGCGCCCCGGCCCGTTCCGACCGTGTCGCCAAGTACAACCAGCTCCTGCGCATCGAGGAGCTGCTCGACGACGCCGCCCGTTACGCGGGCCGGGCCGCGTTCCCCCGGTTCCAGGGCTAAGGTCGTTTCTGGACGAACGCCGCCGGCCGTACGCGTTTTGGCGCGGGGCGGGCGGCGTTCGGCGCGATGAGCCCGCATCGGGACGGTGCCCCGCTGCCGGGGCGTTCGGGAGGTGGCCGGAGTTGGCGAAGCGACCGCAGTTGACGGGACGCGCGGCGATCCTCGCGGTCGTCGTGTGCGCGATCGCGATGAGCCTCGCCTACCCCTTCCGGGAGTACATCGCGCAGCGCCGGCAGATCGCCGAGCTGGAACAGGAGCAGTCGCGGGCGCTGCAGCACCTGCGCAATCTGGAGGACCAGCGCCGCAAGCTGGAGGATCCGGAGTACATCAAGCAGCTCGCCAAGAGGCGGCTGCACTACTGCGAGCCCGACGCCAAGTGCTACGTCCTGCTCGACGGCAAGAAGGGCACGGTACCGGCGAAGGCCGAGCGCAAGCAGGCCGGCGTCGCCCCGTGGTACGAGACGATCTGGAAGTCCGTCCAGGCGGCGGACACCGCCGACGGCCAGCGGGCCGCTTCCTGAAGGAGTGTCGAGGGTGGTTGATCCGGCCGATCTGGCGGCCGTCGAGGCGCAGCTCGGGCGCCCGCCGCGCGGTGTACGCGCGGTGGCGCACCGGTGTCCCTGCGGCCTGCCCGACGTGGTGGAGTCCGCGCCCCGGCTGCCCGACGGCTCGCCGTTCCCGACGCTGTTCTACCTGACCTGCCCCAAGGCGGCGTCCGCGATCGGCACGCTGGAGTCGTCGGGGCTGATGCGCCGCATGCAGGCCAGGCTGGCCGAGGACCCGGATCTGGCCGCCGCCTACCGGGCCGCGCACGAGGACTACGTCGCGCGCCGGGACAAGGCGGCCGAGGAGGAGGGCATGGAGCCGCTCCCGCGCGACATGCAGAGCTCCGGGGGCATGCCGGAGCGGGTCAAGTGCCTGCACGCCCTCGTCGGCCACGAGCTGGCCGTCCCGGGGATCAACCCGTTCGGGCGGGAGGCGCTCGACGCGCTCCCCGACTGGTGGGCGGACGGGCCCTGCGTGAGCCCGTGCGTCGAGGAGCGGTCATGATCCGGGTCGCCGCGATCGACTGCGGCACGAACTCGGTGCGTCTGCTCATCGCCGACCTGCCCACCGGCCCCTCGGGCGGCGCCGCGCTCGGCGAGCCGGTCGACGTCGAGCGCCGGATGGAGATCGTACGGCTGGGCCAGGGGGTGGACCGCACGGGCAAGCTCGCGCCCGAAGCCCTGGAGCGGACCTTCGCCGCGATGCGCGGCTACGCGAAGCTGATCGTGGAGCACGGCGGGGGCGCGGCCGGCGTCCGTCCCGCCGATGTGATGCCGGTCCGGGTCGTGGCCACCAGCGCCACGCGGGACGCGTCCAACCGCGAGGACTTCGCGGCGGGGGTGCGTGAGATCTTCGGGGTCGATCCCGAGGTGGTGACCGGCGCCGAGGAGGCCCGCCTGTCGTTCACCGGCGCCACGCGCGGCCTGGCCGCGCTGGGGCCCGAGGCGCCCTTCCTCGTCGTGGACATCGGCGGCGGCTCGACCGAGTTCGTCGTCGGGGCGGACGCGGTGGACGGCGCCCTCTCGGTCGACATCGGCTGCGTCCGGCTGACCGAGCGCCACATCCGGCAGGACCCGCCGGAGCAGCCGGCCGTACAGGCCATGATCGGCGACATCGAGGCGGCGATGGACCGGGTCGAGGAGGCCGTGCCGGTCCGCGAGGCGCGCAGCCTGGTCGGCCTGGCCGGATCGGTCACCACGGTCGCGGGCATCGCCCTCGGCCTGCCGGAGTACGATCCGGCGGCGATCCACCACTCGCGGATTCCGGCGGAGCGGGTTCACGAGGTGAGCGCCCGGCTGCTCGCCTCCACGCACGAGGAGCGCGCCGCGATCCCGGTGATGCACCCGGGCCGGGTCGACGTCATCGGCGCGGGCGCGCTCATCCTGGACCGCATCGTGCGCAGGTACGGCTTCTCCGAGGTCGTGGTGAGCGAGCACGACATCCTCGACGGCATCGCCTGGTCGCTCGTCTGACCCTTTCCTCCCACGCGCGCGGGGTCATGCGGTTGCAGCTATTGCGCATTGCACAGTACTGTGCGGTGCGTGGACAGTAGCCAGCTCCTCAAGGGCGTCCTCGATCTGGCCGTGCTCGCGGTGCTCGACGGCCGCGACAGCTACGGATACGACGTCGTGCGCCGCCTGCGCGAGGCCGGCCTCGACGACGTCGGCGACGCGTCGGTGTACGGCACGCTCCGCCGGCTGTTCAAGGCCGGGGCCCTCACCTCCTACGTGGTGGCCTCCGACGAGGGGCCGCACCGCAAGTACTACGGCCTGAACGACGTGGGCCGATCGCTTCTCTCCGACTCGGCGAGGACCTGGACGTCCTTCGCCGCCACCATGGATGGCCTGCTCAAGGAGGTAGGTGCCGGATGACCCCCCGGACGGATCCGGAAGAGTACGCCCGCGCCGTTCGCGCGGAACTCGACGACCTGCCCGCGAAGGACAGGGACGAACTGCTTGAGGACCTCGACGACCACCTGGCCGAGGTGGCGGCCGAATCCGACGTGCCGCTGGAGGAACGGCTCGGTTCCCCCGCCGCGTACGCGGCCGAGTTGAGGGCCGCCTACGGGGGCCGCCCCGCCCGGCCGCGAAGATCGGTCGTCGGCCGGGCCGGCGCGGTGCCGGGCGCGGTCCATCGCCGGCTGCTGGGGCTCCCGCCGTACCGGCAGGTCGTGGCCTTCCTGCCGGAGCTCCGTCCGGCGTGGTGGGCGATCCGCGGTTACGCGCTGGCCCTGGTCGTGCTGTCGGCCATCGGGCGGGGTGGGGTGGTCCCCGGCGATCCGGTGTCCTGGGTGTTCACGCTCATGGTGATCTGGGCGTCGGTGTGGCTCGGCCGGCGAACCGTCGCGGGGGCCGGGTCGGGCTGGCGGCGCACGCCCCTGATCCTGGCCAACGCGGGGGCGGCGTGGGCCGTGCTCGTCGGCGTCGCCGCGGCCGGCCACACGGGGGTGTACGAGACCGCGAGTGGCTCCCCGCAGCCGGTCGAGGTCAGGAACGTGGGGTCGTTCGACGGCGGCGAGATCTACAACATCGTGCCGTACGCCGCGGACGGCACCGCGCTGAGCGACGTCCGGCTCTACGACCAGGACGGCAGGCCGATCATCCTCGAACCGGAGATGTACGGCAAGCGGATCGTCCGGTCCTGCGCGGGGGAGCCGCCGATGGCCAACTCCTATCCGCTGCCGCTGGAGAGCGCCTTCGACGAGAACGGCAACCCGGTTCTCGCGGCCTGCGATTCCGACACGGCGCAGCCGTCCGCCACCCCGGAGGGCTCCGCCGAGCCGTCTCCCGAGTCGTCGGCGGGCCCGTCTCCTGAGCCGTCCGGCAAGCCCGCGAAGAAGGCCGCGGAGCCGTCGGCGCGCCCGTCGGAGCGGCGCTGACCGGGGAGAACGGCCCGAGCAGGGGCGCGGAGCTGGCACGATCGATGGCATGAGCTTCGTACCGCCTGGATCGGGTTGGCCGGGCGACCCGGCGCGGCCCGACACGCCGGTCGCCCAGGACGCCGCCGACGTCGTACGGCTCGCGGGTGAGAGCCGTACGGTCACGGAGCTGACGGCGCGGGAGTCGGTGTGCCGGGCCTGCCCGTCGCTGGTGAAGTGGCGGGAGGAGGTCGCGGACGTCAAGCGGAAGTCCTTCGCCGACCAGACCTACTGGGGGCGGCCGGTCCCCGGGTGGGGCGACGACCACCCCCGCGTCCTCATCGTCGGGCTGGCCCCGGCGGCCCACGGGGGCAACCGTACGGGCCGGATCTTCACGGGGGACCGTAGCGGCGACTGGCTGTTCGCCTCGCTGCACCGGACGGGGCTGGCCGCGCAGGAGACCAGCACGTACGCGGGGGACGGGCAGCGGCTGATCGGGGCGCGGGTGATGGCGGCGGTCCGCTGCGCGCCTCCGGCGAACAAGCCGACCACGCAGGAGCGCGACACCTGCTCGCCGTGGCTGGTCAGGGAGCTGGCGCTGGTCGCGGAGTCCACCCGGGTGATCGTCGCGCTCGGCGGGTTCGCCTGGCAGGCGATGTGGCCGGCGCTGCGCGCCGCGGGGTACGCCCTGCCCCGCAGCCGCCCTCCGTTCGGCCACGGGCGGGAGACCGCGGTGTCGTACGGCGAGCGCACGGTGCACCTGCTGTGCTGCTATCACCCGAGCCAGCAGAACACCTTTACCGGCCGAGTCACGGCCGAGATGCTCGACGCGGTGTTCTCACGGGCGGCGTCCCTGAGCTTGTGAACGGATTCACGAATGTGAACTCGGTCACCCCTGAAAGTTCCGCCGTTTTTGCCCAGAGAAGATGGTCCCGATCCACTCAAAATCGGAAAAAATGGACAGATTCTTCCGGGGTGGATTGGTATCGATCAAGCGGTGTGACGTAGCCTTGTGAATGCTTTCACAAGCGATCTACACACGAAGGGCACCCGTGGTGAACCGCAAGTCAAAGCACATCCTCATCGTCGGCGGTGGATACGTGGGTCTTTACACCGGCCTGCGACTCCAGCGAACGCTCCGTCGTGAGCTGCGCGAGGGGACCGTGCGGATCACGCTCATCGACCCCCGGTCGTACATGACCTACCAGCCGTTCCTTCCGGAGGCGGCGGCCGGGAACATCTCCCCGCGCCACGTCGTCGCGCCGCTGCGCCGGGTCCTGCCCAAGATCCGCATCCTCAACGGAATGGTCTCCAAGATCCACCACGAGGCCAAGACCGTGACGTTCGAGCCTCCCGCGGGCCAGCACCAGGAGATCGAGTACGACGTCATCGTCATGGCGGTCGGCTCCATCTCGCGGACGCTGCCCATCCCCGGTCTCGAGGACGCCGCGATCGGCTTCAAGACCGTCGGTGAGGCGATCGCGCTGCGCAACCGCGTGATCGCGCTGCTCGACCGGGCCGAGACCAGCGACGATGAGGACGTGCGCCGCCGCGCGCTCACCTTCGTCGTGGTCGGCGGCGGCTTCGCGGGCATCGAGGCCCTCGCCGAGCTCGAGGACATGACCGAGGACGCGATCAAGTACTACCCGAGCATCGAGAAGAAGGACCTGAGGTGGGTCCTCATCGAGGCGTCGGACCGGATCCTGCCCGAGGTCGGCCCGGAGATGGGCAAGTGGACCGCCGAGCAGCTCCGCGAGCGCGGCATCGAGCTCAAGCTGGAGACGTTCCTCCAGTCGTGCGAGGGCGGCCTGGTCAAGACCTCGGACGGTGACGAGTTCGAGTCGGCCACGATCGTGTGGACCGCCGGCGTCAAGCCGAGCCCGGTCGTCAACTCCTGCGACCTGCCCCTCGACGAGCGCGGCCGGATCAAGACCACCACCCGGCTGACGGTCGCCGCCACCAAGGACGCGTTCGCCGCCGGTGACGTGGCGGGCGTGCCCGACATGACCAACGCCGGCCAGTACTGCGCCCCGAACGCCCAGCACGCCGTACGGCAGTCGAAGGTCCTCGGTGACAACATCACCGCGTACCTGCGGGGCGGGCAGCTCGCGGACTACCGGCACAGGTACGCCGGGTCGGTCGCCGGCCTCGGCCTCTACCGCGGCGTGGCCAACGTCTACGGCGTCAAGCTGCGCGGATTCCCCGCGTGGTTCATGCACCGGACCTACCACCTGTCCCGGGTGCCCACGGTGAACCGGAAGGTCCGCGTGGTGGCCGACTGGACCCTGTCCCTCTTCTTCCGCAGGGAGACGGTGTCGCTCGGCGAGATCGAGCACCCGCGCGACGACTTCAGGGCGGCTGCCGCCACGATGCCGAAGAAGAAGTAAAACTCGCTCACCCGTACGGCGTGCGCCCCCACCTGGGGACGCGCGCCGTACGGCTTTCCATGTCCGGAAGAAGGGGAAGCGGCGTAAGGTCCAACCAGTTACAGATGAGTGATCCGTGACGTATGATCGCGGCGCCCCCGTAGCCCAATGGCAGAGGCAAGCCCCTTAAAAGGGCTCCGGTGTGGGTTCGAGTCCCACCGGGGGCACTTCTGCCTCCCCCGGGTGACGGCCCTCCCGACGGTGTCCCCACGACCTGCGGGAACATGATCGCGGCCGCCTGCGACAGCAGCTCACGGGTTGCGGGCGTCCGCCGGCTCGCCGGTGAGCGAGGAGGACAGCGGCGGAAGGTCCCACTCGTCGTTCGAGGTGCGCAGCGCCCGGATGCCGAAGAAGAGCATCCCCAGCGCGGTACATCCCCAGGCCACGAGGTCGAGCCATGGGTTGACGATGACGATGGCCACGAGATGCGTGGGCTGGGACAACAGCAGCAGGATGGCGGCCCATCGGGGCATGAGCCGCGCCCGCCAGGCGAGGACTCCCAGCAGGACGGTTCCGACGATGTGGCCGACGACGAAGACGAGGCCTTCGAACAGCGTCAGGCTCAGGATCTCGTCGCTCAGCCTGGTCACGGTCGCCGGCTCCAGGCCGATGTCGGTCGCGGCCAGTACGGCGGTGTCCCCGGCCGCGAGCACCGTCATGGCCAGGTAGCCGGGGATCAGGAACGCGGCGGTCCACACGGTCAGCGTGGGACGGTGCCTTCGCCCCAGGCGTAGCGCCGCGAACGCCCCGGGCAGGAGGGTGAACAGCGCCGGGATGGCGAGGAGCAGCACGAGCCGCTGGGCACCGGGGTCGGCGGCGACCTCGGCGCCGACGTCGCCCGACCCACCGGGGATGATCAGCCGGATGACGGCCACGCACGCGGGGCCGACCGGCATGAGGACGGCGGAGAAGATCCTGGTTGCTGTACGAATGTCCCGTCCCGCGCGGCGGGCGACGAGGGCCGAGCCGGTCATCGCGCCGACCTCGGCCGGGCGAGCAGGAGCACGACGACCAGGAGTTCCAAGACGATCCCGACCGCGGCCGCGACGACCCAGCCCGCGGGAACGTCCGGATACAGGAACGCGGGCACCGCGCCCAGGGCGGAGAGCACCCGGGTCACGATGATGGTGAACCGCGCCCAGGCGGCGCCGCCGCCCCACGCGAACGGGGTCAGCGCCAGCGCGACCACGCTGATCACGATGTAGGCGACGGGGACGATGGGGTCGTCGGCCAACTGCGGGATCGAGGTGGCGATGTCGCCGACGGCGAGCAGTCCGCCCAGCACGAGGCCGATGCGGAGGGGAAGGCCGGCGCGACGGGCCGGCGTGGCGGCTTCGGCGGTGGACATGGGGATGCTCCTTCTATCGGGGGCGTACGCTGCGATCGCAGCCGGTGCCACTGTCCGATTTCGGCCGCCGGTACCGCTTGAGGCGATCCCCCTTTCTCGCATAGGGGTGGCCGGGAAAACTTCCCAGCGACAGTAGGGTCACGCCCCTGGACCGGAGCGCCGGGCCGATGCCGATAATGCGTTCATGACCTCCCCCACCGTCGGCGAGACCCCGTCGATCCGGGTGCTCCTCGCCGACGATCACCCGGTCGTCCGGCGCGGCCTCGCCGCGCTGCTGGCCACCCTCCCGGGCATGGAGGTCGTCGCCCAGGCCGGTACGGGCCGCGAGGCGCTGCGCGAGATCGGGATAAACCGGCCGGACGTGGTCATCATGGACCTGCGCATGCCCGTCCTGGACGGCGTGGAGGCGACGCGCCGGATCAGCAAGGAGTACCCCGGCACCGCCGTCCTCGTACTCACCATGTTCCAGGAGGACACGCTGGTGGCCGACGCGTTGAATGCGGGCGCCCGCGGTTACCTGCTGAAGTCGGCGGAGCAGGACGAGATCGAGCGGGCCATCCGGGCCGTCGCCGCGGGCGGTGCGATCTTCAGCAGCGCTGTGGCCGGGCCGGTGCTGGGCAGGATCGCCGCGGGCAGGGACGAACCCGCGCTGCCCGCGCTCTCCCCACGTGAGCGGCAGGTGCTCGACCTGATCGCGACCGGGGCCACGAACGGGGCGATCGCCCATCGGCTGGGGTTGTCCCCGAAGACGATCGGCAACCACATCTCGGCGATCTTCCTCAAACTCGGGGTCGCCTCCCGCGCGGAGGCCATCGTGATCGCCAAGGACGCCGGGCTCGGCCGCCGTGCCTGACGGCGACGCCCCGCCGTCGGGCGCGTCCGGCGTGGCGGATCTCCACGACGCGGACGTCACGGGGCCGCGCCGTGCGCGGTGGGGCGTGGGCGGCGCGCTGGCGGCCGGAACGGGCCTCACCCTGTGCGCGGCCGCCTCCGCCGTGGCCGCACGCACCACCTGGCCGATCTTCGTTCAGTCGTACTCGCTGACCAACCTCACCATCGGGCTCGGCTTCCTGGCTTCGGGCGGGATCGTCACGTGGTTCCGCCCCCGCAACGTCATCGGGGTGTTGTTCCTGGTGAGCGGGCTCGGTCATCTGACGACCGCGGCCGCGGGCATGGCCCAGCTGTACGCCATCCACTCGGGCGCGCCGACGCCGCTGGTGCGCGGCCTGTCCGCCGTGTACACGGCGGCGTGGCAGGTCGGCATCGGGTGGCTCTTCCTGCTGGCGCTGCTGCTCTTCCCGGACGGCCGCCTGCCGAGCCGGCGCTGGCGGCCGGTGGCCTGGCTCATCACGGTCAACGGCGTCTACCAGCTCGGCACCGGAGTGCTCTCCGATGGATCGCCCTTCGGGGATGGGCGTGATGTCTCCTCGATCCTCTCTGCGGGGCTCGTCGTCCCCGAGTTTGTCGACATCGGTCTGGCCGTCGCCGGCGCCGCCACCATATTGCTGGTGATCGCCTCTCTCGTGCTGCGCTACGTACGCGGGGACGAGGGCACCCGCCGGCGGTTGCTCTGGCTGATCCTCGCCGTGCTGGCGATGCTGGTGCTCAACGGGCAGCGCTGGATCACCGGTGACGGGCCGATCCTGTTCCTGCTGTCGTTCGTGCTGATCCCGGTCGCGATCGGGATCGCGATCGTCCGCTACGAGCTGTTCGACATCCGGCTGGCGCTCTCCAGAACGCTGCTCTATGGCATGATCATCGCCATGTACGCGGGGATCGTCGCGGGATTCTCGTTGCTCGTCCCGGAGGGCGCGCTGCGCGGCGCGTCGGTCGCCGCGGCGATCGTCGTGGCCATCGGATTCACGCCGCTGCGGCTGTTCCTGCAGCGCCTGGTGGACCGGGCCTTCCACGGCACCCGATCCGACCCGGCGCGTACGGCGTGGCGGATCGGGCAGGGGCTCAGAGACGACGACGATCTCGCGGGCGTCCTGGAGAGGACGGGCTCCGCGCTTCGCCTGCCGTGGCTCGCCCTGCGGCGGGAACCACAGGGCGACCGGTTCGCCGTGACCGGCACGACGGACGGCGGCCCGGCGGCCGAGATCGAACTCGGGTATCGCGGAGACCTCGTCGGCACCCTCGTCGTGGGGTTGCGCCGCGGTGAGTCGCAGCTTCACGAGGCCGACCGCAGGACGCTGGAGCTCATCGCCACCCCGCTGGCCGTCGCCCTGCACGCCATAACCCTGCGGGAGCAGGTACAGCTCGCCCGCACGGCCACCGTCGAGGCCGCCGTGGCGGAACGGGCCAGGCTGCAGCGGGAGCTTCATGACGGGCTCGGCCCCACGCTGGCCAGCGTCACCTTCCGTGCCGATGCCGCGTCCAACCTCGTCCGCTCCGTCCCCGACGAGGCCGTGCGCCTGCTCGGCGAGGTGCGCGCCGATCTGCGCGCCACCCTCGACCATGTCCGGCGCGTCGTCTACGGTCTGCGCCCCATCGAGCTGGACGACCTCGGTCTCCTCGGCGCGATCAACCAGCAGGTGGCCGCGTTGCGCGGTGACCACGGCGAGCGCGTCGCCATCGACGTCCAGGCGCCCCCACGGCTTCCCGTGCTCTCGGCGGCGGTCGAACTCGCGGCCTACCGCATCACCAGCGAGGCGCTCGCCAACGTGCTGCGGCACTCCGACGCGACACGGTGCCGGGTCACCGTCTCGTGCGACCGCGAGCTCGTCGTGACCGTCCAGGACGACGGCGGCCCTCCGGACCCCTGGAGCCCGGGGCTCGGTCTGCGTTCCATCTCCGATCGCGCCGAGGAACTCGGCGGGTCGGCCGCGGCCGGTCCCACGGCCACCGGCTGGGAGGTGGTCGCCCGGCTACCGGTGGGTGCTGCGGGGAACCCTGTTTCTCCGAGGGGGTGATCGGGAGGCCGCTTCGTCCTCGCGCCGCCGGATGAGGTCACGGCATCAGTACGACAGCGGGATCTTTACGGCGATCCGGGCACCCGGCGCTGTCGCGGATCCCGATGCGTATCGATGAAAGGGGGCGAACGACGGGCCGTCCGGGCGCGGGTCACTCGGCGCGGACGTCGAGACCGAGGGCGGTGGCGAGGATGACGGCCTGCTGGAAGTCGATCACGGCGCCCTTGAGGTCGGCGGAGAGCGGGTCCACGGAGGACAGATCGCTGCCGCGCAGGTCGCACCGGGAGAGCGTGGCCGCGCGGAGCCAGGCGCCGGACAGGTCCACCTTGCGGAGGGTCGCCCCTTCCAACCGGGCGCCGCTGAGATCGGCCTCGCGCATCCGCAGGTCGGTGAAGGTGGCGCCGCGCAGGTCGGCGCCGGGGAGGCCGGCGAAGGACCAGTCCCCGCCCTCGACCTTGAGCAGGTCGAAGGTGCAGCCGTCGAACACGCTGCCCACCATCTTGCAGCCGGTGAAGGTGGAGTCGAAGAACGAGCACCGGACGAACGTGCAGTTGGTGAAGGCGGCGTCGGTGTGCGTGGACGCGTTGAACTTGACGCCGCGGAAGGTGCACTCGGAGAAGACGGCGCCGTGACCGAACGCCTCGGTCATGTCGACGTCGACGAAGAGGACCTGGTTGTGCTCGTGGCCCGACAGGTCCTCACTGTCCCAGTCCGCGCCGTGGACGGTGGTGAAGGTCGGCGCGGCCGGCCGACCGTACTTGCGCACGGCCACGGGTGGGCTCCTGACGTCGGGTTCGGTGGCGGGCATGATTCTGCCCCCGGGGTACGACAAAAATCGCGGGCGGCCCGGGGGCGTCGAGACAGTCGATTCAGCTGGTTGTGTGATGCCCGAAGGGGACGGCCCTGACCAGCGTCACCTTCATCGTCCGGCCGTTGGGCAGCGCGTACGTCCGCTCCTCGCCCTCCCTGGCGCCCGTCAGCGCGACGCCCAGCGGGGAGTTGGGCGAGTAGACCGGGATGTCGCCACCCACGGACTCGTCCCTGAGCCCCATGAGGAAGGTCTCGGTCTCCTCCTCGCCCTCGTAGCGGACGGTCAGCACCATGCCCGGCTCGGCGACCCCGTCGTCCGGCGGGTCCTCGCCGACCACCGCGTTCTTCAGGAGGTCCTCGATCTGGTGGATGCGCGCCTGCCGCCGCTCCCGATCCATGATCTCTTCATTGCTGTCCGGGTCGTGCGGCGTGGCGTCGTCGCCGTCGCCCGTGCGGTGCCCGAGCAGCTCGGCCAGCTCCTCTCGCAGCCGGTCGTACGCATTCTGGGTGAGCCATGTCCGCTGTGTGCTGGTCATGTCGCGCCTCCTTATCCACATAACACAAAGACACAGCCCCGGTACGGACTGTGCCCAGTGCAATTATATCTAGCTGTCAAACAAATTAAAGGTCCGATCTGGGCTACCGTTGGAGGGAATGTCGGCGTCCGGTGACTCTGCGAGCGTGAGCGATGGTGGTCCTGGGGCAGCTCCTGGACATCCTCGGCACCCTCGGCGTCCGCGAGTGCCGGGGCCCGGTCGACCGGGGTGCCATGCTGCGCGGTCTGGCCCTGTACGACCCGTCCGACCCGGGGACGGCGGCGGGTGATCAGGTCATGCTCGGCGTCGGCATCGACAGCCCGGAGCGGGCCGTCCGCGTGCTGGCCGACACCGACGCCGCCGTGCTGGTGCTGCGCGCCGCCTTCTCCCTGGACGAGGGGGTCGCCCGTGCGGCTCGCGACGCCGGGGTCCCGGTGGTCCGCGTCGATCCCGGCGTCTCCTGGGGACAGCTCGTCGCGGTGATCCACACGCTGGTGTTCGGCGAGCGCGCCGCGGCTAAGGCGGCCGCGCCGGGAGGCCTGTTCGACCTGGCCGACACCATCGCCGGAGCCGTCGGCGGCCCGGTGACCATCGAGGACGTCCAGGCCCGCGTGCTCGCCTACTCCCACCGGCAGCAGGACGTGGACCAGGCACGGCTGCGCACCATCCTCGGCCGTCGCGTGCCGGACGAGACCCTGGAGGCGTTGCGCAGCCAGGGCGTGTTCGCCCACCTGGACGAGTCGGACGAGCCGCTGTTCGTGCCCGAGCTCAGCTCCGAGCTGACCGCGCGCGTCGTCGTGGCCGTGCGCGCCGGCCGCGAGCTGCTCGGCTCGGTCTGGGTCGAGGTCGACGGCCCCCTCACCCTGGGGCAGAACGCGGCGCTGGTCGCCGGGGCGCGGGTGGCCGCGACCCACCTGCTGACCACCCGCGCGAGCGCCGACCTGGAGCGCCGGGTGGAGGGCGACCTGGTGCAGAGCCTGATCGAGGGCGGCACCGACGCGCCGGCCGCGCTGCTACGGCTCGGGCTGCCCGCGACCGACCTGCGGGTCGTCGCGCTGCGCGCCGACGGAGGAGCGGACGCGATGCTGCTCGCCGCGCGCCACGCGACCATCGGTTTCACCTGGTCGCGGCCCGGCCGCAGCGCCCTGGTCGGCGACGTGCTGTACACCGTGCTGTCCGGCGGCAAGGAGGCGGAGGCGGCGTGTGCCTGGGTGCGCGCGCTCGCGCGCGAGCTTCCCTCGGACGCGCGGGTGTGGGCGGGGGTCGGCGGTCCCGCCGACGTCTCCCAGCTCCCGGCCAGCCGCAGCGAGGCGGACGAGAGCCTCGCCGTCCACATGTCGGATCCGGACGCCGAACTGCCCGTCACGTACGACGCCGTCTGGGACCGGATCCTGCTGCGCCGCCTGGCCGGCGCGGCCGCGGCGGGGCGGATGCCCACCACGGGCCCGGTCGTGGACCTGGCCCGCCACGACGCCGAGCACGGCAGCGAGTACGTTCCGACCCTGCGCGCCCTGCTCCGTGCCCAGGGCGACCTGCGGGAGGCGTCGGCGCGGCTGGCGGTCCATCCCAACACGGTCCGGTACCGGCTGCGGAAGATGTCCGAGATCACCCGGCTGGACCTGGACGACCCGCGCAAGCGCCTGGCGATGATGATCGCACTTGAAGTCGGCGCGGTCATGTTCGGATAGGACAACCGCAGCCTGATCCATTGTTCGAATTTGGCAGCTCGTATCTCCTTAACGGCATCCATCCTGAATATGTCGTCTCATGAAAGGGAGAGTTGTCGTGGCGGAGGAAAAGTCACCGCGCAGCGTCGTGGTGGTCGGGGCCGGCATGGTCGGCCTGTCGGTGGCGTGGTTCCTCCAGGAGCGAGGAGTCGAGGTCACGGTGGTCGACCGGGCCGGAGTGGCCGCCGGTGCGTCCTGGGGTAACGCCGGTTGGCTGTCGCCCGGCCTCGCCATCCCGCTGCCCGAGCCCAGCGTTCTCCGGTACGGCATGCGCTCGCTGCTCGACCGTGATGCGCCGTTGTACATTCCGACCAAGCCGGACCCGCGGCTGTGGGCCTTCCTCACCAAGTTCGCCACCCACTGCACCATGCGGCAGTGGGAGCGCGGCATGCAGTCCTACCGCCCGATCAACGCCCTGTGCCTGGACGCCTTCGACGTCCTGACCTCGAACGGCGTCGAGGCCCCCACGATCGAGGCGCCGATCATGGCCGCCTTCGAGAAGGCCGGCCAGGCGGACGACCTGCGCCGTGAGCTGGAACTGATCCTGCGTTCCGGCCAGGAGATCAGCTTCACGGAGATCCCCGGAGACAAGGTCGCCGCGGAGGTCCCGCAGATCTCGTCCAACGTCGAGCTGGCGATCCGGCTGGACGGCCAGCGCTACATCGACCCCGGTGCCTTCACCCAGTCGCTCGCGGACGCCGTGGTCGCCCGCGGCGGCCGGATCCGTACCGGCTTCACGGCGCGGAACCTGCGCCACGGCGCGCGCGGTGTCACCGTCGAGGCGTACGCGGGAGACCCGGAGCACGCGGACGCGGTCGTGATCGCGACGGGAGCGTGGCTGAACGACCTCGCCCGGCCGCTGGGCGTGCGCACCCCCGTCCAAGCCGGCCGTGGGTACTCGTTCACCGTGCCGACCGAGCAGACCGTTCCGTGCCCGATCTACTTCCCCGCCACCCGCGTCGCCTGCACGCCGTACCAGGGCCAGCTCCGGGTGGCCGGGACCATGGAGTTCCGCTCGCCCGACCACCCGCTGGACACCGGCCGGGTCGCCTCGATCATCAAGGCCAGCCGGCCGCTGCTCACGGGAGTCGACTGGTCGAAGCGGACCGACACCTGGGTCGGCCCCCGTCCCGTCACCCCCGACGGGCTTCCGCTCATCGGCGGCACTCGGGTGCCCAGCGTCTACATCGCCGGGGGCCACGGTATGTGGGGCGTCACCCTCGGCCCGGTGACCGGTCAGCTGCTCGCCGAGCAGATCGTCCTCGGCAAGCAGCCCGCCGAGCTGCGCGCCTTCAGCCCGACCCGCTGACGCGGGAGGGCCCACCCCACCGGAGCTTCCTTTCCCGGGAACTCCGGTGGGGAACTCCGCCCGTCTGACGATCGTTGTAAACGCCAGTGGACTGGCGTGGCGCCGGCTTGGGATGCTGGCGTCGCACGCTGATCGGAGAGTCGGAGGCCAGAGGTGGAGAGCAGAAACCCCATATTCAGCCAGCGGGGCGCCGCCGGAGGTCAACCGGCCTGGGGCGGTCCGACGCCCAGCGTCCAGCAGCTCAACGAGATGTACACCGCGCCCTCGTACGCGCCGCCGGCTGAGCGCGCGATGACGATCGACGACGTCGTCGTGCGCGGTTTCATGACCCTCGGCACGCTCGTCCTCTCGGCGGCCGTCGCGTGGTACCTGGGCCTCGGCTGGTCCGTCGCGGCCCCCGCGATGATCGTCGGTCTGATCCTCGGGCTGATCGTCTCGTTCCGGCAGAGCACCAACCCGGCGCTCATCCTCGGGTACGCCCTCTGTTACGGCGTCGCCATCGGCGTGCTCAGCCGCACGTACGACTACGTCTTCCACGGCATCGTCCTGCAGGCCGTGCTCGGCACGATGCTGGCCTTCGGCGGCACGCTCGCCGTCTACACGCTGAAGATCTTCCGTCCCACGCCGAAGTTCACCAAGTTCGTCATCGGCGCCGCCATGGCCGCCGTCGGGCTCATGCTGGTGAACTGGATCGCCGGCTTCTTCGTGACCGGCGGCCTCGGTCTGCGGGCCGACAACCCGATCGGCTGGATCTTCAGCATCGCGATGATCCTGCTCGGCTGCTTCTTCCTGCTCCTGGACTTCGACGAGATCGAGAGCGGGGTGCGCGCGGGCGCCCCGGCGAGGTACTCCTGGTTGATGGCCTTCGGCCTGACGCTGAGCCTGGTGTGGCTATACCTGGAGATCCTTCGATTCATCAGCTACTTCACGGACAACGACTAGTCCATATGATCAAGATTTCATAACGAAACGATTTCCGTCGAGGTCTTGTCAAGCCGGGACGGGTGAGGCAGTGTCGAGCCCAAAGGAGCCTTATCCGTGGAGGTGCTCATGACGTTGAACCACTCACCGGAGACCCAGACCAAGCTCATCGCCCGTGTCCCGACGATAACCGGACGCGACCTCCCCGAGTGGTTCCAGACGATCGACAACGGCCCGTCATTCCTGCGATGCGACGAGCGGGCCAACTGGCTCGCCGACGAGCACGGGCTCACGCACGGCTACGCGGTCGCCATCGTGCTGGAGCACGAGCGGCGTCGCAGGGGTCGGCAGTTCTGATCTCTCGCCTGCGCCCGCGCCGTCCCGGCGCGGGCGCATCATTGTGTCCATGGATGTGGACAAGGCACGCGAGTTCCTCAAGAACAACCACCAGGCGGTAATGCTCACCTGGCACGCCGACGGGCGGCCGCAGATGTCGCCCGTCACCGTCGGCGTCGATCGCGACGGGTACGCCGTCGTCAGCAGCCGTGAGACGGCCGTCAAGACGCGCAACCTGCGCCGGAACCCCCAGGTGTTCCTCACCGTCACCACCGACGCCTTCTACGGCGAATGGGTACAGATCACAGGCACCGCGGAGATCATCTCGCTCCCCGACGCGATGGAGCGGCTGGTGAACTACTACCGCGACATCAGGGGCGAGCACCCCGACTGGGACGAGTACCGCGCCGTGATGGAGCAGGAACGGCGGGTGATCATCCGCATCGCGATCGACCGCGCCGGTCCCGACTTCCAGGGCTGACGCTCAGCTCAGCCGCTCGACGATCATGGCCATGCCCTGGCCGCCGCCGACGCACATGGTCTCCAGCCCGATCGTCTTGTCGTGGAAGCGCAGACTGTTGAGCAGCGTGGAGGTGATGCGGGCACCGGTCATGCCGAACGGGTGGCCGACCGCGATCGCGCCGCCGTTGACGTTGAGCCGGTCGATGTCGATGCCGAGCTCGCGATAGGACGGGATGACCTGGGCGGCGAAGGCCTCGTTGATCTCGACGAGGTCGACGTCGCCGATGGACATGCCGGCCCGGGTGAGCGCCTGCCGCGACGCCTCGATCGGGCCGAGGCCCATGATCTCGGGCGAGAGGCCGGTCACGCCGGTGGAGACGATCCGCGCGAGCGGCGTGATTCCGAGGGACGCCGCCTTGGTGTCGCTCATGATGACGACCGCGGCGGCGCCGTCGTTCAGCGGGCAGCAGTTGCCCGCGGTGACGGTGCCGTCGGGGCGGAAGACCGGCTTGAGCTGCGACACCGCCTCGTACGTGGTGCCCGGGCGCGGCCCGTCGTCCTTGCTCACCACGGTGCCGTCGGGCAGCGTGACCGGGGTGATGTCCGTCTCCCAGAAGCCGTTCGCGATCGCCTTCTCGGCCAGGTTCTGCGAGCGGACGCCGAACTCGTCCTGCTCCTGCCGTGAGACGCCCTTGAGGCGGGCCACGTTCTCGGCGGTCTGCCCCATCGCGAGGTAGACGTCCGGCAGTGCGCCGTCCTCGCGGGGGTCGTGCCAGTCCTGGCCGCCCTCGGCCAGCCGTGCCGTACGGGCGGCCGCTCCCGCGAAGAGGGGGTTCTGCGTGTCGGGCAGGCTGTCGGAGCTGCCCTTGGCGAACCGGGAGACGCACTCCACCCCGGCGGAGACGAAGACGTCGCCCTCGCCGGCCCGGATCGCGTGCATCGCCATCCGGGTGGTCTGCAGGGACGAGGAGCAGTAGCGGGTGATCGTGGTGCCGGGCACGCCGTCCAGCCCGAGCAGCGTCGCGACGACGCGGGCCATGTTGAAGCCCTGCTCGCCGCCCGGCAGGCCGCAGCCGAGCATCAGGTCGTCGATGTCGTTCGGGTCGAGCTGGGGGACCTTGGCCAGCGCGGCGCGGACCATCTGAACGGTGAGGTCGTCCGGGCGGATGTCCTTCAGCGATCCCTTGAAAGCGCGTCCGATCGGCGAGCGGGCCGTCGCGACGATGACTGCCTCGGGCATGGGGCTCTCCTGCCTGCGTCGCGTCTGACCAACCAAGCCCTGAGCGGCATTCGTCAGACGCTCCTAGTCCTTTTCTGCGGAGGTTACCCCGGGGTAGGGCGGCTGCCATCCCCCGGGGGGCCGCAAAACAGAACTTTCTACGGTCAGCCGTACATGCCGGGAGACGTGGTCGTCCCGTCCTTGATCGCGTGGAGCCCGCCCTTCTCGTCGCGCCAGATCCGCCAGCCGCTCTGGCTGCCGGTGAACCACGTGGGCGGGGTGTCGGCGGAGTCCATCCGCTTGCCGGTGGCCAGGTCGAACTCGCACAGCGCGGCGATCGAGTAGAAGCCGGGGGAGACGCCGGTGAGCTTCAGCGGCTGCGGGTCGGTCACGCAGAACGACCACCCCTTGGCGCCCTTCACGTCCGACGGCTCACCGTTGATCATGTTGAAGGCGGTGCCGGGAGCGCTGTGCTTGAGGAAGCCCAGCGTCTCCATCTTCGGCGGGAAGGCGAGCCACCAGCCCGTTCCGGGCACCTGCGCCGCGGTGATCTGGCCGACCACCCGCCCGGACTCGCCGTCCAGCCGGGCGAAGCCGCCGTACTGGCCCTGCTGATCGACGGGGCGGACGACGGGCGAGCGCGCCGGGTTGCCGCTGGGGTAGACCCGCACCACCGACGGCCGCATCCACTCCAGGACGCCGTCCGTGAGCCGGACCGAGAACAGCCCGAACGGCGAGGTCTTCTTGGTGCGCGCGTCGGTGTACGGGGCGACGTAGCCGACCAGGGTGGTCCCGGTGGAGCCGAAGGACCAGCCGCCGGACATGTTGACGCCCTCGCCGAGCGCCTGCTCGACCGGCAACTGCCACAGCGACTTGCCGGTCTTCATGTCGTGCGCCTCCAGCACGGGGTGGGATGCCAGACGCAGCAGCACGACGCGGTTCGGATCCGACCACTCCACCTCGGCGATGCCGGGGAGCCGCCAGATCGTCTTGCCGGTCAGGGGGTCCAGCACGACGAGCCGGGCCGTGCTGAGCGCCGTGTGCTCCGACAGGCAGATGTACGGCCCGCACTGCTGGGGCCCGAACGTCGAGTGGACGGGCCTGGTCCATTTCTGCCGGCCGGTGTGGGCGTCCCTCGTGACGAGGGTGGCGTTCCACTGGCCTTGCTTGACGGGGTCGATCGCGGCGACGACGGTCTGGCTGCTCCCGGCGTCGACGATCGCGGGGGGCTGGACTCCCATGCCGGGCAGCCGGCCGGTCATCGTCGCCGGCGTCGACCAGAGCTTCCTGCCCGTCTCCTCGTCGAGCGCGACGGTCTCCAGGGTGCCGTCCGGCTTCATCGAGGTGGTCGCCGCCACGCCCGCCCCGGTGGTGATGCGGCTGACGGCGTTGACCTCGGAGTTCTGCCAGGTGGGGTACTTCTTCGCGGCGGCGGCGTCGCTCTGGGAGCAGCCGGCCAGGGCCCCGCTGGTCAGCAGGGCGGCGGAGGCGATTGTGAGGGTGACTTTCGCGTGGGGCCGGTTCATATCACTCCTACTGGGGGTGACGGCCAGGTCGCGAAAGGTGACCGGCTTCAGGCGCTCTCGGACATCGGCCCGGGACGTCGGCGGAGCAGCGTCGCCCACCGTCCCTGGGGGCCGACCGCCCGGCCGGCGACCCGGGTCGCGCTGACCTCGGTGCCGGGTTCTTCCACGGCCATTGCCGCCAAAAGGTATTGCGAACCTTCGACGCGCTGGGGCTCGGGCTCGGGCCACAAATCCAACGCGGCGCATACAGACGGTAGCACTGTGTATGCGGCCTGTAGGTAACCTCTGGCAGATGGGTGATAGCGATCGGGGCCGAACATCTCGGCAGGGTTCGTGTCGAACTCGGGTCCGAGCAGGTCGGCGAACGCGACCGTCCGGCCGCCCGCCTCCACCACCGCCACAGTCTGCGCCGCGGCGAGCTGCCGGGACCACCGGCGCGTGACCCAGCGCAGGGGCTGCGGGATGGGCCGGATCGAGCCCAGGTCCGGACACGTCCCCACGACCACCTCCACCCCGGCCTCGCGCAGCCGGCGCACCGCCTTCTGCAGGTGCCGTACGGCATGGGCGGGGAGCGTGGCGGTGGTGACGTCGTTGGCGCCGACGAAGATGACCGCGATGTCGGGGTGGGCGGCGAGCGCGCGGTCCACCTGGGGGCCGAGTTCGGCGGAGGCCGCGCCCGACTGGCCGACGACGGTGAGACGCACCGGGCGTTCGGCGACGGCGGCCAGGCCGTTGGCGAGGTTGACCGCCGGGGTTTTTTCAGGGTGGGTCATACCGAGCCCGACGGAGGTCGAGTCGCCCAGCATGACCATGGTGATCGGGTCGCCCTCGAAGCCGCCGTACACGCCGTCGGACGCGGGGCCGTCCATGCCGTGCGGGTTGCCGACGATCCGGCGGGCGATCAGCGCCTCCGCCATGAGCAGGCCGTATGTCGCGACTCCCAGTGCCGTCAGGCCCCCGCCGCCCATCGCGGCCGCGGTGGCGATCCGGCGCGCGGCACGCGCCGCTCCCGGCGTCCAGAGCACCTGCTCTCCCGTTTGTGACGGTACCTTTTGGTAGAGAAACTAGCCCAGTTCCGGCCACCCCCTCGGGATGACGGCTTCAGGCAGGCTGACAAAGCTTCGGTAAACCAAGGTGGTCTTCGCGGTGCGCGTACACGATTCACTGATCGAGCTCATAGGTGACACCCCGCTCGTCCGGCTGCGCAAGGTCACGGCGGGGCTGCCCGCGCAGGTGCTCGCCAAAGTCGAATATTTCAACCCCGGTGGGTCGGTGAAGGACCGGATCGCGCTGCGGATGGTCGAGGCCGCGGAGCGGAGCGGCGCGCTGAAGCCCGGCGGCACGATCGTCGAGCCGACCTCCGGCAACACGGGCGTCGGCCTGGCCATCGTGGCGCAGGAGAGGGGCTACAAGTGCCTCTTCGTCTGCCCGGACAAGGTCGCCCAGGACAAGATCGCGGTGCTCCGGGCGTACGGCGCCGAGGTCGTGGTCTGTCCGACGGCCGTCTCGCCCGATCACCCCGACTCCTACTATTCGGTGTCGGACCGGCTGGCGCGTGAGACGCCGAACGCGTGGAAGCCCGACCAGTACTCCAACCCGGAGAACCCGGCCAGTCACTACCTGTCGACCGGTCCGGAGATCTGGGAGCAGACCGAGGGGCGGATCACCCACTTCGTCGCCGGCGTCGGCACGGGCGGCACGATCAGCGGCACCGGTCGCTACCTCAAGGAGGTCTCGGGCGGCCGGGTCAAGGTCATCGGGGCCGACCCCGAGGGCTCGGTCTACTCCGGCGGCACCGGCCGGCCGTACCTGGTGGAGGGCGTGGGCGAGGACATCTGGCCCGCCACCTACGACACGACGATCTGCGACCAGGTGATCGCGGTCTCGGACCGCGACTCGTTCGCGATGACCCGCCGCCTCGCCCGCGAGGAGGCGCTGCTGGTCGGCGGCTCCTGCGGCATGGCCGTGGTGGCCGCGCTGCGGGTCGCCCGCAACGCCGGGCCGGACGACGTCGTGGTCGTGCTGCTGCCCGACAGCGGCCGCGGCTACCTCTCCAAGATCTTCAACGACGAGTGGATGGCCGACTACGGCTTCCTCACGACGTCCACGGACGAGGGCCTGGTCGGCGACGTGCTGCGCCGCAAGAGCGCGGGGCTGCCCGAGTTCGTCCACGTCCACCCGCACGAGCCGGTCGGCACGGCCATCTCGATCATGCGCGAGTACGGCGTCTCCCAGCTTCCCGTCATGAAGGAGGAGCCCCCGGTCATGGCGGCCGAGGTGGTCGGCTCGATCATCGAGCGCGACCTGTTGGAGGGCCTCTACCGCGGGAAGGTCTCCTCCGACGACCCGCTGGGCGACCACATGTCCGCGCCGCTCCCGATGATCGGCTTCGGTGAGCCGGTCTCGCGGGCGGTCGAGGCGCTGGAGAAGGCGGACGCGGCCGTGGTCCTCGACGACGGCAAGCCGGTCGGCCTGCTCACCCGTCAGGACCTGCTCGCGTTCCTCGCGTCGAACTGACGCGTCCGGCCGGGACGACGAGATCGAGCCGGACGAACGAGTGGGACGTCGGGCTGAACTACTTGGGAAGGTTGCGTTCGCGATGAACGAGGGTTTCGAGACGCTGGCCATTCACGCCGGCCAGGAGGCCGATCCGCACACCGGGGCCGTCGTGCCGCCGATCTACGCGGTCTCCACGTACAAGCAGGACGGCGTGGGCGGGCTGCGCGCGGGCTACGAGTACAGCCGGTCGGCCAACCCGACCAGGACCGCGCTGGAGGAGTGCCTGGCCGCCGTCGAGGGAGGCGCCCGCGGGCTGGCGTTCGCCTCCGGGCTCGCCGCCGAGGACACCCTGCTGCGGACCGTGTGCGCCCCCGGCGACCACGTCCTGATCCCGGACGACGCCTACGGCGGCACGTTCCGGCTGTTCGCCAAGGTCCTGGAGCGGTGGGGCGTGTCGTACGAGCCGGTGTCGATCGGCGACGTGGACGCCGTCCGCGCCGCGGTGCGCCCCGAGACCAAGGTGATCTGGGTGGAGACACCCACCAACCCGCTGCTCGGCATCGCCGACATCGCCGGGCTGGCGTCGGTCGCCCACGACGCGGGGGCGCTGCTCGCCGTGGACAACACGTTCGCCTCGCCGTACCTGCAGCAGCCGATCGGGCTCGGCGCGGACGTGGTGATCCACTCGACCACCAAGTACGCCGGGGGCCACTCGGACGTGGTCGGCGGCGCGCTGGTGGCGGCGTCGGCCGAGCTGGGTGAGCGGCTCGCCTACCACCAGAACGCCATGGGCGCGGTGGCCGGGCCGTTCGACGCCTGGCTGACGCTGCGCGGGCTCAAGACGCTCGCCGTACGGATGGAGCGGCACTGCGACAACGCCGAGCGGGTGGTCGAGCTGCTGGCGTCCCACCCGAAGGTGACGCAGGTGCTCTACCCGGGGCTGCCCGAGCACCCGGGCCACGAGGTCGCGGCCAAGCAGATGCGGCGTTTCGGCGGGATGGTGTCGTTCCGGGTCGCCGGAGGCGAGCAGGCCGCGGTCGAGGTGTGTAACCAGGCGAAGCTGTTCACGCTCGGTGAGTCCCTCGGCGGCGTCGAGTCGCTGATCGAGCACCCGGGACGGATGACGCACGCGTCGGCCGCCGGGTCGCCGCTGGAGGTGCCCGCCGACCTGGTCCGCCTGTCGGTCGGCATCGAGACGGCCGACGACCTGCTCGCCGACCTGTCCCGGGCGCTCGGCTGACGATCAGAACCTGTTTCGTGGATCTCTGCCGTAGCGAGGATCGGCCGGATGGACGCCTCGCAGTAGGCCGAAAGGATCCACGAAGCACTCCCTAGTGTCGTGACTGAGGCACTAGCGAGTCGAGGCGAAGAAGACCATCAGGAAGAGGATCACCAGCCAGATCACGGCGGCGATGCCGCCCATGGCGGCGATCCTGCCGATCTGCACCCTGGCGTCGTCCTTCGGGCTCTCGCTTGACAGAGCCCGGAGGGCGGCGCCCTGGTCTCGCTCGATGAAGACCATGAGCACGGCAGCGACGACGAAGAGCGTCATCGACGCCGAGAGCCACGGCGCGCCCAGGTCGCTGCCGCCGAGGATCAACCCGGTGATGAACACGCCCAGGGTCAGCACCCCGAATAGCCGGGTGCTCCGCCGCAGGTAGCGCAGGACCGCGACGTCACGCTTACGGATATAGCGCGGGACGGAGCTGGTCACCGCGGTCAGCGGACCGATGGCGAAGATCGCGAAGCCGATGTGGAGCCACAGCACCACCTTGTCGAGAAGCGACATGCGCCTGAGGCTATCCCCTCATTGATCCCACCGGGAGAACTGCCGCGCTCGCCGGTGGATTCCACCCGTCGGTGGCGCGGTTGTCACTGGTCGGCCGAAGTACGTTGGCACTTGGCGCAGTCATGCTCCAGGTTGCTCACATACCGGCAGGCGGTGTGGTCGACGTAGCGGCCGAGGAACCATCGCGTACCGGATGCGAGGTAGCCCGATTTGGGGTCCGTGATGGATCCGCGCCGGTCCTCGACGTGGATGCCGATCACGATGACCGCGAACACGCCGATGATCCCGCCCGCGATGACCAGCACTCCGATGAGCAGCACCTGGGACATCCCGCCCTCCCTTCCCCGTGATCTCGTGACTCTTGACGCGGAAGCGGTGGCAGCCGACGTCCGTCCTCCACTAGGGTGTGTGCCTTCTGACACTGCTCACAGGTCTCATACCAACGAGTGGCCTATGTACAAACGGGTAGGGGCATGGTGAGTGGAACTTCTAACCGGTGAGTAACAAATCGAGGGAAAGGGGAGGTGCGACGTGCCCCAGCCGCTGTACCGGCAGGTGGCCGAAGCGCTCCGCCAGAAGATCACGAGCGGTGACGTGCCGCCCGGCGCCCAGCTTCCGTCCGAGCCGGAGTTGGAGAAGCGATACGGCGTCTCACGCAACACCGTCCGGCTGGCGCTCACGGCGCTGGCGAACGAGGGGCTCGTGGAGTCGCGCCAAGGGCGTGGGACCTTCGTGCGTGACCGCATCACCTTCACCGTGCTCGCCTCCGCGGAGGAAGGGGGCTCGGCGGGGCACGGCAAGGACGCGTTCGTGGCCGCGGTCACCGTCCACGGCCGCAAGGCGGAGCAGGTCGACTTCCGGATGGAGGTCCGCACCGCGTCGCCCGAGGTGGCCGCCCGCCTCCAGGTGGACGAGGGGTCCCTTGTGGTCGTACGCAGGATGCGCCGCCTGATCGACGGCCGCCCCTGGTCGATCCAGGAGTCCTTCTACCCGATGGACGTCGCGGAGGGAACGCGGCTCATGTCGCCCACCGATATCTCGTACGGGACGATCACGGAGATGGCGCGGCACGGCCACACGCAGGTGGGGTACCGCGACGAAGTGCTGAGCAGGATGCCCACTCACACCGAGGCCGCTTTCCTCGGTGTTGGGACGGGTGTCCCGGTGCTGGAGATGTTCCGCACCGCCTATTCGACGGAGCGCGCGATCCGTCTCACCATCAATGTCTACGCCGGTGACAGCACGCAACTCGCGTATGAGATCGGCGACGTCGTTGCCGGGCAGGAAGCGGCGCAGTCCACGGAGGCGTCGTGAGTTTCGGCCTGCGACTGGCCCGCCGCGACGACGTCGACGAGCTCATCTTCCTACGGGATGAGGCGGCCACCTGGCTGCGCAAGAAGGGGTCGGACCAGTGGGCCTCGACGTGGCGCGGGGACGCCGACCACCGTCGCCGGCTTCTCGTGGGCGTCGATCTGCGCGCCACGTGGATGGTGACATGGCGGGGGCGGCCGGTCGCGACCGTCACCGTCTATGACGAGGACCATCCAGGGATCTGGCGGCGCGCGCCGCACGGTCACGAGCCGGCGCTCTATCTGCACCGGCTGATCGTCTCCCGTCGTATCGACGGTTGCCGGGGGCTCGGTGGCCGGATTCTCGACTGGGCGGTCGCCTGCGCGGAGTTGGGTGGCGCTGGCTGGCTCCGGGTGGACGTGTGGACGACCAACACCCGGCTGCACGACTACTACAAGGGCAAGGGATTCGTCCCCGCCGGACTGATTCCGATGGACGTGCTCCACGAGCTGGACTGGGACGACTATCCGTCCCGGGCGCTTTTCCAGCGGAAGCTCGCCCCCCGGAAGGACCCGGCGTTCGTCATGGACGAGGCAGCGGCTGGCCGGCTCTGGAACCAGATGGTTTCAAATACCTAATACCGGGATAAAACGTCATTCAGACAGTGATGTCTGGCTTGGTAATGGCCACGGGCAGATCGGGAGGCCTGCCGTGACACGAACCCCAGAGCCGTACAGCCAGGAGTGGCTGAGGCTGCCCGTTCCCTATGTCCGCCAGGTGGCCGAAGCGCTGGGGGAGCGCGTCGCCCGCTGGTGGGACGATCCGTTCGATCCCCGTGACGCGACCGTCGTGCTTGCCGACGGCACCGCCCTCGTCTGGGACGAGGAGAGCGGATGGCGGCACGGCCGCTTCGTCTCCGGCGAGCGGGGCACGCGCACAGAACTGGCCGATGGCCGCTATCTCGGCGGTGGCGTGCTGCCGTCGGCCGAGCGGGTGACGGCCCTCCTCGACGACACGACGTACGGGAGCCCCCGGCGTCCCATCTACCGGCACTACACCGATCTGGACGACGGCTTCGACCGGGCGCTCGCCGGTTTCGCCCCGATCACCGTCTAACTCGCCGCCGCCGGGACCGTCGCGCTGTCGCTATCGGGCCCGGCGGCGGCGCAGGAAGTCGCTGACCACGTACTCGCCGAGGCGGTCGGCGCCGGGGGAGAAGACCCGGCCCCCGTTGCGCCGCGCGACCTCGTCGACGAAGTCGCGCAACCGCTCGTCGGCGGCCAGCATGAACACGTTGATGGTCGCCCGCCGCCGGGTCATTTTGTCGACCTCGGCGAGGGTGAGTTCGAGGGTCTCCGGGGACGGCGGCCAGTCGAAACGGGGGACGCCGTTGCGCATCAGGTGGGCCGTGGGCTCGCCGTCGGTGACGACCAGCACGACCGGCTCGAAGTCCGGGTGCCGGTCCAGGTGGCGGCCGGCGATCAGCAGCGCGTGGTGCAGGTTCGTGCCCTGGACCATGTCCCATTCCAGCCCGGCCAGTTCGTCGGCCCGCAGCACCCGCGCGTAGTTCGAGAAGCCGATGATCTGCACGGCGTCCTGCGGGAACTTCGAGGTCACCAGCGCCTGCAGGGCCAGCGCCGTCTGCTTGGCCGCCGCCCAGGTGCCCCGCAGGGCCATCGAGTACGACAGGTCCACCAGCAGGCAGACCGCCGCCGCCGACCGGCGTTCGGTCTCCACGACCTCGAAGTCGTCCACGGAGAGGGAGATCGGGGTGCCGCCGCCGCGCCGTACGGCGTTGACGATCGTGCGGACCACGTCGACGGGCTGCTCGTCGCCGAACCGCCAGGGGCGGGTGGAGCCGGTCAGCTCGCCGGCGGCACCGGCGTCCCGCTGGTCGTGGTCGCCGCGGCGGCTGGACTCCAGCGAGGAGAAGGCGCGGCGGAGCGCGGTCTCGCCGAGGCGGCGTACGGCCTTGGGAGTGAGTTCGAGTTTGCCGCGGTGGCGGCGGAGGTATCCCTGCGACTCCAGCTCGCGCTCGATCCGGCGGAGGGCCTCCAGGTCGTCGACCGCGGACCGGCCGAGCGCGCGGCGGACCGCCTCCTCGTCGACGTCGTCCAGCCGGGCCCCCGGGTAGTCCTGCCGGAGGGCCGACTCCAGCTCGCCGAGGTCGGCCAGCTCCTGCAGGGCCGTCACGGCGTCGCCCATGCCCATCGGAGTCTCGCCGGAGAACCGTTCGGGGGTGTCCCAGGCGAGGTCGGGGCGGCGGGCGTAGAGGCTCTCGCCGAGCCGGCGCATCTGCTCCGACAGTCCGGCCTGCTCCAGGGTCTGCTCGATCAACCCGGACAGCTCGGCCCGCTGCTCGGGGGTGAGCGACGCCAGCAGCCGTTGCGCCGCCGCGGCCCGGCGGGCGAGTTGGTCGACGAGCTCCTCAAGGTTGCGCGGGTTCTCCGGGAACATGTCCCCGTATTTCCGCATAAATTCCGCGAAGTCCTCGGGGGTGTGTTGTCCGCGGGCGTCCCGTTCGAGCATGTCGGTGAGGTCGGCCAGCATGTGGCGGACCCGTTCCATGGCGGCGGGGTCGGGGTTCGCCAGGGCGTCGCGCATGCCGCGGAACCGGCTGTCGAGGATCTCCCTGCGCAGCAGGTCGCGCAGTTCCTCGAAGGTGCGCCGCGCCTCCGGCGAGCGCCAGTCGTAGGAGGCCAGCTCGCGGATCGCCCGCGAGGTGTCCGAGGGCAGCGCGTCGAGGAGCGCCTCACGGAAGCCCGTGTCCTCCGAGGGGGCGGCGCCGGGCTCTCGCCGGAGCTCGGCCCGCTCCTGCCCGATCGCCTTGTCGAGCAGGGCACGGGCCTGTTCCAGCGTCCCGTCGAGCCGGGACCCCGAGCGCAGCTCGCGACGGCGGTGCCGCACCTGGCGGAGCAGGTCGTCGAGCCCGCGCCGCTCCGGGGCGCCGGGCAGGCCGCGCCGCAGCAGGTCGCGCAGCGCGTCGAGAGGCGTGGCCCCGGAGAGGACGGCGTCGCCCATCTCGTCCAGGGCCTCACGTACGTCGTACGGCGGAGCCAGTGGATCAGGCCCGTCGTGATACTCCCCGTACCGGTAAGCCACGCCACCACGCTACCCGCTGCGCGGCCGGTTCTCCGGTCCCCGGATCGGCAGAGAAGCCTCGGAGACCGACGGCCTGGCCGCCCCTTGCGGCACAGGAGAGAGCGGAGCGGGCGGGAGTGAGGACCGCGGCGAAGGCCCGGCGAAGCGGGCTTTGTGAGGACCGGAGCTTCCGGACGGCGCAGCGAACGCCCATCACGGGAACCGCGTCTGTCCGGGAGCGGGTCACCCGCAGGTGTCGCCCTGGCAGGGGTAGATCTCGCGGATCTCCATCAGCTCGCGGCTCGCCTTCATATAGTCCACCTTCACCTGGATCGTCTTGAGCGCGCGCAGCGCGCGGGTGAGGTCGGCGGCCGTGCAGCGCCGCGTGCCGACGCCGTTCCGGTCGGTCGTGGTGGGCTGCTGCGAGTTGTCGGCGCAGGACCGCCCGGTGCGGTAGAAGACCACCGTCCCGTTGTACGGCAGCGCGATCGGGGCACCCGCCTTCTTCATGAAGGAGTAGCCCATGTTCGGCACCCGCTTCACCTTGTAGGGCGTGAACGTCACGGCGCCCCGCCCTCCGGAGGCCATGCCGAACGCGTTCGTGGGGGCGTCCGGCGGGTTCAGGAGCTCGCGTACCCGGGTCGCGGCGCCGGTGGCGGGGTCATACGTGACCATGACCGGGACGGTGCCGAGGCTGAGCGTGAACGACAGGTCCTTGCCGGTGCAGCGGGTGGTGCCGATTCCCTTGGCGTCGATCGCGACGGAGCCCTCGGTCTCCTTGAGGTCGCAGGCGGTGGTGACCCGGCGATAGTCCAGCGACGATCCGTACGTCATCCGTAGTTCCTTGGCGGAGGCGATCGGCAGGAGGCGGTGCCGCGTGCCTGTACGCGTCGCCTTCCTCGGGCTGACGATCATCGCGCCCGCGCCGTCGGGGCGGGCGAAGCCGTAGACGGTGCGGGTGGAGGCGGCCTGGACGGCGCCGGCCGCGCTCGTGGCCCGCTGGGCCGTGGCGCCCTCGGCCGCCTGGGCGCCGGAGGTCAGGGCGACCGCGACCAGGGCGGCGATCGAGAGCGGGACGCGACCTTGGCTGATCATGATGGGGGCTCCTCTGCTCTTCAGCGATCGATGCGCTGATTGAGATGGCCCCGTCGCCGGAAAGGTTGTGCGGCGAAGGTCACGATCAGGTCATGTCCGGTAGACGCTGCCCCCGGCCGACTCGTCCTTGGAGAGGCGGCGCATGAGATACAGGCCTTCGAGGGCGAACTCCAGGGCCGCCGCGGCGTGGCCGGGCGACTCGTCGCCCTCGCCCATGCCCAGCGCCGACATGATCCGCGACAGGCCCTCCACCCGGCCGATGCGGCGCAGGAGCTCGGTGGCGGGCACCAGCTCGCCGGACTCCACCTGCGCGCCGTCCGAGAACCGGGTGAGCAGCGCGGACAGGTCGATCCCGCCCAACGTGCCGCGGAACGTTTCGGCGGTCGCCCGGCGCAGCAGGTGGGCGAGGATCTCGACCTCGCGCCCTTCCTCGCTCACCTCGAACTCGACCTTCCCGCGCAGCGTGTGGACGACGCCGGGCAGGTCGCACACCCGGGCCACGGCTCGCTCCTCGCCCGCCAGCGCGGCCCGCCGTACGGCCGAGGCGGCGGCGGTCTCGGCGGCGGCGATCGAGAAGCGCGCGGAGACGCCGGAGCGGGCGTCCACCGCGGTGGACTCGCGTACCAGCCGGGTGAAGCGGGCGATGACCTCGACAAGATGGTCGGGGAGGTCGGCGCCGAGCTCGCGCAGCCCGGCCTCCTGCCGGATCAGGACCAGCTCGTCGGCGATCGTGCGCGGATAGTGCGTACGGATCTCCGCGCCGAACCGGTCCTTGAGCGGCGTGATGATGCGGCCGCGGTTGGTGTAGTCCTCGGGGTTGGCGCTGGCGATGAGCAGGATGTCGAGCGGCAGGCGCAGGTTGTACCCCCGGACCTGGATGTCGCGCTCCTCCAGCACGTTGAGCAGCGAGACCTGGATCCGCTCGGCGAGGTCGGGCAGCTCGTTGACCGAGAAGACGCCCCGGTTGGTGCGCGGCACGAGGCCGTAGTGGACGGTCTCGGGGTCGCCGAGGGTGCGGCCTTCGGCGATCTTGATGGGGTCCACGTCGCCGATGAGGTCGCCCACCGAGGTGTCCGGGGTGGCGAGCTTCTCGCCGTAGCGGTCGTCGCGGTGCCGCCAGGACACGGGCAGGTCGTCGCCGTGCGCGGCGGCCAGCCGCCGGCACCGTACGCAGACCGGGGCGTAGGGATGGTCGTTGATCTCGCAGCCCTTGACCACCGGCGTCCACTCGTCGAGCAGCCCGGCGACGGTGCGGATCAGCCGGGTCTTGCCCTGGCCGCGCTCGCCGAGGAGGACCAGGTCGTGGCCCGCGATCAGCGCGCGTTCCAGGTGCGGGAGCACGGAGTCGTCGAAGCCGACGATGCCGGGGAACCGCGGCTCGCCCGAGCGCAGCCGGGCGAGGAGGTTCTCGCGGATCTCGGCTTTCACGGTCCGATGGACGTGTCCACTCTCGCGCAGCTCGCGCAGAGTGCTGGGAGCAGGTGCGGGCGATTCGTGCACGGAGTCGAGACTACGTCGCGGCCGGGAGATCCGGCACCCGGGAAGGCGTCGGGATCTCGACTATTGCGTGACGCCTATTGTGCGTTGAACCCCCCGCAGTGGGGAGAATCGGGCAAGAGGGCAATTCGGGACACTATGGTGACCTGGGAGTGTCGACAGGAGGGGGCGAGACGATGGCGGTTTTGACAAGCCGATTCGCCGATGGTCTCGCCGTGGGCACGGATCTCGTGGAGACGGCCGAGGCCGCCATCCGGCAGGCCCTCGCCGGGCTGTCCGGACGGCCCGATTTGGTGTGTTTCTTCATCTGCGGGGACGATGCCGACGACGTCACGCGGGCCGGACAGCGCGCCATGTCCCTGGTTTCGGACGCGCACGTGATCGGGTGCAGCGCCACCGGCGTGATCGGAGACGCGCAGGGGGTGGAGCTCCGGCCGGCGGTGAGCGCGTGGGCCGCCTCCCTCGGCGACGCCGAGGTGACCACCTTCGCCCTGGAGACGCTCCGCACCGAGGACCGTTTCGTGGTCATCGGCCTGCCAGAACGCGGGCCGGAGGACAAGGTCGCCATCCTGCTGGCCGACCCCTACAGCTTCCCGACGGACGCGTTCGTCGAGCACTCGGCCGAGGTGCTCGGCAACCTGCCGATCACCGGCGGCCTCGCCAACGCCCTGGCCGGCCGTGACTCGGTACGCCTCTTCGCGGACGGTGAGACGTACACGGAGGGCGCCATCGGGGTCATCCTGGGCGGGCCGGTGAAGGTGAGCACCGTGGTGAGCCAGGGCTGCCGCCCGATCGGGCCGACGATGGTGGTCACCCGGGCCGAGGAGAACCTGCTGCTCGAACTCGCCGGCCAGCCGGCGCTCGCCCGGCTCGAGGACATCGTGAGCGGGCTCGGCGAGGCGGACCGCGAGCTGGTCGCCTCCGGGCTCCAGATCGGCCTCGCCATGGACGAGTACGCCGAACGCCACGAACGCGGAGACTTCCTCATCAGGGGCGTGCTCGGCATCGACCCCGAGCGGGAGGCGGTCGCCATCGGGGACGTCGTGGAGATCGGCCGGACCGTCCGCTTCCAGGTCAGGGACGCCGAAACCGCGGACGAGGACCTCTACCACACGCTCGACGAGCACGTGAACACCGGCGGCCGGGTGGACGGCGCGCTGCTGTTCTCCTGCAACGGGCGCGGGTCGGCCATGTTCGGCTCGGCCGACCACGACGCCCTCGCCGTACGGGACACGCTGGGGCCCATCGGCGTGGCCGGGTTCTTCGCCGCCGGAGAGCTGGGTCCGGTGTCCGGGCAGAACCACGTGCACGGATTCACCGCGTCCATCCTGGTCTTCTCGTCGTAGGTCGTGTCTGGCGGACCGCGCCGACCTGCCGAAGGCGCGGCCGGGCGTTGCCGGGGGCTCTGGGGCGGCTTTCGCGGCGCGGCGGGCGTTTCGCGATGGCGAGACCGCCGGCCAGGCAGGTCAGCGGGATGGTGGGGATGACATAGCGGACATCTCCCCCCAGGCGCGAGGCGGCCGGAATCTTTACGCGGGACCTCATGTCTCGCGCCGGCCGGCACCCTCTACTCGCTCTTTCCGCTACTTGGCGAAAGGGTTCACGAGAGTTACAGCTGTGGGAGACCCGAGGTCACGCGCGGGCGAGCCGTTCCAACCGTTCGTGCAGGTGGTCCACGTAGTCCTCGGACTCGGGCTTCATCAGGACGCTGCGCAGGATCCGGGCCCCGTCGGCGTCCCGGACGATCTCCGGGTGCCGGGCCGCCATGGCCTCCGCGCCGACCCGGAGCGTGCTCACGAAGACCGGATCCTCGGCGTCCGCCATGCCCTCCTGGAGGATCCGGGCGCTTTCCGCGTCGATCCGGCTCAGCGCGGCGGGCTCGGTCACCGGGAAGTAGCCGACGATGTCCAGCTCCGGCCGCTGGTACAGCTCCAGGTGCGCGGACTTCTCGATCAGGTCGGCCCAGCGCAGCGCCGCGCGCCGTCCGGCGGCCAGGGCCGCGCCCAGCCCGTCCCGGGTGGGCGGGAGGAGCTGGAAGGTGAGCCACAGGGCGGCCGCGGCGGCGCCCGCCCGGGAGCACTCCAGGCTGATCTCCCCGAGGTGCAGCTCCTCCGAGGTGAAGTAGGTGTACGGCGAGTCGTGGAGGTAGAAGCGGCCCACCGACGGGTCGCGGAACAGCACCGCGCCGCAGCCGTACGGCTGGAGCCCGTGCTTGTGCGGGTCCACCACCACCGAGTCGCACTGGGCGATCGCCCGCCATGGGGCCTCGGGCAGGCCCTCCGGCCCGTCCGCGCCGGCCAGCAGGGTGAAGAAGCCGCCGTAGGCGGCGTCCACGTGGATCCGTACGCCGTGCCGCTCGCGCAGGGCGAGCGCCTCGTGGACGGGATCGACCGCTCCGAGCCCCGTCGTGCCCGTGGTGAGAACCACGGTGCCGACCCGCCCCTCGCGTAGCAGCTCCTCCAGGGCGTCGAGGTCCATCGCGCCCCGCGCGTCCACCGGGACCGGGTGCCCCTCGACGCCGAGGACGCCGCACATGCGGCTGTGCGTGTAGTGGGCCTCGGCGCTGTAGGCGACGCCCCGGCCGGGGTGCAGCTCCCTGGCCACGAAGAGCGCCTCCAGGTTGGCGATGGTGCCGCTGGTGGTGAGGTGCCCCAGATGGGTGTCGAACCCGAACATCGTCGCCAACTGGGCGACCACCTCGCGCTCCATGGCGGCGGTGGCCGGGCCGCCGTCCAGCGCGTGGTTGTTGGGGTTGATCAGCATGGCGGCCAGGTGGCCCACGACCGCGGCCGGGTGCGGCGGCTTGAGCATCTGCCCGGCGTACCGGGGGTGGAAGAACGGGTAGTTGTCCCGCAGCCGCTCGCTGAACAACGCGAACGCCGCGCCGAAGCGCTCGTCGTCGACCAGCAGCGAGGGATGCGGCGTGACCTGCCCGAAGGCGCGGGACCAGGTCTCGTTGGCGGTCACGGCCTGATCGAGCCAGTGTCGCAGGTCCATGGAGCGCTCCTGACGTGTCGGGTCCGGCCATGCCGCCGCGGCGGACCGTCCAGGTTCCTTGTAACGGTCGGTACGGCTTCGTCCAAGCATGGTGGTATTCGGACGGACGACCAAGGAGAGACACCGGTGCGCCTGAAACAGAAGGGATTGGCGGACATCGCCGACGATCCCGAGGCCTTCGAAGTCTTCTACCGGCGCCATTTCGAAGCCGTGACCCGGTTCCTCGCGAGGCGGGTGGGGGACCCGCACACGGTGGCCGACCTCACGGCCGAAGTGTTCCTCGCGGTGCTCGACTCCGCGCACACCTACCGCCCGGGAAAGGGCAGCGAGATCGCCTGGCTGTACGGCGTGACGCGCAACACCCTGCTGGCCGAGCGGCGCCGCTCGGCCAGGGAACTGCGCGCGAACAGCCGGATCGCGGGGCGCCGGCTGCTCCAAGGCGACGACATCGCGCGCCTGGAGGAGCGGATCGACGCGGAGTCGCCGGCCCGGCGCGCCATGGACGCCATGGCCGGGCTGCCGGAGAACGAGCGGGCCCTCATGGAGCTGGTGGCCGTGGACGGCCTCAGCCCGGCGGAGGCGGCGGCCGCCCTCGGCATCCGCCAGGGAACGGCCCGTGTCCGGCTCCACCGCGCGCGCCGCGCGCTCCAGAAGATCCCCGGCGTCGTGCCGCCACTCGTCATGGAAGGACAGCGATGAACGACACGTTCGAAGACCGCCTGCTCGCGGAACTCAAGGCCGAGATGGCCGTGCGGCGGCAGGCACGGTTCGTCCCCGCCGCGCGCCGGACGACCGGCCGCCGGTTCTTCGCCGCCGCCGGAGTCCTCGGGGTCGCCGCGGCCACGGCGGTCGCCGTGCCGATGGTGATCGGCTCCGGCACCCCCGCGTACGCGCTGACGCAGCACCCCGACGGCACGATCAACCTAAAGATCCACGAACTCCGGGACCCGGACCAGGTCGAGAAGGACCTGGCCAAGATGGGCGTCACCGCCGATATCACCTACCTGCCCCTGGGCAAGCAGTGCGGCAACACCCGGGTCACGCCGGTGAAGGGCGACGATCCCTCGTTCACACCGGAGGAACTCGCGAGCAAGGACCCGGTGGTTGAGGCAAGCGTCCGGAAGAAGATGGAGGGCACGCCCTCCTACAAGGCCATCCAGCCGAAGGACGGCATCACGATCCATCCGGAGTACATCAAGCCCGGACAGGTCGCGGTGATCGAGGTGGCGGAGAACCAGGTGAAGCCGACCGGCAAGCCCGGGGTCGAATGGCAGATGAGAGGCCAGCTGTCGGACGGTCCCGCCAAGCCGTGCCAGGTGGCCGACCAGCCCGACGCGTTCGAGGTCGGCGACGCCACCCCTCCGCCCGGGAGCTGACCGTAAGACGCGGCGCCGCCCGGCCCGCGTGAGCCCTGTGCGACACGGGGTGGGTGGGCCGCATGGCGACCGGTGTCCGAATGGCAGACTTCCGCCATGGGTGTCCCACAGGTGTCGTACGACGACGTCGTCGCCGCACGCAAGGTTCTCGACGGGGTGATCGTGCAGACCCCGGTCGTACAGTCCCGGGTGCTGTCCGAGATGCTCGGCGGCCCGGTCCGTCTCAAGTGCGAGAACCTCCAGCGCGCCGGATCCTTCAAGGTGCGCGGCGCGTACGTCAGGATCGCGCGGCTCACCGACGAGGAGCGGGCCAGGGGGGTGGTCGCCGCCAGCGCGGGAAACCACGCCCAGGGGGTCGCGTTCGCCTCCGGGCTGCTGGGGGCGAAGTCGGTCGTCTACATGCCCGAGGGCGCTCCGCTGCCCAAGATCGAGGCCACCCGGGCGTACGGCGCGGACGTCGTCTTCGCGGGGCAGACGGTGGACGTGGCGCTCCAGGCCGCCAAGGAAGACGCGGAACGGTCGGGGGCGGTGTTCATCCACCCCTTCGACCACCCCGACGTGGTGGCCGGGCAGGGCACGATCGGCCTGGAGATCCTGGAGCAGTACCCCGAGGTCGGCACGATCGTGCTGCCGATCGGCGGCGGCGGCCTCGCGGCGGGCGTGGCGCTCGCGGTGAAGTCGCTGCGCCCGGGCATCAGGATCGTCGGCGTCCAGGCGGAGCGGGCGGCGGCCTACCCCGAGTCGCTCGCCGCCGGCCATCCGGTGATGGTGGAGCCCATGTCCACGATGGCCGACGGCATCGCGGTCGGCCGTCCGGGGGAGCTGCCGTTCGAGCTGATCCACTACCTGGTGGACAGCGTTGTGACGGTCACGGAGGAGTCCCTGTCCCGGGCGCTGCTGCTCTGCCTCGAACGCTCGAAGCTGGTCGTGGAGCCCGCGGGGGTCGCCGGGGTGGCCGCCCTGCTCGACCACCCGCACGCGTTCGAGCCGCCGGTGGTGGCGGTGCTGTCCGGCGGCAACATCGACCCGCTGCTGCTGGCCAAGGTCTTACGGCACGGCCTCGCGGCGGCGGGCCGCTATCTCGCGTTCCGGATCCGGCTGACCGACCGGCCCGGCGCCCTGGCGGCGCTGCTGACCCGGCTCGCCGACCTCGGCGCGAACGTGCTCGACGTGGTGCACGAGCGGGTCGCGCCGCGCCTGCACCTGGACGAGGCCGAGGTCCTGCTCCAGTTGGAGACCCGGGGGCCCGCGCACTGCGACGAGGTTCTCGCCGCGCTGCGCCGCGACGGCTACAAACTCACCTTCGGCTAGCCGAACCGTGGCTGGGCCGGTGAACGTTTGCGAACAGCGCACCGGGCACGAAGACTCCCGGGCAGGTGATGGCGCCCGGGAGGTCTCCGCCGATCAGCCCTTGTTCGTGACCATCTTGGCGGTGAAGTCCTTCAGGAACTCCAGCGCGGCGAGGCCGCCGGAGCTGTTGTTCCACAGGTCGTTGCGCACGGTCAGGACGCGGTTGTTCTTGACGGCGTCCAGTGACCGCCAGGTGGGCGATGACTTGGCCTGCGCGAGCGCGGTGTCCGCCTCGGGATTCAGCGCGCTGATGAAGACGTGGTCCACGTCGATCTCGTCCAGGCGCTCCATGCTCAGGGTCGCGCCGTGGCCGCCCTTCTCCACATCCACGATCTTCGGGAACCCGTAGCCCAGCTCGCCGAGGAGCTGCGCGGACTGCAGGCCGCGATACATCGGGGTCGGGCCGTCGGTGCCCCAGCGGATGAGCACCACCTTGCGCCCGGCGACGTCGCCGAGCGATGACTTGACCGTGGCCAGCTCGGCCTCCAGGTCGGAGACGAGCTTGGTCGCCACCTCGGGCCGGCCGAACGCCGTGCCGGCCTCGGTGACCACGTCGCGCCAGGGCCGGAACTGCGCCGCGGGATCGCCGATCACGACGGTCGGGGCGATGCGGCTCAGCTCCTTGTACGCCGCCTCGTCCACGCCGGTCGCGCTGCCCACGATCATGTCGGGGCCCGTCTTCGCCAGGGCCTCGTAGTTGACCTCCCGTACGTTGCCGACGACGGGCACGTCCTTCACCTTGTCGGCGAGGTAGGGGTTGGGCGTCTCCAGGCCGCGCGTCGTCGTGACGCCGACGGGCGTGATGCCCGCCGCGATCGCGAAGTCGAGCGCCTCGTCGCCGAGCACGGCCACGCGCTTGGGCGCGGCCGGGACCTGGCTGGTGCCGTACGCGTGGGCGGCCTGGCGGGTGTCGCCCGCGCCGGCGGCGCCGGACGTCTCGCCGCCACCGCACGCGGTGAGCGACAGCGTCGCCAGCGCGCCCGTCGCGAGCGCCGTCCGCATTCTGGTGGCCTTCCACATTTTCATCAGAAACCTCCGAGGAGACCTCCGCCTTCAGGCGGAGGAGGAATCGAGCTCCATGCGGAGCAGGGCAAAGGTGGACGATTCGCTGTAATTCGAACATGCGTGCGGTTGCTGGCTGATCTTGTGGCAGGGTGTGCGGCATGGCGCAGACCGTGAAGCGGGCCTACAAGTACCGCTTCTCCCCGACCCCCGGGCAGGCCGCCGAGCTTGCCCGGACATTCGGGTGTGTGCGCCTGGTCTACAACAAAGCTCTTCAGGAGCGGGCCCGCGCCTACGAGCTGGACGGCCACCGCGTCTCCTACGAGCAATCCTCGGCTGCGTTGACGGTGTGGAAGCGGACGCAGGAACTCGGCTTCCTCAGCGAGGTGTCGTCGGTGCCGTTGCAGCAGGCCCTGCGCCACCTTCAGGCCGGGTTCGCGAACTTCTTCGCCAAGCGCGCCAAGTATCCGGCGTTCAAGTCCCGCAAGAAGTCCCGCGCGTCGGCGGAGTACACCCGCTCGGGTTTCCGCTGGCGGGATGGCCGGCTGTGGCTGGCGAAGATGGACGACCCGCTCGACATTGTGTGGTCGCGCCCCCTGCCGGAGGGCTCGGAGCCGTCCACCGTGACCGTGTCGAAAGACGCGGCCGGGCGGTGGTTCGTGTCCATCCTGGTCCAGGAGAAGATCCGCCCGCTCGACCCGGCCGGCAGCGCGGTGGGGGTGGACGCGGGGATCACCGCCCTGGTCACCCTCTCGACCGGGGAGAAGGTGACCAACCCCCGGCACGAGCGGACCGATCGACGCAGACTGGCCAAGGCGCAGCGGGCGCTGGCCCGCAAGGCCAAGGGCAGCGCGAACCGGGCCAAGGCCCGAATCACGGTCGCCCGCGTGTACGCCCGGATCGCCGACCGCCGCCGGGACCACTTGCACAAGCTGTCGACTCGGCTCGTCCGTGAGAACCAAACGGTCGTGATCGAGGACCTGACCGTCCGCACCATGGTCAAGAACCACAGCCTGGCCCGCGCCATCTCTGACGCGTCGTGGCGCGAGCTGCGGTCGATGCTGGAGTACAAAACCCAGTGGTACGGGCGGGAACTGGTGGTCGTGGACCGGTGGTTCCCCTCCTCCAAGCTGTGCTCGGCCTGCGGGGCGTTGCAGGAGGCGATGCCGCTGAACGTCCGCACCTGGGAGTGCGCCTGTGGCGCGGTCCATGACCGGGACGTGAACGCGGCGAAGAACATCTTGGCCGCCGGGCTGGCGGACAAGTAAAACGCCTGTGGAGCTGGTGTAAGACCTCAACGGAGACCTCCGAGCGGGCAACTGGCGGTGAAGCAGGAAGCCTGACCGGCGACGGTGGGAATCCCCCTCGTTTACGAGGGGGGAGGACGTCAACAGGTCGTCTCCTCAGCTCGTCGGTTGGGCGGCGCGGCGTACGGCCGGCGGCACGGAGGCGGGGATGACCAGCGGCGCGCCCGAGTGCGGGTCGGCCACCACGTGCGCCTCGACGCCGAAGACGGCGCGCAGCGTCTCGGCGGTGATCACCTCGTCGGGCGTCCCGTCGGCGGCGATCCGGCCCCGTTCCATGGCGATCACCCGGTCGGCGTACCGTGCGGCCTGGTTGAGGTCGTGCAGGACGAGCACGATCGTCCGCCCGGCCGAGACGTTGAGCTCGACGAGGAGGTCGAGCACCTCGGCCTGGTGGCCGATGTCGAGGTACGTCGTCGGCTCGTCGAGCAGCACCGTGTCGGTCCGCTGCGCGAGGGCCATCGCGATCCACGCCTTCTGCCGCTGGCCGCCGGACAGCTCGTCGATCGGCCGCCCGGCGAACGCCGTCATGTTGGTACGCTCCAGCGCCTCGCGGACGGCGGCCTCGTCGGCCTCCGACCACTGCCTGAGCCACTTCTGGTGCGGGTAGCGGCCCCGCGCGACCAGGTCGGCGACGGTGAGCCCCTCGGGCGCCGACGGCCCCTGCGGCAGCACGCTGAGCCGCCGGGCGATCTCCCGGGTCGAGAGCGTCGCGGTGTCCCGGCCGTCCAGGACGACGGTGCCCTCGCTGGGCAGCAGCCGGGACAGCGCCCAGAGCAGGGTCGACTTGCCGCAGCCGTTGGCGCCGATGATCGCGGTGATCCGGCCCCTCATCAGGGCGAGGTCCAGCCCGTCGATCACCTCGTGGCCCCGGTAGCCCACCACCAGGCCGCGCGCGCCGAGCGCTTCCTCATCCATCGGTACTCCTTGAGCCGCGCTTCATCAGCAGGTAGACGAGCCAGGGGCCGCCGGCCAGGGCGGTGACGATCCCGACGGGGATCTCCGCGTCGCCGGCGAGCTGCCGTCCGGCGAAGTCGGCGGCCACCGCGAGCAGCGCGCCGAAGATCGCGGACGTGACCAGGCCGCCGTCGGGCCTGCCGATCAGCCGCCGGGCGATCTGGGGTGCGACGAGTGCGATGAACGCGACCGGCCCGGCGACCGCGACGGACGCGGCCGCGGCCAGCACGCCGGTCCCGACGAGCAGGAGCCGGGAACGTTCCAGGGGCAGTCCGAGCGCGCGGGCGACGCCGTCGCCGAGCGAGAGGGTGCGCAGCCGGGCGGCGAGCCCGGTCGCGAGCGGCAGCGTCACGGCGAGTCCGGCCGCGAGCACCGCGACCTGCTCCCAGCCGAGGCCGTTGAAGCCGCCCAGGGTCCAGTTGTGCGCCCGCTCGGCGGTGTGCACCTCGGCGAGCATGAGGACGTACGACGTGCCGCCGGTGACGCACGCGTTGACCCCGATGCCGACCAGGATCAGCCGCATCCCGTTGATCCCGCGCCGGTACGCCAGGACGTAGACGGCGGCGGTGACCACGGCGGCCCCGGCGAACGCGCCCCCGGTCAGCGCCGCCGTACCGGTGAGGCCGAGGGTCATCAGGATGACGGTGACGAGCGCGGCGCCGGTCTCGACGCCGAGGACGTCGGGGCTGGCCAGCACGTTCCTGGCGAGCGTCTGGAAGACGGCGCCGGAGAGCCCGAGCAGCGCGCCCGCCAGCGCCCCGCCGACCGCGCGGGGCAGGCGGAACCGCTGCACGATGTACGACTGGCCGCCCGAGCCGCCGAAGATCGCGTCCACGACCTGGTCGAACCGCAGCGGATAGTCGCCGAAGCAGATCGACGCGACGGCCAGCGCCAGCAGGACGGCCAGCGCGGCGGAGGCGACCAGTAGGGCGCGCGGGGCCAGCCGGGCGGAGAACCCGGGCCCGCGTACGGCGCGGCCCAGGGCCCGATCGAGAGCGCGGTCAAGGGCGCGGCCGAGGGCCGGGTCCGCGGCGGGGCCCATCGCGCCGCGGTCGAGGGACGCCGTCACAGCTCGCGCACCGTCCTTCTGCGGACGAACCAGATGAACACCGGAGCGCCCACCGCGGCGGTGATGGCGCCCACCTGAACCTCCGAGGGGATCGCGACGACCCGGCCCACGATGTCCGCCCCGAGCAGCACGAGCGGCCCGAGCAGCGCGGAGTACGGCAGGACCCGGCGGTGGTCGGGGCCGGCCAGCGCCCGGGCGACGTGCGGCACGGTCAGCCCGACGAACCCGATCGGCCCGACGGCGGCGACGGCCGTGCCGGAGAGCAGGACGACGGCGAGCGCGGCGGCGCCCCGGACCAGGCGCACCCGCTGCCCGAGGGAGCGGGCGACGTCGGCGCCCATGGACAGGGCGTTGAGGCCGCGGATGACGCCGAACGCGAGCAGCGCTCCGCCCGCGAGGAACGGCGCCGCGGCGAGCAGCAGGTCCGCCTTCGCCCCGGCGAGCGAGCCGACGCTCCAGAAGCGGAACTCGTCGAAGGCCGTCGAGTCGGCGTAGAGCACCAGCGAGGTGGCCGAGCCGATGAAAGCGCTGATCGCGGCGCCAGCGAGGGCCAGCTTGACCGGCGTGGCGCCGTCCCGGCCGCGTGAGCCGACCAGCCAGACGGCGGCGCTGACGAGAGCGGCCCCGGCGAACGCGAACCCGACGTGGGCCCGGAAGTCCAGCAGCCCGAAGACGTAGATCGCCACGACGACGCCGAAGGCGGCGCCCGCGTGGACGCCGAGGATGCCCGGGTCGGCGATCGGGTTGCGCGTCAGGCCCTGCATGACCGCCCCGGACAGCCCGAGCGCGGCGCCGATGACGAGGCCGGCGACGGTCCGGGGGATCCGCAGCTCCCAGATCACGTTGTCGTAGAACCCGCCTCCCGGCGAGAAGAGCGCGCTCAGCACGCTGTCCGGCGGGATGAACCGGCTGCCCACGCCGATCGACAGCATCGCCACGACGCCGACGGCGATCGCGAGGGCCACGAGCCCCGACACCGCCGTCGTCGCAGACCCTCGGGAGGGCATCCCAAAATCACCCCATAGCCCGGCAACAAGGACAGGAACAAAGGTAAGGCTAACCTAATTTCCTGTCGAGTGATCCGGGCGGGGTCCCCCTATGTGCTCATGAACGGTCCGGCGGTCAGCCCAGCGTGGGGCGGGTCGGCTGGTAGAGCCACGCGTCGAACAGCGGCCCCAGCTTCTTGCCGGAGGTCTGCTCGGCCATGGCGATGAACTGGCCCGTCGTGGCGTTTCCGTACTTGTACGTCGCCGTCCACTTCTTGAGCAGGGTGAAGAACGCGGTGTCGCCGATCTTCTGGCGCAGGGCGTGCAGCGCCAGCGCCCCCCGCGTGTAGACCGCGTCGTTGAACAGGTCCTCGGACCGCGCCTTGCCCGGCGGGTAGGTCCACATCGCGTTGGTCTTGTCGGCGTACGCGTTGCGGAACATCTGCTCGGCGGTCGCCCCGCCCGTGTGCTCGGACCACAGCCACTCGGCGTACGTGGCGAAGCCCTCGTTCAGCCACAGGTCCTGCCAGCGCTTGACGCTCACGCTGTCGCCGAACCACTGGTGCGCCAGCTCGTGCGCGATGATGCCGGCGTCGGGCGTGAAGCCGCCGTAGAGGGGCTTGGTCTGGTTCTCGAGGGCGTACCCGGCGTTGAAGTCGTCGATCACTCCGCCGGTCGAGGAGAACGGGTACGGCCCGAAGACGGTCGCCCAGTAGTCGGTGATCTCGGCGGTCTTCGTGTACAGGGTGTCGAGCGCGTCGCGGTACTTCGGGTCGGTCGCCGCGTAGACCGGGATGCCGCCGGGAGAGGTGCCGGTGCGCACGTCGAACTTCCCGGTGGTCATGGTCGCGAGGTAGCTCGCCATGGGGTGCTTCTCACGCCAGACGAACGTCGTCTTCCCGCCGCTCGTCTTGGGCGGGGCCGTCTGCTCGCCGTTGGCGATCGCGGTCACGCCCTGCGGAACGGTGATCTCGAAGTCGTATGTGGCCTTGTTGGACGGGTGATCGTTCGACGGGAACCACGTCTTGGCCCCGTCGGGCTCGGAGGTCACGAACGACCCGTCCGGCGTCGGGATGAACCCGTACGTGCCCAGGTTGGAGGAGTTGCGCACCGGGTCGGGCACCCCGGAGTAGTGGACCGTGACCGTGAAGGGCGCGTTCTTGACGATCATCTTCGGCGCGGTGACGACCAGCTCGTCGCCCTCGCGGGCGAACCTGGCCTCAGAGCCGCCCACGGTCACCTGGCTCACCGTGAATCCGTGCAGGTCCAGGTCGAACCGCGACAGGTTCTGCACGGCCGTGGCCTGGATCTGGGCGCTCCCCGCGAGCAGCTTGGACGCCGGATCGTAGGACAGCTTCAGCGTGTAGTGCCCGACGTCGTACCCCCCGTTGCCGTCGAGCGGGAACGCCGGGTCGCCGATGCCGGGAGCGCCGTCCGTGCCGGAACGCTCCAGAGGGGCGCTGGGCGAGGCCGCGGCCCCGCTACCGGAGGCACTGCCGCCATTGGTGGGGGCCGTCACGGCTCCCTCGGAGGGCGCGCACCCGATCATCGAGATCAGGGCGAGCGTGGCGAACGTGGTGGTCAGTCGGCGTGCGGCCATCATCGAGCCAGCGTATGCGAGGGAGCGGGCACCCTGCGTGACCTGGTGCCCGGCAACGGTGCGGCCGGTCGTCAGGCGTCCACGACGAGGGTGCGCGCGGTCTTGTCGTGCAGCGCCTGCTTCCTGCCGTCGAACACGATCCAGCCGAGGTCGAGGATCCAGAGGCAGCACAGCCAGGCCAGCACGACTTCGGTGAGCTGCCGGACGGCGGCCTGTCCCACGCCGATGCGCTCGCCGTTCTCGCGCACGACGCGCATCCCGAAGATCTTCTTGCCCGGGGTCTGGCCCTTCCAGTACGCGTGGAAGAGCCAGTAATAGAGGAAGCCGACGATGCTCGCCAGATAGGTGTGGGTGACGTCGACGAGGGTCACCGTGCCGGTCTGCGGGTGTTTGACGATGTGCCACGACGTCCACACGACCGGCGAGGAGATGATCGCCACGACGATGATGTCGAAGATGCCGGCGAACAGACGGCGCCAGCGTCCGGCGAGCGAGGGAGCCGCGGGCCCCAGGGGCGGCGGCTCCCACGGAGTCCGCGGCTCGGGTCGCGGTTCGCCTTCAGGCGGAAACGGTGGTTCCATGCCCTTTTGGTCACCTGGCTCCGCCCGCCCGAAAGCCCCAGCGGGGCAAAATCGCTAAAGGTTTCCGCGCAGCGCCTGCTCGCGCTCGATCGCCTCGAAGAGCGCCCTGAAGTTGCCCTTGCCGAAACCGAGCGAACCGTGCCGTTCGATCAGCTCGAAGAACACCGTGGGCCGGTCCTGCACCGGCTTGGTGAAGATCTGCAGCAGATAGCGATATCGTCACGCTCCGCCACTCTCCGTCACGATGGCCAAAGTGTGCAATGCATGACAAAATCGGTAGACAATCTGCCCAGTCATCACCCGCGGATCTGGGAGCACGTTGTGACGATCGATCAGCTCGATGTACGGCTCATCTCCATGCTCGCCGCCGAGCCGCGCATCGGGGTCCTCGAGTGCTCCCGGCGGCTCAACGTGGCCCGCGGCACCGTCCAGGCCCGGCTCGACCGCATGGTGGCGCGCGGCGTGATCACCGGATACGGCCCCGACATCGATCCCGCCGCCCTCGGGTACGGCGTGACGGCCTTCGTGACGCTGCAGATCAGGCAGGTCAGCGGGCACAGCCCGGTCGCCGACCGGCTCGCCCTCGTGCCCGAGGTGCTGGAGGTCCACACCATCACCGGCGGCGGCGACATGCTGTGCCGCGTGGTAGCCCGCAGCAACGCCGACCTCCAGCGCGTCATCGACCTCATCGTCGACGTGGACGGCGTCGTGCGCACGTCGTCGGTGATCGCGCTGGACTCGCCCGTTCCGTACCGGGTCCTGCCGCTCGTCGCCGCCGCCAACCGGGGTGAGAACCGAGGCTGAGCACGGAGCCGAGCACGGGGCCCATGACCGGGGATCGGCCCGGGGATGAGGGCTGTGGACCAGAACGCGCGACATCGTTATGGATCATTTACCGTTGAATGGTTCGCCCAGCTCTCGCCTGGGCAGCGAGAGCGTGAGCAACCGGGGGTAATACGTGGAGACCGAGGAGATTCCGGAGCAGCCGTCCGATCCTGAGCCGCCGTCCCGGCCGACGGGCAAGCGGCCGAGGCGGCGGCTCCTGCGGATCGCCCTGATCGCCTTCGGCGCCTGCGTGGCCGCGGTGGTCGGCCTGTTCGCCATCGCGTGGGTGATGACGCCGATCCCCGACACGACCCAGGACGACGCCACCGCGCAGGGGTCGGTGATCTACTACCGGAACGGCAAGACCGTCCTCGCCACCGAGGGCACCAACCGCAAGAACGTCCCGCTCAGCGAGGTGCCCGAGCCGGTCAGGCAGGCCGTCATCGCCGCCGAGAACCGGACGTTCTACAGCGACAACGGCGTCTCCCTCAGCGGCACCGTGCGGGCGCTGTGGTCGACCGTCACCGGCAAACAGCTCCAGGGCGGCTCGACGATCACCCAGCAGCTCGTCCGCAACTACTACAGCGGCCTCAGTCAGGAACGTTCCATCGAGCGCAAGCTCAAGGAGATCTTGATCGCCCTGAAGGTGGATCGGTCCAAGTCCAAGGACTGGGTGCTGGAGCAGTACCTCAACACGATCTACTTCGGCCGCGGCGCGTACGGCATCCAGGCCGCGTCCCAGGCGTACTTCAACAAGAACGCGCGCGACCTGACCCCGGCCGAGGGCGCCTACCTCGCCGCGGTGATCCAACAGCCGTCCCGCTTCGCGACGCCCAAGGGCGACGATCTCGACGCGGCCAAGGCGCGCTGGCAGGGGGTCGTCGACGGCATGGTCCAGACCCGGGCGATGACGGCCGAGCAGGCCACGGCCCTCACCTTCCCCACGCTGGCCAAGCAGAAGCCCCCGCTCTACCGCAACGCCAAGAACGGCTACATGGTCGAACAGGTGATCGCCGAGCTGCACCGGCTCGGCTACACCGACGAGGACATCCAGCAGGGCGGCCTCAAGATCACCACGACCTTCGACAAGAAGCTGATGAAGCTCGCCGAGGAGTCGGTGAAGGCGGTCCTGCCCGACAACACGCCCAAGAAGGTGCGGACCGGCCTCGCCGCCGTCGATCCCCGCACCGGCGAGGTCCTCGCGTTCTACGGCGGCGACAGCTACACGTCCAACCAGTACGACAACGCCTTCTCCGCCAAGGTCCAGGCCGGCTCGACCTTCAAGCCGTACACGCTGGCCGCCGCGCTGGAGAACGGCTTCAGCCTGACCAACCGGGTCAACGGCAACTCGCCGATGCGGATCGCCTCGGCCACCATCCCCAACTCGGGCGGCCACTCGTACGGCTCGTCCATCGACCTGGTGCAGGCCACCCGCAACTCGGTGAACACCGCGTTCGTGGACCTCGGCCAGCAGGTCGGCCTCGGCAAGGTCGCCAAGGCGGCCGAGGCGGCGGGCATCCCCGAGAGCCAGCTCGCCCAGCACGAGGCCGCCGCCACGTTCCCGCTCGGCGTCGCCTCGGTGAGCGCCGTACAGCAGGCGTCCGGATTCGCCACGTTCGCGGCGGAGGGCGTCCACCACGACGCCCACGTGATCCGCTCGATCACCGACACCAACGGCAAGAAGCGGAAGGTCACCACCCCCGGCGCGCAGGCGTTCAGCGAGGACACCGCCGCCGACACGACGTACGCGCTGCAGCAGGTGGTGCGCGGCGGCACCGGCACCGGGGCGCAGCTGCCGGACCGCCCGGTCGCCGGGAAGACCGGCACCACCGACAAGTCGGCCGCGGTCTGGTTCACCGGGTACGTCCCGCAGCTTTCGGTCGCGGTCAACATGTTCCGCGACGACAACAAGCCCGTCGAGGTCCCCGGATACGGCGCGCTGTACGGCGGCACGTTGCCGACCCAGATCTGGAAGCGCTTCATGAGCGAGGCGATGGACGGCAAACCCGTCAAGGATTTCCCGGCGCCGGCGTCGTACTACTACGGCGGCTACAACTCCTACGACCCGTACGGGTCATACGGCGGCTACGACCGCTTCGGCCAGGGCGGCGACCGCTTCGGCCAGGGTGGCGACACCGCGACGCCGAACCCCGACCCGGGGGCCACCGATCCGGGCTCCCCGGGCGGGACCCCCGGTGGCGGCGAGACCACCGGCCCCGGAGGCCCCGGGAACGGAGGCGGCGGCCCGGGCACCGGTGGCCAAGGGCCGGGTGGCACAGGCGACGGCGGCCAAGGGACAGGCGGCACAGGCGGTGGCGGCCCGGGAGGCGGTGGCACCGGAGGCGGCACGACGGAGCCGCCGGGGAACGGCGGCGACATCGAGGCGCCGCCCGACCAGCCGATCCAGTGACCACCGGCCCGGCCGGCGAGGGAGCCGCTGAGAGCGGCCGGTGACCGTGCGGCCGGCCGGCCGCCGGTGTTTCCTCATCGGGCGGCGTCGCGCGACCGTGGGCCGGCCGGGGAGCTATGTCGCGCGCGTCACCGGGCCAGCTCGGCCTTCAGCTCCTCCGGGGTCGTGACGGGCGCGCGGCAGGCGAACCGGCGGCACACGTACGCCGCGGGCGCTCCGTCCACCGTCGGCCGCCCTTCGAGCAGCGGGACCTCGACGTCCCGCCCGGCCGCGCCGCCGTCGGCGGGCTCCCCGAGCGCGACCACCAATCCTGGGACGGTGGACATGAGGGCGGCGCGGTGCAGCGCCTTCGTCCGCGGGTCGTCCGCCGGGCCGACGATCGCCACCTCGGCCAGGCCGTGCAGCGCCGCCTCGGCCACCGCCAGCCCCCACCCGGCGAACCTCGCGTACTTCCCGGCCAGGACGGTGACCGTGCCCAGCGCCTCCTCGGCGGCCTCCCGATGCCGGGACGAGCCGCTGAGCGCGGCGTAGGAGAGCAGCGCCCCCGCCGCCGCGAACCGGCCGGACGGCGTGGCGTTGTCCGTCGGGTCCTGCGGACGCTGGAAGAGCCGCTCGCCGTCGTCCGCCGTGTCGAAGAACCCGCCCGACCCGTCGGAGAACCGGGTCAGCAGCGTGTCGAGCAGCTCACCGGCCAGCGTGAACCAGCGCGTCTCGCCGGTCACCCCGTAGAGGGCGAGCAGGCCCTCGGCCACGTCGCCGTAGTCCTCCAGCACGCCCGCGTTCCGCCCCGCCCGGCCGTCCCGCGACGTGCGCAGCAGCCGTCCGTCGTCCACGTGCACCCGGGCGAGGAGCTCGGCCGCCGCCGTGGCCGCCTCGACGAGATCGGGCCGCTCGAACAGCGCCCCGGTCTCGGCCAGCGCCGCGATCGTCAGGCCGTTCCACGCCGCCACCACCTTGTCGTCCCGACCGGGGCGCGGCCGCGTCGCGCGCGCCGCCAGCAGCGCCGTACGGACCCGGTCGAGGCGGGCCCGGTCGCCGGGGTCGGCGCGGAGCTGGAGAACCGAGGTGCCGTGCTCGAACGTGCCGGTCACCTCGAAGACGGAGGCCGACCAGGAACCGTCGTCGTCCCCGAGGACCTCGCGGAGCTGGGCGGGGGTCCAGACGTAGAAGAGGCCCTCGCCGTGCCTGCCGTCCAGGTCGGCGCTGTCCGCGTCCAGCGCCGAGGCGAATCCGCCCTCGGGCGTCCGCATCTCGCGCAGCAGCCAGTCCGCCGTCTCCAGGGCCACCCGCCGGGCGAGCGGCGAGCCGGTCGCCCGCCACCAGTGGGTGTACACGCGCAGCAGGAGGGCGTTGTCGTACAGCATCTTCTCGAAGTGGGGCACGACCCATTCGGCGTCCACCGAGTAGCGCGCGAAGCCCCCGCCGAGCTGGTCGTACATGCCGCCCCTGGCCATCGCGTCCATGGTCTTCTCGGCCATGGCGAGGGCGTCCGGGGTCCCGTGCCGGAGCAGGAACTCCAGCACCATGGAGGGCGGGAACTTGGGCGCGCCGCCGAAGCCGCCGTTGCGGGGGTCGAAGCCGCCCGCCAGGTCGCGTACGGCCTGCTCCAGTGTGGCGGCGGTGGGCAGCGGGCCGGACGGCAGCCGGTTCTGCTCGTTGAGCGCCTCGACGATCTTCGCTCCCTGCCGTATGACGGCGTCGCGCTCGTTCTGCCAGGCCTGGGAGACGCTGTGCAGCAGCCGCTGGAACTGCGCGCGCGGGAAGTACGTCCCCGCGTAGAACGGATGACCGTCCGGGGTGGCGAAGACGGTCATCGGCCAGCCGCCCTGTCCCGTCATCGCCTGGGTCGCGGTCATGTAGACCGCGTCGACGTCGGGTCGTTCCTCCCGGTCCACCTTGATGTTGACGAACCGCTCGTTCATCAACTCCGCGGTCGCCCGGTCCTCGAACGACTCATGCGCCATCACATGGCACCAGTGGCAGGCGGAGTACCCGACGCTGATCAGCAGGGGAATATCGCGCCCGCGGGCCTCGGCGAAGGCGTTGGGACCCCATTCGAACCAGTCGACGGGGTTGTCGGCATGCTGCGCCAGGTAGGGGCTTGTGGCGTCCTTGAGCCGATTCATGAATGTCTCCCCGGCATGAGCGTCGCGACCGTCTTCTGTCCAGTAAACAGCCTGCGCGTACCGGGACTCATGACCAGGTACGCGACGAGCGGTCCCACCTGCTCACGGGGGAGGCGGCGTCCAGGAGCGGATCAGCGAAGTCGGTCACGCCCTGCACAACGGCGGTGAAGTCCTTCGGATATCCGGCGCCGTCGACGCCCTGCTTGGCGCGCCAGGCACTGTACGGAAGCTGCCGGGAGGCGGCCAGGTCGCCGATCACAGCGCTCAGCGGGCCGAGCACGAGCCCACGATGCGTGGCGGTCGCGTCGAGAGCGTGTCGCAGCGGCGCCGCCGACAGGTGGTGTCGGCCCGTGAGGCGCCAGACATCGGCATAGTCACGGTCCCGAGTGTTGGAGCTGGAGCGTTCCAAACAAGTGATGACCTTCTCCGCCAGGACGGTCTCGATGGGATAGCCGAGCAGGGGAAAGCTGCCGCCGTCCACCAGTTCGGGATACCGGATCCGCTGCGGGGCCGGGGTGACGGGGTCGCCGAAGCTGATGTCGAGTTGGAGCCGAGCTCGCGCCCGGCCCAGGTGGGCCGGAATGATCACCCGGACCCCGCCGTAGAAGTCGTCCTCTCTGATGGGGGACGTCCGGAGCGCGGAGTGTTCGAAGTCGATCCCGTCGTCCAGCGGCATGGCCGCGATCTTCGTTACATGTGCCAGCACAGTCTTCTCGTCGTTGCTGATCGCGCGTGCCAGGAGGTCGATGTCACGCGTGGTACGGCGAGCCTCGAACAGAGCCAGCAGCAGGCCGCCCTTGAGGACGAACCGGTCGGCGAGGTCCGACGTGCTGATCCGGAAGAGAAAGCGCTCCAGCGCGTAGAGCGTGATCAGTTCCTCGGTGGATCGGCCTTCCCGCCGCGCCAGAGTGCGCAGATGGTTGTACGCCCGTCCGACCGATGTGTCATTGGGGGGATATGGGGACATTATGCAAGCACCACCTCGATCGCCTGTTTCACCGGACCTTCGACGTCGAGAACTCGCGCGAACCGGAGCAGTTCGCCGCTGGTCGTCCCTCGTCGCCGAAGGTAGGAGCGAAGGGCACGTAGGGCGACTTCGTCACCTACGCGATGACGAAGTCGCATACAGTCGACCACGCTCCGTGCGGGACTGTAGATCCGAATGTGCTCGTCAGGGGCGACTTCGCGAATTTCCAGCCCTTCTTCGAAGGTGGCGAGGTTGAAGCGGTGTGCCGTCGTCGGCGGGTAGGAGATGCGGGGTAAACCGGCGTTCCTCGGGACGGCCACGTTGACGGCCGCCGGGATCTCGTCGGTCAGGTCGTGTACGGACAGAGCCGTTTCGAGGCAGAAGATGCCGCGTGGAACCCGTGTCCCGACCGCGAGAAGGTCGAGGAAGGTGGTCTCGGCGGCGTCGGTGCGGCGGTAGACGCCCCGGGACAACTCGTCGATCTCGCCGTTGTCGACGAGCCGCCTCACGGCGCGGGACGACAGGCCCGCCAGCCGCGCCTGGCCGGCCGTGAAGGTAGGTCCGAGATAGTCCGGGAGCTCGGAACGCACGTGCTCACCCCGCGTCAAAGTGCTACCAGCTTGGCTTTCCTGGTAGTAGTTTGATGCACCTACCCGGGCTTTTCCTAGTGGGTGGGGGGATGTGTTCTCGGGGCGGCACGGCGTAGGCTCACGGGGCGTGAGCTTGGATTTGGATTTCGCCGTCCGGCACGCGGGCCGGAAGGCGGACGAGTTGACGCGTCGCGACGTGGCGCGGGTGTTGCTGGCGGTGCCTTCGGGGCATGCCCTCGTCGCCCTTCCGGATCTGAGGCGCGAGCTGCTGGCCGCGGGAAACCCGCTGTCGGTCCCGTTCTGGGAGTCCGCCAAGGCGACGCTGTCCAGCATCGAGTCCGGTGTGGCGACGGTCGGTGACGTCCAGCGCTGGCTCGAATCGACGGGCAGTGAGCCGATTCTGCTCACCCGCAGCTACTTCGTCTGGCCGGAGGAGAGCGAGCGCGGGCCGGTCGCGACCGAGATGCACGCGCGCATGGTCGCCTACCTCGAAGAGCGCGTCGCGTCCGGCAAGATCGATGTGGACGCGCTGGCCGCGGGCGACGTGGACGCCCGGCACGCGTACGAGGAGCTGCAGGAGCGCTGGCTGGGCACGCCGCTGCCGGACGGCCGGGTGCCGGGCACGGCGGTCAGCGAGGAGCAGGAGGAGGAGCTGTTCGCCGCCTGGGACGAGGAGGAGGCGTACGCGCTGGGCGAGCTCCGCCGGGTCCTGGCCGAGCTGCCCGAGCCGCCGCTGCCCGCGAAGGAGCTGCGCTCCGCCGCTGTGCGGCTGCGCGTGACGCTCACCGAGGACAGCTATCCGGGCAACGTGCTGCGGGCCTGCGCCGGGTTCGACGACGGCGTGCTCCCCGACCGTGACGAGGACCTCTGGCTGGCGGTGGCGGCGGGCATCGCCTCGCCGGTGTCGGATCTGCCCGACGAGGAGGACGCCGCCCGGTTCTTCGACCTGGACGGAGAGCTGAGCCACGAGGACTCGATCCTCGCCTCGCTCTGCGCCATCAACCACGCCGACTGGCTCGCGACGGTCACCACGCTGGCGAGGTACGGCCCCGGCGCACTGGCCTCGCCGGAGCGGATCGCACGCTTCATCGCCGACTCGGAGGACGTCGCCCAGGACATCGAGGACGTCCTGACCGAGCCGGAGGATCTGGAGGCGACGGAGATGCTGTTCACCGCCGTCACTCCGCTGTGGGCGCATCTCGGCATCGTGGACAAGGCCGAGGTGTTCACCCCGCTCGGCTGGTGGGGCCTGCCGAAGGCGCTGGAGCGCGCCTGGTCGGCGGACTGATCACCCGGCCGGGACGCCGGGCGGTCACTCCGCCAGCAGGTCGCGGTACTCCGGATGGAGCTCGATGTAACGGGCGACGAACGAACAGCGCGGCTCGACCGTCCGCCCGTCCTCCCGCACCTGGTCGAGGGCGCCGCCGACGAGACGGCCGCCGAGCCCTCTGCCCTCGTACTCCTTGCGGATCTCGGTGTGGGTGAAGACGACCGTGTCGCCGCGCAGGACGTACTCCGCGAAACCGACGACCTCGCCGTCGAGCCGGAGCTCGTACCGGGAGGCCGCCGGGTCGTGGATCACTTCCGACGCTCTTCAAACCTCGCGCACGGGGAAGGCGGCGGGCTGCTCGCGCTCGTACGGCACCTCGATCTTGCCCATCTGCCTGTTCATGGACTTGATCAGGAAGAAGAGGGCGAAACCGATGGCCGCGACGACGATGAAACCGATGAGACCCGGGCCGATGGCCAGGTCGGTTGCGGTGGTTGGAGTCACGCTTCCAGCTTACGAGCAGGCAGGGGTGACCTCCGCGTGGATCCCCGTGAAGAGGTCGTCCTCCGGCAGCGTCGGGTCCACCAGCGACCGGGCGAGGTGGTAGTCCTCGGTCGGCCAGACCTCCTGCTGGATCTCGCGCGGGCAGACGAACCAGAACCCGTCGGGATCGACCTGGGTGGCGTGCGCGATCAGGGCCTCGTCGCGGATCTCGAAGTACTCGGCGCAGGGCACCTTGGTGGTGACCTCCCACTTCTGCGGGCGGTCCTCCCACCGGGCGATCCAGTCGGCGTACGGCGAGCCCATGCCGCGCGCGTTCATCGCCTCGTGCAACGCCTCGAACCGGTCCTTGCTGAACCCCATGTGGTAGTAGAGCTTCAGCGGCTGCCAGGGCTCGCCGGTGCCGGGGTACTTGTCGGGGTCGCCCGCGGCCTCGAACGCCTCCACCGAGACCCGGTTGGTCATGATGTGGTCGGGGTGCGGGTAGCCGCCGTTGTCGTCGTACGTGAGGATCACGTGCGGGCGGAACTCGCGGACCATCGCGACCAGCGGCGCGGCGGCCACCTCGAGCGGCTGCACGGCGAAGCACCCGTCGGGAAGGGGCTCGCTCTCGTCCTCGGGCAGGCCCGAGTCGACGAAGCCCAGGAAACGCTGCTCCACGCCGAGGATCTCGCGCGCGCGTTCCATCTCCAGGCGGCGTACCTCGCCGATGTTCTCCACGATCTCCGGACGGTCCATCTTCGGGTTGAGGACCGAGCCGCGCTCACCACCGGTACACGTGGCGACGAGGACGTCCACACCTTCTCGCACGTAGCGGGCCATCGTGGCGGCGCCCTTGCTCGACTCGTCGTCGGGGTGCGCGTGAACGGCCATCAACCTCAGCGGTGCACTCACGGCTCTCCTCAATGTGTCCAGTCAGCTCCCCGAAGAGGTTAGCTTCTGGAGGGGGCGAGACCCCCGGGTTGGACAATTGTTTCGGACAACACCGTATGACCCCAGGGAGATTCCGCGATGGCCGCCGAATCCAGCAGCAGGCCCGGCGACGGAGCCCGCGACGCCGGTGACAGTACCGGCGCGCCCGTCGTCGCGCCCATCCTCGGTACGCCCGACGACTTCCCCGAGCGGCCGCGCCTGCAAGGGCGCGCGCGGATCCTGACGTACGTGGTGATCAGCGTGTTCGTCGCCGTCATGGCGGGCGGCTGGGGGTACGTCATGATGGTCGCGCGCGGCAACCCGGACGTGCGCGGCGACGTGATCACGTACGACGCGAGCGCGTCCGACTCCGCCGTGATCACCTTCTCCGTGCACAAGCCCACCGACAGCGAGGCGAGTTGCCGGTTGCGGGCCGTCGACGTGAACCACACCGAGGTCGGCAGCAAGGAGGTGACCATCCCGAAGGGAAGGTCGGACCTCACGCTCACCGAGCGGCTGAGGACAAGTTCGCAGGCCACGAGCGTGCTCGTTCAGTACTGCGATCTCGTATAGTGGAATCTTTGGGGAAGCGTTCGAAGGCGTTAACTTGTAAGCCTTTCGAGTCACTTAGAGGAATCAAGGAGAGCCCGTGGCCGTCTCCCAGAACGACAACGTCACCTGGCTGACGCAAGAGGCGTACGACCGCCTCAAGGAGGAGCACGAGTACCTTTCCGGCCCGGGTCGCACGGATATCGCGAAGAAGATCGAAGCCGCTCGTGAAGAGGGCGACCTCAAGGAGAACGGCGGCTACCACGCCGCCAAGGACGAGCAGGGCAAGATGGAGGCCCGGATCTTCCATCTCCGCCAGATCCTGGACAGCGCCAAGGTCGGCGAGGCGCCCCGCGCCGAGGGTGTCGTCGGCCCCGGGATGACCGTGACGATCCGATTCGTGGGTGACGACGATGAGGTGACGTTCCTGCTCGCCTCCCGCGAGGAGAGCGGAGCGCCCATCGACGTCTACTCGCCGAAGTCGCCGCTCGGCTCCGCCATCAACGGCAAGAAGGTCGGGGAGAAGGCGATGTACACCCTGCCGAACGGCCGTCAGAACGAGGTGGAGATCCTCGACGCCGTTCCGTACGTCGGCAACTAGGGCGCGGCCTCGCCCACACCTGCTTCGGAACCCGTCGGCACGTCTTCGTGCCGGCGGGTTCCGGCATGTACGGCGATTGCGGTATTCGCCCCCGTACGGCAGTCTCGTTGATCGAGCTCGACGATCCCTTCCTGGAGCGGGCTCACGGGGCGGAGAAGGGGTGGCATGGTTCTCGACCGGCGCGCGCGGTCCTCGTTCCGGACGAGTGTCGCCCGGGTCGTGTCCGAGACCAGGCAGGACCTGGCCTATCGGCCGAGGATGGCCCGCCGCCGACGGATGCCCCGCGCGGCCGTACCCATCATCGGGGCGCTCCTGGTCTCCGTGTTCACCGCCGACCTGGTGGTGCTCAGCCGCGACCCCGGCACACCCCCGCCCGTACGGCGGGAGGCGACGCGGGCCGGCGCCGAGGAGCGCGGCCGGCACGTGGCGTCGGCCGAGCAGGTCAAGGAGACGACGCCGGCGGTGACGCCGCTGAAGAAGCTGCGCGACCCGCACCTGTTCGTGGTGGCCCGCACGTCGCTCTCCCCGGCCGTCGTGGCGAAGGTCCGCGCGGTGAAGGGCGTGGTCGCGGCCGAGGTGACCGACGCCGCCGACGTCATGATGGACGGCAAGCGGGTGCAGACCCTGGGGGTGGACCCCTCGACGTTCCGCCCCTTCACGCCGAAGACGACGGCGAAGGCGGACGCCCTGTGGAACAACATCGCCGCCGGTGAGGTCGCGGTCTCCTTCGACCTCGGTCAGGACGGCGGCATCAAGCTGGGCTCGACGGTGCCCGCGGGCGGGCGGCACCGACTGCGGGTCGGCGCGTACGCCACGATGGGCATGGGTTCGATCGCGGCCGTGGTGTCCCGGCCGACCGCGCGGTCGCTCGGCATCCCCGAGGGCAACGCCCTCGTCCTCAGCGCGCCCAAGATTGACTCGGGCAAGCTGCGCAAGGTGCTGCGGAAGATCCTGCCCAAGGGCAGCCAGGTCGCGGCGATCAACCCGGTGGTCGTCCTGCCACCCGGCCGGACCACCTCGCAGAAGACCTGGCCGGTGAGCGCCTTCATGTCGGTCGACCAGCTCAAGGTCGCGCTCCAGGCCGCGGTCAGCAAGCTGGGCCGCCCGTACGTGTGGGGCGCCGAGGGCCCGAACAGCTTCGACTGCTCGGGCCTGGTCCAGTGGGCGTACCGCCAGGCCGGGGTCCGGATGCCGCGGGTCACCCACCAGCAGTGGGCGACCGGCCCGCAGGTGCCGCTCTCCCAGGCGCAGCCGGGCGACCTCCTGTTCTGGCGGAACGACCCGACCAACCCCAACTACATCTCGCACGTCGCGATCTACTGGGGCAACGGCAAGATGCTGAACGCGCCGCGTACGGGCGACGTCGTCAAGATCGCCCCGATCTACACCCGGAACCTGGCGGGGGTGGTCCGGGTCAGCCCCTGGGTCGCCGCCCGCGTCCGCTGACCCTGATGTCCGCGCCGAGCGGCCGGGTGCGCTGCGGGCCTGCGGCACGCGGCCCCTCGCGTCCGCCGCGCCCCGGTCAGGCGAGCTTCACGGTCATCGGGTCCAGCCATCCGTACGGCGTGAGCGCGGCCTTGGCGATGCGCTCGGAGTAGCCGGCCACGTCACCGTAGTTCCAGAGCGGGATGGCCGGGAGATCCTTGACGAGCTGGTCCTCCGCCCGCTGGTAGAGCCTGATCGCCTTGGCCGAGGACCGCTCCCGGTCCGCTGCGCGGAGCAGCGCGTCGAACTTCGCACTGCGGTAGATCCTGCCGTCGTAGATGCCGTCGGACGCGAACATCGGGCCGACCGCGTTCTGGATGTGGGGGAAGTCGAGCTGCCAGCCCGCCCGGTACATCCCGTCCAGCTTCCCTGAACGGGTCATCCTCTCGAAGGCGTCGAAAGTCCCCTTCGCCTTGGCCGTGAACTTCACCTTGCCCTCGAACACCTTGTTGAGGCCGGCGACGAGGGGTTTGATCCACTCCCCGTGGACGCTGTCGGCGTTGTAGTACAGCGGCAGCACGGCCGGAGGCCGGAAGCCCGACGCGAGGGCCTTCGCGAGGTACTTGCGCGCCTCGGCCGGGTTGTACTCGCACACCTGCCCGCAGGCGTCCCGCCGGCTGCCTTCGGCGACGGGAGGCGTGAAGGAATGCGCCGGTACCCGCACGCCGAAGAAGACATCCTTCGTGATCGCCTCACGGTCGATCGCCATCGAGACGGCCTTGCGGAAGTCCGCGTTCGCCGCGACCTTGGTCGGGAAGGCGACGATCTGGATGGTTCCTCCCGCACGGTGGATCAGGCGGCCGCCCAGTTTGGTCTTCACATCAGTCAGCTGTCCCGACGTGGGCAGGAACCCCGAGAAGTCGATCTCTCCGGAGAGCAGGGCGGAGTAGGCCGCCGCTCCGGTCTTGACGGCCCGGTAGGCGATCGTCGAGACCGAGGGCTTGACGGTCCCCGCGTATCCGTCGAAGCGTTCGAGCACGCTCGTGGACGACGGAGACCAGGAGACGACGCGGAAGGGGCCGTTGCCGATCGGCTTCTTCTGGAAGCTCGCCGGGTTCTTCAGAACCGAGTCGGGAAGCGGGGAGAAGGCCACGTGGCTCAGCTTGTTCAGGAAGGGGCCGAAGGGCTTCGTCAAAGTGATGGTGAACGTGTGGCTCCCGGTCACCTTGAGCCCGGACATCCTCCGGGTGCTCTTCTCGAATGTGCCGTATCCCTGGATTTCCTCGAAGAGGAAGGCGTTCCCCGCTCTCTCCGAGGCGCTCAGGTTCCACGCCTCGACGAAGTTGCGCGCCAGTACCTCCGTGCCGTCGTGGAACTTCCAGCCCTTGCGCAACGTGACGTGGAAGACCCGGTTGTCCTTCGTCGTGATCGACTTGGCGACCGCGTAAGTCGACCGGGAGGTCGCGGGGTCGAACCTGGTGAGGCCCGTGAACAGCCCGGTCAGCACGTCGGCGCCGCAGGAGTCGGCGTCACCGACCGTCATGGTCCGGTACGGCGCGCACGTCGCGATGGTGATCTCCGCGGTGTCGGCGTGCGCGGTGCCGGCCAGTGCCGTGCCGGGCAGCAGGGTAAAGGCCGCGACGGCGGCGAGTCTCCGACGAGACATTTCTGGCCTCCATTGGCGATTTCCGGTGAAAATCCGGTTGATCACCTTATGAGGGAGGTCAGAATTCCGCCCTGACATCAGGGCCGCGACTTGGTCACGATTTCAGGGTCATGGGCCGGCGGTCATGGGTCAGAGGGGGAGGCCGCCTTCGAGGAGCGCCAGGGCCTCGTCGACCGCGTCGGGCAGGGAGCGGGCGGTGCCCGCGGTACCCCAGCTGTACAGCGCCGGGAGCATCGAGCCCAGCACGGCCCCGGCGAAGGTCCGCACGGCCGGGGAGGTCCGCTCCCGGCCGGTGCGCTCGGCGATCACCTCGGCCATCACGTCCACCGTGGTGAGCAGGTTGTCGAGGCTGCGGGCGCGTACGGCCGGGATTTTCATCATCAGGCGGATGCGGAGGCGGACATCCTCCAGCTCAGGCTCCGGCACCTGTGCGAAGGCCGTGCGGATCCCCTGACGGATGGCGGCGAGCGGGGGCAGCTCCGCGGGCTGCGCCCGGATCGCCGCCGCGATCAGGGGGTCGTAGTCGTCCTGGATGATCAGGTCTTCCTTGGTCGGGAAATACCGGAAGAACGTGCTCGGAGACACCTCGGCCGCCTCCGCGATCTGCTCGACGGTGGTGGCCTCGTACCCCTGCTCGGTGAACAGCCGGAGGGCGTGCTCCTGGATCGCCCGGCGGGTCTTGGCCTTCTTGCGCTCGCGCAGGCTCAGGACGGTCCGCTCCGGGGAGTCCGCGATCCGGTCAGCGCGCTGAGGTGAGCTCATGCTCCGATTTTGCCGTCTTCCGCGCGGGGCGGGGAATGAAGATCCACACCAGTACGGCGACGAGCAGGGACGCGGCGGCGCACAGCAGGATCACGACATCCATGCCGGAGACGAACGCCTCACGGGCGCCGCGCAGGAGCGCCGGGTCGCCGAGCGCCACCGCCGCCGTGACCGAGTCCCCGGCCGCCGGCGGCGCCCCGGACGGCAGGCCCGCGGCGTAGACGGCGGAGAGGAGGCTGCCGAGGGCCGCGACGCCCAGAGCGCTGCCGACCTGGCGCAGGGTCTGGAGCGTGGCGGAGCCGGAGCCGGAGCGCTCCTCGGGCAGCGTGGCGAGCACGCCGTCCATCGCGGGGACCATCGTGAGGCCGATCCCGGCGCCGACCACGGCCAGCCAGGCGGCGACGAATCCGTACGACGAGGTGACCGAGGTGGCGGCGCCGACGGCGAAGCCGGCCGTGAGGACCAGCAGGCCCGCGGTCATGACGGAGCGCAGTCCGAGGCGCTGGACCAGCCGTTCCCCGGCCAGGCCACCGGCCATCAGCCCGGCCACCATGGGGATCAGCCGGACGCCGGTGCCGAACGCGTCGTGGCCCAGGACGGCCTGGAAGTGCTGCGGCACCACGAAGAGCAGGCCGGACATGCCGAGGCTGACGATGGTGGTGCCGGCCGCGCCCCACAGGAAGACCCGGCTGCGGAAGAACGCGAGGTCCATCATGGGCGCGGCGGCCCGCCGCTCGACGGCGACGAAGGCCGCGAGCAGGGCGACGCCCGCGGCGAGGCTCGCCAGCACCCCCGGGTCGCGCCAGCCGTCGATCGGGGCCTGGATGACGCCGTACACGAGGGCGGCTAGGCCGGTCACGGACAGCAGCGCGCCCGGGAGGTCGAGCCGGGAGCCGGACGGGTCGCGGGACTCGGGCAGGAGCACGGCCGCCGCCACCAGACTGACCAGCACGACGGGGATGTTGACCAGGAAGATGGAGCCCCACCAGTAGTGGTCGAGCAGGTAGCCCCCGACGACGGGGCCGAGCGGCAGCCCGAGCGCCATGGCGGCGCTCCACGCGGCGATCGCCTTGCCGCGCTCCTCGGGGCCGAAGACGCTGGGCAGGATCGACATCGACAGCGGCATGATCAGGGCCGCTCCCGCGCCCATGAGCGCCCGCGCCGCGATGAGCGCGCCGGTGCCGTCCGCGAAGGTCGCGACCACGGACGCGACGCCGAACGCCGCGAGACCGGTCAGGAGGACGCGCTTGCGTCCGAACCTGTCGCCGAGGGCGCCCGCCGGGAGCATCAGCGCCGCGAACGGCACCATGTACGCGTCGATGATCCACTGCAGCTCGCCGGTGGTGGCCTTGAGGTCGGTGGCCAGCGTCGGCAAGGCCACGTTGAGGATCGTCGCGTCCAGCCCGAGGACCAGGACGCTGAGGACGAGCGCGCCGAGGGCCCACCAGCGCGCAGAACTGAGAGTCGCCATGAAATGAAAGTAACTCTCATAAGAGTTGAACTGTCAATTCCTGGCCTGGCGGCGAATATGGGTGTAATCTTGATTACATGGAGAAGGAAGAGCAGGTGCGGAGCTGGTTCGCCGGTCGGCTGCCGGAGGGCTGGTTCACCGGGGCGCCCGAGATCATGCTCGACCGCGAGGAGATCGCCGTCGTCGGCGCCGTCCCTCCGCTGACGGTGGCGGGCGGGCTGCCCGAATTGGAGCGTTCCGCCGCCCTGGAGGGCTATGTGGAGCGGTTCCGTGCGGAGACCAGGGAACGCCGCATCGAGATCGCCCGCGAGGCCGAGCGCCAGTTCCGGAGGAAGGTCGCCTGGGGCGTCGTCGTCGAGGGGCGCAGAGTGATGTTCACCACGTTGTCGGTGCCCGTCATGACCCGGCTGCGGCAGCCGGAGCGACAGGTCCTCGACACTCTTGTCGCCGCGGGGGTCGCGCGCAGTCGCAGCGACGCCCTCGCCTGGTGTGTACGTCTCGTGGGGCGGCACACCGACACGTGGCTCGCTGACCTGCGGGATGCCCTCCAGCATGTGGATCGGATCCGCTCCGAGGGGCCCGATCGCGTGGACTAAACCAATGCAGAAAATGGCCTAGGCCAGTTTCCGTGGCCTATACCAATATCGCGCGAGGGAGATGATCCGGCGCTCGGAACTCGTTTCTTTAATGTGTCGTCATGTGGGTAGGCTCCTCGAACCGTCATGGCTCCTGCCTGGACAAACATCCATTCCGGGGTCGTGTGGGACCTGAATGCCGCCGAATATAGGCCGTGGTCTACGCCAATTGGATTCGGTGGCCGTTCGTCGTCAATGATGATTTGGTCCTTCGAGAAAAAGGAGCCGGTTCCGTGTCCGTATCAGCAGAGGTACACGTCCCGACGACTCATGCCGAGCTGGCCGCCTGGGTGAGAGAGATCGCCGAGCTGACCCAGCCTGACCGGGTCGAATGGTGCGACGGTTCCGAGGCCGAGTGGACTCGCCTGACGAACCTGCTCGTCAAACAGGGCACTCTCACGCGGCTTGCCCAGCGGCCCAACAGCTTCCTCGCGACCTCCGACCCCAGCGACGTCGCCCGGGTCGAGGACCGCACGTTCATCTGCTCGGAGCGCGCCGAGGACGCGGGACCGACGAACAACTGGATCGCCCCCGGCGAGATGCGCCGCACGTTCGGCGAGCTCTTCAAGGGATGCATGCGTGGCCGCACGATGTACGTCGTGCCGTTCTGCATGGGCCCGCTGGGCGGCACGATCTCCCAGCTCGGCGTGGAGATCACCGACTCGCCGTACGTCGCGGTCTCGATGCGGATCATGACGCGCATGGGCGATGAGGCGCTGCGCCTGATCGAGGAGCGCGGCGACTTCGTCAAGGCCGTCCACTCCGTCGGCGCCCCGCTGGCCGAGGGGCAGCGGGACGTGCCGTGGCCGTGCAGCGACACCAAGTACATCAGCCACTTCCCGGAGACCCGGGAGATCTGGTCGTACGGCTCCGGTTACGGCGGCAACGCCCTGCTGGGCAAGAAGTGCTACGCGCTGCGGATCGCCAGCGTGATGGCCAGGGACGAGGGCTGGCTGGCCGAGCACATGCTCATCCTCAAGCTCACCCCGCCGAAGGGCGAGGCGCGGTACGTCGCGGCGGCCTTCCCGTCGGCGTGCGGCAAGACCAACCTCGCGATGCTCCAGCCCACGATCCCGGGCTGGAAGGTCGAGACGATCGGTGACGACATCGCCTGGATGCGGTTCGGCCCCGACGGCCGGCTGTACGCGATCAACCCGGAGGCCGGGTTCTTCGGCGTCGCCCCCGGGACCGGCGAGACCACCAACGCCAACGCGGTCGAGACCCTCTGGGGCAACAGCATCTTCACGAACGTCGCGCTGACCGACGACGGCGACGTGTGGTGGGAGGGCCTGACCGATGAGCCCCCGGCCCACCTCACCGACTGGAAGGGCCGTTCCTGGACGCCGGACTCCGACGAGCCGGCCGCGCACCCGAACGCGCGCTTCACCACCCCGGCCGGGCAGTGCCCGACGATCGCGCCGGAGTGGCAGGACCCGGCCGGTGTGCCGATCTCGGCGATCCTGTTCGGCGGGCGCCGGGCGACCGCCGTCCCGCTGGTCACCGAGTCGCTGAGCTGGCAGCACGGTGTCTTCCTCGGCGCCAACGTGGCCTCGGAGAAGACGGCCGCGGCCGAGGGCAAGGTCGGGGAGCTGCGCCGCGACCCGTTCGCGATGCTGCCGTTCTGCGGCTACAACATGGGCGACTACTTCGCCCACTGGATCGAGGTCGGCAAGAAGGCCGACCCGGAGAAGCTGCCGCGCATCTACTACGTCAACTGGTTCCGGAAGGGCGCCGACGGCCGCTTCCTGTGGCCCGGGTTCGGCGAGAACAGCCGGGTGCTGAAGTGGATCGTCGGCCGGCTGAACGGCGAGGAGGAGGCGGTGCCGAGTGCGATCGGCAACCTGCCCGCCGCGCTGGACGCCGAGGGCCTGGACGTCTCCGAGAGTGACCTGGCCGAGCTGCTCCGCGTCGACCCCGAGGTCTGGCGCGAGGAGGCCGCGCTGGTGCCGAGCTTCTTCGAGACCTTCGGGGACCACCTGCCCAAGGAGCTCTGGGAGGAGTACCGGGCCCTCGTCGCGCGGCTCGGCTAACTGGGAATTGCCCGTTTTGGGATGTTAGCGGCGGATTATCGCGGATAGCGTGTGAAACGTGCAGGGGCTACGGTGCGTGGACGGATCATACCTTACCGTTAATCCAGTGCCATGCCGGGACAGGCTCGGCGTCCCCTACGAGGTGACGTTGGACCTGTACCGGGATGGCCTGCCGTACGGGACGGTCGGGGAGCGGTGCGGCTGGTTTCTGGCGAGACTGGCCGGGGTGATCGCGGGCGCGAGAGCGGACGGCGGACCCCAGGCCGGCGAGTGGCCGGATCCGGAGGACCGCTTCCCCGGCGGGGAGGGCGAGCTCTTCGCCTTCCGCTGCCGCAGCAAGGTGGACGTGGTCGGCGGCGGCGAGCTGCGCTGCCAGGTGCGGACGCTGCCGTCGTGGGTGCCCGCGCGCCCGCGCCGCCGCGGCGCGCCGCTAGGCGAGTGGCAGGTCGTCCGCCGGGCCTTCCTGGAGGCGTGGGGCGCCGGCGGCGTCGGCCTGCGCGCCGAGCTGACCTCGGGCCGGCTGGCCGCGTTCGTGGACGGTCTCGTGGGCGACGCCGAGGAGCGGCTCGGCACGGGGTTCGAGATGGAACCCAACAGCAATCTCGTGAACGGAGCAGTCAGGTTCTCGCGGCCCTGATAATTGACGGAGCCATCGGGTCGCGAAGGAAGAGGGCTTTGCATGGGCGTGCGCGATCTCGTGTACAAGCTGTACGAGCGCAGGCTCGAGCGGAAGCTCTCCGGACCCGGCAGCACGGCACAGATCCCCCGGCATGTGGGCGTCATCGTTGACGGCAATCGGCGCTGGGCCAGGGCGATGGGCCTGCGCGACGTGAACCGCGGGCACCAGAAGGGCGCCGACAAGATCAGTGAGCTCCTGGGGTGGTGCCGGGAGGCGGGCGTCGAGTACGTGACGCTGTGGCTGCTCTCGACCGACAACCTCTCCCGGGACCAGGCCGAGTTGCAGCAGTTGCTCCAGGTGATCGAGGGTCTGGTGCGCGACCTCGTCGAGCAGGGGTGGCACGTCAACCCGATGGGTTCCCTTGATCTGCTGCCCGATCACACGGCTCGTGTCCTGAAAGATGCAAAAGAAGCTACATCGCACCGCCCTGGCCTGATTGTGAACGTGGCCGTTGGGTATGGAGGAAGACGTGAGATCGCTGATGCGGTGCGCTCTCTCCTCCAGGAGCACGCGAGCAAGGGCGCGAGCATCGAGGACCTCGTCGAGGTCCTCGACGTCGAGCACATCGCGGAGCATCTCTACACGCGCGGGTTGCCCGACCCGGACCTCGTCATCCGGACGTCGGGAGAGCTGCGACTCTCCGGATTCCTGCTCTGGCAGAGCGCCCACTCCGAGTTCTACTTCTGTGAGGCCTACTGGCCTGACTTCCGCAGGGTCGACTTCCTGCGGGCGCTCCGCTCATACGCCGCGCGGCACCGTCGGTACGGTTCCTGAAACGGCACGTGAACGCTCCCTTTCGGTCACAGTCCAAGTATTGGGATCAAAGGGAACGTTACGTACCGTAGTGGGAGAGGGCCTGTCCTTGATCGTGAGGGGGGCCGGAATCCCGGCCCGCTTCCGCAGGGCACGGGCCCGGTCCGTTGACCACCATCACGGCAGGGCGCCCCACCTCGGCGCCCGGGGGAGAACGCGTGGCACAGTCCTCGAGTAACCCGACCCGCACCTACATCCTTGACACCTCCGTCCTGCTCGCCGACCCGGCGGCGATGAGCCGCTTCGCGGAGCACGAGGTCGTCATCCCGGTCGTCGTCGTCACGGAGCTGGAGGCCAAGCGGCACCATCCGGAACTCGGCTACTTCGCCCGTGAGGCGCTGCGTTTCCTCGACGACCTCAGGGTGCGGTACGGGCGCCTGGACGAGCCCATGCCGATCGGCGAGGGCACGATCCGGGTGGAGCTCAACCACAGCGACCCGTCGCTGCTTCCCGCGGGGTTCCGGCTCGGTGACAACGACACCCGGATCCTCACCGTCGCCCAGAACCTGGCGGCGGAGGGCTGCGAGGTGGTGCTCGTCTCGAAGGACCTGCCCATGCGCGTCAAGGCCGCCTCGATCGGCCTGGCCGCGGAGGAGTACCGCGCCGGCATGGTGGTCGAGTCCGGCTGGACCGGCATGGCCGAGCTCCAGGTGACCACCGAGGACGTCGAGACCCTCTTCGAGAACGGCACCGCCGACCTGGAGGAGGCGCGCGAGCTCCCCTGCCACACCGGCCTGCGGCTGCTCTCCAGCCGCGGCTCCGCGCTCGGCCGCGTGATGCCGGACAAGTCCGTACGGCTGGTGCGCGGCGACCGCGAGGTCTTCGGGTTGCACGGGCGGTCCGCCGAGCAGCGGATCGCCCTCGACATCCTCATGGACCCCGAGGTGGGCATCGTCTCCATGGGGGGACGCGCGGGTACCGGCAAGTCGGCCCTGGCCCTCTGCGCGGGCCTGGAGGCCGTCCTGGAGCGCCGCCAGCACCGCAAGGTCATCGTCTTCCGCCCGCTGTACGCGGTGGGCGGCCAGGAGCTCGGCTACCTCCCGGGTTCGGAGAACGAGAAGATGGGCCCCTGGGCGCAGGCCGTCTACGACACTCTCGGCGCGGTGACCACGCCCGAGGTGATCGAGGAGGTCCTGGACCGAGGGATGCTGGAGGTCCTCCCGCTCACCCACATCCGCGGCCGGTCGTTGCACGACGCGTTCGTGATCGTGGACGAGGCCCAGTCGCTGGAGCGGGGCGTGCTCCTTACCGTGCTCTCGCGCATCGGCGCCAACTCGCGGGTCGTGCTCACCCACGACATCGCCCAGCGTGACAACCTCCGTGTCGGGCGGCACGACGGCGTGGTCGCGGTGGTCGAGAAGCTCAAGGGGCATCCGCTGTTCGCGCACATCACGCTCACCAGGTCCGAGCGGTCGCAGATCGCCGCCCTGGTGACCGAGATGCTGGAGGACATCACCTTCTGACGTGATCCTTGGCCGGGGAGGCGGGGCGGGCGACCGCCTCGCCTCGCCGCCGGCGCGCGTTCCGGGGTCAGGGCGGAAGGTGGCCGTTGAGCGGGGCCAGGTCCCAGTACTCCCGGCAGGTGTGGATCTTCAGGTTCCCGCTGCCGCTCTGGGCGATCTCCACCGCCCAGATCTCCGGGCGCAGCCGTGCCGTGCAGGTGATCTGGGCCATCGCGATCCGGGACATCTTCGGCCCGCTGACGAACACCCGCAGCCGCAGCCCGGCGCTGTCCGGGTCGTTGCGCAGGTTCGGGTCGGACGTGTACCGCACGAGCTGGACCTGGGCCAGCCGCATCCGCGAGAGGGTGGTGCCGACGCCGCTCGGCGGGCGCCGGCCGGCGCCGAAGAGGGCGGAGAGCACGTCATTGACGTGGCCGGAGGCCGCGGCCACGCTGATCGGCTCCAGCCGTCCGGACCGGACGAGATAGACGCGCACGATCGTCGAGTCCCCGCTGATGACCGGGGGCGGCCCCTTGTCGTTGACCCCGGTCGGGCTCACCCCGCACCCCGCGACCGCGACGAGGAGCAGGGCGGCCAGCGCGGCGCGGGCGGCGGCACGGTGCGCGGCCCCCATGAGCGGACGCGGTGAGAGGACGCGGTGCGCCGCCCCAATGAGCGGCCGCGACGAGGCGGTGCGTTTCGGGGCGGGGCGGTCCACGACGGGGTGGTTCACGACGGGGTGGTTCATGGCGCGGGGATCCACAACGTGAAGAGGGTGCCGGGCTCGCACCGCTTGACATCGATGGTGCCGCGGTGCAGTTCGGCGTTCGCCTTGGCGATGGCGAGCCCCAGGCCGCTGCCGACGCTGCGGGTCCGGCCCGCGCCCGCCTTGTAGAAGCGTTCGAAGACGTGGGGGAGTGAGCGCTCGGGAATGCCCCCTCCGTGGTCCCGTACGGTCACCTGGAGGCCGCTGGGCCGCACCCGGGCGCTCACCAGCACCGGCGGCGCCCCGTGGTGCAGGGCGTTGCCGACGAGGTTCGCGACGATCACGTCGAAGCGCCGGGGGTCGAGGGAGAACGTCAGCCCGATCGGGACCGTGAGCTGCACCCGGTCGCTCCAGCCGCGCACCTCCAGGCAGTCGGCCAGGGTGTCGCCCACGTCCACGTGATCGCGGCGCAGTACGGCGGCCCCGGAGTCGAACCGGCTGACCTCGATCAGATGCTCCACGAGCAGCTTGAGCCGGTCGATCTCCCGGAGCACGATGCGCACCGCCTCGCCCGCGTCGTCCGGAAGGCCCTCCGCCTCCTCGGAGAGCATGTCCGTCACGGCGGTCATCGCGGTGAGCGGGGTGCGCAGCTCGTGCGAGACGTCGGCGACGAAGCGCCGGGACATCGTCTCCAGCGTGCGCAGCTCCGACACCTTCCCCTCCAGCGCCTCCGCGGTCTCGTTGAAGATGCCGGTCAGCTCGGCCAGCTCGTCCTTGCCGCGGACGGGCAGCCGGATGTGCAGCTCGCCCGCGCCGAGCATCCGGGCGGCGTCCCCGAGCCGGCGCACCGGGAGCAGGACCTGCCGGGCCGACAGCAGGGCCACAGTGAGCGCGATGGCCAGCGTGATCCCGGCGGCCTGGAGGAGCGAGGCGCGCAGCCGGTTGAGCACGCCCTCCTCGTCGCTCAGCGAGACGAAGACGTACGTGCTGAGCCCGGTGGCGCGTACGACGCCGATCTGGTTGGCGCGGTGGATCTGGGTGGCGACCAGCAGCCACGGATGCCCCTTCAGCCGGAGCCGCTGGGAGACCAGGCGGCTGGTGGCCTGCCAGCGGAGCTGGTCGGGCACGTCGTCCATGGTGAAGGGCGACCCCCGGCTGGCGCGGCTGTGGCCCCCGTAGGCGACGAGGACGACGCGGTCGGGGCCGTTGAGCGCGTTGACCAGGTCGCCGAGGTCGTCGTCGGTGACCGTGGAGTCGCTCGGCCACACCACGTCGCTGGCGCCGACCGGGAGCGAGACCCGCGACAGCGTCTCGCGCACGTCGGAGATCGAGGTGCGCTCCACCCTGTCCAGCAGCTCTCTGCCCACGAGCTGGTAGCCGAGCCCGGCCACCGCCGCGGACGCGGTGATCGCCACCAGCAGGAAGGTCACCACCAAGCGGCCGCGCAGGCCGGTGGGAAACCAGCTCATGGGGGGCTGAAGCGGTACCCGAAGCCGCGGACGGTGTGGATGAAGACCGGATCGGCCGGAACCGGCTCTATCTTGGCCCTGATCCGCTGCACGCACGCGTCGACGAGGCGCGAGTCCGCGACGTGGGAGTGGTCCCACACCGTGCGCAGCAGATAGCGGCGGTTGAGCACCTGGCCCGGGTGGCGGACCAGTTCGAGCAGGAGGCGCAGCTCCGTCGGGGTGAGGTGGATCTCGCGTCCCTTGAGCGTCACCTTCAGTGCGCCCCGGTCCACGAGCAGGTCGCCGAAGCTGATCCGGTCGGACGAGGCGGACTCCAGCCGCCGCAGGACGGCCCGGATGCGCGCGTCGAGCACTCGCGGCTCGACCGGCTTGACCACGTAGTCGTCCGCGCCGGCCTCAAGGCCGACGACCACGTCGAGATCGTCGCCGCGCGCGGTGAGGAGGATGATCGGCAGGGAGTCCATCCGGCGGATGCGGCGGCACACCTCGACCCCGTCGATGCCGGGCAGCATCACGTCGAGGATCACGATCTCGGGGCGCCGCGCCCGCACGTGCGCCAGGGCCTCCTCGCCTGTCGCGTACGCGGTGACGGAGTGGCCCTGGCGGGTGAGCGCGAGCTCGAGCCCCGTGCGTACGGAGGGGTCGTCTTCGACCAGGAGGATGCCAGCCACGCGGACATTATGGACTGTATGTCGGGAATTCCCGGAGGTGTCATGAAACCGTAACGCGGCACGGACATGGCCAGGACGAACCGCATGCATGCTCGCGGAAAGGGTCCTCCCTTCGGTGCGGGGGTCCGAGGGGCGGACCCTGTGACGAAAATCACACAACCGAGGAAAGTCCATTTCCGGGGGGTTAGGGCAAAGAATTCGCCATCGGAGTTCCTTGTTCCGGTTGCACGACACCCCGGGGGACACGGCAAGCTCATAGGTCGTGAGTTCAGGTCAGCGGCTTAAGGAGCGCCCGTCGCGCTCCCGTTCCAAGCGTCGGTCGGGCCCAGGCCTGCTGACTCCCAAACGAGTGGTCATCATCGTCGTGTCCCTGGTCCTGGTCGGCGCGGGCACCACCTACGTCGTGCGTACGGCCATCGAGAACGCCAACACGCCGTCCAATCCGCTCGCCCTTCCCGACATCCTCGCCGGCGACCCCGCCTACGCCAATCCCGAGATCGACGCGATGAAGGCGCAGGCCGCGCAGAAGCTCAGGGGCGACAAGCTGAAGGAAGCCCGCGACGGCCAGAAGGCCGACCTGGACCCCGTGAAGATCGCGAAGAAGGCGCCCGGCGGCGGCGGGTTCAACCCGGCCGACTTCCCGCCCGGCTCCACCCCCGACCCCGGCAGCAACAAGGCCCTCGGCCGGCAGATGGCCGCCGCACGCGGCTGGGGCGACGCCGAGTGGGGCTGCCTGGAACGCCTCTGGGACAGGGAGAGCCACTGGAACGAGCGGGCCATGAACCGCTACAGCGGCGCCTACGGCATCCCGCAGTCGCTGCCGGGCAGCAAGATGGCCAGCGCCGGCGCCGACTGGCAGAGCAACGCCGCCACGCAGATCAAGTGGGGTCTCGGCTACATCGCCGGCCGCTACAAGACACCCTGCGGCGCGTGGGGCCACTCCCAGTCCGTCGGCTGGTACTGACCGGCGCGCGGCCCCACCCGTCCACCGGCCCCGGCCTGGGCAAAGATCCTTTCGACGCGCCCTATTACTGGTCAGGTTTGGTCGACCTTTCGGCAAGTCGGCAGAGACCCGTGGTACCGGCCGGGCACCCTTGGCCTCATGGGTGTGAAGGTCAGTGTTGTGGTCTCCACGTGCGACGCCGAACCGGCGAGCGACGCCTTCGACGCGTGCGTGCGCTCCGTCCTGGAGCAGTCGCTGCCCGCGGACCGGTACGAAGTGATCTTCGCGGACGACGGGTCCACCGACGGCACCCGCGAGCGGCTCGACGCCCTCGCGGCGACGCGCGAGAACGTACGCGTGCTGCACCTGGAGCACAGCGGCGGGTCCGCTCGGGGCCGCAACGCCGCCCTGTCCCTCGTGCGGGGCGACTACGTCTACTTCATGAACCAGCACGACCGGCTGGAGCACAGCGCCCTGCAGAACATGTACGGCATGGCCGTACGCGCCGGGGCGGACGTGCTCGTCGGCAGGCTCGTGGGCGAGGGGACGCCGCTCTCGGCGTTCACCGGCAGCCGGGAGCGCGCGGACGTCATCCGGGACCGCCTGCTGGCGCTGCCGACGGCGCACAAGCTGTTCCGCATGGGCTTCCTCGCCGGGAACCGGATCGGGTTCCCGGACCGCCCGCTGTCCGAGGAGGCGTTCGTCGCCCACGCCTATCTCGCCGCCGCGGCCATCTCCATCCACGCCGGGCAGATCTGCTGCCGCGTCGCCGCCCAGCGCGAGGACCCGCGGGAGGATCCGGCCGCGCTGGTCGCCGGGCTGCGGACCATCCTCGACATCGTCGAGGCGTACACACCGCCGGGGCAGCGGCGCGACCGGATGCAGGCGCACTGGTTCCGCGTGCTCGGTCTTCGCCGCCTCGGCGGAGCGCGGTTCGAGGCGATGGGGGAGCACCGCCGGACCGTCCTGTTCACCCGGCTGCGGGAACTCGCCGCCGAGCGCCTGCCCGACCGGCTCGACGGGTACCTGCCGGTCCACCTGCGGGCGCGAGCCGCTCTGCTGCGCGCCGGGCGGCAGGAGGAGCTGGCCCGGCTCGTCGCCGCCTCGCGCGGGACCCGGCTGAGCGCCGAGCTGCAGGAGGTGCGCTGGGACCAGAGCGTGTTCACCATGGACCTGGCCGTCGAGATCGTCGACGCGGGCGGCGCGCCGCTGCGGTTCCACGCCGAGAACGGCCGTCTCTACTGGCGGCCGCCCATCCCGATCGAGGGCCTGCTGTCCCCCGAGATGGCCGACGTGACCGAGGCGGCCCGCCGGGCGCGCATGGAGGTCTACGTCCGGGACACGGAGTCCGGCGTCACCTACTTCCTCCCGGTGACGAGCACGGTCCAGCACGCCCGCGACGGTGACGGCGTCCGGGTCTGGGCGGCGGGTCAGGCCCGGCTCGACATCGGCTCCGCCGCGCTCGGACGGCCGCTGCGTCCCGGCCTGTGGGAGGTGCACGTGCGGATGCGCGGCGTCCACCCGGCCCGCACCCGGGTGGCGCGGACCGAGGCGCCGATGAACTGCGCGGGCGTCCTCGCCGACTATCCCCGGCGACTGGTCGTGCCGTGCTGGTCCGGGCGGGGCGACCTCAGCGTCTGCATCGAGCCGAGGTCGTTCTCCGAGTCCATCGCGCTGGTGTCGCCCCGGGCGTCGGTGACCCACAGCGACGACGACGTCTTCGTTGTCGTGCCGGTGCCGTACGTGCCGCCGAGCGGGGGGCCCGCGGTCGAGCTGGTGCTGCGCCAGCTCGGCGGCCGGGGCAGGGACATGACCGTCCCCGCGCTGGTCGAGCCCGGCGTCCCCGGCCGGCTGCCCGGCCAGCTCGTCGCCAAGGTGCCCGTACGCCGGCTGGGCGGCGAGGGCTGCCTCGGCCCCGGCGCGTGGCGGCCGGGGCTGCGGATGGAGGGCAAGGACGTCGATCTCCGCTTCACGCTGGAGGTCGGGCTGCGGGGGCACGTCCGGGTGCGGCCGGCCGACACCCGGCCGACGCCGTCGCTGCTGCGCAGGATCGCCGCGCGGATCCCGGGCTACGCCGCCCAGGGCTGAGCCGGGGCTACGCCTCGCACAGGTGGGCGACCAGGGCCGCGCGGAACTCGGCCGGCTTCTCGACGTGCGGGCTGTGGCCGGAGCCGGGGATCGCGACCTCGCGGTAGTTCCCATAGCGGTCGAGCACGGCGCGCGTCTGAGTGACCATCGGCTGGGCGGGCGTGCCGTCCCAGTCGGGCACCGCGCCGATCGCCCCCAGGTGGGCCAGGTCGAACAGGGACGTGTCGGAGACGATGACATCCTCGGCGCCCCTGATCCACAGGATGGGCGGCTTGGGGTCGATCGTGTGCAGGTCGTCGATCCGGAAGTACGTCGGCGCCATCGTGTTGAGCACGCCCCGCTTGCCCGGCGCGACGCCCGGCCAGGCGGTCGCGGCGACGCTGTCGCCCGGGTAGTGGTCCTCGCCCAGCCGGGTGGACAGCATCGACTCGACGTAGGCGTCCTCGTCCTCGCCCAGATCGGTGCCGGGCACCACGTACGCGGTGCGGAGCACGGAGCGCGGCGACAGCGGCGAGTCCGCCGTCCGGTCCCCGGCCCGGAGCGCCTCCACGAAGTCCGGGCTCGCCGTGCCGCCGCCTGAGCCGGCGCCGTCCGGGTGGGTGAGGACGCCGTCCGGACCGGTCGTCCCGCCGAACCCGTACGGCGAGACCGGGTTCACGAGAGTGGCGCTCCGGACCGCCTCAGGCCGGTCGCGGAGCGCCTGGAGGACGACGCCGCCGCCCATGCTCCAGCCGACCAGGTGGGCGGGGCCGATCACGTCGAGGAGCGCCAGAACGTCGTCGGAGTAGTCCCGCAGCCCCCGCGTCGCGTCCACCGGCGCCGGGTCGGAGTCGCCGAACCCGCGCAGGTCGACCGCGAGCGGGCGCAGGCCGCCGGTGTCCGGCGACTCGGCGAGCGCCGCCATGGTGGGACGCCAGAAGGTGCTCGACGAGACGTTCCCGTGGACGAAGAGAACGGGATCGCCGGTCGTTCCCGGCACGGAGAGGACGTTGAGCGTCGTACGCGCGGTGCTGATCCGCTCGGCGGAGATCATGTGCGGCTCCAGGTGGATGGGGGTTGGGGTGTCAGATCGTCGCGTTCCTCAGGCCTCCTGGGCGGCGTCGGCGGTGGACGCGCCGCGGGGACCGGAGGTCGGCTCGATGGCGGTCAGATCGCGATCGCGGGTCTCCTTGGCGGCGACGACCGCGATCACTGTGAGCACCGCCGAACCGGCGACGTAGAGGGCGATCGGCAGACCGGAGTCGTACTCCTGGAGCAGTGCGACCGCGATGATCGGCGCGAGGGCGCCGGCCACGATGGAGGCGAGCTGGTAGCCCACGGACACTCCGGAGTAGCGCATCCTCGTGGCGAACAACTCGGAGAAGAACGCGGCCTGCGGGCCGTACATCGCTCCGTGGAAGAGCAGGCCGACGGCGACCGCGATCGTCGCCAGGACGAAGGAGCCGCTGTCGACCAGCGGGAAGAACGCGAACGCCCAGAGGCCGACGCCGACCGCGCCGATCAGATACACGGGGCGGCGGCCCAGCCGGTCCGAGAGCGCGCCCCACATCGGGATGGTGACGAAGTGGATCGCGGAGCCGATCAGTACCGCGTTGAGCGCGGTCTCCTTGGGCATGTCCGCGGCGGTGGTGGCGTACACGAGGACGAACGCGGTGATCACGTAGTACGAGACGTTCTCGGCGAGCCGCGCGCCGATCGCCACCAGGACGTCGCGCGGGTGGTGGCGCAGCACGTCGAGGATCGGGGCCCGCGGCTCGGGAGCCTGCCCGGCGAGCGCCTGCTTGAACACGGGCGACTCGGAGACGGTGAGCCGGATCCAGAGCCCGACCAGCACCAGCAGGCCGGAGAGCAGGAACGGGATCCGCCAGCCCCAGGCGAGGAACGTCTCGTCGGACTGGATCGCCGCGAGCAGCGCGAGCACCGCGGTCGCCAGCAGGTTCCCGCCCGGCGCGCCCGCCTGCGGCCAGGAGGCCCACAGGCCGCGCCGCGCGGGATCGCCGTGCTCGGAGACCAGCAGGACCGCGCCGCCCCACTCGCCGCCGAGGGCGAAGCCCTGCACCAGCCGCAGCGCGGTGAGCAGCAGCGGCGCCGCGGCGCCGAGCGTGGCGTACGTCGGCAGGCAGCCGATCAGGACGGTCGCGCCGCCCATCATGAGGAGGCTGACCACGAGCAGCCGCTTGCGGCCGAGGCGATCGCCGTAGTGCCCGAAGACCAGACCGCCGAGCGGCCGCGCGAGGAAGCCCACGGCGTACGTGAGGAACGCGAGCAGTGTGCCGGTCAGCGCGGTCTCGGCCGGGAAGAAGAGCTTGTTGAACACGAGCGCGGCGGCTGAGCCGTAGAGGAAGAAGTCGTACCACTCGACCGTGGTGCCGATCAGGCTGGCGCCGACCACCTTGCCGATCGAGGTCCGTGTTTCGTTGGCCACGGGGAACTCCTCAAGGTTGGGGGGTCTGGCCAACATACGATGTGACCAATATCACTCATATGGCCGCTTCGCACATACCTCAGGCATCGGTTATGTGGCTCCGCAGGCGGTGCAGTCGCAGGGCGAGCTGGATCTCCAGGGCGCGCTCCGGCTCCTGCCAGTCGGCGCCGAGGAGCTGACCCACCCGGTCGAGCCGCTGGGTGACCGTGTTCACGTGAATGTGCAGGGCGTCGGCCGTACGGGACAGGGAGCCACCCGCGCCGAAGTACGCGGTCAGCGTCCTGATCAGTGCCGTGCCGCGCCGCCCGTCGTAGTCCAGGACCGGGCCGAGCGCGGAGCCGAGGAAGCCCGAGACGTCCCGCCCCTCGCCCATCAGCAGGCCGACGAAGCCGAGTTCGTCCGCGCTCGCGCCGTCGCCGTCCCGCCCGAGCGCGATCAGCGCGTCGGCGCAGCGCTGCGCCTCCCGGTACGCGTCGGGCACCCCCGAGGCGACGGTCCCGGGGTCCTTCTCGGCGGCGGATCCGGAGGCGGCCGCGCGGGCGGCTCCGGCGGTGGCGGGCCGGCCGAGCGACGAACTGAGCTCACGGGCGACGCGGCGCGCGACGGCGCCCGGCGCGTCTCCCGGCACCAGCAGCACGACCTCGTCGCCGCGCGCGGCCGCCAGGCCGTGGGCGAGCGTCGCGTGCGACGACGCCCAGAAGGCGGCGCGTTCCCGCTGCCCCTCGTGGCGGGCGACGACGAGCACGTGCGGCAGGTCGAGGTCCACGCCCAACCGGCGCGCCCGTTCGCCGAGCCCGGTGAGGTCGGGCCGGGAGATCAGGTCGTCGAGCAGTTCGCCGCGCACCCGCCCCTCGGCCTCGGCCACGCTCCGCCGGAAGAGCAGCAGCAGCGCGGTGACGATCGCGCCACGCTCCAGGATGCGCTGGTCGGCCGCGGCCACCTGCTGCTCGGTCCGCAGCACCAGCGTGCACACCGGCGCCGCCCCCACGTCCACCGACGCGACGTACGCGCCGCCGCGTTTCACCGTACGGCCGAGCGCGCGCGAGGAGCGGGCGGCGTCGAACACGCCGCTGTCGAGGTCGGCGGCCTCGCCGACCAGCGGGCGGCCCTCGTCGTCGAGGACCGTGACGGTGCCGCCGAGCACCTCGGTGACCACGGCGGCGACGTCCTCGACCCCGCCCCCGCGCAGCACCAGCCCGGTCATCCGGTCGTGCGCGTCGGCGGCGCGCTCGATGGCCTCACTGTGCGCGCTGATCAGGCTGTTGGCCTCGCTCAGCTCGGCGAGCGCGGACCGGGTCTCCTGGAGCAGCCGCGCGGTGTCGATCGCGACGGCCGCGTGCGCGGCCAGCGAGCAGAGCAGCGCCACCTCCTCCTGCACGAAGGGGCGCGCGCTGCGGTTGGCGGCGAACAGCACCCCGATGACCTGGGTGCCGAGCCGCAGCGGCACGCCGAGGATGGCCACCAGGCCCTCCTCGTGCACCGCCTCGTCGATGGTGTTCGTGTGTCGCAGCCGCTCGTCCGCGAAGTAGTCCGCCGTGTTGTACGGCGTGCCCGACTCGGCGACCAGCCCGCCGAGGCCCGCGCCCATGGCGAGCCGCAGCCGCCGGAAGCGCGCCGAGATCGAGCCGTCGGTGACCCGCATGTAGGTGTCGCCGCGCTCCGGGTCGTGCAGCGTCATGTACGCGATGTCGGTGGACAGCAGCCGCCTGGCCCGCTGCACGATCGCCGCCAGCACGGCGTCGAGGTCGGTCAGCCCGGCCAGGTCGCCGGCGGTGTCGAAGAGGGCCGACAGCTCCGCCTCCCGCCTGGCCCGCCTGCGCAGCATGGCCCGCACCTTCAGGGCGGCGAACTTGTCCTCTTCGAGCTCGGCGGTGTCGAGGCCGGCCGCGCGGGCCTGGAGCACCGGCCCCTCGAACTCCACGGCCGAGGCCTCCCGCGCGAGGAGTTCGAGATAGGGGTTCACTTAGTGTGCGCTCCATCCTCCGTCGAGCGGGACCGAGGCTCCGGTGATGAACGAGCCCTGTGGACCGCAAAGATAGGCCACCAGCTCGGCGACTTCGTCCGGCTCCACCAGCCGCTTGATCGCGGCCGGGGCCAGCATGATCTGCTCGACCACCTCGTCCGGGCCGATGCCGTGCGTCCGCGCCTGCGCCGCGATCTGGTTCTCCACCAGCGGGGTGCGCACGTACGCGGGATTCACACAGTTGGAGGTGACGCCGTGGGACGCGCCTTCGAGCGCGATGACCTTGGACAACCCCTCCAGGGCGTGCTTGGCCGTCACGTACGCGGACTTGTACGGCGAGGCGCGTAGGCCGTGGACGGAGGAGATGTTGACGAACCGCCCCCAGCCGCGCTCGTACATGCCGGGCAGGACGGCGCGGGCGATCAGGAAGGGCGCCTCGACCATCACCTTCAGGATCTTGGCGAAGATCTCGGGCGGGAACTCCTCGATCGGGGCGACGTGCTGGAAGCCCGCGTTGTTGACCACGATGTCCGCCGAGATGTCCGCCCGGATGCCGGTTGAGGCGTCCGCCCAGGTGTCCAGGAAACCGGGGTCGGAGAGGTCCACCGCGACCGCGGTGCCGCCCGTCTCGGCGGACACCTCGGCGGCGCTCTCGGCGTTCATGTCGGCGACCACCACGTGGGCCCCCGCCGCGGCGAGCCGGAGCGCGCACGCCCTGCCGATGCCACTGCCCCCACCTGTGACCAGGGCCGTGCGGCCCTCAAGGCTCGTCATGCCGATCAACCCTAGGAATCCCGGGGCGACCGGCCCATGGTGGCCGTGGACATATATGACCCCTCTTCTATGTGGCTTCGCCGCGCCCGTCGCCTGAGGGGGTGGACGGCGCCGTACCTGCCGCGGCGGTCAGGGTCGCACCGCGCCGGGTGTCACCGTCGCGTTGCTTTATCTACGTTCAACGTAGTATTTTGATCGCTGTCGAGAAGATCGACGGCGGTCGGGGGTCAGGTGCGCTGCTCCACGATCGCCGGGCTACTCGGCAGGCGTCACCTTGTGGGGAACTGCGGTCCATCCGGGCCGCGACCGGAGATCGCCGCCGCTCCGGGGCGGTGGCGATCTCTGTCGCCTGCGGTGAGCGGCTGATCGAATCGCGTCGAGGCTCGGCCTGCCGCCGGTGCTCCGCGTCCTTGTCGCGGTCGTTCCACCGCACGGGTCGCGCATGGCGCGCGTCCGACTGACCTGGAGATTTCATGCGTCGTGTCATGTGGGTGCTGTCGTTCGCCTTGATATCGGGGTGTGCCGCCGAACAGGCCGCCGCCCCCGTTCCCACCAGGGGGCCGGATCCGCGCCCCAAGATGGAGCAGATCAAGGCCGACTGCATGAAGCAGCGCGGCTTCAAGTACATCGCCTACGTCGTGCCGGATCGGCCGGAGCCCGATCTGGGCACATACGAGGCGATGAGGACCTATCGCCAGAAGTACGGCTTCGGGGTGTTCGCCCAGCTCGTCTACCCGAAGGACCCCTTGACGGGCAGCATGGAAAGCGCCCGAGACGCCAGCGCCGGCGACCCCAACGAGGCGATCACGCAGAAGCTGAACGAGTCCCAGCTCGGTGCCTACCTCGAGGCGATGGGCGGCTGCTACGCGAAGGCCGCCAAGCAGGTGCTGCACAAGGAGGCAGGCTCGGAGCTGGAGGCGGTCGGACTCCTGCAAGGAGCCAGGGATGACCTGGAGGAGGCCGAGATCAACGGCGACCCCGAGCTGGTCGGGCTTGTCCCAGGCTTCGCCGACTGCCTCGCGACCAAGGGGCAACGGGTGCCGCCGGCCATACTGCCGACCGCGATGGCCAAGAGAGGGAATGACGCCTTCTGGGACCAGATGAAGGCGCTGGGCGACAAGGAGTCCAAGGGGCGGCCGCTGCCGGACTTCACCCCGGCGCAGGCCAGGCCGTACCTGGATCGGGAGATCAAGGCGGCGCTGGAGGACCTGGAGTGCGGCAAGGAGTTCTACACCCGCTTCGCCCCGAAGCGGGCCTCGATCGACGCCCGGGTGTGGGCCGAGTACGGCCCGCTGGTCGGACGCTGACCCCGATCGCCCGGCCACCCGCCTGCCCCCCGGCGGAGCGCAGGCCACGTCCGGGGGGCGTCCGCGTCCGTGGGCGCGGTGATTCTTCGGATGCTCCCTAATCTCGATCGCGGGTTGAGCGATCCGCCGGCTGCTCGGGCCGGGTCATGGACAGGACGTCGAGGACCTCGTCCAGCTGCTTCTCGGTGAGGGTGCCGTCGGCCACGTGACCGCGTTCGACGACCACCTGCCGGATCGTCTTGCGTTCGGCGAGGGCCTGCTTGGCGATCTTGGCGGCCTCCTCGTAGCCCACGTAGCGGTTCAGCGGCGTGACGACCGACGGCGACGACTCGGCGTACTCCCTGAGCCGCTCCACGTTGGCGGTGATCCCGCGTACGCACCGCTCGGCCAGCAGCCGGGAGACGTTCGCGAGCAGCCGGATCGACTCCAGGATGTTCCGGGCCATCACCGGGAGCATCACGTTGAGCTCGAAGGAGCCGGACGCGCCCGCCATCGTGACCGTCGCGTCGTTGCCGACGACCTGTGCGACGACCATGGTGACCGCCTCCGGGATCACCGGGTTCACCTTGCCCGGCATGATCGACGACCCGGGCTGAAGGTCGGGCAGGTTGATCTCGCCGAGCCCGGCGCGCGGGCCCGAGCCCATCCAGCGCAGATCGTTCGCGATCTTGTTGAGGGAGACGGCGACGACCTTGAGCGCGCCCGAGAGCTCGACCAGCGCGTCCCGCGCGCCCTGCGCCTCGAAGTGGTCCCTGGCCTCGGTGAACGGCAGGCCGGTCGCGCGGCCCAGCTCCTCGATCACGGCCGCGGCCCAGCCGGGGTCCGGGGTGTTGATGCCGGTGCCGACGGCGGTGCCGCCCAGCGGCAGCTCGGCGAGCCGGGGGAGCACCGCCTGGATGCGCTCGATGCCGAGCTCCATCTGCGTGGCGTATCCGCGGAACTCCTGTCCGAGGGTGACCGGCGTGGCGTCCATCAGGTGGGTCCGCCCGGACTTGACCACGTCGGCGAACTCGACCGACTTCTCCTCCAGCGCGGTCGCCAGGTGTTCCAGCGCGGGCGTCAGGTCGTGGGTGACCGCCTGCGTGGCGGCGACGTCGATCGACGACGGGAACACGTCGTTGGACGACTGCGCGGCGTTGACGTGGTCGTTGGGGTGGACCGGCCGTCCCAGCCGCTCCGCGGCCAGTGTCGCGATCACCTCGTTGGTGTTCATGTTCGACGACGTGCCGGAGCCGGTCTGGAACACGTCCACCGGGAACTGGTCGTTCCACCGCCCGGCCGCGACCTCCTCCGCCGCCTCGCGTACGGCCCGGGCCATGTCCTCGTCGAGGACGCCGTACGCGGCGTTGACCGTGGCGCAGGCGGCCTTGATGCGCCCGAGCGCCGAGATGTGCGCGGGGTCCAGGCCCCGGCCGGAGACGGGGAAGTTCTCCACCGCCCGCTGCGTCTGCGCCCCCCACTTGGCTGAGGCGGGCACCCGAACCTCACCCATGGAGTCGTGCTCGATCCGGAAGTCGTTCATGTTTCTGTCCTATCAAGAGACCGCCGGCGCCGTTCCGCCCGCCCGGCGGCCGGTCCGTCTCGGCGGCCGAACTCCTCCTTGACTGGCCTGTGGAATTTGTTGATCGTGAAACTTGACGAGGCCCCAGGGACGGGCCGTCCGGCGCGGCCGGACACGACGCCGTGAAGCGAGGGACGGATCGCGGCGGCCGGGCGGACGGCCGGCTGGGGCACCGAGCCGCCGATCTGAAAGGGAGACATGGATTTCGTCGACACTGTGCGGAACGCGCCGGCGCGGGCGCTCCCCGTCGAGGAATACCAGGCCGAGTTCGCCGAGGTGTACGCGTCGGTGACCGAGCCGGCGCTCAAGCTGGAGCGCGCCCAGCATTTCGACGAGGAGGACTTCCCCAGCTGGGTCGCGTTCCTTGAGGGCGACTGGAACCGCTCCCTCGCGCTCCTCCGGGAAACCCGGGACGCCCTCGTCGGCTACTACCGCGGCCACGCCGAGTTCCGGCGGGTCCGGATCGCCGAGAGCCCGCTGACGCCGTACATGCGATGGGAGATGCACGCCTTCGTCGAGCGGGTGGCGGCGGGGGAGCGGATCAGGGTCCTGCCCGCCGCCGAAGTGGCCGATCTGGAGCGTTCAGGACCGCTCCCCGAACTGGTGATCCTCCGCCCGGACCGGATGTACGAGGTGCTCTACGACGCGGGAGGCGTGCACACGGGCGCGCGGCGCATCACCGATCCCGAGGTGGTGGCGTACGCGCGCGGCGTGGTGTCCTCCCTCTTCGGCCGCGGCGAGGAGCTGACGGCGTTCTTCGCCCGTGAGGTCGCTCCGGCGCCCTGCTGATCAGCCGCGCCGGAGCGGCCCCACCGCCCCCGCCCGGCCGTACGCCGGCGGTGTGGCGGGTCGCGTTGTCAGAGCTCGGCGAGAGCCTGCTCGATGCGCCGCCACGCCTCTTCGGAGGCCCGGGGCCGGAAGGTGGGGACACCGGGGGAGAGGAAGGCATGGGGGGCCTCGGGGATCACGACCATCTCGTGCCGGATCCCGTCGGCCTTGAGCCGGTCGGCGATCGCCGTGCGCTGATCGGCGGTGATCACGTGGTCGCGTTCGCCCACGATGACGACGATCCGTCCCGTGATTCCGGGGGTGAGGTCCAGGGTCGGCTCCGGACGGCTCACGGGGATGTCTGTGCCGGTCAGCCACCCCGCGTACAGCACGATGGTCACGGCGAGCTCGTCGAGCCGGGTGGCCGCGTAGTACGCCAGATGGCCGCCCATGCTCATCCCGACCATGCCGATCGAGCCGGTCACCCCGGCCTGGTCCCGGAGGTACGCCATGGCCGCACGGACGTCGGTCAGCACGCCGTCGCGGGTCAGTTCGCCCATCAGAGCGAAGCCGCGGGCGCGCCCCTGGTCGTCGGCGGCCAACTCGACCCCCGCGTCCGACCGGTGGTAGAAGTCCGGCGCGATCACGACATATCCGAGAGCGGCAATCCGTTCGGCGACCGTACGGACGTCCTGCGTCAGCCCGAACAACTGGTGGGCGACGATGACGCCGGGATATTCCCCCGGGGCGGCCGGCCGCGCCACGAAGGCGTCCATGACGCCGCCACTCTCGCTCACAGGCTGACGTGTTCGGTGTGAAGCGGCGGCATCAACTCGACCACCGCTTCGGCCACACCGCGCGCCGATGCCGGGTTCTGCCCGGTGACGAGGCGGCCGTCCCGGACGACGTGCGCGGTGAACGTGGCGGCCGGTACGTGCCGCGCACCCTGCTCGATGAGCCGGTCGGCCAGCAGGAAGGGCACCACCCCGGTGAGCCCGACCGCCTCCTCTTCGGCATTGGTGAAGGCGGCCACCCGCTTGCCATCGACCAGGTAGGAGCCATCGGACAGCGTGACCCCGACGAGGGCGGCCGGGCCGTGGCAGACGGCGGCGACGATCCCGCCGTTCTCGTAGATCTGCTGGGTGAGCGTGCCGAGCGCGGGACTGTCGGGGAAGTCCCACATGGTGCCGTGACCGCCCGCGAAGAAGATCACGTCGTAGCGGGACGCGTCCACCGCATCGGGAGTCGGTGTGTCGGCGAGCTGGGCGGCGATGCGGGGGTCGTCCAGGAAACGCCGCTGCGCCGGATCTGTGAGGTCTTCGCCGTCGCGCGGTGGGCGGCCTCCGGCGACGCTGACCAGGTCCACCTCGTGGCCGGCCGCGGTGAACACCTCCCACGGGTGGGCGGCCTCCGGCAGGTAGAACCCGGTCGTGCGCCCGGTCTCGCCGAGGTCGGCGTGGCTGGTGAGGGCGATCAGGATGCGCTTGGGCATGGATGTGCTCCTTGGGGGCCATCAACGAGACGCTTCTTCCGATGAAGAACACCCAGATCATCGCCCACCACATTCATTGGCATCCAATAGAAATCGTCCGGTGATGCCATCAGATTTCTGATAGATATCGAGACTTGTGGCCCTGTCTTTCGATCTGCTGCGTACCTTCCTCGCCGTCTACCGGTCAGGATCGGTGACCCGTGCCGCGGAACTGCTCGCGCTCTCCCAGCCCTCGGTGACCGCCCAGGTCAAGGCGCTTGAACAGGCCCTGGGGCGGCCTCTGTTCGACCGGTTGCCGCGGGGCATGGCCCCCACCGTCGCGGCCGACCAGCTCGCCCGGCGGGTCGCCGCACCGCTCGACGCGTTGGATGAGGTGGTCCTGGGTGACCTCAGCGGTCCCGCGGAGGCGTTCGGCCGCGCCGTCCATCTGGGCGGTCCGGCCGAGCTGGTGTGCTCACGCGTGCTGCCCTCGCTCGCCTCGATGGTCACCCAGGGGCTGCAGCTGCGCGTGACCCTCGGCCTTCCCGACGAATTGCTGGCTGCGCTCGCCGACGGCGGCCTGGACCTGGTCATCTCCACGGTGCGGCCACGGCGCCGGGGGCTGCGGGTGGAACCCCTGTGTGATGAGGAGTTCGTGCTGGTCGCCGCCCCGGGCTGGAGCGGCCACGATGTGGAGCGGGCGCCGCTGGTCGCCTATGCGGAGAACCTGCCCATCCTGCGCCGCTATTGGCGGACGGTTTTCGACACCCGCCTGACCCGCACCCCGGCCCTGGTCGTGCCGGACCTCCGCGGTGTCATGGCGGCGGTCGTCGCGGGCGCCGGCGTCACCGTCCTGCCGCGCTACCTGTGCGCGGCCGAACTGGCCGACGGCCGGCTGCGTACGCTGCTCGAACCCGGACTGCCCCCGATCAACACCCTTTTCCTGGCCTCCCGCGCGGGCGCGGCGCATCCGGCCGCCCACGCGGTCCACGGCCACCTGCTCCTTCAAGGGTCCCTATGGTCAGGATGACCGGGCATCGTGGAGCTCAGACGCTCCCCGGTCAGCCGAGCAGGGCCGTCATCACGATGACGACCAGGACGAGGAACGCGACGACCGCGAGACCCATCAGCAGGAGCACGCGGATCCGCCCGGTCCGGTTGGGCGCCGGAGTGGCGTGCATGGCGAACAGGTCGGTGCCGAGGCCGCCGCGCCCCGGGGGGACGGGGCCCGGCAGGTGCGTGACCGGCGTCGGAGAGCCGGGCGGTGTCGGGCCCTGGACGCGCGGCGCCTGGCCGGGCAGCAGACCGCCGACGGTCGTGTCGTCGCGTCCGCTCCGGTCCACGGCCTTCGCCGCCGGGCTTCCCGGAACCGGGGGGCGGGCGGGCGCCGGGATTCCGGCGCCTCCCGGCGCGTTCCCGGGCGTGTTCCCCGCCGCGGCGGGGAACACGGGCCGGCCCGGCGGGCTCTGAGGGGAGGCCGGGCGGGTCGAGGCGGGCGGCGGGGGGAGCCGGAGTCCGGCCTTCGGCCGGATGACCAGCATGGTCTTGTCGGCGTCGACCGCCCCGGCCGGTTCAGGGGGAGAGCTCGGGGCCGGTGATTCCGGGTGAGGGGCGGGGGCCGGCGACTCCGGGGGAGGGGCTGGGGTCGGTGACTCCGCGGCCCTCGTGGGCCGCTCCCGCTCCAGCCGCCGTACCGGAGGCGTGGCGGCAGGCGACGCGTTGATGGGCGTGTCGGCGACCGTGCGCAGCATCGCCGCCGCCCGCTCGGATGTGAGCCGCAGCGTGTGGTCCTTCTCCAGCAGGCCGTCGAGGACGGGCCGGAGCGGACCGGCCTGGGTCGGCGGGTCGGCCGACTCGGTCATCAGCGCGCTCAACGTCTCCGCGACCGACGCCCGCTCGTACGCGGCACGGCCCTCGACGGCGAAGTACAGGGTCGCGCCGAGTGACCAGAGGTCGGACTCGGGCCCGGCGTGGTCGCCGCGGGCCCGTTCGGGCGACGTGTAGCCGGGGGAGCCGATCACCATGCCGGTTCTGGTCAGCGCGCTGTCGCCCTCCGACTTGGCGATGCCGAAGTCGGTGAGCACGACCCGTCCGGTGTCGGTGATCAGCACGTTGCTCGGCTTCACGTCGCGGTGCAGGATGCCCTGGGCGTGCGCGGCACGCAGCGCGTCGAGCAGTTCGTAGCCGACCTCGGCCACCAGGCGGGGTGGCAGCGGCCCCTCGTCCTCGATGACCTGTTCCAGCGACCTGCCCTCGACGAGCTCCATGATGATCCACGGGCTGCCGTCGATCTCGATGGCGTCGTAGACGGTGGCGACCGAGGGATGGCTGATCCGGGCGGCCGCACGGCCTTCACGGATCATGCGTTCCCGGAGCTCCCGTCGCTGTTCGGCGCCGAGGGACGGATCCTGGCGGATCTCCTTGACGGCGACGTCGCGCCCGAGCGTTCGGTCGAAGGCCCGCCAGACGGTGCCCATCGTGCCGCGCCCCAGCATTGTGATCAGTTCGTACCGGTCGCTGAGCAGCCTGCTCCCCATGGCATGAAAGATATCTACTCCACGCCGGGGAGCGCTTTGGGGTCAGTTGAGAAAACTCTTCGGCCAGAATCGCCGGGGCAGAAGTATCTGGACCACCAGCCGCAGCACGCGCGGTGCCGAGCTTCCCGACATCGGCCGCTCGGCCGGCTTGCGGTGGACGCCTTCGGCGGGGCGGCGCCGCTGTACGGGCACCTCGGCCGAGTCCTCACGGGGCTCGCGCTGGAACGCGTGCGGCGGCGTGCGCGGCGTCGGTCGCGACTCGGCGCGGTGCTGTCCCCGGTGGGTGGGGCGGCGGACCGCGGGCGGCAGAGCCGCGGGTGAGGGCCGCGCCGGCCGGTGGATGATCGGCTCCTCGCTGGTGCCGCCCGCCGCGATCCGGGCCAGCGCCACCGCGGCCCGCACCCCGTCGAGCCGCGCGTCCGGGTTGATCTGCAGCAGGCCGCGCAGGACCGGGGCGAGGGGGCCGGCCCGCTCCATCGGGATCGGCGCGCCGCTGGTGAGCGCGGCCAGCGCGGCGGCGGCGGTGCGCCGGCCGTGCAGGCCGCGTCCCTCGACGGCGGTGTACAGCGTGGCCCCGAGCGACCACAGGTCGGCGGCCGGGCTCGCCTTGGCCCCGAGCACCCGCTCGGGGGCGATGTATCCGGCGGAGCCCAGCACGATGCCCGCCTGCGTGATCGAGACGTCGCCTTCGAGCGCGGCCAGTCCGAAGTCGGTGAGCACGGCCCGGTCGTCGGTCACGAGCACGTTGCTCGGCTTCACGTCGCGATGCAGGATGCCCTTCGCGTGGACGGCGCGGAGCGCGCCGAGCACCTGCCGCCCGATCTCGGCCACCCGCTGGGGCGGCAGCGGGCCGACCCGCCGGACCAGCTCCTCCAGCGACTGCGCCCGGAGGAGCTCCATCACGATCCAGGGGCGGTCGTCCTCGGTGATGACGTCGAACACCGTGATGACCGACGGGTGGGCGACCATCGCGGTGGCCCGGCCCTCGCGCTCGGTCCGCGCGCACAGCTCGGCGCGCAGGTCCTCGTCCAGGACGAGCGGGAGCCGTACCTCCTTGACCGCGACCTCGCGGTCGAGCAGCTCGTCGCGCGCCCGCCAGACCGTGCCCATGCCCCCGCGCCCGACCGGCTCGACAAGCCGATACCTCGCGGCGAGCTGGTATCCGGACGGCGCACGCATGGGTGGCAGCTTACCGATTTGTGTAATGCGACCAGTAGAGACCATGCCGCGAAATTGTTGAGATCTTTTGTCAGATCTTCTGACTGAAATCATGACAGGACGCGGTGTCCGGATCGGCCTCTCCGGCCACCGGACGGGAGGGCGTGCGGCGGCCCGGCAGGCGGGCGCTCTGGCGCCCCGAAGGGTGCCGTCGAGGTCTCGCTTCACGGTCGATTGAAAACAAATCTCCAATCTGGTTTTATGGATGCATGGCCGGGGGGTGCCCGGCCGATCCCCCTCTTCGAGGAGCAACGATGAAGCTCACCCAGGCCGCCGCGGCGACGTTCGGACTCAACGACGACTCGTGGAAGCGGCACGCCAACGCCTGGAGCGTGTGGAGCCGGATGGCCGGGCTGGCGCCGATCCTGCTGCCGATCTACTTCCGTGACGTGTTCGGCTGGTGGGCGCTGGCGCCGATCGCGGCGGGCGTGATCTGGATGTGGATCAACCCACACGCGTTCAAGCCGGTCCACGAGCCGCGCAGCTGGGCGGAGAAGGGCATCTACGGCGAGAAGATGTACGCCGCCGACCGGTCGCTGGCGGCCGAGGCGCACCGGCCCGCGATCCGGTGGCTGATCGCCATGGCCGCCGCGGGCGCCGCGATCATGGTGTACGGCCTGGTCCGCGTCGAGGCCTGGCCCGCCGTCTTCGGCTGGGCGCTCGTCTTCATCTCCCAGCTGTGGCAGATCGACCGATTCGTCGCCATCTATGAAGAGGGCCTGCGGCGGGCCGCCGCAGAGGGCGACGTCGAGTAGCTCCCTGGCCGCAGTGCCGTGCCCCGAAAGAAGATGGGACAACCATGCACACCCCGCATGCTGATCATCGGCTTGGCCGTGTTCGCCATCGCGTCTCTACTGGCCTCGCGGGCGACCTCGCCCGCCGTACTGATCGCCGGGCGGGCGTTGATGGGCGTCGGCGGTTCGCTGGCCATGCCTGCCACCCTGTCCATCCTGGTCACCGTGTTCGACGAGAGCGCATGAAGCCGTGAAAACATATGAACAAAGCGTTCGCGTGAAGGAAGGTTGTCTCCGATGCCGCCCGCGTTCACCGCTGAGGAAAAGGCCCACATCACCGCCCTGCTCCTGGAGACCGGGGAGAGGCTGTTCACCGCCCAAGGGCTGCGCAAAACCTCGTTGGAGGAGCTGATGGCCCCCACCGGAGTGGCCAAGAGCAGCTTCTACGTCTTCTTCGACTCCAAGGAAGCGCTGTATCTGGAGCTGATGATCCGCCAGTCCGGCGAGGTCAAGCGCCGGGTCATCGACGGCGCCCTGCTGGGCACCGACGACCCGCGTGAGGGGCTGCGCCGCTTCCTGCACGCCACCCTCGCCGAACTCTCGGCCAACCCACTGTGGCGCCGTCTGATGACCCACCCGGAGGAAATGCAGGCGGTGGCCCGCAAACTCGACCCGGCGCGGGTCACCGCCATGAGCGACAACCCTGTCACGGCATTGACGGAGTTCGTCGCTGACCGCTCTGGTCGCGGTGAGCTCGTCCACGCCGACCCGGCCGTCATCATCGGCGTGCTGCAGTGCGTGCTGCTGGTGCCGATGTTCGCCGACCGGCTCGGTGACCCCGATATCCACCACAAGATCCTCGACCTGCTCGTCGACATCGTCGCCTCGGGTCTCACCAGGCAGAGGTGACCCGCACCGACGCCGGCCGAGCCCGCTGCCGGCGCCGATGTGATCCGCGCCGGCAGCGGGGCGAGGACGCCGTTACTTGACGCCGTTGCGGGTGGGGATGCCGACGAAGGTGGCGCCGCCGTCCTGCTGTCGCTGGTCGAAGAAGTCGTTGCCCTTGTCGTCGACGACGATGAAGGCGGGGAAGTCGACGACCTCGATCTTCCAGACGGCCTCCATGCCGAGCTCGGGGTACTCCAGGACCTCGACCTTCTTGATGCAGTCCTGGGCGAGCCGCGCGGCCGGGCCGCCGATGGAGCCCAGGTAGAACCCGCCGTACTGCTGGCACGCCTCGGTGACCTGGCGGGAGCGGTTGCCCTTCGCCAGCATGACGAACGAGCCGCCCGCCGCCTGGAAGCGCTCCACGTACGAGTCCATGCGCCCGGCCGTCGTCGGGCCGAACGAGCCGGAGGCGTACCCCTCGGGGGTCTTGGCCGGGCCGGCGTAGTAGACGGCGTGGTTCTTCAGGTACTCGGGCATCTCCTCGCCCGCGTCCAGCCGCTCGGCGATCTTCGCGTGGGCGATGTCGCGGGCGACGACGAGGGGTCCGGTGAGGGAGAGCCGCGTCTTGACCGGATACTTCGTGAGCTCGGCGAGGACCTCCGGCATCGGGCGGTTGAGGTCGATGCTGACCACGTCGTCCGAGAGCTGCTCGTCCGTCGTGTCGGGCAGGAACCGGGCGGGGTCGGTCTCCAGCTTCTCCAGGAAGACGCCCTCCGGGGTGATCTTGGCCAGGGCCTGCCGGTCGGCGCTGCAGCTCACCGCGATGGCGACCGGGCAGGACGCGCCGTGGCGCGGCAGCCGGATCACGCGCACGTCGTGGCAGAAGTACTTGCCGCCGAACTGGGCGCCGATGCCGAGCTTCTGGGTGAGTTCGAAGACCTTCTTCTCCATCTCGAGGTCGCGGAAGCCGTGCCCGCTGGTCGAGCCCTCGGTGGGGATGGTGTCGAGGTAGCGGGCCGAGGCGTACTTCGCGGTCTTGAGCGCGAACTCGGCGCTGGTGCCGCCCACCACGATCGCCAGGTGGTACGGCGGGCAGGCGGCGGTGCCGAGCGAGCGGATCTTCTCCTCCAGGAACTGGAGCATCCGCTTCTCGTTCAGGACGGCCTTGGTCTCCTGGTAGAGGAACGACTTGTTCGCCGAGCCGCCGCCCTTGGCCATGAACAGCAGCTTGTACTCGTCGGCGTGCCCGTTGGGGTCCTCGGCGTACAGCTCGATCTGGGCGGGGAGGTTGTCGCCGGTGTTCTTCTCCTCCCACATGGTCAGCGGCGCCATCTGGGAGTAGCGCAGGTTCAGCTTGGTGTAGGCGTCGTACACGCCCCGGCTGATGTGCTCGGCGTCCCGGCCGTCGGTGAGGACGTGCCGGCCCCGCTTGCCCATGACGATCGCGGTGCCGGTGTCCTGGCACATCGGCAGCACGCCGCCGGCGGAGATGCTCGCGTTCTTCAGCAGGTCGAGGGCGACGAACCGGTCGTTGCCGCTGGCCTCGGGGTCATCGATGATCTTGCGGAGCTGGGCGAGGTGAGAAGACCGCAGATAGTGCGAGATGTCGTGGACGGCGGCCTCGGTGAGCAGGCGCAGCGCCTCTGGATCGACCTCAAGGAACCTGCGGCCGGCCGCCTCGGTGATCCGTACCCCCTCCGTGGTGATCAGACGGTATTCCGTCTCGTCCGTGCCAAGCGGCAGCAGGTCGGTGTAGTCGAACTCGGGCATCGTCTTCGATCCTCTGGTGTCTCGCCGGTTCCTCCGAGCGGAGGATATGCCCGCGGGCGCGCGGGCGTGGCCGAGGGGGCCGCCCGCCGGTACGCGGAGCGAGTCCGAGCAGGATGCCCGCGACGACCACGGCGGCCCCGCCGACATCCGCGAGCGAGGGCACACCGAGACCGAGCACCACCGAGGTCACGAGGGCGCCGATCGGGATCATCCCGGCGAACAGCCCCGCGCGGTCCGGACCGAGGCGGGGGAGCGCGCTGTACCAGAGGAAGAACGCCACGGCGGTCACGATCACCGCCTGGTAGCCGATGCCGAGCGCCTCGGTCGCGGTCGGCATCCGCAGCACCGCCGTCCCGTCCAGCACGAGCCCGATGACCAGCAGGTACGGCACGGCGAGCGCCGCGGAGTAGGCCGAGACCCGGACGGCGCCCAGCTTCGGCAGCAGCGGGAGGGCGAGCAGGGAGAACAGCGCCTCGCAGGCGAGCGCGCCCAGCGACCAGAGCAGGCCGCGCAGGTTGCCGCTGCCGAGACCGGTGGCCAGGGTGGCCCCCGCCATGACGACGAGCGCCGAGGCGACGATCCGCGGGGAGGGCGCCGATCGTGCGCCGCCCGCGAACAGCGGGCCGAGCAGGGCCAGCGTCACGGGCGTCGCACCGAGGACGGTCCCGGCCAGCGTCGGGCCCGCCGCGATCGCCGCCTCGATGAGGCAGAGGTTGAAGAGCGCCAGCCCCGTCAGGGAGAGCGCCGAGAGCAGCGCGAACTCCCGTGCCGTGAGCCGCGGGAGGGAGAGGCCGCGGGCGCGGGCGGCGGCGAGCAGGATGGCCGCGGCGACGGCGTAGCGCAGGGCCTGCCCGCCGTACACCGGGTAGGTCGAGATGAGGTCGGACACCGCGGTCAGGGTGCCCACCAGGAACATTCCGGCCGTCGCCCGGGTCGCCGCCGGCCCGAGCGCGGTGCGGGTGCTGGTTTCCGTTGTCACGATTGGCGATGCTAGGAAGGCAATGGCTCTCTCAGAGAGTCCAATCAGATGGAAAAATCGAGGACCAATTGGCCGATCTTCATCTCGTCGTCGATCGGAGCCGGGGCGGCCTGGCCGGGCAGATCGCCAGGGAGCTCCGGGAGTCGATCCGCTCGGGCCGGCTCGGCCGGGGCGCGCGGCTGCCTCCCAGCCGCGATCTCGCCAGGGACCTCGGGCTGTCCCGGGGCGTCGTCGTCGAGGCGTACGAGCAGCTCGTCGCGGAGGGCTTCCTGGAGGCGCGGGTCGGCGCGGGCACCCGGGTCGCCGCCGGGCCGGTGTCGCGGCCCGAGGAAGGCGCCGCGGAGCCCGGGGCGAGCCACGACGGCCGCCGCCCGACGACTCCGGACCTGACCGCCTTCCCGAGGCAGGCGTGGCTGGCCGCGATGCGCCACGTGCTGGCGACCCTGCCCGGCGACTGCCTCGACTACGGCGACCCGGGCGGAGTGGCCGAGCTGCGCGAGGAGCTGGCCGGCTACCTGCGCCGGGTGCGCGCGGCGGACGCGGACACCGGGCGGGTGGTCGTCGTCACCGGCGTCGCCCAGGGGCTGAGCCTGGTCGTGCGGGCGCTCGCCGAGTCGGAAGCCGAGGCGGGAAGCCCGGTCGCGAAAGGCGAAACCGGAAGCCTGGTCTCGGAAGGCGGGGCAGGAAAGTCGGCCGCGCCCGTCGTGGCCGAGGCCGGCGGCGGCGGTCCGGTCCTGCTCGCGGTCGAGGAGCCGACGAGCCCCCGGCAGCTCCCGCTGCTCCGGCGGGCCGGCGCGTGCCTGGTCGGGGTGCCGGTCGACGCCGAGGGGATCGACGTGGCGGCGCTCGCCGGGACGGGGGCGCGGGCGGTGCTGCTCACCCCGGCCCACCACTACCCGACGGGGGTCGTGCTGTCGCCGCGCCGCCGGGCCGAGCTGATCGCCTGGGCCGCCGCCACCGGCGCGATCATCCTGGAGGACGACTACGACGCCGAGTTCAGGTTCGACCGGGAGCCGATCGGCTGCCTCCAGGGACTCGCTCCCGACCGCGTCGTCCTCGCCGGGAGCGTGAGCAAGTCCCTGGCCCCGGGCCTGCGGCTGGGCTGGCTCGTGGCGCCCCCGGCCATCGCCGCCGCCGTACGGCGGGCCCGGGGAGAGCTCGATCTCGGCTCTCCGGTGATCGACCAGTACGTGCTGGCCCGGTTCATGCGGACCGGCGGGTACGACCGGCACCTGCGGCGGATGCGCAGGGAGTACCGGCGGCGCCGGGACGCGCTCGTCCGGGCCCTGGCGGAGCACCTGCCCGAGCTGAGAGTGCACGGCATCTCCGCCGGGTTGCACCTGTACGCGGAGCTGCCCGGCGGGTGGGACGCGCGGCGCGTGGGGGAGGCGGCCCGCGCCTGCGGCCTGGCCGTCGATCCGCTCCCGTCCGCCCTGGTGATCGGCTTCGCCCGGCTCTCCGAGCACCGGATCGCCGACGCCGTACGCGAGCTGAAGGCGCGGGCAGATGGTCAGAATGTCTGGACATATCCTTGACCTGGGCGTACGCCGTCCGGGATGTTGGACGGGCGGCACGATGCGGATCTCCCGTGCCGCGCGGGCCGCTCGACGAGGAGACGAGATGACGCACATTCCCGCGGGTTCCGCGCCCTCCGGGCCGTGGGGCCTGGAGATCACACCCGAGCTGGCGGGCTGGGTGTACACCGGCCTGCGCGTCGTCGAGCTCGGGGACGAGCCGGTCGAGTTCGCGACCGGCCCCGAGGAGATGCTGGTCGTTCCTCTCGCCGGGGCCTGTGAGGTCGTGGCGGACGGCGTCCGGCTGGAGCTCGCCGGGCGGCGTTCGGTCTTCCAGGGGGTCACCGACTTCGCGTACCTGCCGATCGAGGCGTCGGTGCGCCTCGCCGGCGAGGGCCGGATCGCCCTGCCGGCCGCGCGTGCCACCCGGCGGCTCCCCGTCCGGTACGGCCCGGCCGACGCGGTGCCGGTCGAGACGAGGGGCGGGGGAGCGGCCACCCGGCAGGTCAACAACTTCTGCGCCCCGGAGGCGTTCGAGTGCGACCGGTTGATGGCGGTCGAGGTGATCACGCCCGGCGGCAACTGGTCGTCGTACCCGCCGCACAAGCACGACACGCCCGGCGGCCACGAGGCCGTGCTGGAGGAGATCTACTACTTCGAGGGCGGGCCCGGCTACCAGCGCGTCTACAGCTCGCCGGGAAACCCCATCGACGTGCTCGCCGAGGTCGGCTCCGGCGACGTCGTGCTCGTGCCGTACGGGTATCACGGGCCCTCGATGGCGTCCCCCGGGTACGACCTCTACTACCTCAACGTCCTCGCCGGGCCGGGCGAGCAGCGGTCCATGGCGTTCTCGGACGATCCCCGGCACGCGTGGATCCGCGAGTCCTGGAACCGGTGACCGCTCGCGCGACCACGAGGACGCCGGGTCACGTGGCCGAGGACGCGGGCGCCGGCGTGCGGGGTTGGAAACCGCGCGCCAACAGGATGATCATCGCCGCCAGTGTGAGCGGCGCGGCGAACGCGATCCGGTAGTCGGCGGCCTCGGCGATGCCTCCGACCAGGGCTGCTCCCACGATGAAGCCGACATAGTTGAACATGTTGACCCGCGCGATGGCCACGCCGGACCCGGTCGGGTCGAGCCGCCCGGCCGCCGAGAACGACTGCGGCGCGACCACCGACAGGCCGATCCCGGTGAGGGCGAAGCCCGCGATGGCGAGTGGCTGGGTGGGCGCGGCCACGATCGCGACGAAGCCGGCGGTGGCGACCGCGCCGCCGATCCGGACGATCGCCGCCGGGCCGTACCTCCGGACGGCGAGGTCGCCGCCCACCCTGACCAGGAACGTCGTCGCCTGGTACGCGCCCAGCGCCAGCGGCACCACGGACGCCGACGCGTGCATGACCTTGTCCATGAAGACCGAGCCGAAGTTGGAGATCGACGCGTCGCCCACGAAGAGGAAGGCCATCGCCAGGCACAGCGGGATGATCGGCTTCCAGGGGAATCGCGTCTCGGCGCGCGTGGCCTCGGGAGCCGTGCGCTCCTCCTCCGGACGGCAGAGCCAGCGTGCGGCGACGACCGCGACGGCGGCGCCGGGCGCCATGACGATCGCGAAGGTGGCCCAGAGGTCCAGGCCCAGCTCGGCGGCGGCCGACGCCCACAGCGCGCCGAGGACGGCGGCCGCGCTCCACAGCGCGTGGAACCCGGTCAGTATGGCCCGGCCGTACCGGCGCTCGACCGCGACGCCCTGCATGTTCATGCCCGCGTCCACGCCGCCGAGGCTGATGCCGAACAGCGCGAGGGTCACCATGAAGAGGGGGACCGTGGGGGCGAGGCCGGCCAGCACCACGGCGGCGCACGTCAGCGGCTGGAAGGCGCGCAGGATTCGCCGGCTGCCGAAACGCGCGGTGAGCGTGCCGGCCAGCACGCTGCCCGCGCCCGCGATCACCGGGACGATGAGCAGCAGGATCGTCAGCTCGCCGTCGCTCAGCCCGTGCTTGCGCTGAAGCACGGCGACCTGTGTGAGCAGGGTCGCGAACGTGAGCCCCTGGACGAAGAAGATGGCGAACGTGGCCAGCCGCGCCTGGCGGTCGCGTTCGGTGGGGCGCGATGGGGGCGATGGCGGCGTGGACGTCGGCAACGCGGCCTCCGAGGGGGGAAACGTGAGGGGGGTTCAGGTTATGGCCCGCCGATCACGCGGTCAATGGTCGCTACAAGTGCCGTCGGTCCCGCACATCACGGCCCTTCGCCCTGCCGCGACAGGGGGAGAGGGCGTCGTACGGCGGGCGCGCGACGTCCGGGGAGGAGACGGGGTTGTGCGTGGAAGGGATGGCCCGGACGGAGGAATCCCGTGGCGGCGGCGTGCCGGACAGGAACGCGCGGAAACGATGCCCGCCCGGCCTGGTCCCTTCGGGCGCGGCAGCGCTTAGTCTCGACATGTGAGCTTCGAGTCCCGCGCGAGTAACTTCATCTCCGCATTCCTGGGCTCCGGCCCGTCCGGAGCCGCCGGATCGGCCGGTACCTCTCCGTCCGAGCTGCGGGCGTCCGACGCCGACAGGGAACAGGTGATCGGCATCCTGCGAGACGCCCTCACCGACGGGCGGCTCACCCTCACCGAGCACGAGGAGCGGGTGGAACGCGCCTACGCCGCCCGCACGCTGGGCGAGCTCGTCGGGCTCACGGCGGACCTCGTCCCGCCGGAGCGCCAGCCGTTCCTCATGGACGGCCGTCCCGTCGTCGCCCTCTTCCGTACGGAAAACCGCGGCGGCCGCTGGGTCGTGCCCTCGGAAGTGCCGGTCACCTCGCTCGGCGGACGGGTCACGATGGACCTGTGCGAGGCGCTGTTGCAGTCCCGCCATGTGGTCGTGCGGCTCGCGGTGATGGCCGGGACCGTGACCCTCGTCGTCCCGGAGGGGGTCCGCGTTGTCAGCGCGCCGGACGCCCGGATCAAGACGTTCCACGACGAGGTACGGCTGCCGCCGGGCGCGACCGACCATGCGCCGGACGCGCCCGTCATCGAGCTCGTGGGCTTCGTTTACGGCGGGAAGGTCATCGCCCGGTCGCCGAAACGCCCCAAGAAGGGGTTGTTCCGCCGGTCCTGACCCGGCGGAACGGGTCCCGATCCTGTCGGGATGCCGGGTCTCAGGTCAGACCGCGGTGTCGAAGTTGATCGCGCTGTAGGCGCTCAGCTTCCAGAGCTGGTGCTCGCTCTCGATCTTGCGGATCGTGCCGGAACGGCCCCGCATCACCAGCGAGTTCGTCACGGCGGCCCCGCCCTGGTAACGGACGCCCGGCATCAGCTCGCCGTCCGTGATGCCGGTCGCGGCGAAGAACACGTCGTCGGAGCGGACCAGGTCGTCCATGGTCAGCACCTGGTCGAGGTCGAGACCGGCGTCGAGGGCCTTCCTGCGCTCCTCGTCGTCGCGCGGCCAGAGCTTGCCCTGGATGACGCCACCCATGCACTTCAGCGCGCAGGCCGCGACGATGCCCTCGGGCGTGCCTCCGATGCCCAGCATCAGGTCGACGCCGGTGCCGGCGCGGGCGGCCATGATGGCTCCCGCCACGTCGCCGTCCGTGATGAACCTGATCCGCGCGCCGGTCTCGCGGATCTCCTTGACGATGCTCTCGTGCCGGGGCCGGTCCAGGATCACGACCGTCACGTCGGACGGCTTGGCGCCCTTGGCCCGCGCCACGGCGCGGATGTTGTCCGCGACCGGGGCATCGATGTCCACGGCGTCCGCCGCGTCGCGGCCGGTCACCAGCTTCTCCATGTAGAACACGGCGGACGGGTCGTACATCGAGCCGCGCTCGCTGACCGCGATGACGGAGATCGCGTTGTTCATGCCGAGGGAGCACAGGCGGGTGCCGTCGATCGGGTCCACCGCGACGTCGCACTCGGGGCCGGTGCCGTCGCCCACGTCCTCGCCGTTGTAGAGCATGGGGGCGTTGTCCTTCTCGCCCTCGCCGATCACGACGACGCCCTTCATGGACACCGTGTTGATCAGCTGTCGCATGCCGTTGACGGCGGCTCCGTCCGCACCGTTCTTGTCGCCGCGGCCCACCCACCGTGCCGCCGCCATCGCGGCCGCCTCGGTGACGCGGACCAACTCCAGGGCGAGGTTGCGGTCGGGCGCGCGCTCCCCGGTCGCCAGCGCTGCCGGTACGTGATCAGCCATCGTTCCCCTTAAATGTGGCGTCGTAAGAGTTGATGTTAGTGGCGTATGTCGTTCTTGTCCGATTGGTCTGGACCGGTTGCCGCAGGCAGGAGGGCATTTCCGTCGCTGCCGACGCCGGGCGGGCGGCGCGGGATATGGTCGCCGAATGAGCAGCGACACGGAGCCGTCGGTCACCGCCCGCACGTCGGAGCGGGGCGCCGCCACAAGGACCGCGCTCCTCGAAGCGGCCAGGGAGACCTTCATCACCTGCGGTTTCGCCGAGACCGGCGTGACAGATGTGGTGGCACGGGCCGGGGCCAGCGTCGGCAGCCTTTATCACCATTTTTCGGGGAAGGCCGACCTTTACCTGACGTTGTTCGAAGATTTCCAGAGCCGGCAGACGCAGCGGACCCGGCACGCCATCCAGGAGGCCAGGTCCCGGGGCGCGTCCGAGCCGATGTCCCTGTTTCTCGCCGGCGCCCGGGCCTACCTCGACGGCTGCCTCGCCGAGCGCGACCTCACTGCGCTGTTTCTCCGCGGAGACGGCCCGACCGGGTTCGAGGTCGTGATGCGGGACCGGCTGCGCCAGTGGACCCGGCGCAGCGCGGCGCTCTTCGAGCACGAGGACGCCCTCGTCCTCGTCGTCACCGGCGCCCTCGCGGCCGTCGTCCAGGAGGTGACCCTCTCCGAGGACGAGGAGCGCGCCCGCGTGATCGCGGAGCAGGCGCTCGCCCTCATCGGCCGCATCCACTGACCTCGCCCCGGCAAAGCGGGCACGTCCCTACCCGGACGATGCCCTGACGACCACACGGTCGATGTCGCACAGAGCCGGACGCGGCGGGTGCGGCAGGCACGCGACGCCCCTGTCCGGACCGCCGTCCGGTGCCGGTAGGCTCCCCTGACGTGCGCCGATTCACTGAGGGCTTCTACGGCTACGCGTTCGCCCTGATCGTTTGCCTGGCCGCCGGCTCGTTGATCCTCTTTTTCATGCCGAACGGCAAGAACGAGCACATCCCACGCATCGATTTCTCGATCGACAAGGTCAACGCCGCGCGCGCCGCGTCGTACACCGTCGAGACGCCCAAGGACGTACTTTCCGACTGGGTGCCGACCAGCTCCCAGATCACCCAGAAGTCCGACGTCGTGACGTGGCGGCTGGGTTTCGCCACCAAGAAGCGGATGCACGCCATGGTGGCGCAGAGCAACGAGCAGCCGTTCGCCGAGTTCGCCAACCGGATGGCCAACTCCGACAAGGCCACCGGCACCCGGCAGATCAACGGCACGGCCTGGGAGGAGCGGTTCCGCCAGGACAAGAACCAGCGGTCGCTGGTCCGGGTGCTCCCGGATCACGCGGTCGTGGTCACCGGATCGGCCGACTGGGACGAGCTGACCGAGCTCGCCGCGTCGCTGGTGGTGCAGCCCAAGCCCGCGAACTGACCCGGGACAGCCGCACGCCGTAACCGGCCACCGCGGCCCCGCCCCGCAACCGGCCGTGCGTCGCCTTGGACGAAGAGCGTCCCAAAGGCGTCGGAAAGGGGCCTGAAGCGCGTCCAGAAGGGCGTCAGGGGCGCGTCAGAAGGGTGTCTCCTCCTGGGGCTCCTGGCGCTGCGCCATGGCCGCCGCCAGCTTGACCCTGGCGCCCTGGAGCCACTCCTCGCAGATCGCGGCCAGCCGCTCGCCCCGCTCCCACAGCTCGATGGACTGCTCCAGCGTGAGCCCGCCGGTCTCCAGCCGCCGAACCACGTCGGTCAGCTCCTCGCGGGCTCTCTCGTAGGAGAGAGTCTGCTCCGCGCCGGGCGCCTGGTCGGAGGTCGTCTGCTCGGGGGATGCCTTCTCGTCTGCCACGTCCCCCACCCTAGAGTCCGCGTACGACAGGTCGGGGTAATCGGCGGCCACGACCCGGCGTTCCGGCGCCGGGGACACGGCAGGGCGACCCTGGACGCGCTCATGGCGTGGCGCCGGAGAACGGCGTGGCCCGCGTGGACACCCGCACGTCACATCGGACGGCATATGGGCCTCCACGCGGGCCACGGCTTCGTTGAGCGCTGGGTCGTGTCTGACGAATGCTGCCCGTAGCGAGCAGCATTCGTCAGACACTCCCTAACTGGGTCTCACGTGGACGTCGCCGTCACCCCGACCCGGTCGTCGGGGAAACGGATCGTCAGCTCGTCGCCGGGCTTGACCTCGCCCGCGAGCCGTACGACCTCTCCGGAGGGGCGCTGCACGATCGCGTAGCCCCGCTCCATCGTCGCCGCCGGGGACAGCGCGACGAGGCGGGCACGCAGGTGTTCGAGCGAGTCGGCCGAGCGGTCCAGGGAGGAACCCAGGCAGCGCCGGGCCCGCTCGCGCAGCGCGTCCACCTGCTCCGACCGGCGGTCGAGCTCGCGTACGGGGTCCGCCAGGGAGGGCCGGGACTGGACCGAGCGCAACCAGGAGATCTCCCGGTCGAGCCAGCCGCCCAGCACGCGCCGGCCGCGATCTCTGAGCTGGCGTACCAGCGCGAGCTGCTCGCCGACGTCCGGCACCACCTTCTTGGCGGCGTCCGTGGGGGTGGAGGCGCGTACGTCCGCCACGAGGTCGATCAGCGGGCTGTCCTGCTCGTGCCCGATCGCGCTCACGACGGGCGTACGGCAGGCCGCGACGGCACGCACCAGCGACTCGTCCGAGAACGGCAGCAGGTCCTCCAGGGAGCCGCCGCCGCGCGTGACGATGATCACGTCGACCTCGCGGTCCGCGTCCAGCCTGCGCAGCGCCTCGGTGACCTCGCCCACGGCGTACTGCCCCTGCACCGCCACCGGCTCCACCTTGAACCGCACGGCGGGCCAGCGGCGGCGGGCGTTCTCGATGACGTCGCGCTCTGCGGCCGAGTCCCGGCCGCAGACGAGCCCGATCGTCGAGGGGAGAAAGGGCAGCCGCCGCTTGCGGTCGGCGTTCGTGAGCCCCTCGGCGACGATGAGCCGGCGCAGCCGTTCCAGCCGGGCCAGCAGCTCGCCGACGCCGACCGGCCGGATCTCCATCGCGGTGAAGGCAAAGGACCCCTTGTTCACCCAGAAGTCCGGCTTGACGTGCACGACGACCCGCGCCCCGTCCACGGGCCGGGGGAGGCTCGCCTCGTACACGGCTCGCGTGCAGGTCACCCGGGCCGAGACGTTGGCCACCGGGTCACGGAGGGTGAGGAAAACGGTTCCTCCTCGGGCGGTCAGCTCGGTGATCTGCCCTTCGACCCAGACGGTGCCCAGCCGGTTGATCCACTGCGCCACCATCTGGAGCACCGAGCGGATCGGAAGCGGCTCCTCGGGAGAGGTCTTCGCGCTCACTCAGGACTCGGCTTCGATCTTGGCCAGGCGCGTCTCGTACATGCGGACCACGTCGTCGCGGTTGGTCGTCCCCTTCTCGTACGCGATCAGCTCGCGCATCTGGTCGGCGGACTTGCCGCGCATCCGGGCGCGCAGCGACGCGAGGGACAGCCCGGCGTACCCGGGGTACGGCTCGGCGCCGCCCTCGTGCGCCACGCCCTCCGCGGCCTCGGTGGCGGCCACCTTCTTCTTCGCGCGCGGCTTGGGCGCCGCGGTGGGCTCGGCCTCCGCCGCGGCCTCGGCGGCCTTCTTCGGGCGCGGCTTCGCGGTGGCGGGCTTCTCAGGGGCGGGCTCGGCCGCGGGAGCGGCGGCCGGCTTCTCGGCGGCGGGGGCCTCCGGGGTACGGGCCTTCTCCGGCGCGGGCTTCTCGGCCACCTTCTCGGCCACCTTCTCGACAGGCTTCTCAGCGGGCTTCTCGGCGGGCTTCTCGACCGCCGGGGCCTCCCACTCCGCCTTCTCGGCGGGGGCCGGGGAAACGTGCTCCTCCGCGGGCGCGGAGCCGTCGGGCTCGGGCGCCCCCTTCGCGGACGGGCGCGGAGCGAAGATGACCGGCTCACGGCGGGCCGGGCGCTCCTCCTCCGCGGCGGGCTCCTCCGCCGTGGTCGCCGGGGCCTCCTCACCCTCGGGAGTGGTGATCCGCTTTATCGTGGAACGGACCTGGTCCCCGATCAGAAGGGCCTGTCCCACCCCGCTGATGGTGGTCTGCAGCGCGGTCGCGGGCAGGTCCTTGGCCTTGTCCTTCAGCTCGTCCTTGAGCTCATCACCCCTTCTGAAGAGGCTACGGAGAGGCTTGGTGAGTGCTCTGAAGAGGGACATCGCAGCTCCAGCGGAGTCGTTTTCGGATGATTCGGGAGAGGTCAAGAGGCGGCTGACGCTCCACATAGCATAGGAACATGGAGCCATATACCCCCGCCCGTCGTGTCCTGGTTGCCAAGCCGCGCGGCTATTGCGCGGGAGTGGACCGCGCTGTCGAGGCGGTGGAGAAGGCGCTTGACCAGTACGGGGCGCCCATCTACGTACGCAAGCAGATCGTCCACAACACCCACGTGGTCCGGACTCTGGAGGCGCGCGGCGCGATCTTCGTCGAAGAGACGGAGGAGGTGCCGGAGGGTGCGATCGTGGTGTTCTCAGCCCACGGCGTGGCCCCCAGCGTCCACGACGAGGCCGCCGCGCGGCAGCTCCGCACCGTCGACGCGACCTGCCCGCTCGTCACGAAGGTGCACAACGAGGCCAAGCGTTTCGCCGCCAAGGACTACGACATCCTGCTCATCGGCCACGAGGGCCACGAGGAGGTCGAGGGCACGGCGGGTGAGGCTCCCGAGCACATCCAGCTCGTCGACGGCCTCGACGGGGTGGACCAGGTCTCCGTACGCGACCCGAACCGCGTCGTCTGGCTGTCGCAGACCACCTTGTCCGTCGACGAGACCACCGAGACGGTCTCCCGGCTGCGCGAGCGCTTCCCGAACCTGATCGACCCGCCGAGCGACGACATCTGCTACGCCACCTCGAACCGGCAGGCGGCGGTCAAGCAGATCGCGGCGGAGTCGCAGCTCGTCATCGTCGTGGGCTCGGGCAACTCGTCCAACTCCAAGCGGCTGGTCGAGGTGGCCAAGGACTACGGCGCCGCCGCGTCCTACCTGGTGGACGACGCCTCCTTCATCCAGGACGAGTGGCTCGACGGCGTCGGCACGGTCGGCGTCACCAGCGGCGCCTCGGTCCCCGAGGAGCTGGTCGATGGCGTGCTGCGCAGGCTCGCCGAGCACGGTTTCACCGATGTCGAAGAGGTCGAGACGGTGAAGGAGAGCATGCGGTTCGCCCTTCCGCACGAGCTCCGGCGGGATCTGCGCGCCTCCTCGGCGTCGTAACTCCCGTCCGGTCTCCTCTGCCCCGCCCACATGGGCGGGGCTTTCCCTTTGCGGCGGTCGGGTGGGCCGCCCGCGCTCACCCTTCGCTTCAGGGCCGAGAAGCTGACGGGGCGACCGCGAACTCGGTGAACCGGCCGCACGTCGCGAATCCGAGGCGGCGGTAGACGGGCTCACCGTCCGAGGACGCCTGCAGGACCGCGGTGCGGCAGCCCTCGTCGTACGCGGTGTGCAGGGTGGCCAGGGTGACGGCGCCGCCGTAGCCGCGCCGGCGGTCGGTCGCGAGCGTCGCGATGTTGTAGATCCCGGCGACCCCCGCGTGCAGGAAGACCTCGGCCGAGCAGACCGGGCGGCCGCTCACGTAGCCGACCAGGTACCGGGCGGGGCAGCCGGGCGCGAGAGCCCACTCGGCGGCGTCGGCGAAGAATCGGCGCACCGTGACGGCCGGAGGGTCCCAGTTCGCGGCCAGGACCGTCGCGTAGTCGGCGAGTTGCTTCGGAGTCGTCACCGGGCGGATGTCCAGGCCGTCGGCGTGCGGCGTCGGCAGGTCGGCGGGTAGGTCCTTCCACATGCCCGTCTCGGTCTCGGACGCCTCCAGACCGGCGCTCCTCAGGAGCGAGCCGAGGTCCGATGGCGTGGACGCGGGGCCGACCCACCAGGAGAAGCGGCGACCCGTCGCGGTCAGCGCGCGTACGGTCGCCTCCACGCGTGCGGGAGCGGCGTCCGGGGTGAAACGCGCCGCCGCGACGATGTTGAAGGTGTCGTCGTCAAGCCCGCTGTCGGCGATGAGGAGGTCGTCTGTCTCCGTGACGGTCGAGCCCTTCATGTGACGGTGCAGGTGACAGGCATGCTCGGCCAGGTTCTGCTCTATCTTGACCAGCAGATCGGGATTGCTGGGAACGTGGTGTTTCGAGCCGTTCATGCAGGTCATCACATCATGTGGCTTTCTGGCATGGGATCTGCTCGGAGGCCAGGCGTCACGGCGTATGGGTCGGAGTGGACGCGGGCACCTGCGGAGGAGTTTCCCGCACGGGCGCGCCGCAGCGGCGTTCCACGGGCGTGCGCTGCTCCTGGCCGCTCACCGTGGGCCGGGCGGCGGGCGGCCTGTCCGCGCACGCGAAAATGTTCGGCGTGGCCGGGCCCAGGAGGCTGTAGACCTCAAGCACCGACACCAGCGCCCACAGCAGCACGGCGGCCGACCGACGTGCCCCCCGGCCGGTCCCCCTGGCTCCCGGCCGGGTCAGCATCGCGATCCCCTCGCGGGAGGCCGTTCGGTGACGGGCGGGGCGACCCGCGATCTACTGGTCGTCATCGGCCCGGGACGGCCCGCCCTCAGCGCTCGTACGGCCCGGCCCGGCGGCGGCCGTCGCCGTCGCCGTCGCCGGAGCCGCTTCGCGTGTCGCGACGGCGGGCGCCGGGGCCGCGTGCGGAGTCACGGGAGATGCCGCCGGGGTCAGGGCGCTCGCCGCGTCCGTGATCGTGACCTCGGCCCCGAGGGCGACGGTCTCGTTCTTGAAGATGCGCAGCGACCTGCCCAGCGCGCGGGCGGTCTCCGGCAGCTTCTTGGAGCCGAACAGCAGAATCAACACGAGTCCCAGGACCAGCAGGTGTCCGGGCTCCAGACCGTTACGCAGGAACATCGCACCCTCATCTCCCTTCTCCGCGCAGCGACACGCGATCTGGCGATCTGATCTCGCGCGTCAAGTTTGCTAGATTGCGCAACTATACAAGTGGGCGATCGCTCTGTGGTCGTCCTCCCCAGCAGGAGCACATTCATGAGGGCATCCACCACGACCGACCCGCGACGGCCCACTGAGCGCCCGCGCGGCGCCGGAGGGATGCCGCGCGGGCGTCGCATCCTGCTGGTCGCCGTCATCACGGCGGGGTCGCTGGTCGCCGTCCTCGCCCTGGGGGCCGGCTGGGTGTACTCGCGACTCGACGGGAGCATCACCACCTTCGACGGGAAGGGGGTCGGCCGCCGCCGACCGGCGCAGACCTTCGTCGGGCAGAACATCCTCGTCATCGGCTCGGACTCGCGTTCGGGAAAGAACAGCAGGTACGGCGGGGGCAAGGGAGACATCGGACGCTCCGACACGGCGTTCCTGCTGCACGTCTACGCCGACAGGAAGCACGCGATCGCCGTGTCGATCCCGCGCGACACCCTCCTGGACGTCCCCCGGTGCCGGTTGCCCGACGGGACGTGGAGCCGGCCGCAGCACAACGTCATGTTCAACTCGGCGTTCACCGTGGGGCTCACCGCCGCGGGCAACCCCGCCTGCACCCAGAACACCGTGGAGAAGCTCAGCGGCCTGCGCGTCGACCACACCGTCGTCGTCGACTTCCAGGGCTTCGCCGCGATGACGAAGGCGGTCGGCGGTGTCCCTGTCTGCCTGCCCAAGGACGTCTACGAGGGCGACCTGAACCCCAACCTGGGCGCGCGCGGCAAGCTGCTGTTCACCAAGGGACGACAGGTGGTGTCCGGCCAGCGGGCCCTCGACTACGTGCGCGTCCGCCACGGCATCGGAGACGGCTCCGACATCGGCCGCATCCGGCGGCAGCAGGCCTTCATGTCCAGTCTGCTGAAGAAAGTGCGGGCCCAGGGCCTCAACCCGACCACCCTGCTCCCGCTCGTGGAGGCGGCCGCGCGGTCGATGACCTTCGACCCCGGCCTCGGGTCGGCCGACAAGCTGCTGTCGTTCGGGCTGTCGCTGCGGGACATCGACCTGCGGAACACCAGGTTCGTCACCCTGCCCTGGCGCTACCAGGGGGCGCGGGTCGCGATCGTCCAGGACGAGGCGGACGCCCTGTGGGCGGCGCTCAAGGCGGACCGGACGATCGACGGCGTGGACGCCGGCGGCAGGGCCCGGCGGCCCGGCTCACCGTCCCCGCGTCCGGCGGCGACGGTCTCGGGCGAGGGGATCAGCGTCTCCGTCTACAACGGCACCACGGTCTCCGGCCTCGCCGCCCGCGCGGCCGACCGGTTGACGGCGGCCGGGTTCACCGTCACCCGCGTCGCGACCGCGGACGCACAGACGCGCACGACCACCCTGATCAGGTACGGTCCCGGCGCGGCGATCCAGGCCCGGACGGTCGGCCGCATGTTCCACGGCGCGCGGTTCCAGCGGAGTTCCGAGCCCGGGATCACGGTCATCCTGGGCACCGAGTACGCGAACGCGCCCGATCCGAGCGCCTCCGTGCCCGCGCCCCTGCCGACGAGCGTGACGACGGCCAGGTCCGCCGCCGACGGCATCTGCTCCGACCTCTCGTACGGCTGAGCCGCGCCCCACCGAAACGGGGCAGGTCACGTACGGTCGCCGTGGCGGCGGTCGAACCACGCCTTGGCCGCCAGCAGGGCGGCGCCGTAGACGACCACGACGCCGACGAGCATCAGGTAGCAGGAGGCCGGGAGCGCCGTCATGCCCAGCGGGGCCGCGAGCGGCGAGAGCGGCAGCAGCACGCCCACGGCGACGAGGAAGCACGCGGCCACCATGAGCGGGACGGGGACCCGCCTGCGCCCGCGCAGCACCAGCATCGCCACGGCCTGCGTGAGGAGGTTCTCGACGAACCACCCGGCGTGGAAGGCGGCCTGGCCGCTCGCCTGGCCGGACAACGGGACCGCCGACACCAGTACGGCGAAGGTCGTCAGGTCGGCGAGCGCGTTGAGCGGGCCGAAGACGGCGATGAAGCGCAGCAGGCCGCGCGGCCGGAGCCGGGACGGACGCCGCATCGCTCCTCGGCCCGGCCGGTCGAACGCGTACGCGAGCTGGGCGGCGTCGAAGCACAGGTTCTGGGTCAGGACCTGGATCGGCAGCATCGGCAGGAACGGCAGGAGCAGCCCGGCCGCGAGCATCGCGATGACGTTGCCGACATTGGAGGACAGCACGACGCGCAGGTAGGTGACGATGTTGCCGGTGCTGCGGCGGCCGGCGGCGATCGCGTGGTCGATGGTGGTGAGGTCCTTGGCCGTCAGCACCACGTCGGCGGTCTGCCGGGTCACGTCGGCGGCGTCGCTCGGGCACATCCCGATGTCGGCGGCGCGCAGCGCGGGCAGGTCGTTGACGCCGTCGCCGAGGAATCCGGTCGTGTGTCCCGCCGCGCGCAGCGCCGCGACGACGCGCGCCTTGTGCTCGGGAGCGCAGCGCGCGAAGACGGTGGCGCGCGCGGCGAGCTCGGCCACGGCGGCGTCGTCGAGGCCGTCGAGCTGGTCGGCGGTCACGACGGCGCCCGCGCCGAGGCCGAGATCCGGGCCGAGATCGAGGCCGAGGTCCCGGCAGACACGGGCGGCCGTACCCGGGTGGTCGCCGGTCAGGATCTTGACCTCGACGCCGCGCCCGGCGAGTACGGCGAGCGCGTCCCCGGCCTGCGGCGCGAGCGCGTCGCGCAGCCCGACGAAGCCGACGAAGGTCAGGTCGTGCTCGTCGCGCGGGCCGTACGGACCGGGGCGGGCGGGCCGGTCGGCGAGGGCGACGGCGAGCACGCGCAGCCCGTCGGCCGCCATCGTCCCGGCGGAGCGCAGCAGCCGCTCCCGGGCGTCGGCGTCGAGTTCGCCGTCCGTCTCCCCGTCGGGACCGGCGGCGCGTACGAGCGTGCAGCGGTCGAGCACGTCCTCGACGGCGCCCTTGACCACCAGGGTGTGCACCCCGAGACGGCCCGGACGCTGGACGACGGCGCAGGAGCTGCGCCGGGCGGGGTCGAAGGGGAGCGCCGCGATGCCGTCGGACGCGGGCGGCCCCGGGTCGAGCCGCTCCGCCGCGTCCATGATCGCCTCGTCCAGGGCATCCGGGCAGGGGAGGTCGGCGAGCTGGATCGTCCACAGGCTGTTGACGGCTGCCCAGCGCAGCACTTCCGGATCGGGCCGTCCGTCCGGATCGAGCGAGCGGTCGAGCACCGGCAGATCCCGGGTGAGGGTGCCGGTCTTGTCGATGCACAGGACGTCCACCGCGCCGAGGTCGTGCAGCGCGGGGAACCGCCGCACCATCACCCCGTGGTCGCGCGCGAGCACGGCGGAGCCGCGGGCCAGCGCCGTGGTGACGATCACGGGCAGCATCTCGGGCGTCAGCCCGACCGCCACCGCCACGGCGAACGGCAGCGCCTCCAGCCCGCGCCCGCGCAGCGCCGCGTCCGCCAGCAGCGCGGCGGGCGGGATCAGCAGCATGAACCGGATGAGCAACCAGGAGATGCCGTTCACCGAGCGGTCGAACGAGGACGGCCGGCGCCTGCTCGCGCTCACCTGATGCGCCCCGGCGAACATGGTCCCGGCGCCGGTCGCCACGACGACGCCCGTGCCGGTGCCGGCCACCACGCCGGTGCCCTGGAAGCACAGCTGCGGCCGTTCGAACAGCTCTGAGCCCGACGCCGGGCCCGTGAACGGGCCGACCGGCGCGTCCACGGGATGCTTGGCGACGGGGCCGGACTCGCCGGTGAGGGCCGCCTGGTGCACGGTGAGCCCGTTCGAGCGCAGCAGCAGCACGTCGGCGGGCACGAGGTCGCCCGGGCCGAGCCGGATCACGTCGCCCGGCACCAGTTCGCCGACCGGGATCTCCCGGTACAGCGGCGCCGAGGTCGCGCCCGTCCGGCGCCGCACCGTCGCGGTGGTGGCGATCAGGTCGCGCAGCGCGGCGATGGACCGGTCGGCGCGGTACTCCCCGCTCGAGCGCAGCAGGCTGCTCACCACCACCAGCAGCACGGTCACGCACGCGGTCCCCCAGGAGGCGATCGCGGCGGACACCAGCCCGAGACCCAGCAGCACCATGGTGAACGGGTCGCGCAGGCTCCGGGCGATACGCCGCGGCCAGGTGGTGGGGGCCGGCTCGGGCAGCACGTTCTCGCCGCACCGCAGCAGCCGCTCCTCAGCCTGGGACTCCAGTAGGCCGCGCGGTCCGCTCCGCATCAGCCGCAGCGCCTCCAGCGGGGTGAGTCCGGCTACATCGGCGATGGAGACGTGTTCGGCGGGCCCGGTGTCCGTCTCCCGGACGTCGCGCGGGCCGGCGCCCGATACGGCCTCAGGCGCCCAGACCATGGACGCGCTCCGTCGCCCCCTCCTGGCCCGTCAGCCGTCCGACCAGCCAACGGACCAAGGTCACCACATTCTCGTCGCTGATCAGGTAGACGACCCGGCGCCCCTCGCGCCGCGAGCGCACCAGCCCGGCCAGCTTCAGCTTGGTCAGGTGCTGGCTGACCGCGGGCAGCGCGCCGCCCACGCTCTCGGCCAGCGCGGTCACGTCGCGCTCGCCCTGCGCCAGGACCCAGACGATCTGCAGACGCGCGGGCGAGGCCAGCAGGCCGAAGGTCGCGGCGGCCTCGGCCAGCACCTCGGCCGACGGTTCCGCCACGTCGCCGATCGTCGCCACTGTCGCCCTCCCGCTCACCGCCTGAAACCTTCAACAGCCCTCCTGCCGGCGATGCCGGGAAAGGGCGCACGTCGTTCGCTCACCGTAGCCGCACATCCGAGCTTTCACGACGGCCCGTCCCGGTCGCCGCGTACGGACCGGGTCGCTCAGTCGCGGGCCTCGCCGTACACGCGGGGCTCGAAGTAGCCCTCGGGCTCGGGGTCGAAGGCGGGCTCCTCGCCCTGGCGGGGACGCGGCACCTCGGCTCGGGTGGCCAGATCCTGCCGGAGTTCGCGCACGTTCTGGGGGAGGCCGCGCCACCAGGCGATCGCGAGCACGATCGCCGACCCGGCGAACAGCCACGGCGCCGCGGACGACAGCGAGGTGAACAGCCCGAGCCCGAGCGCCTGGAGCATCGAGGCCGCGCGCAGCGACCGGAAGAACTCGACGAACGCCGCCGTCGCGAAGAAGACCAGCGGCGGCGTGACCACGAGGGGGAGCAGGTCGCGCGGCTGGACCAGCAGCGCGGCCGCGACGCAACCCACGACGAAAACCGGTCCGGGGCTGAAGATCTGGCCGAGCAGCGTGAGCACGAGGAGCATGGCGACGGCGCCCCTGGCCGTCAGCCGCAGCCTCACCCGACCGGTCTGATCGGTGCCTCTCATCGTGTCCCCCTTTACGACGAGTCTCGCGCCAACTTACCGTTCTGGACCGGGCCAGGAGAGGCGCTTACGCGCTCTTCGTCCCCCAGTTCCGGAACGGAGGGCAGGCGGGGCGGCTCCTCGACGAGGGCCGGGCCGTCCAGTGATTTGTCCGTGATGCCGAGATCGTTCATCTTCCTCGCGCTCACCAGCACCCGGCTCTCCAGCGAGCCGACCGTCCTGTTGTACGCGATGACCGTCTTGGAAAGGGCGCGCCCGAGGCCGTCGACGTGCCGGCTGAGGCCGCCGAGCCGGTCGTACAGCTCCTTGCCCAGGTCGAAGACCGCCCGCGCGTTCTCGCTGAGCGCGGCCTGCTGCCAGGCGTAGTGGGCGGTGCGCAGCATCGTGATCAGGGTGGTCGGGGTGGCGATGTGGACCCGCCTGTGCATCGCGTACTCCAGCAGCCCGGGGTCGCGTTCGAGCGCCGGGGCGAGGAACGCCTCCCCGGGGATGAACAGGACCATGAACTCCGGCGCGGGGCTGAACGCCTGCCAGTACGCCTTGGCGGCCAGCCGGTCCACGTGCTCACGCAGGTGGCGGGCATGGGCGTCCAGCCGCGTCGAGGTCAGGTCCGGGTCGCCCGCCTCCGCCGCCTCCAGGTACGCCGCGAGCGAGACCTTGGAGTCCACGATGATGTTCTTGCCGCCGCTGAGCCGTACGACCATGTCGGGGCGGACCGGCCCGTCCGGGGTGTCCGCGCTGACCTGCTCGTCGAAGTCGCAGAAACGGGCCATCCCGGCGATCTCCGCGACCCGGCGGAGCTGCAGCTCGCCCCAGCGGCCACGGGCCTCCGGCCGCTGCAGCGCGCGGACCAGCGCCGACGTCTGGCTCCTGAGCTGCTCGGAGCTCTGCCGTACGAACTCCATCTGCTTGCCGAGCTCGGCGCGGGCGGCGCGGGCGCCGAGCTCGCTCTCCCTGAGCTGGTTCTGGACCTTCGCGAGTGTTTCCTTGAGCGGGCCGATCAGGTTCTCCACGGCCTGCCTGCGCTGGTCGAGGTCCCCGGTCGCCTCGGCCCTCGTCGTGTTCAGCCGGTGCTCGGCGAGTTCGAGGAAACGCAGGTTGTTGACGTCGAGCGCGCGGGCGCTGAGGGCCTGGAACCGCTCCGCGAGCTGGCCTTCGACGTAGGCGACCTTGTCCTCCGCGGCCCGCCTTCGCGCCTCGGCCTCGGAGATTCTGGCCCGGGCCAGCAGGAACCCGATCAGGAGCCCCACGGCTACACCAACGGCGAGCTGGAGGACGAGCGCCACGACATCCACGGTTCGGGATGATCCCAGGCAATCCGGTTCCGGAGGGGGAGGCGCGCGGGCGTCCTTCCCACGGGGGCCTGGCGGCGCACCCCCCACCCGGGCGTCCCGTTCGGCTTGTGCGAACGGCGAGCATCACCCAAAGTCGTCATGTGACTACGTACGGCTTGCGCTCCCAGATAGCCGGGATAACGGCCGGGGTGGTGATCGTGCTCGCCATCGGGCTGGGCGTGGTCGTCGTGACGGGCCGGGAGGCGTCCCTCGGGACCGCCGGCGCGCCGCTGACGTGGACCGAGGGCGCGTGCGTGCTGCGGACCGGCACGCGGGTCGGGCTGGTGCTCTGCGAGCGGGCCACCGGTCGCGTCGTCGCGATCAATGACAGCCCGCCCCGCTGTCCTGCCGACACCGACGAGTTCGTCTCCCTGGGCTCCGGCCGTACGGCCTGCGTACGGAACGTGGGCGGACGCCATCCCGGAGACCCGGGGAACGGCGGCGGCGTGCTGCGGACCGGCGACTGCGTGGCCGTGCGCGGCGGGGAGCGGCCGTGCGCCGGCGGCGACTGGTACGGCCAGGTGATCGGCGTCGTCGAGTCGGCCCGCAGGTGCCCGTTGGGGACGGTCGAGGCGCTTCCCCTCAAAGGGGGCGACGTGGCCTGTCTGGGCAAGGGCGGCCGGGTGGTCGCGGCGGGGGACTGCGTCGAGCGGCCCGAGCTGCCCACCTCATCCCGCCTGCTGGTGAAGGTCCCGTGCGCGTCCGATCGGGTCTGGGCGAAGGTCACCGGCAGGGTGGAGGCGCCGGGCCGGTGCGCCGAGGGATCCGACCACTACCTCCGGTCCCTGCGCGGGACCGAGGTGATCTGCCTGTCTGGTGTCGGAGCAACCCGCGACGGCCCGTAAACTCGGCCTACGTGAGCCTGAGCATCGGGATCGTCGGCCTGCCCAACGTCGGCAAGTCCACCCTCTTCAACGCGCTGACCAAGAGCGGCAACGCCCTGGCGGCGAACTACCCGTTCGCCACCATCGAGCCCAACGTGGGCATCGTCGGCGTGCCCGACCCGCGGCTGGCCAAGCTGGCCGAGATCTACGGTTCGGTGCGCATCCTGCCGGCGAAGGTCGAGTTCGTCGACATCGCCGGTCTGGTCAAGGGGGCGTCCGAGGGGCAGGGGCGGGGCAACCAGTTCCTCGCCAACATCCGCGAGACCGACGCGATCTGCCAGGTGATCCGGGTGTTCTCCGACCCCGACGTCACTCACGTCGACGGCGACGTCGCGCCTGAGCGTGACATCGAGACGATCAACACCGAGCTGATCCTCGCCGACCTGCAGACCCTCGAGAAGGCGCTGCCCCGCCTCCAGAAGGAGGCCAGGACCAACAAGGACCGCAAGGCCCAGCTCGACGCCGTCGAGGCCGCCGCCAGGCTGCTCGACTCCGGCACGACCCTGTACGCGGGGGCCAAGGCGGCGGGCATCGACATCGCCGACCTGCGCGAACTGCACCTCCTCACCGCCAAGCCGTTCCTGTACGTCTTCAACCTCGACGCCGACGAGCTGGTGGACGAGGGGCTGCGGGCCCGGCTGTCGGCGATCGTCGCCCCGGCCGAGGCCGTCTTCCTGGACGCCAAGATCGAGTCCGAGCTGGTCGAGCTGCCGGACGAGGAGGCGCTGGAGCTGCTGCAGTCCGTCGGCCAGGAGGAGTCCGGGCTGGCCCAGCTCGCCCGCGTCGGCTTCGAGACGCTCGGGCTGCAGACCTACCTGACCGCCGGGCCGAAGGAGACCCGCGCCTGGACGATCCGCAAGGGCGCCACCGCGCCCGAGGCCGCCGGCGTCATCCACACCGACTTCCAGCGCGGCTTCATCAAGGCCGAGGTCATCTCGTTCGACGACCTGGTCGAGGCCGGGTCGATGACCGCGGCGCGTGGCGCCGGCAAGGCCAGGATCGAGGGCAAGGACTACGTCATGCGCGACGGCGACGTGGTCGAGTTCCGCTTCAACGTCTGATCGCCGCCCGATCGCCGACCCGCCACGTCTCTGAGCTGCGAGGACAGCAATACGTGGCGGTTAGGTAATCGATGAAGCCGCTGGCCAGGCGTAACGTGCTTTTCCGGCGCAACGGATGGGCATGGGGCGCGGGCCCGCGCAGAGACCCGGTTTGCTCGGTCGCGGCGATGCTTGCACCATGGGCGTGGCTTTCCTGGAAGAATTGGCCCGACCGCTAGGGTGAAAACTTCAATGCGGATAACCGGATCGAGAGCAAGACGATACCGCGCCAGCCGGGGGGATCGGCGCGAGCGGAGGCGTGATGACTCGCAGGTCAACCGTCCAGCCGGATCCTCGGATCGCTGGCGACCCCGAGTCGTACCCTCCGCAGGGCCCTGAACGGGTGGCGGACACGCACGGGAAGGCCCGTGGGCGCGGGGGTTGGAGTGGCGGTGGGGGCCGCTGGCTCGTCTGGACCGGCCGCGCCGTCCTGTGGGCACTGATCATCGTCATCGTCGTCAACGGTGTGCGCGCGCCGTTCGAGCGGTTCACCCAGGGGGACACGGCGGCCGGGGCGACCCCCGAGCCCAGCGATTCGGGATTCCCCATGACACAAGCCGCGGCTTTTGCCAATCAGTTCGCGGCGGTCTATCTGAATTTCGACGCCTCTAATCCGCAACAAAGAGCGGATCGGCTGAAGCCATTTCTGCCCCAGGGAGCGCAGGAGCAATTCGGCTGGAATGGGTACGGCCGGATGTCCGCGGGTGCCTTCCAATTTACCGGGATAAATGTGCGCGACGCCAACAATGCCGTCGTCACCGTGACATATCAGGCAGGCAGCAGGCGCGGGCTTCTCTCGGTGCCGATCTACTACGACGGGTCGAAGTTCGTCGTGTCCGAGCGGCCGGGGCTGCTGCCGGACTCCGGCCCGGCGGGGCTCCCGGCGGTGGCCGACCCCGACCGCGACTCCGCGACCGAGACCGAGCTGCGTCCCCAGCTTGAGGGGTTCTTCAAGGCGTACGCCGCGGGCGACCAGGTGGACCTGCAGCGTTACGTCGCCAACGGTGTGACCGTCGAGGGCTTCGACGGGGCGCTCACGCTCGCCCAGCTCAAGGATGTCGTGGTTCCCGTGGGCGAGGGGAGCACCCGGGAGGTCACCGCCGTCGTCGTGTGGGCCGTGTCGTCGGGTTCGGGCACCGCCACCCCGCGTACGGACGATCCGGCGACGCAGCCGGCCGGGCTGGAGCAGGCCTACCGGCTCACCGTGGAGAAGCAGGGCGGCAAATGGTTCGTCGAAGCAGTCCAGGGCGCGAGCCGCCCCGTGGGGTAGCGCATGACGGAACACGAGGCCGCTGATCCATACCCCGGGAGGGCGTGAATGTTTCTGAAGACCATCGTGGAGATCGCGTTCGATCCATCGGCTCCACCCGCCACCGGGATCGACACCGAAGGCCTGGCGGACTTCCTGCGCAAGTTCTTCGCGCCGCTCTTCCTGGTCGTCGTCTCCGTCGTGGCGATCTTCTTCCTCTTCACTCGAGAGATCACCAGATTCATGCAGTTCATCATTCTGGCGATCGCGATCGGCGTGATCTTCTACGTGCCCAACATCATCGAGGTGACAGCGAAGGCGATCGCGGGGGCGCTCGGCATCAAGTGATCAGGCAGAGAGGAGGATCGGGTGGATCTGCCCACGTATACCAATATTTGGCGAATTGAGAAGCGGCTCTACAAGCTGTACGACCTGAAGCTGCCGACACCGCTTCCCATCGTCTGGATCGGTGTGTTCGTGGGCGTCCTCGTCCCCTGGTGGACGTTCCTTCTCCTCGTCGGGCTTCCCTTCGACGCGCCGTGGCACGTGGTCTACCTGGTTCCTCCCGGGATAGTCACCTGGCTCTCGACCCGGCCCGTCATCGAGGGGAAGCGGCTCACCGAGCTGCTCCAGTCGCAGGTGCGCTACCTCACCGAACCGCGTACCTGGTGCCGGATGGCGCCGGTCAGCGAGCCGGACGAGATCACCCTCACGGTGCGGGTCTGGCGCTCCGCCCCCGCGCGCAAGGGCCGGGGCGCCGGACGGCAGCGCCGCGCCGCCGCCCCCACCGTGCGGCCCGCCGTCGCCGCCGCGGCGAAGGGAGCGGTCGCGGTG
>NZ_BBYJ01000015.1:184463-231650 GCF_001528665.1 Microtetraspora malaysiensis
CCCGCCCCTGCCCCAGCGCCCGCCCCCGCCCCCGTCGGGAAGGGGACGGCGGACGCCGGCGCCGGGAGCACCCTTATCAGGAACGACGGCACACCGGCCAGGAGCGAGCGGGCGCCCTCCCGAACCGACGCCGGGTACGGCGCGCCCGCGGTGCCGCGCATCGGCCCCGACGCGCTGCGCAAGCTCCGCAGGCTGGCCGCCTCCGCGCAGGACGGCTCGGGGGAGCGCCGGGTCGCGGCACGGGCCGTGGGCCAGCCCGGCCTGGCGGAGCCCGGAACGCCCGCGCGCGACGAGCGCGGCGCCGCTCCGGGAGGCGAGGAGACGCTCCGCCTGCCGCAGAAGGTCTGGTCCTCGGCCGAGGCCCCGGAGCCGGACCCCGCGACAGCGGCCCACCGCGCCGATCCGGTCGGCGTCGCCCGTCCGGAGGTGGAAGTCGCCGAGGCGGAGCGAGCCGCCGAGGCGGCGGCCCTCGCGGCCGACAAGGCCGCCGAGGTGGAAAAGGCTTCCGAACCGGAAAAGGCTTCCGAACCGGAAAGGGCCGCCGAGGCGGCCGTGGCCGCTCCGGCGGAGGTCCCGCCCGCCGAACAGCTCGCACACGACCGGCCCCGGCACGCCCGGCCCGATTCCCCGCAGGGGGAGGAGCGCGAGGCCGCGCCCGAGGCGGCGAGACACGCGCGGCCGGATTCGGCCCCGGAGGAGGATTCGGCCCCGGAGGAGGCGGGTGCGTCCGCGCCCGAGCCGCCGCGGCCCGCCGAGGCGGAAGCGGCCGAGGAGCCGGGACGGATCGACCCCGGCCACCCGGACGTCGCCGCCGTGCCGTCGCACGTCCAGCCATCGCTTGCGGAGCGGCCCGTCCGAGATGCGGACGTGGCGCGCCCGGCAGCCGAGGCCGTCCACCCGGCCGACGGGGAGACCGGCGGGACTCCGCCGGTCCGCCCGCTTCGCGAGGTCGCGAGCGCCGCTGCGACCTCGACGGAGGAGCCGGCCCGCGAGGTCGTACGTCCGCTGCCGCGGGTCCCCCTGGAGGAGACGCGGCCGGGACGGCCGGCACACGAGCCGGTGGCGGAGACCCCGAGGCAGGGCGGAGCCGCAGAGAACGCCGGGGAAGCCGTCCCGCCGGTACGCGAGCCGGTCCACGAACCCACTGGGCAGCCGGCCCACGAACCCACCGGGCGGCCGGTCCAGCCCGCCGACCCGCCCGCGGTGCCCGTCTCGATCCGCGCCGCCGCGCCGGGCGACGAGCCGAAGGTGCGCCGGGTCGAGTCGGTCGTCGGCCGGGACACCTCCGGAGGGTGGCGCAGGATCGCTCAGGTCGTCGTGGGCGGCGGCGGAGGCCGTACCGACGGCATGGAGATCGACGTGGCGCGGGCCCGCACCGTGCTCACCGGGAGCAGGCGGATCCTGGTCCTCGGCTGCACCGGCGGCGCGGGACAGACGACGACGACCGTCATGCTCGGTCACACCTTCGCCAAACACCGCGACGACCGGATCGTCGCGCTCGACGCGAGCACCGGCGAGCACACCCTCACCACCCGCATCGCGGCGGAGTCACCCGAGACGCTCAGCTCCCTGCTCGCCGGATCGGGAGGGGTGAGCGGCTACCTCGGGATGCGCGCGTACACGACCCGGTGCGACTCGGGGCTGGAGGTCGTCGGCGCGGACGCCGACGCCGGTGCCGTTCAGCGGCTGGAGAGCGGGTGGCCGCGGATGCTCGCCGCGCTGGACCGCCACTACCGGCTGATCGTCGTGGACCCGGCCGCGGCGCTGGCCGCGCGGCTCCTGCCGTACGCGGACCAGCTGGTGCTGGTGGCGCCGGCCAGCGAGGACGCGCCCGACGCGGTGGCCATGACGTACGAGTGGCTGGACGGGCACGGCTGCTCGGACCTGCGGCGCCGGGCCGTCATGGTGGTCAACGGCGTGAGCAGGCGCAGCGCCTCCGACGTGGAGCAGGCCGAGGCGGTGGCCAGGGGACGCTGCCGGGCGATCGTCCGCATCCCCTGGGAGGACGAGCTCTCCCGGCAGGGGCCGGTCGATCCGGCCCGGCTCCGGCCGGGGGGCCGCAGGGCGTACGTGGCCCTCGCGGGAGTGATCGCGAGCGGCCTGGCGGCGAACCAGCACAAGCAGGAGGTGGCCAGGTGAGCGGTCCGCGGAGTGAGCGGGAAGGGGTGAGCGACCGATGAACACGGAGCGAACCCCGGCTCGCGAGCGGCGTGGCGCGCGAGGCAGGAGCGGTCCGCGGAGTGGGTGGGGAGTGGTGAGCGACAAGTGAACACCGGGCGGGCCCGGCACGGCGAGCTGAGCGATACTCCGGGAACGGGCGGCCCTCGGGGGCGGCGAAGAGTGGTGAGCGACCGGTGACCAGGACGCGCAGCCGGCTCGCGGTGCGGTACTTCGACGATCGAGTCCTGCTCACCGACACCGCGGCATGGGCGTATTTCCGGCTTCCGACGGTGAGCTACGAGTTCGTCACCCCGGAGGAGCGCGAGGCGCTGGCCACGAACATCACCATCGCGCTCGCGGCGATCAGAATGCCCGACGCGGAGGTCCACCTGCGGATCGCGCACCGGACCTATCCGGCGGCGGAGTGGGCGATGGCCCTGAACGCCACCTCGGACGAGGGGCCGGGCTGGCGCGACTACCTGGAGGAGATGTACCGGCACGTCTGGGCGAAGGACTTCTGGAGCAAGGAGATCTATCTCGGTGTGCGGCTTGGCCGGCGAGGGGCCCAGCTCGGCACCGGGGTGCTGGCCCAGTTGTTCGGCTTCTACCAGCGCAGCGAGAAGGCGCTCGGCATCGAGGACGACCACGTGCCCGAGCGCGAGATCGAGCGGTGGACCGAGCAGGCCGAGCGGCTCGGGCGCGCGCTCGCCTCCAGCTCCCTCTACGCCAGGCACGCCAACTCGACGGAGGTCGCCTGGTTGTTCCAGCACGCGGTGTCGGGCGCGCTCGGCGACCCGCCGCCGTCCGCGGCGCCGCGCCGCAGGTGGGGCAAGGGCGAGATCGAGTCCCTGGTCGAGGGCCAGATCCACAACGGCCGCTCGCTGCTGCGGATCGAGCAGCCGACGGGCGACTCGTTCACCGCGCACCTGTCGTTCGCGCGGTTCCCCGACCTGATGCCGTTCCCGGACGGCGAGCCGTGGATGCACTTCGCCGACCAGCTGCCGTTCCCGGTGGAGACCTCCAGCAGGATGCGGCTGATCTCTCCGGTGATGGCGAGCAAGGACGTGGCCAGGAAGCTGGCCCACGCCCGCGACATGGACATCCACATCCGTGAGGCGGGCGCGGAGGCCCCGCTCGCGCTGGCCGAGCAGATCGACGCCGCCCGGATGCTCGAACACGGCATCACCAAGGAGCGGCTGCCCTTCGTGTACGGCTGGCACCGGCTGAGCGTGAGCGCCCCCACGGAGGAGATCTGCGTCCAGCGGGTCGAGGCGATCGTCGAGCACTACCGCGACCTCGGCATCGACGTGGTGAACTCCACCGGCGACCAGTTTTCGCTCTTCTGTGAGGCGCTGCCCGGCGAGAAGGTGCGGGTCAACGCGTACGCGCAGCGCCAGCCGCTGCGGACGATCGCGGGCGGCATGGCGACCGCGACGGTCGATCTCGGCGACCGGGTGGACGAGTCGGGAGCGGGCTGGCACGGGCCGTACATCGGGGAGACGCTGGGGCGGGCGCGCAGCATCGTCCAGTTCGACCCGCTGGTCGCGGCGACCCGGAACCGCCCGACGGCCATCGCGATCACCGGCGAGCCGGGCGGCGGCAAGACGACGCTGGCGCTGCTGCTGATGTACCAGATGGCGCTGCGCGGCGTCACGGTCGCGGTCATCGACCCGAAGGGCGACGCCGAGTCGCTGGTGCGCCTGTTGGAGGACCGCGGCCGCCAGGCGCGGATCATCCCCCTCGGGGCGGCGGCGCCCGGCCTGCTCGACCCGTTCTCCTTCGGCGACGACATCGCGGCGAAGAAGACGATGGCGACGGAGACGCTCCGGCTGCTGCTGCCGCGCATGTCCGAGGAGCGCGAGTCGGCGATGATCCAGGCGGTCGCGGCGATCTCGAACCAGCCGGACCCGTCGCTGGGCAAGGTTGTCGACCATCTGGAGCGCTCCGAGGACCCGGCCTCGAAGAACCTCGGGGCCGTGCTGCGGTCGATGTCCGAGATGCACCTGGCGCAGCTCTGCTTCGACCCCTCGGGCGGCGACCAGATCGACACCGAGGGCTGGACGACGGTCTTCACCCTGGACGGGCTGACCCTCCCCGACGTGGCGACGCCCCGCGACGACTACTCGTACGAGCAGCGGCTCTCAGTGGCCCTGCTGTACCTGGTCTCGCAGTTCGCCCGGCGGTTGATGAACGGCCTGGACCGGCGCACGCCGAAGGCCATCTTCCTGGACGAGGCGTGGGCGATCACCTCCACGCCCGAGGGGGCCAAGCTGGTGCCCGAGGTGTCGCGGATGGGCCGATCCCGCAACACGGCGCTCGTCCTGGTCTCACAGAACGCCGGTGACCTGCTGAACGAGCAGGTCACCAACTGTCTCTCGTCGGTGTTCGCGTTCCGCTCCACGGAGCGGGTGGAGGTCGAACACGTGATGGAACTTCTCGGGGTCGAGCCGTCGGAGGAGCACAAGGCGGTGCTGCGGTCCCTGGGCAACGGAGAGTGCGTTTTCCGGGATCTGGACGGGCGGGCGGGGCGGATAGGGGTGGACCTTATCTCCGATGAGCTGCTCCGCTGGCTGGATACGAATCCGACCCACGACAAACCGCACGAGAAAAGGCATGATCTTCTTGGCGGGGGCGCCGACAAGCAGGGGGTCGCGCAGGAGGTGCGGTCTTGAGAACGCGGGTGAACGGTCGCGCTCGCTCTGGTCGTAGACGCAGGGTCGCCCTGCTCCTTGTGGTCGTCGCGGCGTTCCTGACGCTGCCCCTGGTGCTGTCCGGCACCGCCAGCGCGGCGGGCGTGTGCGACCTCTCGCCCGCCCTCGCCCCCGAGATCGTCGACGGCGGCGTGGACGGCCTGGTCAAGCCGCCACCGCCGGACAGCGCCGCCACCGCGGCCGGCGGCGCCGAGGGGACCGGCACCGAGTCGACGGGCGGCGTGACCGGCACCGGCGCGGGCGCCGCCCCCGCCGAGCAGGCCGCCCTCACCAACTACGGCCGGTACGGCATGGCCGGCCAGTTCTGGCACACGTACGACCTGGGCTGCTCCGATGTGACGGCCGTGCTGGGCAACTCCTGGGCGAACGCGATCTTCTCCTGGGCCAAGGCGATCGACCGGCTGACGATCAGCACCTACCAGGCGGCGGCCTCCGAGGGCCCGATCCAGCCCATCAAGAACGTGGTCGACGACATCGTCACCAACCTCGCCAACGCCATGTACTGGCCGTACCTGCGGCCGATCGTCATCCTCGGCGCGATCTGGCTCGCGTGGTACGGACTCATCCGCAAGCGGGCGACGACCACCACCGAGGGCGTCATCTGGATGGTCATCGCGGTGGTCGCGGCGGTGTGGTTCTTCAGCCGCCCCGGCGACTTCACCGGGCTCGGCAAGGTGGTGACCGACAAGACCGGTGAGATCGTCAACTCGGCCTTCTCCGGGTTGCCGGGGGCGGGGGGCGCGTCCTGCCTGCCCGCCAAGGAGGGCGGCGACGCCGAGACCACGGCCGGCGGGTACGCCCAGCCGGGCACGCCGGGAGTGGACCAGAATGCCGACGCGCTCTGGTCCACACTTGTTTGCAAGCCCTGGCTGATGGGCGAGTTCGGCACCGCGGACCCGGACGCCCCGGTGGTGAAGACGTTCGGCGCCAAGCTGCTCAATATCCAGGCGATCGACCGTGCGGAGCAGGTGGCCCGGCAGATGCCCGGCACCGACGCCCACCAGAAGCGCTTCGAGGAGGAGGTCGCCAAGCCGCTGCAGACCACCTCGATGTACTTCCTCTTCCAGGGGAAGGACTGGACCAGTCGGCTCGGCATCGCGATCGGCGCGTTCGTCGCGGCGATGGTCGCGGGCCTGCTGATCTTCCTGGTGGCCGTGTCCCTGCTGGCCCTCAAGATCGGCTTCCTGCTGCTGCTGATCCTCGGGCCGGTGTTCCTGTTGATCGGCGTCCATCCCGGCACGGGGCGGATCATCGCCATGCGCTGGGTGGAGATGGTCGTCGGCACGCTGCTCCGCCAGGCCGTGCTGGCGCTGGTGCTCGGCGTGCTCGTGTACGGCTACGCGCTGATCATCTCGACCAGCCTGCCGTGGGGCATGCAGATCCTGTTCATGGCCTTGATGACGATCGCGGTGTTCTTCTACCGGCGGCCGTTCCAGCACCTGTTCTCCTCGATGGACGGGCACACGTTCACCACGCGGATGCTCGGCGAGGCGGCCAGCGCGCCGACCCTCTCCCGCGCCGCGAACGCGTTGCCGCCGGTGGCGGCGAGCCGCGTCGGACGGTGGGGCCTGCGCAAGGCCGAGCCGATCATCGGCGCCGCCGCGATGGCGACCGGCGCGGGCACGGCGGCGGCGGTGGCCACCTCCTCGGTCGCGCAGGGCAGGGTACGCGGCGAGGAGGGTGCGCCCGGGACGATCCCGGCCGGGGTCCGGGCCGGGGCGCAGCCGGCGCCGCTGGAGACCGACGCGTCCGGCCCCGGGCGGCGCAAGACCACCACGATCCCGCGCCAGGGGTCGGCCCCACCGCTCAACCTTTCCGGCGTACGGCCCGCCACGCCCACGCGCGCGCCGTCCGGCTCGGGCTCGTCGGCCGGGTCGGGTTCCGGATCGGGCTCGGGTGGCGGTTCCGGCGGCGGCTGGTTCAGCGGCCGCTCGGGCGGCTGGGCGTCGCGCCCGTCCCGTAACGGTTCGGGGGGCCGCAGGTCGCTGTGGTCCGGCTCGTCGGGTGGCTCGTCCTCGCGCGGCGGCTCCGGCGGGTCGAGCCGATCGGGTGGATCGGGTGGATCGAGCCGGTCGAGCGGCTCGGCGCCCCGATCCGGCTCCGGCGGACGGTCGTCGGGAGGGAGCATCTTCGGCGGCGGTTCGGGCTCCGGCGGCTCGCGTTCCTCCGACGCGCCCCCGCTGTGGCTGTCCAGCCGCGGCGAGAGCGGACGCAACCCCGGTGACGCGCCCGGTCCCTTCTGGGCGAGGCCCTCCGGCTCCGACAAGGAGTGACCATGAAGGGAAGGGACGGCCGGCGGGGGCTGGCCTTCGCCGGGGTCGTGGTCATCCTCGCCGTCGTCGGCGTCTATCTCACGTCGTCCGGGTCGTCGGGCGACGAGGCGTCCGAGCGGCCGCCGGGCACGTCCGAGCCGACCAGAACGCCGTTGCCCGGGGCCGCCCCGACCACGGCGCCGAGCCAGGTCGCCACCACGCCCGCGACCTTCGACATCTACTCCTACCTGCCGCTGTCGAAGGCCGAGCTGGGCGCGGCGGCCGATCTCGCCCGCCGGTTCACCGAGTCGTACGGGACGTTCCGGCACGACGAGGACCCGGCGGCGTTCGCGAAACGGCTCGCGGGGTTCGCGACGGTCGAGTTCGGCGCGGACCTGACCCGCACGATGACCGCGCCCGCACTGGTGAACCACAACCGGTCCGACGAGGTGGTGTCGCGCGGCACGGCGACCGTGCGCTCCATCCGCGACATGACGGCCAACATGGTCACGCTCGTGGTCGGCTCGGTCCAGCACGTCACCGCGAAGAGCGGCGAGAAGGAGCAGCGGGACGAGTTCGCGGTGACGGTCGTCAAGGTCGGCGCCGACTGGAGGGTGTACGACCTGCAGCCCGCGGACGCCGGCCAGGACGGGGACACGTCGCAGTGATACCGTCCAAGGCCCTTGCGGGGAGGTTCTCCTGGCGCGGGCTGGCCGTCGCCCTCGCGGTCCTCGTCCCGTTCACGCTCTTCGGGTCGATCATGCTGATGACGCCCTCGCCGTCCATGCTCATCGGCGGGGGACTGGGCGGGGCGGACTGCGCCGAGGCCGCGACCGCCACCGACCTGTCCGAGTCGGCGCGCGAGGACATCCCCGCCGACTACCTGGAGCTGTACAAGAAGTTCGGCGCGCAGATCGGCGTGCAGTGGAACGTGCTCGCGGCGGTGGGCAAGCGGGAGACCGACCACGGCAGGTCCTCGCTCCCCGGCGTGAAGGACGGCACCAACTACGCCGGAGCCGCCGGCCCCATGCAGTTCCTGATCAGCACGTGGGGCGGCAAGTCCAGGATCAAGATGGGCACCGACTACAACGGGTACGCCTCGGACGGCGACGGCGACGGGTACGGCGACGTCTACGATCCCGCCGACGCGATCCTGGCCGCGGCCAAGATGCTCAAGCGCAACGGCGCCCCCGACGACCTCAGGCGGGCCATCTTCGTCTACAACCGCGCCGACTGGTACGTCGACCAGGTCCTGGCCATCGCCAAGCGGTACGCCGCCACGGGCGGGATCGACACGCCGAACCCCGCCTGCGACTTCGCCGAGGACGCCCCCGACGGCGTGGTGCAGAAGATCCTCGAGTACGCCCTAGCGCAGCGCGGCAAGCCGTACCGGTGGGGTGGGACCGGTCCGGACGCGTTCGACTGCTCCGGGATCATCTACATGGCCTACCGCAACGCGGGCCTGACGATCCCGCGCACGACCTTCGGCCAGTGGCCCTTCGGCCTACGGATCGAGCCGGGCAGCGAGCAGCCGGGCGACCTGGTGTTCTTCAACGCGGGACCGGGCACCGGGCCGGACCGGCCGGGACACGTCGGCATGATCGTCTCGCCCGGGAAGATGATCGAGGCCCGTTGCACCAGATGCGGCCCCATCAAAGTCACGACATATGCGGATCGCGGGAATGTGGTCGGGTTCACCCGTCCCCTCCAGAACGCGGATGTGCTGGAGCAATTGAAAAGCGCCGCTCTAACGTAAGGGGCATGGAGACCATCGTCGTCGGGGCAGCGATCATCGAGAACGGCCGACTCCTGGCCGCCCAGCGGGCCGACCCGCCCGAGCTGAAGGGTGGCTGGGAGTTCCCCGGAGGGAAGGTCGATCCCGGCGAGAGTGACCACGACGCGCTGGTCCGCGAATGCGCCGAGGAGCTCGGCGTCAAAATCGCGGTCGGGCGCCGGGTCGGCGGCGAATGGCCCCTGTCCAGCGGCTCGGTGCTGCGGGTATGGGTCGCCACCATCGTGTCCGGCGTGCCCGAGCCCCTGGAGCATCTCGCGCTGCGGTGGCTGGGTCAGGAGGAGCTTTACGACGTTCCATGGCTGCCGGGCGACCTGCCGATTGTCCGGGCGGTCCAGGGTTTGCTCAATGGTTCTTCGTGAGTTGTCTTTACTGTTCCTTTTGTCTGCGTAGAATTCCGCTTTAAGAAAGCGCGGGAAGGCGACGGAGGCGGCAGTGAGCGGAAGCGCACGACTGAGGGCCGCCTTCTCTGCCCTGATCATCACGATTTCGGTGCTGGTCGCGGTCCCGGTCATCGCCGCCGCGGCGGACGACGACCGGGTCGAGCCGTGCGAAGCCGGCCAGGTGTGCCAGCCCGAGGTCACGGTGACGATCACCGAGACGCCCGACGGCGCCTCCCCGAGCGAGACGGGCAGCCCGGTGGTGACGCAGACGGTCACCGTGACGCCGACCCCGAGCACGACGCCCACCCACACGCCCACTCCGTCGCCGACACCGAACACGGTCGAGAGCACGACGGCCGAGCCGATCCCCGACGTCGTGGAGACGACGCAGGAGCCGCAGCAGGAGGAGCAGAAGCCGGAGGAGAATCCGCAGATCTCCCTGCCGGAGGCGTCGGACAACCCCGCCGAAGTGGTGGCGCCGCCGACCGACTTCGGCGACCCGGCCCCGCAGGACGCGGCGTACGAGCTGCGCAACGCGACGCCGGAGTTCGACCAGGTCACGCTGAGCCACAAGCTGGCCATCCCGGCGGCGCTGCTCGTGCTGATCGCCCTGTTCGGCTGGCTCATCTTCGAGGGCCGGCTGCGGCGGATGGCGCACGCGACGGCGGCGCGCAAGGGCGGCCCGGCGGCCGGGGCGGTGCCCGTGCCGGGAGCGGCGTACGCGCCGATGGTCGGCCTCGTGCCCGTCCCGGTGGCGTACCCGCCGGCCTACGGCTACCCCTACGCCGCCGAGCACCCGTACGGATATCCGCATCCGCAGCAGGGCTACCCGCAGGGATACGCGCCCCAGCAGGCGTACGGCGCCCACCCGGCCTACGGGATGCCCCATGGGTACGGCGTGGCCCCGGGGTACGGCGTACCCGGGCAGCAGGCAGACGCCTGGAGCCTCGCCGTGAACGAGGCGGACCCGGCGGCGGCGCCCCGCCCGGACGTTCCGGGGAGCCCCGCTCCTGGCGCGCCCGAAGCCGGCGGAACCCCGGGCACCCCCGGCCAGACCGGCTGACCGTTCCGTTCTCCCCGACGACGGTCCTCGGGGAGACCCGTGAAAACGGCTTCCGGGGAGGCCCGTGAAAAGGGAACGGCCGCCCGCGCCCGAGGCGCGGACGGCCGCACATGGCTCCAGGGAGCCCGTTCAGCCCCTTCTCAGCTGGACCGCCGGAAGATCTTGTTACCCAGCCAGACCAGCGGGTCGTACTTCCGGTCGACCACGCGCTCCTTCATCGGGATCAGCGCGTTGTCGGTGATCTTGATGTGCTCGGGGCAGACCTCGGTGCAGCACTTGGTGATGTTGCAGTAACCGAGGCCGTGGTCCTCCTGCGCGGACTCCTTGCGGTCGGCCGTGTCGTACGGGTGCATGTCCAGCTCGGCGATCCGCATGAGGAAGCGCGGGCCGGCGAAGGCCGGCTTGTTCTCCTCGTGGTCGCGGATGACGTGGCAGACGTTGTTGCACATGAAGCACTCGATGCACTTGCGGAACTCCTGGGACCGCTCGACATCGATCTGCTGCATCCGGTATTCGCCGGGCTCGACGTCCTTCGGCGGGGTGAACGACGGGATCTCGCGCGCCTTCTGGTAGTTGAACGAGACGTCGGTCACCAGGTCCTTGATGACGGGGAACGTCCGCATCGGGGTGACCGTGATGGTCTCGGTCTCCTCGAAGGTGGACATCCGGGTCATACAGCCGAGCCGTGGCCTGCCGTTGATCTCCATCGAGCAGGAGCCGCACTTGCCCGCCTTGCAGTTCCAGCGGACCGCGAGATCGGGAGCCTGCGTCGCCTGCAGCCGGTGGATGACGTCAAGGACGACCTCGCCCTCGTTCACCTCGACGGTGAAGTCCTCCAGGCGGCCCTCGCCGCCCTCGCCGCGCCAGACGCGGAACTTGGCCTTGTAACCCATCACGACTCCTTGACCGCGTCGTACTTCGCCAGCTCGTCCCCGGTGAGGTACTTGCTGAGCTCCTCCCGGTCGAACAGGACCAGCAGGTCAGCGCGCATCGACGGCTGGATCCGCTCCTCGACGTCCACGGTGGCGCCGTCCGGCGTCGCCGAGCAGACCAGGAGTTTGCGCCGCCACTCGGGCGACATCTTCGGGTAGTCGTCCCTGGTGTGCCCGCCCCGGCTCTCCTCGCGCAGGAGCGCGGCCCGCGCCACGCACTCGCTGACGAGCAGCATGTTGCGCAGGTCGAGGGCGAGGTGCCAGCCGGGGTTGTAGATCCGGCCGCCCGGGGACGCGGTGTGGTTCGACCGCTCCTTGAGCTTCTCGACGGCGTCCAGCGCCTCGGAGACCTCCTCGGTCTTGCGGATGATGCCGACGAGGTCGTTCATCGTCCGCTGCAGCTCGTGGTGGACCTCGTAGGGGTTCTCGCCGCCCGACCGCTCCAGCGGCGCGAGCGCCTCGGCCCGCGCGTCCTGGACCGCCGTCTCGGACACGGCGGGCCGCCGTGCCAGGCCGTTCACGTACTCGGCCGCGCCGGCGCCGGCCCGGCGGCCGAACACCAGCAGGTCGGACAGCGAGTTGCCGCCGAGACGGTTGGAGCCGTGCATGCCGCCGGAGACCTCGCCCGCCGCGAACAGTCCCGGCACGGAGGCGGCGCCGGTGTCGGCGTCCACCTCGACGCCGCCCATGATGTAGTGGCATGTCGGGCCGACCTGCATGGGCTCCTTGGTGATGTCGACGTCCGCCAGCTCCTTGAACTGGTGGTGCATCGACGGCAGCCGCTTGGTGATCTCGTCGGCCGGCAGCCGGGTGGAGACGTCGAGGAAGACGCCGCCCTGCGGCGAGCCGCGGCCCGCCTTCACCTCGGCGTTGATGGCCCGGGCGACCTCGTCACGCGGCAGCAGCTCCGGCGGCCGGCGGTTGTTCGCCTGGTCGGTGTACCAGCGGTCGCCCTCTTCCTCCGTCGTGGCGTACTTGTCCTTGAACACGTCCGGCACGTAGTCGAACATGAAGCGCCGACCCTCGGAGTTGCGCAGCACGCCGCCGTCTCCGCGTACGGACTCGGTGACGAGGATGCCGCGCACCGACGGAGGCCAGACCATCCCGGTCGGGTGGAACTGGATGAACTCCATGTTGATCAGCTTCGCGCCCGCGAGCAGGGCGAGCGCGTGGCCGTCGCCCGTGTACTCCCAGGAGTTGGACGTGACGACGTAGGACTTGCCGATGCCGCCGGTGGCCAGCACGACGGCCGGGGCGTCGAAGACGATGAACTTGCCCGTCTCGCGCCAGTAGCCGAAGGCCCCGGAGACGTCCTCGCCGTCCTTGAGCAGGCGGGTGACCGTGCACTCGGCGAAGACCTTGATGTACGCCTCAGGGTCGCCGTGCAGCTTCTCGTCCTCCTGCTGGAGTGCGACGACGCGCTGCTGCAGGGTGCGGATGAGTTCGAGGCCGGTGCGGTCGCCGACGTGGGCGAGACGCGGGTACTCGTGGCCGCCGAAGTTCCGCTGGCTGATCTTGCCGTCCTTGGTGCGGTCGAACAGCGCGCCCCACGCCTCCAGCTCCCAGACGCGGTCCGGGGCCTCCTTGGCGTGCAGCTCGGCCATCCGCCAGTTGTTCAGGAACTTGCCGCCGCGCATGGTGTCGCGGAAGTGAACCATCCAGTTGTCGTCGGGGTTGACGTTCCCCATCGCGGCCGCCGCGCCGCCCTCGGCCATGACGGTGTGCGCCTTGCCGAAGAGCGACTTGCAGACGATGGCGGTGCGCTTGCCCTGCTGCCGCGCCTCGATCGCCGCGCGGAGCCCGGCGCCTCCCGCGCCGATGACGACGACGTCGTATTCGTGACGCTCGATTTCCACTGTGATCCCTCGTTATGCGAACGGGAAGTTGATGATGCCCTTGGCGACCAGCCGGACGTAGAGGTCGGCGATCATGACCGAGAACATCGACGCCCAGGCGAATTGCTGGTGCTTGGCGTTGAGTTTCGACACGAAGGTCCACGCCTTGTACCTGATCGGGTGCTTGGAGAAGTGGTTCAGCCGGCCTGCCGTGATGTGCCGGCAGGAATGGCAGCCGAAGGTGTAGGCGAGAATCAGGATCGCGTTGACGAGAAGGATGATCGTTCCCAGCCCCACGTGTCCCCAGTTGCCGTCTTTATCCCGGAACGAGAGAACCGCGTCATAAGTCAGGATTAGACCGATGATGACGGCGAAGTAGAAGAAGTAGCGGTGGATGTTCTGGATGATCAGCGGCAGGCGGGTCTCGCCGGTGTACTTGCCGTGCGGCTCGGCCACGGAGCAGGCGGGCGGCGACAGCCAGAACGAGCGGTAGTAGGACTTGCGGTAGTAGTAGCAGGTGAGACGGAAGCCCGCGGGCAGTCCGAGGATCAGCAATCCCGGCGGCCAGGTGTACCAGTCGCCGATGGGCGCCAAGCCGAACAGGCGTGCCCCTTCGGGGCAGGCCGTCGCCAGGCAGGGAGAGGCGAAGGGCGCGATGTACGGCTCCGCCAGGTAGCTCTGGTCGAAGATCGCCCAGAACCCGTAAACAAGGAATGTCATCAGTCCGGTGAATGTCAGCGCCGGCGCCAGCCACCATCGGTCGGTGCGCAGAGTGCGTACCTTGATCTGGGCGCGTTGCTTTCTGGCCGAGTTTTCGGCCGTTGTCTGGGTCATCAGAGACCTCTCCACCTTCCGCGGTCCCTTTTCTGTACGCCGAGGGCTCCGCGTCCATTCGTGTCGCGCCGGCCGATGCGCCACGAGGTGTAACAACGCCGTGTAACAACGCCGACGCCTGTTGGTGGGGCATACGTTACGACGCCGACAGGGCAAAATGTGAGAAGGGTCACCCCCTATTTCGGCAAGAGAGTGTGATTGTCGTCACGTCTCACTGAAGCGCAGGCACTATTCCCCCTCATGTCCGGTTTTTTCTGGTGTTCTGGAAGACTTGCCCTGGCGAATGGGGAGGTCGAGGCCAGAGTGAACAGGGTGAGATCCTTCGTGGCCGGCACCGAGCCCGGCCCCCGGCTCGCGCGGCTGACCGTCGCCGTGGTCTTCGCGGGTTTCGCCTCCGTGTACGTGCTGGCAGCCGACGGCGTGGCGGAGGCGCTGCTGCCGCTGGGCGTCCTCGTGCTCCAGCTGGGGCAGGTCTTCCCCCGGTGGCGCCGCCTGCGCGGCCCGGCCGCGCTCGCCGCGCAGGCCGTTCTCGCGACGGTGGCGGTGCTCGTCTGCGGCGTGTCCGTCGGTCTCTTCGGCTTTCTCGCCGGTTCGCTACTGCTCGTCTCCGCGTGGCCCGTGGCGGTCCTCGTGGTGGCCGGGGCCGCGCTCGTCCAGGCCACGCGTTCGGCGGACGCGCTCGCGGTGATCGATTCCACGATCACCCCGGCGCTCGCCGCTCTCGTGATCTACGGTCTGACCCGGATGGCGGAGCGGGTGGACGAGGTCGCCGCGGCCCGGGTGAGGCTCGCGCTCGCGGCCGTCGCGGAGGAGCGGCTCCGGATCGCCACCGAGCTGAACGAGGGCATCGGGCGGGGGCTCGACGCGATCGAACGCGGCGCGCGCCGCGCCATGGAGTCGGCGGTGGACGCGGGGGCGACCGGGCAGACGATCGGGGACGTCGCCGCCACGGCGCGGCGCTGCCTGGCGGACGCCCGCTCGGCGGCGGCGGACTACCGGGCGCTGTCGCTCGCCCCGGAGGTCGCCGCGGCGCGGGCGCTGCTGTCGGCGGCGGGGGTCGAGACGGAGGTGCGGATCGGTCACACCGAGCCGCTCGGCTCGGCCGGGGCGCTGCTCGCGACGGTGCTCCGCGACGCCGTCACCGACGTCGTACGGCAGGGAACCGCCCGGCACTGCCTGATCGAGACCGTGCACCGTGACGGCATGGTTCGGTTGCGCGTCACCAACGACGGTGTGCGAACGGCGGGCGCGGGCGTCGAGGGGTTGGACGACGTCATCGACCGGATGGCGGCGGTGTCGGGGGCCCTGCGCGTCGGGCTCGATCCCGACGGCAGGTTCGGCGTCGAGGCCGCCATCCCGGCCACGCCGCCCGCTCCGCCGCCACCGGACACCGCCTACGGCCTGTCGATCGCCCTGCTCGGCACGGTGGTCGCCGGATTCTGCGTCAAGGCGTTGCTCCTCGTCCCGGGAGATCTGGTTCTGCCGGCGGCGGCGTGCCTGGCCGTGATCGCGTACCTGCAGCTCCGGTCCGTGCGCGGGCGTCATCCGTACGCGTTGGCGGCCATGGCCCTGCTCGCCTATGCGCCGTTGTTCGTGTTCGGCCAGGACTGGCTGGGCGTGGGCGGCTTCCTGGCGGGCCCGCTGCTGCTCATGTTCCGCTGGGCGGTGTCGTTGCCGCTCGTGGCGGTCGTCATGGCGAGCGTGGCGACGGCCGCGGCGGCGTTCGGGCTTCCGGCGGAAGCCGTCGTCAACTACACCGCCAGCACGCTGGTCACCGGGTTGGTGATCCACGGCCTGGTCGGGTTGGCCCGGGTGGTCAAGGAGCTCCAGGACTCGCGGGAGGAGCCGGCCCGCGCCGCGATCGTCCAGGAGCGGCTGCGCGCCGCGCGCGACCTGCACGACCTTCTCGGACACAACCTGGCGGCGATCCTGCTCAAGTGCGAGCTGGCCCGGCGCCTGGCGGACGCCGCCCCGGAGCGGGCCCGCGCGGAGATCGCCGACGTCATCGTGATGGCCGGGCGGGCCAGGGCCGATCTGCGGGCCGCGTCGGGCGACCACCGTGAGATGTCGCTGGAGGAGGAAGCGGAGTCGGCCCGTTCCGTGCTGGCCGCGGCCGGGATGGAGGTCCGGCTCTCGCTCGGCCACGGGCCGCTGCCCGCTCCGGCCGAGACCGTGCTCGCGACCGTTCTGCGGGAAGCCGTGACCAACGTGCTCAGGCACAGCTCGGCGCGGAGCTGCCACATCGCGTCCGAGGTCTCCCAGGGCGTCGTACGGCTCAGCGTGCGGAACGACGGGGTGCGCCCGGACGCGGGGCGCGGCCGGCCGGGCTCGGGCATCGGCAACCTCACCGCCCGGCTGGCCGCGCTCGGCGGCGAGCTGACCGCGCGGGTGGAGGACGACGGCTGGTTCCGGGTGCGGGCCGTCCTGGTGCCGTGACCGGCAAGGTTTGCCCGGACGGGCATTAGATCCAGCCGGCCTCCCGGGCGATGCGGGCGGCGTCCGTCCGGTTGCGGGCGCCGAGTTTGGTCACGATCGTGGTGAGGTAGTTGCGTACGGTCCCGGCGCTGAGGAACAGGTCGGCGGCGATCTCGGTCGCCTCGGCGCCGCCGGCGGCCAGCCGTAGCACGTCGGCCTCGCGCGGCGTGAGGGGGTTGTCGGCGAGGTCCCAGGCGGCGACCGCCAGCGAGGGGTCGAGGACGCGGCCTCCGGCGGCGATCGTGCGGATCGCCGCGACCAGGTCGTCCGGCGGCGCGGTTTTCAGCATGAACCCGTTGACCTGCGCGCTCAGCGCCCGGCGAAGGTGGCCCGGCCTGCCGTTCCCGGTGAGCATCAGCGTGCGGCAGGCGGGCAGCTTCGCGCGCAGTTCGGCCGCGGCGCCGAGGCCGTCCAGGCCGGGCATGTCGATGTCGAGCACGGCGATGTCCGGCCGGTGCCGGAGCGCGGCGGGCAACACGGCCTCACCCGAGCCGACGGCGTCCACCACCGTCAGGTCGTCCTCCAACTCCAGCAACGCGACGAGTGCTCCGCGTACCACGTGCTGATCTTCTGCCAGCAGAACCTTGATCACGGCAATATGTCTATCAGTGTCCGACTCATGACGTCGTCATGTCCGACTCGTGATCGGCTCTCTGGTCCGCGTTTCCCCGGTTCAGCAGGCTTGATTCCATGAACGACGCGGTACGGCTGGACGCCGTGAGCAAGGTGTATGGCAAGGGGCAGGGCGCGGTGGCCGCCCTGCGCGAGGTGACGATCGGCATCCCGCGCGGGGGCTTCACCGCCGTGATGGGGCCGTCCGGTTCGGGCAAGAGCACGTTCCTCCACTGCGCGGCGGGGCTGGACCGGCCGACCTCAGGTTCGGTACGGCTCGGCGGCACCGAGCTGGCGGGGATGGACGAGACTCGGCTGACCGAACTGCGCCGGGAGCGGGTCGGCTTCGTGTTCCAGGCGTTCAACCTGGTCTCGTCCCTGACGGTGTCGGAGAACATCACGCTCCCGCTGCGGCTGGCCGGGTCCGCTGTGGACCGGCCCTGGCTGGACGAGGTCGTCCGGCGGGTCAAGCTCGACGGCCGTACCGGCCACCGCCCCGCGCAGCTCTCCGGCGGGCAGCAGCAGCGAGTGGCGATCGCCAGGGCGCTGGTCACCCGGCCCGAGGTCGTGTTCGGCGACGAGCCGACCGGCGCGCTCGACACGGTGACGGCACGCGATGTGCTCACCCTGCTCAGGGAGGTGGTCGACGGCCTCGGCCAGACGGTGGTGATGGTGACCCACGACCCGGTGGCCGCGTCGTACGCCGACACGGTGCTGTTCCTCGCCGACGGCCGCATCGTCGACACGATGAGCGCGCCGACGGCCGACAGGGTCGCCGACCGCATGACCCGGTTGGGAGCGTGGGTGTGATGTTCGGGTTCGCCCTGCAGACAATGCGGAGCCGCAAGGCCGGCTTCGCCGGAGCGTTCTTCGCGCTCCTGTGTGCCGCCGCGCTCGTCTGCGCCTGCGGCGCCCTGCTGGAGACGGGGCTGCGCGGCCAGATTCGGCCCGAGCGGTACATGGGCGCTCCCATGCTGGTCGCCGGGGACCAGAACGTCCGCGAGACGATCAAGAAGGAGAAGGGGGACGGCGAGGTCAAGACGAAGGTCAAGGCCAAGCCGCTGTCCGAGCGGGCCTGGGTGCCCGCCTCTCTCGCCGACCGACTGGCGGGCGTCCCCGGCGTGCGCTCGGTGGTCGCCGAGGTGACCTTCCCCGTCCATTCCGGCGGTGCCACGTTCACCGGCCACGGCTGGGAATCCGCCGCACTGACCCCCTTCACCCTGCGTGCGGGACGTGCGCCGGGAGCGGCCCGAGAAGTGGTCGCCGACGCCGCGTCGGGGCTGGCCGTCGGAGCGCGGCTCACCGTCGAGGCCGCGGGCGAGTACCGCGTGGTCGGCGTGACGGCGGAGGCGCTGGACAGCCAGGCCACCCTGTTCTTCGGCACGGCGGAGGCCCGCAGGCTGGCCGGGCTGCTGGGCGGGCGCGCGGCCGACTCCGTCAGCGCGATCGGTGTCTTCCCCGAGGGGGATGTCACTGCCGTTTCGGCGGGCGTGAACGCGGTGCTGAAAGGCACGAACACACTCGCCTACACCGGGGACGACCGTGGCACGGTCGAGTTCCTCGCCGCCGAGAACGCCAGGATCAAGCTGATCAGCCTCGGTGGCGCGCTGGGCGGCACCTCGCTGCTGGTCGCGATCCTCGTGGTCGTGGGCACGTTCGCGCTGTCGATCCAGCAGCGCCAGCGAGAGATCGCGCTGCTCCGCGCGGTCGCCGCCACGCCCCGGCAGATCAGGAAGATGCTCGGCGGCGAGGCCCTGCTCATCGGCCTGGTCGCGGGCGTCCCGGGCTCCGCGCTGGGGGTCGGGCTGGCGTTCTGGCTGCGGTCGCGGTTCGTGGACCTCGGCGCGATGCCGTCGAACCTCGACCTGGTGCTGAGCCCGTTCCCCGTCTTCGCCGCGCTCGGGGCGACCCTGCTGGCGGCGTGGGCCGCGGCCAGGATCTCCGCCCGCCGCACCGTCAGGATCCGGCCGGTCGAGGCGCTGGGCGAGGCCGCGCTGCGCCAGGCCGGGCTGCCCAAGGGCCGGTTGGTCGCCGGGCTGCTCTGCCTCGCTGCCGCCGTCACGCTCACGCTGGTGCTGTCCACGCTGTCGATCGAGGCCGCGTCCAGCCCGGTGACCATGCTGACCGCGCTGGTGTGGACGACCGCGATCGCCCTGCTCGGCCCCGTCATCGCCAAGGTCGCCGTCACCGTGCTCGGGGCGCCGATGCGCGCCTTCCGGGTGGGCGGGCACCTCGCCGCGGCCAACCTGCGGACGTCCACCGGCCGCCTCGCCGCCGTCGTCACCCCACTCAGTCTGATGGTGGCGATGACCTGCACGATCCTGTTCGTCCAGACGACCATGGGGCACGCGGCCCAGGAGCAGGCCCGCACCGGGACCCGCGCCGATTACGTCCTCGGGCCGCGCGTCTCCGAGGCGGCGGCCGACGCCGTACGTAAGGTGCCGGGCGTGGTGGCGGTGACCGAGGTCCTGCGCACCTCGGTCCGGGTCGGCCTGACGAGGTACGGCGCGCAGGCCGTGACCCCCGAAGGCCTCGCGTCCACCATGGACCTCGACGTGCGGAAGGGCTCCGTGGACCGCATGGGCGCGGGCACGCTCGCGGTCAGCGAGACCGCGGCGGAGGGCCTGGGCGTGTCCGTCGGCGACCCGGTGGCGCTGACGCTCGGCGACGGCACCCCCGCCACGCTCACGGTCGCCGCCGTCTACTCCCGAGGTCTGGGCTTCGCCGATCTCACGCTGCCGCACGATCTGGTCGCGGCGCACGTGGACGACCCGCTGGCCCGGACCGTTCTCGTGGCCGCCCCATCGGTGGACCGGGCCGCGCTGGCCGCCACCCTGCGCGACCGTCCGGGCATGGGCGTGCTCGACTGGGTCGAGGCGACCGCCGCACCCGCCAACGCCGAGGTCAACTACGTGGCGATGGGCCTGATCATCGCCTTCACCGCGATCGCGGTCGTCAACACGCTCGCGATGGCGACCTCCGACCGGGCCCGCGAGTTCGCGCTGCTCCGCCTCGTCGGCACCACCCGGCGGCAGATCATGCGCATGCTGCGCTGGGAGACCTTCGTCGCGGTGCTGGTCTCGGCGGCACTCGGCACGGGCGTCGCCCTGGTGACGCTCACCGCGTTCAGCACGGGGATGACCGGATCGGCCACGCCGTACATGCCGCCGGTGACCTACCTGGCGGTGGTCGCGGCGGCGGCGGCGCTGGCCCTGGTCGCCACCGTCGTCCCCGCCCGGTTGGTTCTGCGTGACAGGCCGGCCGACGTCATCGGGGCGAGGGAGTGAACGCCGCCCAGAAGCGGTCCGAGATGGAGCGCGGCCTCATCACCGGCGGGGACTCGTCAGTCCGCGCAGATGAGCTCGATCCCCTGCGGCAGGCTGCCGTGGTGCGCCGCCTCGACGAGATAGAAGAGCAGGGTCGCGCGGAACGCCTGGGCCGCGCGGGTCGGCTCGACGTCCTTGCGGTGCGCCAGCGCGACGGTGCGGCGCAGCCCCGGAGGGGCGAGCGGGGTGCCCGCGAGGCCCGGCCGGCCGTCCAGCACCATGGACGGCACCACCGCGACGCCGAGCCCCGCCTCGACGAAGCGCAGCACCGCGTCCATCTCGCCGCCCTCGACCGCGAAGCGCGGCTCGAACCCCGCCTGCCGGCACGCGGCGAGCGTCGCCTCGCGCAGGTCGTAGCCGCGCCGGAACATCACCAGCGGCCGCCCGCGCAGGTCCTCGATCCGCATGTACGGCTTGTTGCGTCCCGGGGGAGAGGCGACGACGAGGTTCTCGCGGAGGATCTCCTCGGTCACGAGGGAGGGGTCGCTGCTCTGCAGCGGCAGGATGATGAGCGCGAGATCGAGCTGCCCCCTGGCCAGGTCGCGTACCAGGTCGCGGGAGCCGCTCTCCTCCACGAGCAGTTCGACGCCCGGGTAGTCCCGGTGGAAGCGGGCGAGGGCGTCGGCCAGCAGGCCCGCGCACAGGGACGGCGTCGCGCCGAGCCGGACCCGGCCGCGGCGCAGCCCGGCCAGCTCGGCGACCTCGCGGCGCGCGGTCTCGGCGTCGGCCAGCATCCGGCGGGCGAGCGGGAGCAGCGCCTCACCGGCCGGGGTGAGCGTCACGTTGCCGCGCGCCCGGCTGAACAGGGGCGCGCCGAGCTCGGTCTCCAGAGTCCTGATCTGCTTGCTCAGCGAGGGCTGGGCAACCCGCATCCGCTCGGCGGCATGAGTGAAGTGCCGGGTTTCGGCCACCGCCACGAAGTACGCGAGTTGCTGGAGCTGCACGCCTCCCAAGCGTACGGCTGTGAGATTCGTCGCATCAGGGCGAGGCCTCCGGAACGGATAAGCCCCGACGGCCAGAGGTCATAGCCTGCGGCTATCGGAACGACGCCTGCGATGACTTGGACTCGTTTCGGAACCCGAACCTAGCGTGAACAGCTGTGACAGCCACGATAGACCGGGGAGCGGCCACCACGTCGGTCGCACCCCACGCAGCGCAGAAAAATCCCCCCACACGCCGACGCCCGGGCTTCTTCGCCTCGTCGAACGGCAAGAAGGCCGTCATGGCCGTCACGGGTGCGGTCCTGGTGCTCTTCCTCCTCGGCCACATGGTCGGCAACCTCAAGGCGTTCTTCGGAGCGGACGCCTTCAACCACTATGCCGAATGGCTGCGGACCATGGGCTCGCCCGCCGTGCCCTACCGCGTCCTGCTGACCGTCGTCGAGATCGCTCTCGTGGTCGCGGTGGTCCTGCACATGTGGTCCGCCGTGTCCCTCGCCCGCCGCGCGGCCCAGGCCCGGCCGGTGAAGTACGCCGCGAAGCGCAAGTCCCAGGCCAACGGCTACGCCACCCACACCATGCGGTACGGCGGGGTCATCATCCTGCTGTTCGTCATCTGGCACCTGCTGGACATGACCTTCGGCGCGGTGAACCCCAAGGGCTTCGACGCGGACCCGTACGACCGGCTGGTGGCGGGCTTCGACCCCTCGCGTTGGTGGGTCACCCTCTTCTACGTCGTGGCGATGATCATGGTCGGTCTGCACCTGCGGCACGGCCTGTGGAGCGCGTTCCAGACGCTGGGCCTGGCCGGCGGACGCAGCTACGGGAAGTTGAAGGCGGGCGCGGCGCTGGTGTCGCTGGTTCTCGTGGTCGGCTTCCTGGCCGTGCCCGTCGGGGTGATGATCGGAGTGATCAAGTGAGCGACCAGACGCATCACTACAAGGTCGGCGAGCCGATCCGGGACACGAAGGCGCCCGAGGGCCCGATCGAGGACCGCTGGGACAAGCGCCGTTTCTCGGCGAAGCTGGTCAACCCGGCCAACAAGCGCAAGATCAACGTCATCGTGGTCGGCACCGGCCTCGCGGGCGGGTCGGCCGCGGCCACCCTCGGCGAGCTCGGGTACCAGGTCAAGTCGTTCTGCTACCAGGACACGCCCCGGCGCGCGCACTCCATCGCCGCGCAGGGCGGGATCAACGCCGCGAAGAACTACCGCGGTGACGGCGACAGCGTCTACCGGCTCTTCTACGACACGGTCAAGGGCGGCGACTTCCGCGCCCGCGAGTCCAACGTGTACCGGCTGGCCCAGGTCAGCGTGAACATCATCGACCAGGCCGTGGCCCAGGGCGTCCCGTTCGCCCGTGAGTACGGCGGCCTGCTCGACACCCGCTCCTTCGGCGGCGCGCAGGTGTCCCGCACCTTCTACGCCCGCGGCCAGACGGGCCAGCAGCTCCTGCTGGGCGCGTACTCGGCCCTGGAGCGGCAGATCGCGGCCGGGACCGTCGAGATGCACACCCGGCACGAGATGCTCGACCTGGTGATCAGCGACGGCCGGGCCCGCGGCGTCATCGTGCGCGACATGGTGACCGGCGAGATCGAGACCCACCTGGCCGACGCGGTCGTGCTCGCGACCGGCGGCTACGGCAACGTGTTCTTCCTGTCCACGAACGCCAAGGGCTGCAACACGACGGCGATCTGGCGCGCGCACCAGCGCGGCGCGATGTTCGCCAACCCGTGCTACACGCAGATCCACCCGACCTGCATCCCGGTCAGCGGCGACTACCAGTCGAAGCTGACGCTCATGTCGGAGTCGCTGCGCAACGACGGCCGCGTGTGGGTCCCGCTCGCCAAGGGCGACGCGCGCAAGCCGGCCGACATCCCCGAGGACGAGCGCGACTACTACCTTGAGCGGATTTATCCCGCTTTTGGAAACCTGGTGCCGCGTGACATCGCCTCCCGGGCGGCCAAGAACGTCTGCGACGAGGGTCGCGGCGTCGGCCCCGGTGGTCTCGGCGTCTACCTCGACTTCGCCGACGCGATCGCCCGGCTCGGCCGGGACGCCGTCGAGAAGAAGTACGGCAACCTCTTCGAGATGTACGAGCGCATCACCGGGGAGAACCCGTACGAGACGCCGATGCGCATCTACCCCGCCGTCCACTACACGATGGGCGGACTCTGGGTGGACTACGACCTGCAGTCCACGATCCCCGGTCTGTTCGTGGTCGGCGAGGCGAACTTCTCCGACCACGGCGCCAACCGCCTCGGCGCGTCCGCGCTGATGCAGGGCCTGGCCGACGGATACTTCGTGCTCCCGACCACGGTCGGCGACTACCTCGCGAACGTGAAGTCGTTCGGCGACGTGGACCCGGCGGAGGTGGAGCAGGCGCGCGAGGCCGTCCAGCAGAAGATCGACAAGCTGCTGAGCGTGAACGGCACCCGCACCGCCGACTCCTACCACCGGGAGCTCGGCAAGATCATGTGGGACTACTGCGGCATGGAGCGCACCGAGGAGTCGCTGCGCAAGGCCCTGGAGCGGATCCCCGAGCTCCGTGAGGAGTTCTGGAACAACGTCAAGGTGCCGGGCGACCCCGAGGGGCTCAACCAGGCGCTGGAGCGGGCCGGGCGGGTCGCCGACTTCTTCGACCTCGCCGAGCTCATGTGCATCGACGCGCTGCACCGTACGGAGTCGTGCGGTGGCCACTTCCGCGCCGAGTCCCAGGACGCGGACGGCGAGGCGCTGCGCGACGACGACAACTTCGCCTACGTCGCGGCCTGGGAGTGGGGCCAGGACGGCCCGACGCTGCACAAGGAAGTGCTCGACTACGAGTACGTCAAGATGACCCAGCGGAGCTACAAGTGAGCGGCATGAACCTGACCCTGAAGGTCTGGCGTCAGAACGGTCCGTCCGACGAAGGACGGATGGTGACCTACAAGGTCGAGGACGTCTCGCCGGACATGTCCTTCCTGGAGATGCTGGACGTACTCAACGAGCGGCTGATCCTCGCGGGCGACGACCCGGTCGCCTTCGACCACGACTGCCGCGAGGGCATCTGCGGCATGTGCGGCATGGTGATCAACGGCGTGGCGCACGGCGAGCAGCGCGCCACCACCACCTGCCAGCTCCACATGCGGCACTTCAAGGACGGCGACGAGATCACCATCGAGCCGTGGCGCGCCGCGCCCTTCCCGGTGGTGAAGGACCTGGTCGTGGACCGGGCGGCGTTCGACCGGATCATCCAGGCCGGCGGCTTCATCAGCGTGCCTGCGGGCTCGGCGCCGGACGCGCACAGCGTCCCGGTGAAGAAGGAGGACGCGGACGCGGCCTTCGACGCGGCCACCTGCATCGGCTGCGGCGCCTGCGTGGCGGCCTGCCCGAACGGCTCGGCCTCGCTGTTCACCGCCGCGAAGATCACCCACCTGGGCCTGCTGCCGCAGGGCCAGCCGGAGCGTGACTCGCGGGCCAAGGCCATGGTCGAGCAGATGGACCTGGAGGGCTTCGGCGGCTGCACCAACACGGGTGAGTGCACCGCGGTCTGCCCGAAGGGCATCCCCCTCGACACGATCGCCCGCATGAACGCCGACTACCTGAAGGCGTCCAAGTAAGAACCTGCCGGTGCGGCGGCCCGCCGCCGCACCGATCGCTTTCCCGAAGGCGTGAGACGTACATGATGTACGTCTCACGCCTTGTCTTTCTCCTGGGAGAACCTTCTGTCGCGCTCATCATTCATGCATGAGCATGAATGATGAGAAGCAGCCCATCACGATTTCCCTCCCGCGCCGGGGGAAGATCAGTCCGTGGCCGCCTCGGGCATGGCGGCCGGTCCGAGATCGCCGTCCGGCTCGCGGGTGAGGACGGAATACAGGGCGGGGTCCGCGTAGATCTCGGCGCTGTGCCGCCACTGGGTGAGCAGGAGGGCGATCGGAGTGAGGTTGTCCAAGGCCACCGCGCCGCGTGCCGTGTCCACCAGCTCGGAGAGGAGGGTGTCGATGTCCTCGGCGGGCAGGAAGGTGCTCCACGGGAGGGCCTCGGGCAGTGCCTGGCGCAGTGCGGAGATGTTCTCGGTCCGGACCAGCCCGGCCAACAAGCGGGAGGTGAAGTCCACGACCGTGGTGTCGCGCTCCAACTGGTCGACGCGCATCAGTGCGAGGTCCCCCGCGTCGCGCCGCCGCAGCCGCAGCGCGCGGACGGCGTCCAGGCGGCGCGTGGTCGCGCCAGGATGATGGAGTAGCTCACTGAAGGGCACATCCTCATAAGGCGCGGTCATGACATCCACAGTAGCTCGGATGTCGATCCGGTGGTAGGGAGTGTCGCGTCACCTGCGTCAATTGGTCTACAGGACGGCCGTCGTAAAGGGATCGCGACCGCCCGCGCGCGTCGAGTCCACCGCACTTCCCGCGATCGCGCAGGTGGCGGTGGATCGTGAAATGCCGCCGTCGCCTACGCATCGCGTACAGGAGCGTCCGGGGGCAGGATGCGTTCGACGACGTCCGCGATCAGGTCGTCCACCTGCGCCTCGGGGAAGAGGTCGGGCAGGGTGAGCCGTTCGAGGATCAGCCAGTTCAGCGCCATGTAGAGCACCACCACCGTGGTGGCGTCTCCCGGCATCTTGGCCTCCAGATGGAAGCCGATGTTGGCGTCCAGGTCGGCCCGGATCCTGCGGGTGAGCACGGAGCGCAGCTCGGGGCGGCGGGTGGCCTCCAGGCGCAGCTCCACCAACGCCAGATAGCCCGCCGGGAAGGCGGTCAGGCGGCCCACCATCTCGCGCATAAGCGCGGTCACGTGGGCGCGGTCGTGCGGCCCCTCCAGGATGTTCGCAAAGAGGGAGGAGTCGGGCTGCCACCGCTCGTAGACGCGGGCGCCCGCCTGGGTGAGCAGGTCGTCGCGGTTGGCGAAGTAGTTGGACGCGGTGCCGTTCGGCACCTTCGCCTCGACGTCCACCGCGCGGAAGGTCAGGCCGCGCGCTCCTTCGCGGGCCAGCACCTCAATGGCGGCGTCGACGAGCGCCGCTCGCCGGGCCGGATTCTGCCGCATCGCAACCTCCATGGGTCTCGGGTTGACATCACTCTAAGTGTAGTACTACGGTCTAACCACTCCAAGCAGAGTACTACAGGCGAGACGCTTCGAAGGGTTCCGTATGCGAATTGAATTCACCGCCCTCTCCACCGTCGGGGGCGCGAAGGCCGTACCGGGCGGGGGCGGCGCGCCCGTGCCGGGTGTCCGTCCGGACCGCCGCCAGACTCCGCGGCCGCGTTCCGTGCCCCGCCCGCGGCCGCTGCCCAAGCCCGGCGCGGCCCGCTGACGGGCGCACCGTCATCCGGCGCCGGTCGTCCAGCACCGTCATCCAGCACCACCATCCAGCACCGCGAAGAGGGTTCAGATGCGAAAGCTCACGTACTACGTCGCCACCACGATCGACGGCTTCATCGCCGACCCCGACGGGGGATTCGGCTTCTTCCCCGAGGCTGAGGACATGGTGCGGGTCCTCAACTCGGAGCGGCCCGAGACCGTCCCGACCGCGTTCCGCGGCCCGGCCGGGCTCGACGGCGTCGGCAACAAGCGGTTCGACACCGTCCTGATGGGCCGCGGCTCCTACCAGCCCGCGCTGGACATGGGAGTGACCAGCCCCTACCGCCACCTGCGCCAGTACGTCGTCTCCACCACCATGGGCGAGATCGCCGACCCCGAGGTGGAACTGGTCTCCGGAGATCCGGTCGAGCTGGTGCGCCGGCTCAAGCGGGAGGACGGCCTCGGGATCTGGCTGTGCGGTGGAGGGAAGCTGGCCGGCTCCCTGCTGTCCGAGATCGACGAACTGGTCATCAAGCGATACCCGGTGGTCATCGGCGCGGGCATCCCGATCTTCAGTGCGCCGTTCCGGCCCCAGCTGTTCGACCTGGTCGACACCCGCACGTTCAGCAACGGCGCGGTCGTCCTCACCTACGCCAAGAAATAGCCGCTGCCGGTTCCCCGATTCTCCACTCGACGAAAGAAGCGCATGCGAAAGCTCACGTACTACATCGGCATGACCATCGACGGCTTCATCGCCGCTCCGGACGGCGCCGCCGACTTCTTCCCGGTGACGCAGGATGTCATCGACTTCATCCGCGACGACTATCCGGACACGCTGCCGTCTCATGTCCGCCCCCAGCTCGGCCTCGACGACGGCAACCGCGATTTCGACACCGTGGTGCAGGGGCGCGTGACCTACGAGCCGGCGCTGGAAATCGGCGTGACCAGCCCGTACGCGCACATGCGCCAGTACGTGGTGTCCGGGAGCATCGCCGGCAGCCCCGACCCGGCCGTCGAGATCGTCACCGGCGAGGTGCTCGCCAAGATCCGTGAACTCAAGGCCGAGGACGGCAAGGGCATCTACCTGGCCGGCGGCGCCCGCCTCGCCGGTGCCGTGCTCCCCGAGATCGACGAGTTGGTGATCAAGGTCTATCCCGTCGTGGCCGGGTCCGGCATCCCGCTGTTCACCGCCGACTTCTCCCCGGCGTACTTCGAGCTCACCGGGACCCGCGCCCTCGACAGCGGGATGGTCGTCCTCACCTACGTCCGAAAGTGATCGGCGACGCCCGGCGGGGCGCGCCGTACGACCGGGACGGCCGTCGGGGGCGGAAGGCCTTGGGCAGGGTGCCCACGTCGCACGAGACGGAACGGTCCGTCTTGACACTGGTGGAGTTCCGGTGCACACTGGGGCCGTCTACGAGACGAGACGAACCGTCTCGCTTATGGGGTCTCACTGTTGAGAAGGAGATGATGCCCTGTGACGACCGGGAAAGTATGGTTCATCACCGGCGCTTCACGCGGTCTGGGCAGGGCGTTCACCGAGGCCGCCCTCGGTTCCGGAGATCGTGTCGTGGCCGCCGCCCGCGATGTCGAGCCGCTCGCCGACCTGGCCGCGGAGCATCCGGGCGCTCTCGTACGGCTTCCGCTGGACGTCTCCGACCGCCAGGCCGTGCGCGCGGGTGTGGACCGGGCCGCTGCGGCGTTCGGCCGGCTCGACGTGGTCGTGAACAACGCCGGCGGCCTGTTGTACGGCATGGTCGAGGAGGCCACGGAGGAGCAGATCCGCGCGCATCTCGACGTCAACTTCTTCGGTGCGGTCTGGGTGGCGCAGGCCGTGGTCCCGCACCTGCGGGCGCAGGGCGGCGGGCGCATTCTGCAGGTCACCTCGATGGCCTCCGGCGGCGGGATGGCCACCGTCGGGTTCTACGCCGCCGGCAAGACGGCGCTCGACTCGATCAGCGAGGCGCTGGCGATGGAGGTCGAGCAGTTCGGCATCAAGGTCACCATCGTGCAGATGGGCGGCTACGACACAGGGCTGTTCACCACCGGCACCACGGTGACCGCGCCCCATCCGGCCTATGAGTCCCTGAGGACGAAGATGGCGGAGATGTGGGGCGACGACGCCGGCCCGGACCCGCGCACGGCCGCCCCCGTCATCATGGAGCTGGCCAAACTGCCGGAACCGCCCCGGCGGCTGATCCTCGGCAGCCGGTCCTACGACATCGTCCAGGAGATGGACCGCGCCCGAGCCGAGCTCTACCACGCCTGGGAGCACCTCAGCCGGATGGCTCCGGGCTGATCGGGCGGTTCGGACTTCTCAGGTAGGGTGCGGGCATGGGTAGCGCTTTTTGTGCCTGCGCGTGCGCATGTTACGGCAGGACCCGCCGCGCCTAGCGGCGGGCTGATCTCACCTTTCCCAGTTCCGCCGCACATCGGAGTCATCGCCGGTGCGGCATCGCGTGCTGCCCGGCTCCGACCGTCCAGCGCGGAGCGAACCCATGCATCACCCTTCACAGGGCGGCCGACACGAGCTCGGCCAGAACTTCCTCGTCGACCCCTCGGTCATCGCCACCATCGAACGACTCATCGCGCGTACGCGCGGACCGATCGTGGAGATCGGTCCGGGAGACGGGGCCATGACCCTGCCGCTGAGCAGGCACGGTAGGTCCATCACAGCGGTGGAGATCGACCCCAGGCGCGCCCGGCGCCTGGAACGGCGCACCCCGCAGAACGTCGTCGTCGTGAACACGGACGTCATGCGCTTCCGGTTCCCCCGGCATCCTCACGTGATCGTGGGCAACCTTCCCTTCCACCTGACCACCGCGATCATGCGGCGTCTCCTCGTCGAGGATCGGTGGCGCGCGGCGGTGCTGCTCGTGCAGTGGGAGGTCGCCCGGCGCAGAGCGGGCGTGGGAGGCGCCACCCTGCTGACCGCGAGCTGGTGGCCCTGGTACGAGTTCGAGGTGCACTCGCGCGTGCCGGCCCGGTCCTTCCGTCCCGTGCCCTCGGTCGACGGCGGCCTGCTCACCATGGTCCGCCGAGAGACCCCGCTCGTCGTCGACCGCGGGCGGTACCAGGACTTCGTCAAGCAGGTCTTCACCGGCAGGGGGCACGGGCTGCGCGAGATCCTCGACCGGACCGGACGGCTCGACCGCACGGCGGTGCGCGAGTGGATGCGCGCCGAGCGCGTCGCACCGAACGCGCTGCCGAAGGAGCTGACCGCCGAGCAGTGGGCCTCGCTGTGGCACCTCGTCGCCGACGGCGCCGCCGATCGCCGGCCCGTACAGCGCCGCTGACGAGCGGGAGTGGTCGGCTGTCGCGACGTGCCCGCAGACTCCCGCGTCCAAAGCGGATGCGGGAAGAACGCGGGCACTCGCGACCGCCGGTGACCGGTCAGGAGGCGCGGGGCCGGCGAGCGCTCGGCGCGAGCAGTCGTTCCAGTTCGGTACGGAGGGCGGCGATGTCGATGCCCGACGAGCTGATCACCCGCGCGCCGAGCCCCTCGGCCTCCCGCAGCAGGCCGAGGAGGATGTGGCCGTCACGGATCTCCTTGCACTTCAGGGCGATCGCCTCGCGCAGGGACAGTTCGAGGGCCTTCTTCGCTCCGCTGTCGAAGGGGATGTGGCGACCGCTGACGAGCAGACCGCGATGGTTGCGGCTCGGTGCCCGGTCGAGGGCGCCCGGCCCGAACGCCGCCTCCACGCGTTCCCGTACGGCCGTGAGATCGATGCCGATCGCCTCCAGCGCGTCGGCGTCCAGGTCGCCGCCCCGAGGATCCGGACGCGACGCCCGGAGCACCTCCGCCTCCGCCCGTTCGGAGGTGAGTCCGTGTCCGTGCAGGATGCGCGCCGACATGGTGTCCGGCTGCTCCAGGAGGCCGAGCAGCAGGTGCTCGGTGCCGATTTTGGGGTGATTCAGGCGCCGGGCGTGTGCCTGCGCCTGGGCGACCGTCTGCCGGGCTTCCCTGGTGAACCGCTCGAACATCCCTACTTCTCCCGTCTCAGTAGCCCACGCCCGCCCGCGTACTTCTTGTGAACCGCCTGCCGGGTGACGCCCAGCAGGACGGCGATCTCCTGCCAGGACCAGCCCTGGGCCCGCGCGTTCTCCACCTGTAGTGCTTCTAGCCGCTCGACCAGCACCCGCAGGGCGCGTACCGCCCTCAGTCCGATGCCGGGATCGCGGCTGCCGGCATCGCTCGCCAGCTGCGCCGTATCGTTCATGCTGTCAACTTAGGTTTACATCCGCTCGGTGTCAACCAAGGTTTACACAACGGCCCGGCGACCTCGCCGTTCGAGCTTCCGCCTCGCGCTCAGCCGTGGACTTCGTGGATGCCGGGGCGTACCGGCCGCTATCCGACTGCCGCCCCGACGAGATGGCCGATGCCGTAGGTCACAGCGGCCGACGCGAGTCCGAAAAGCAGCTGTCGCGCACCCGAGTACCACCAGGTTCGGGTGGTGTATCGAGCGACAACCGCCCCTGCGACGAACAGTGCGACCAATGTCAGCGCGGCGGCGACGCCGAGCGCGTCGACGCCCAGGAGGTAGGGCAGCAGCGGAATCGCAGCTCCCGCGACGAAGGAGAGGAACGATGAAATCGCCGCCGTCCACGGATTGGGCAGGTCGTGGAGATCGACGCCGAGTTCCTCGCGGACATGGACTTCCAGGGCCTGATCGGGATCGCGTAGGAGCTGGTACGAGACTGCCTGCGCCAGTTCCGGATCCACGCCTCGCTTCACATACATCTCGGCGAGTTCCCGCTGCTCGGCCAGCGGGTTATGGCGCAGCTCATGTCGCTCGGCCTCGATTTCGGCGAGCATCGACTCGTTCTGGCTGCGCACAGACGTATATTCGCCCGTGCCCATCGAAAAGGCGCCGCCCACCAGGCCGGCGAGCCCGGCGAGGGCGACCGCCTTCGTTGATCCCTGCGCACCGGCGACGCCGGCGACCAGTGCCAGGTTGGAGCACAGCCCATCCATCATGCCGAAGACGGTCGGGCGCAACCATCCCCCAGAAACATCCCTGTGCGCGTGATGAATCTCGAATTCAAATGGTTCCGTAGTTGTTGTCATGCCGAGGGAGGTTACCCGGTTGCGAATTTCCACAATTCCTCAGGCTCGCCTAACGTTGCTTTGCCTTCCCTAATAAGGGGCATTCTCCATTCGCCTCAAGGGCCGGTGGCGTAAGGCAAGGCTTTCTGGGAAACGCCAAATTAGGGCAGGCTTGCCAAAATTGTGGGCCCGCGGAGTGCGGCTGGTCAGGCCGGCACGTCGGGCGAGGTCGGCGACACGCCGTCGGGAAAATCGTTTGCCGGGCCGGTGACCGGCCTGTGAGCCTGGAAGACGCCATGTTCTCCTTGCCCGTCGCCGATCCCGGCGTTCCCGATGCCCGGAGTCCCATCCGCTATCTGTGGTGGGTCGCCCGTGCCCAGTCCGTTCCGCTGCTGATCGGCATCGGATTCGCCATCCTGTGGTGGCTGGGCCAGGCCCTCGTGCCCGCCGCCATCGGCGCCGCCGTCGACGCGCTGTCAGCAAAGGACACGGACGGCCTGGTGCGCTGGTCGTCGGTGCTGCTCGGGCTCGGCGTGGTGCAGGCCGTCGCCGGCGTGCTGCGGCACCGGTTCGCGGTGTTCACCTGGCTGGCCGCCGCGTACCGCACCGTCCAGGTCACCGCCCGCCAGGCCACCCGGCTCGGGGCGACGCTCCCGAAGCGGCTCTCGACCGGCGAGGTGGTGAGCGTCGGCAACTCCGACATCGCCCACATCGGCAACGCGATGGACATCCTGCTTCGCGGTACGGGAGCGGTCGTCGCCATCGTCACGGTGACCGTCATCCTGCTCACGTCGTCGCTGCCGCTCGGGCTCCTGGTGCTGATCGGCGTGCCGCTGATGGCCGCCGCCGTCGGCCCGCTGCTGCGGCCGCTGCATCGCCGCCAGCACCTGCAGCGCGACCTTCAGGGTGAGCTGGCCACGCGGGCCTCCGACATCGTGGCGGGTCTGCGGGTGCTCCGCGGCATCGGCGGCGAGCAGGTGTTCGCGGCCCGATACCGCGAGGAGTCGCAGCGGGTGCGGCAGGCCGGCGTCCGGGTCGCGTCGATCGACTCGATGCTCGAAGGCGCCCAGCTCCTGCTGCCCGGCCTGCTCATCGCCTGTGTGACCTGGATCGGCGCGCGGTTCGCCCTGGCCGGCGAGATCAGCCCGGGCCGGTTGCTCGCCTTCTACGGCTACGCGGTCTTCCTGATCTCGCCGCTCCGGACGCTCACCGAGGCAGCCGACAAGATCACGAAGGGCCATGTCGCGGCGGGCCGGGTCTGCCGGATCCTGTCGCTGACCCCGGAACGGACCGGAGGCGACGCGCCCATGCCGGCCGGCGGCGACCTGCACGACGAGGAGTCCGGGCTGACCCTGCCGCGGGGCCGGCTCACCGCGCTGGCGGCCACGACGCCCGAGGACGCGATCGCCGTGGCGGAGCGGCTCGGCGGATACGCGCCAGGAAACGTGACGCTGGACGGCGGCCCGCTCGACGAGCTGCCGGTGGACCAGGTCCGGCGGCGCATCCTCGTCGCGGACAACGCGGCCAAGCTCTTCACCGGCCGGTTGCGCGACGAACTGGACATCGTCGGAACCGCGTCCGACGAGTCGGTACGGCGCGCCCTGGCGGCTGCGTGCGCGGAGGACATCGTGGAGGCGCTCCCCGACGGCCTGGACGAGCACGTGGCCGAGTCCGGCCGGGAGTTCTCCGGCGGGCAGCAGCAGCGGATCCGGCTGGCCCGGGCGCTGGTCGCCGACCCCGAGATCCTGATCCTGATCGAGCCGACCAGCGCGGTGGACGCGCACACCGAGGCGCGGGTGGCCGAGCGGCTGAGCCCGGCCCGAGCCGGTCGCACGACCCTGGTCTGCACCACCAGCCCGCTCGTCCTCGACCACGCCGACACCGTCCTCTTCCTGGAGGACGGCAAGGTGCGGGCCGAGGGCTCCCACCGGGAACTGCTCGCGACGGAACCCGGATACCGGTCCACCGTCACGCGAGGGGAGGAATAGCCGATGGCCCGCGAGATCCTGCCGGTCGCCGACGAGGCGCAGGTACGTGCCTACGCGCGGCGGCTCACGCTGAAGTACCCTCGCGAGCTCGCGCTCGCCCTGGGGCTGCACGCGCTGGCCGCCCTGTCGGGTCTGGCCGCTCCACGGCTGCTCGGTGAGCTGGTCCAGGCCGTCGCCGACCGCGACTCCGGCATCAACGTGGACACGCTGGCCCTGGCCATCGCCGGGTTCGTGGTCGTGCAGGCCGTCCTGGTCAGGTTCGCCGTCTACGTCTCGTCCCGGCTGGGCGAGAAGGTGCTCGCCGAGCTGCGTGAGGACTTCGTCGACAAGATTCTCGCCCTGCCGCTGTCCACCGTCGAGCGAGCCGGATCCGGCGACCTTCTCACCCGTACCTCCCGGGACGTGGACGCGCTCTCCCGCAGCGTGCGGCACGCGGTGCCCGAGACGCTGATCGCGATCGTCACCGGCTTCTTCGTGGTGGGCGCGGTCCTCGTGCTCGACCCCATCCTGGCGGTGCCCTCGCTGCTCGCCGTTCCGGTGCTGTGGGTCGCCACCCGGTGGTACCTCAAGCGGGCCAGAGACGGCTACCTCCGGGAGAACGCCGCGTACGCGGAGATGACCGAAGGGCTCGCCGAGACCGTGGACGGCGCGCGGACCGTGGAGGCGCTGGGCCTGCGCGAGCGCCGCCACCGCAGGACCGACGACGACATCGCCCGCTCCTGGAAGGCCGAGCGCTACACCCTCGGCCTCCGCACAGTGTGGTTCCCGGCGGTCGAGTTCGGCTACGTCATCCCGGTCGTGGCCACCCTGCTCATCGGCGGGCTGTTCGCCACCAAGGGATGGGTCTCGCTGGCCCATGTGACCGCGGCGACCCTCTACGTCCAGCAGCTCATCGACCCGCTGGACCGGCTGCTGTCCTGGGTGGACGAGCTCCAGGTCGGCGGCGCGTCGCTGGCGCGGCTGCTCGGCGTGGCTGCCGTCAAGGAGGATCGCGTGGTCGGCTCGGCGCGTCCCGGGGGAGAGGAGCTCCGGGCGTCCGACGTGCGCTACTCCTACCGCGACGGCCGCGACGTGCTGCACGGCATCGACCTGGAAGTCCGGCCGGGCGAACGGCTCGCCATGGTCGGCCCCTCCGGCGCGGGCAAGTCCACCCTGGGCCGGCTGCTCGCGGGCATTCACGGCCCGCGTACCGGCTCCGTCGCCGTGGGCGGCGTGCCGCTGGTGGAGCTGCCGTTTGACGACCTGCGCGGTCACGTGGCCCTGGTCACCCAGGAGCACCACGTCTTCCGGGGGACGCTGCGGGACAACGTGCTGATCGCGCGTCCCGACGCCTCGGACGATGACGTCCGGCGCGCCCTCGCGGCGGTGGACGCCTGGGAGTGGGTCGAGCAGCTCGACCAGGGGCTGGACACCGACGTCGGCTCCGGTCGCACCACGATCTCCCCGGCGCAGGCGCAGCAGCTCGCGCTCGCCCGTCTCGTGCTGGCCGATCCGCACACGCTGGTGCTCGACGAGGCCACCTCGCTGATCGACCCGCGCGCCGCCCGTGACCTGGAGCGTTCACTCGCGGCCGTCCTGGAGGGGCGGACCGTGATCGCGATCGCGCACCGGCTCTACACGGCGCACGACGCCGACCGGGTCGCCGTCGTCGAGGACGGCCGGATCAGCGAGCTGGGCTCGCATGACGAGCTGGTCACGGCGGGCGGCGCCTACGCCGCGCTGTGGCAGAGCTGGAACGGTGGTTCCGGGCACGCGGACGGGCGACGGCCGGGCGACGGCGGCCTGACTGAGGGGACGCCGACCATGGAGCTTCTCGACCCCGAGGACCCGGATCCGGAGAGTCCCGACGCACAAGGCGTCCCGCTTGGGGCGTAACCGTCAGGTTGTCGCCGGGCGCGACGACCCGCTGCGCCCGCTCCAGTCGGACATCGAGTGATATATCCGGGGGTGCCTCCCTGGGAAATCGGGGAGGCACCCCCGGATACGTCTAGCCGAGAGCCCGCTTGAGGAAGTCGAGCTGGAGGAGCAGCAGGTTCTCCGCGACGACCTCCTGCGGCGTCATGTGCGTCACCCCGGACAGCGGCAGCACGGTGTGCGGGCGCCCGGCGGCGAGCAGCGCCGAGGACAGCCGCAGCGTGTGCGCGGCCACGACGTTGTCATCCGCGAGGCCGTGGACGAGCAGCAGCGGCCGGTCCAGCTTCTCCGCGTCGGCGAGCAGCGACGACCCGTCGTAGTGCCCCTCGTCCGGATGGCCGAGGTACCGCTCGGTGTAGCACGTGTCGTACAGCCGCCACTCCGTCACCGGAGCGCCCGCGACCGCCGCGTGGAACACGTCGGGACGCCGGAGCACGGCCAGCGCGGCGAGATAGCCGCCGAACGACCAGCCGCGGATGGCCACCCGCGACAGGTCGAGGTCGTACTGCTGCGCCGCGCCCTGCAGCGCCTCGACCTGGTCGTCGAGCGTGAGGGTGAAGTCGTGCAGCAGCTCGCGCTCGAAGGCCGGGCCGCGGCCGGGGGTGCCCCTGCCGTCGGCGACGATCACCGCGAAGCCCTGCTCGGCCCACCACTGGGACTCCAGGAACATCCGGCCGGAGGCGAGCACCCGCTGCGCGCCGGGCCCGCCGTACGGGTCCATGAGGACGGGCAGCTTGCCGCGGCCCGGCTCGTACCAGGAGGGGAGCAGCACGGCCGTGGCCAGGTTGCGCTTGCCGGTCGGGACGAACGTGACCCGCAGGTCGAGCCCGGGGCGCGCGGCGTGGGAGTCGATGTGGCCGCGCAGCTGCCCGTCACGGAAGACCCGGGTGACGGAGGTCTGGCTCTCCATCGTGGAGCCGATGATCAGCGTCGTCCCGCCGGCCGAAGTGCCGCTGTAGACGCCCGGCTCCTCGGGGCTCACCCGCGCGAGGACGCCGTCGGCGCAGGTCCAGACCTGCACCTCGGTGGGGTCGGCGCTCGCTTGGAACAGGACGGTGTCGCCGTCCACGGTCAGCACCGAGCGCACCTGCAGGGTCGGGGGCGTGACCGGCCGGTCGCCGACGATCAGGCGCCGCCCGCCCTCGGAGTCGGCCACCCACACCAGGGTGCCGTCGGAGAGCCGGTCAGGGACGCCGGCGATGACCTCCACCCAGGCCGGGTCCAGGTCCTCGCGCACCAGCGTGGGCGTGGACGCCGGGTCCGCCGTCGTGAAGAGCCGCATGGCCTTCTGGTCGCGCGGCATCGTGACGATCGCCAGGCCGTGGTCGTCCCACACCGCCGTGACCAGGTACTCGTCCTCGTACGGCACCGGGGTGCGCGAGCCGTCCAGGCCGAACACGTACAGCTCGGTGCGGGCGTTGGGCGTGCCCGCCGCCGGATAGGCCACGGTCACCGGGTCGGACGCCGGGTTGGCCGGGTCGGCGATGTGCCAGCGCGTCACCGGGGACTCGTCCACCCGCTCGACCAGCAGCGCGTCGCCGGAGGGCGACCACCAGTAGCCGCGCATCCGGTCCATCTCCTCGGACGCGATGAACTCGGCCAGGCCGTACGTGACGCCCTCCTCGGTGGCGACCGCGACGTCCTCGTCCGTCTCCAGGTCGCGCACCCGCAGCGCGCCCCCGGTCACGTACGCGACGCGGGTGCCCTGCGGGTTCAGCCGCGGGTCGATCACCGGCCCCGGCGTCTCCAGGCGGCGTACGTCGCCGGAGGCGAGATCGACCAGGTGAAGCGCGCCGGAGAGGGCGAAGACGGCCTTCTCGGCCGCGGAGTCGGTGGCGTAGGCCACCACGCCGCCCGCCGCCTCCCGGGCCCGCTCGCGGCGGGCGCGCTCCTCCGGCGGCAGGTCCTCGTCGGCGGCGCCGAGGCCGAGCGGGTCCACGACGAGCCGCTCCGCGCCGGACGCGACGTCGAACTCCCACAGGCACGTCACCGGATCGGTGCCGGACCTCGACCGGAGGAAGATCACCCGACCGCCGTCGGGAGAGATCGTGAAGCCGCGCGGGACGCCCAAGGTGAAGCGCCTGGTCCGGGCAAACAGCCGGGGAAAGCTCTCAGTCATAGCTCCCCATCCTGCCAGCTAGGCTCGAAGCATGACTGATCGGCGATTGCTGCTCGTACACGCCCATCCCGACGACGAGTCGATCGGCACGGGGGCCACCATGGCCAAGTACGCGGCCGAGGGCGCCCACGTCACGCTGGTGACCTGCACGCTGGGTGAGGAGGGCGAGGTCATCCCGTCGGATCTCGCGCACCTGGCCGCCGATCGGTCCGACACCCTCGGACAGCACCGCATCGGCGAGCTGGAGTCGGCCTGCCGGGCGCTCGGCGTCACCGATCACCGCTTCCTCGGCGGCCCCGGCCGCTGGCGCGACTCGGGCATGATGGGCGCCCCCACCAACGAGCGCGCCGACTGCTTCTGGCAGGCCGATCTCGACGAGGCCGCGGGCGCGCTGGTCGCCGTGATTCGCGAGGTCAGGCCGCAGGTGCTCGTCACCTACGATGAGAATGGCTTCTACGGCCATCCCGACCACATCCAGGCGCACCGTGTGGCCATGCGTGCGGTCGAGCTCGCCGCCGATCCGGGGCATCCCGGCGGCGAGCCGTGGCGGGTCGCCAAGTTCTACTACACCGCCATGCCCAAGTCGGTCATGAAGCGCGTCGCCGACGCGATGCGCGAGGCCGACGTGGAGTTCTTCGGGGAGGATGTGGACGCCCTGCCCTTCGGCTGCACGGACGAGGAAGTGACCACGGAGATCGACGCCCGCGCCCACGTCACCGCCAAGCTCGACGCGATGCGCGCGCACGCGACGCAGATCGCGGTCGACGCCCCGTGGTTCGCGCTGTCCAACAACGTCGGCCAGGCGGCGCTCGGCGTCGAGCACTTCATCCTCCACTCCGGCACTCCCGGCCGGCCCGGCGTCGGCGCGCCGTACGAGTCCGGGGGCATCGGCGAGCCGTACAACCGCGAGGACGATCTCTTTGCAGGCATCGACTAGTCACCCGGAGACCGGCAGGGAGCCGGTCGAGTCCCCGGTCGTCACGGGCGCGGCCTACGGCATGCTCTTCGTGCTCGGGGCCGTCCTCGGCGTGGTCGGCGGCTTCGCGCACGCCTGGTACGTCGGAGACGTGCCGGTCGCCGCGATCGCGTGGCTGGCCGTCCTGTTCGCCGTGCCGTTCGCGATGGGGCGGCTCCTCGGCGGCAAGCTGGGGGCGGTGCTGCCCGCCGCCGGGTGGATGCTCGTCTCCTTCTTCCTGGCGGACAAGCAGGCCGCGGGAGACCTGGTCATCGCCGGGAACACCGCCGGATACTGGTACCTCTACGGCGGCATGGCGGCCTTCGTGGCCGCGATCGTGATCGCGCCGTCCCGGGGGTCGTGGCTCCTCAGGCACTGACCGGCTCCTACGGGCGGCGGCTGGGACGGCGGTGAGCGGGACGGCATGAGATGGCATCGGGTCCGGCAGGTCGTCAACGTCGTCAACCTCTCCACCCCGGCCGGCCTGCTGATCGCGCGGATCGGCGGCGCCACCCCGCGCAAGGGAGAGCACGGCCTGATCTTCGCGCACGGCTACCGCATCCCGTTCCCCGTCGCCGGCGCGTTCACGGTCGGCAACGTGATCCTCACCAAGAACGCGGACGGCTACCTCGTCGGCGAGCTGCTCGACCACGAGTCCCGGCACGCCACGCAGTACGTTCTCTGCGCCGGGCTGCCGATGCTGCCGCTCTATCTGCTCGCGGCCGCGGTGTCGCTGCTGATCTGTGGCGACCCGGCCTCGTACAACGTGTTCGAACGGCTGGCCGGCCTGGAGGACGGCGGCTACGCCCGGCGGCGCCCCCGGTGGCGGCGAGCTCGTGACACCGTCAGGCCAGGGCACGCTCCAGCACGTCGAAGGAGCGATTGAGCAGGACGATGTGGTCGTCGCGGATGTCCTCCGGGCGATCACCGTCGAGCAGCCGCCGGAAGCTGGTCGCGTACGTCGAGCGGACGGCGGCGACGACGAGCGCCGCGGCCACCCGTGACCAGGGGCCCTTGGCCTCGATCTCCTCGAACAGCTTCGCGAGCAGGTCCTCGACCTCGTCAACGAACTCTCTGACCCGTGCCCGCAGCGCGGGAGAGTTCACCACGACCCGCGCGAAATGCTCGTACCCCTCGCCGATCCCGCCCAAGGGGTGGCCTTCGCGTACGAGACGCACGGCGGCTTGGCGCAGCGCGGTCAGCGGCTCCATGTCCGCCGGGCGCTCCCGGACCGTCCGGGCGATCAGGTCGGTGGCCTCCGGGATCCGGTCGAGGAAGAGGTCCTCCTTCCGCGGGAAGTAGTTGAAGACCGTCTTCGTGGACACGCCGGCGGCCTCGGCGATCTCGGCGACGGTGACCGTGTCGAACCCGCGCTGCATGAAGAGCCAGGACGCCGTGTCCGAGATCTGCTGCCGGGTCTCCTGCTTCTTTCGCTCCCGCAAGCCACTCATGCGAGAAGTATAGTTGATAAAAACTTTTAGTCGATGTATGTTTCGTGTCGAGGGAAAAACCTAGCGAGGAGGAACGGCATGTCGTATGACGCGGACGTCGTGGTGTCCGGGGGCGGTCCGGTCGGGCTGATGCTGGCCTGCGAGCTGCGGCTCGCCGGGGCGTCGGTCACCGTGCTCGACCGGCTGACCGCGATCGACCCCACCGTCAAGGCCGGATCGCTCACGGTCCCCACGGTGGCGGCGTTCCACCGGCGCGGTCTGCTGCCGCAGCTGGAGGAAGCACAGCGGCAGAACCTGCGGGGGTTCGCGCCGAAGGCGAAGACGGCGGCGGGGCCGAAGTTCATCGGGCACTTCGGCGGGATCATGCTCACCTCCGAGCATCTCGACCCGTCGAGTCAGGCCGGTGAGCACGGGCCGGCGGCCGGCATCACCCTCGTCGCCCAGCAGCAGGTGGAGGCCACCCTCGCCGAACGGGCCGCGGAACTCGGGGTGGACGTACGCCGCGGTGTCGAGGTGACCGGCATCGCCCCCGACGACGACGGCGTCACGGTGACCACCGACCAGGGGCCGGTCCGCGGCCGGTGGCTGGTCGGCTGCGACGGAGGCAGGAGCATCGTCAGGAAGCTCGCCGGGTTCGACTTCCCGGGCACGGATCCGGAGATCACGGCCTACCAGGCCATGGCCGAGATGGAGGGCACCGAGGCGCTGCCGACGGGCTGGCACGCCACCCCGACCGGCGTCTACGTGTACGGCCCGCACCCGCGCCGCATCCTCGTCGTGGAGTTCGGCGGCACGCCCGCCGACCGCGACGCACCCGTGACCGCCGCGGAGCTGGAAGCGTCGATCAGGCGCGTCACCGGAGTGGACGTCGCGGTCACCGCGATCAACAGCGTGACCCGGTTCACCGACAACACGCGCCAGGCGAGCACGTACCGGCTCGGGCGGGTGCTGCTGGCCGGGGACGCCGCCCACGTCCACCCGCCCTTCGGCGGGCAGGGGCTCAACCTGGGCGTGGGGGACGCGGTCAACCTGGGGTGGAAGCTCGCCGCGGTGATCCGGGGCCAGGCCCCGCACGGGCTGCTGGACACCTACACCGCCGAGCGGCACCCCGTCGGCGCCTGGGTGCTCGACTGGACCCGTGCCCAGATCGCCATCATGCGGCCCGACCCGCACGCCAGGGCGCTCCGGCAGGTCATGACCGATCTGGCCAATACGACCGACGGCACGACCTACCTCGCCGGCCGGATCTCCGGAGTCTGGCAGCGCCACGACCTCCCGGGCGACCATCCGCTGGTGGGCACGAACGCGCCCGACCTCGAACTGGCCGACGGCTCCCGGCTCGCCGACCACATGCACGACGGCCGGGCCCTGCTGCTCGACCCGTCCGGCGAGCTGAGCGCCGCCGCCCAGGGATACGACGACCGGCTGAAGGTGGCCGACGGGCCGCTCGGCCTGCTCGTCCGGCCCGACGGGATCGTCGCCTGGGCGAGCGACGACGGCGCCGAGCTGGACGGGCTGGACAAGGCCCTGTCGGCCTGGCTCGGCACCCCCGGCTCACCGGCCACCGCGTAGGCCCGCCCGGAGCCGTGCGGCGGGGTCAGACCTTCCCGATGTCCGAGGACAGGTCGAGCCCCAGGACGTGGTCGAGATGCAGGAACGTCTCGAAGCACGTCCCCGGCGCCACCGAGTCGTCGGTCTCCAGCTCGCGCACCAGCCGCAGCGCCCGCGGCGTGTCGAGGTCGTCGTCGAGTGCCTCACGGACCGCGGCGGCCCGGCCGGCGGCGATCGGCGCGCTCGGCGACTCCGCCCAGCGGGCCACCCGCCCCCGCCAGCGCCGTACCGTCCGGTCCGCCGAGCGCAGCAGGTCCCAGGTCAGGTTCACCGGCTCGCGGTAGTGGTGCTCCAGGAACGCGAGCCGTACGGCCAGCGGGTCGATCCCGGCCGCCGCCACCTCGGCGAGCAGCGACCCCGCCGCCTCACCTCCCTCGAACCGCAGCGGCCCGCCCACCACCCGGTGCCGGCCGCCCGGTCCGCCGTCGCCGAACACCAGATCCACCGGCTCCCCGGCGTACGGCAGCGGTGAGAACGGGTGCACGTTCAGCGCGAGCGGCGCGGCGAGTTCGCGGGCGTCGCCGCGGGCGAGCACCCGCAGGCCCTGCCGCTCGGCCACCCGCCGCACCAGGTCGGGCAGCAGGTACGTCAAGGGGTCCGGCGACGCGGGGATGTGCATCCGCAGCGCCCGCGCCCCGGCCGGGACGACCTGTTCGACGCTGTTCCGCAGGGTGTCGTGGAGCCGTAACATGCTCCGAGCCTAGGCCGTGTCCGGCACGTCATGCCCTGCCGCGCGCGGTCCGGATGGCGCTTCGTCACGTTGTCGCCCACCCGCGAATCAGCGGGCGAATATGATCAGTCGATTCGCCGCGATTGTGCTCGATGCCCCCCGTGAAACTTCACCAGGCCGGCCTCAGGAGTCGAGGAAGCCGAGGATGTCCCGGTCGCCGCGCTCCCGCAGCCGGGCCACGATCTCGTCGCGGGCCGCGCCCTCCGGTAGGCCGATGCGCGCCCCGATGAGCCGCAGGCCCTCGGCCTCGGAGGCCACCGGAGCGGTGTAGCCGATCAGGTGCAGCGCCCGGTTGAGCGGGGCCAGGCCGGGCGCGGCGGTCGGAAGGAAGCGGGTCAGCAGCTCACCGCCGTCGGAGACGGTCATGAAGACGTGGTCGCCCTCCGACGCGTTGTATCCCGCGAGCACCGGCCGGATGGACCCCATCGTCGGCTGGTTGTGCCAGCTGATCACCACGTCCCCGGACGGGGTGGAGGCGGTGAGCTGGCCGCCGGGAGCCATCCCGAGGTGCGCGGCGAACCCGGTCGGCAACGGCGATCCCGAGCCGCGCAGGTGCTCCGGATTGATGTCCACCCGGTGCCACCAGCGGCCGTCCCTGCTGCGGAAGCAGCGGCGGGTCATCGACACGTCCCGGCGCGGCTGGTACGGCTCGGCCTGTTCCTGGCCCGCCACCCGGATCCAGCCGCGCTGCGTGCGCTCGAACCCCGGCCCCCCGGCGTACGCGCGGACGGAGCTCTCGCTCACCTCGTACCGGGAGGTGAGGTTGTTGACGATCGTGCTGACCGACGCCTCGCCGCCCGCCCGCTCGATCTCGCGCGTGATCATCTCGCGGATGCCGAGGTACTCCTCGCCGCCCCAGCGGCGCAGGCCGTACTTGTTGCGGTCGAGGCGCAGGAACCGGTCGTCCGCGGTGAGCTGGTTGCGGATGCCGACCAGGCTGTAGTCCTCGCCGATCCGCGCCTGGATCTCCTCCGGTGACAGCGCGGTGCCGGCGACGGCCAGCACGGCCTCGGCCTTGTCGTTGACGCTGCGCGGCCACGGGACCACGTGCTCCTCCAGCACGCGCAGGTGCGGCACGGCGGCGAGCCAGCGCTCGGCGACGTCTTCGCGTATGCCGAGCTGGGCGGTGAGGGACACCGCCTCGGCGAGCGGGCGCGGGCCGTCGGCGAAGAGCTGCCGCGTCTTCTCCCGCAGCTCGTCGGCGCCTCCGGCGATCAGCCAGCCGTCCACCTGGTCGTAGCCGCTGAGCAGCGTGCGCAGGAACCGCCAGGCGGGGATCTTCAGCGTGGCGAGATCGGCGCGGTGCCACGGCACCGCCGCCGCCAGGTCGTCGGCCGGTACGGCGGAGCCGAGACGGCCGCGGAGCCAGTTCAGGTGCGCGGTCAGCGGGGCGGCGTCGGGTGAGGCGAGCCACGACTCGACGTGCTCGCGCAGGTCGCGCTCGATCTGCCGGATGCGCTCGCGGGTCACCGAGAACCGCTGGGCCAGCTCGTCCAGCGTCACCCGCTGCTCGGCGTAGAGCCGGTCCCTGGCGATCGCGCGCTGCCGGTCGTCGAGCTTGGCGAAGACCTCGTCGATGATCTCGGGGATGGGGCGCTCAGGAAGCGCGGGCGCGACCGGGGCGCCGGGCTCGTCCTCCATCGGCTCGGTCTCCAGGAGCTTGCCGATGACGCCGGCGAACAGGTTCTGTACGGTGTCGCGCGAGCCGGGTGTCTGCAGGCTCTCCTGCGGGTTGGTGAACCTCAGCAACGGCAGGATGTCCCCGAGCGCCAGGTGCCCCCAGCACGCCGTGGCGAGATCGGCCAGCCGGGAGACGACCCGCTCGATCCCCACCGCCGCACACGCCCGATCGAGCGGAATCGCCTGCCACCACGCGTCTGGAAGACCGGGGTCGCTCGCGATCGGCTCGACCTGACTGGGGGCGGTCCAGCGCAGGGGAGGCACGATGTCGCTCAAGCTAAGGTTCATGCAGGTCCAACCGGCAAGGGGAATATATCCGCAGTTCAGACTATGGGATCAGGCGGGAAGGAAGGGACTTGCCCGTCCGGTGTGGGACACGTAGAGCATCTCGCTGGCCCGTGTGCATGCCACGTAAAGGAGCCCCCGTTCGCGTTGCAGATCGTGAGCCCGAGCCGTCGGATCCTCGGCGGCGGGGGTCAGTGCCTCGGGTGCCGGAACGATTCCGTCAGCCACGCCTATCACGGCCACCCGACGGAATTCCAGCCCCTTCATGCCGTGCAGCATCGTCACCTTGACGCTGATCCCGGCCTGCTGTAGCGCCGCGCGCGCGGCCCGTACCAGGTCGGTGCTGCGGGCCGCCACGGCGATCTCGCTCTCGGGCACGCCGTCGGCCAGCCACGACGAAAGGTGGGACACCAGCCCGGCGAGCTCCGCCTCCTGGGAGACGTATCCGAGAACCGTCGGACGCGGCCCGTGCTGCAGCGCGCGATAGCCGTGCAGCTCCGCGATGCCCTCGACGAGGCCGTCCGCGGGGCCGCCGCCGCGCAGCCGGATGCCGAACGACAGGATCTCGTGCGGCAGCCGGTAGGAGATCTTGAGGTGGAACCTCCGGACCGGGATGCCGAGCCCGGCCAGCGCCACGCGGGTGTCGAACATCCGCTGGTGCGGGTCCCCGACGATGAACATGTCGTTCGGGGCGAGCGGCACCGCCGCGCGCAGCAGCCGCCACTGCGCCGGGTGCAGGTCCTGCGCCTCGTCCACCACGATGTGCCGGTACGGCTCCCGCCCCGGAGCCTCGTCACCCAGCATGTCGCCGGTGGACCGGCCCAGCAGCTCCGCCGCCTCGGAGGCGAGCTGGAGCAGCGTGCGGCGGCCGGACGCCCGCAGCCGCTCCTCGACGTGCTGCACGGCCCGCCAGACGGTGGTGCGGATCTCCGGGGACAGCTCGACGGTGCGGCCGGAACGCGGGGCGGCGAGGTACTCGTCGAGGGTGCGCAGGTTCTGCGAGAGGATCACCTGCTCCCACTCGCGCAGCAGGAACGCGGCACCGAACCGGCTGCCCGCCGCCTCCTTCCACAGCGCGGCCAGGTCGCCGGTGCCGACGAGGGTCGGCGGGCGGCCCTCCGCCTCGGACACGATCCGGTGCGCGAGGCGGTCCACGTTGCGTACCTCGATGCGCTCGCGCACCGTCTCGTCATCGATGATCAGGTCGAGCCGCGCGGCCAGCTCCGACGCCAGCGCCTGGGAGAAGGTGACCAGCAGGACGGGGCCGGCCCCGGCCCTGGCGAGATAGGCGGCCCGGTGCAGGACGATGACGGTCTTTCCGGTGCCCGCGCCTCCGGTCACCAGCGTGGACTGGTCGTAGCGCTCCCAGTTGGAGTAGGTGTGCTGCGGCGGATAGAGGAACGTGGCCCAGTGCGGGGCGTTGAGTATCCGGTCCAGCTCCTGCTGACTGGTGGCGAAGGCCGCCCGCCCCGGGCTGCGCTGCAGCGCCGCCACCAGGTCGTCGGGGTCGATCTCGCCGGGCTCCATGCAGCGGCAGCCGTCCAGCTCCGACCAGGCGGCGGCCAGCGAGCCGCCCTTGACCAGCGCCATCAGCGGCGCGAGCTGACTCTCCGGCAGGAACGGCTCGATCCCGGTGAGGTGCGCCTCCGACGTCATCAACCGCAGCAGCGGGAGCAGGGTCGGGTCGATGCCGATGTCGAGCAGGTCGTTGTCGCAGAACATCTCGAACAGGCGGTCCCGGCTGCGCCGCGACGCCCGATGCAGCGCGGCCTCCGACTCGTCGATCGCCACGGCGTCCCACACCTCGACGACACCGATGGCCGAGTTGACGCCGACGCGGTGCCGCTGCGCGTACGACCACGCCTCGTCGTCCGGCAGCACGGTCAGCAGCCAGTAGGTGTCCTCATGCCGTACGACGACGCCGCGGTGGCCGGCGGACAGGCGCAGGGTCGCCACGCGGGGGTCCCGGCCGTTGCGCACCCGCTCCGGATGCGGCGCGGCGAGGGAGTTGTTCAGGAACCGGCGCAGCGCGACGGCGGCGTCCCGCCGGGTCTGGCTGTCCAGCGCGGCGAGCTTCCGGACGAAGTCCGGTGAAATGACGAGGTTCGGCATCTCCGGCTAACCCAACAGGGAGAGGATGTCGCGGTCCCCTCGCTCTCGAAGGCGGGTGAGAAGTTCGGTCTCGTCCACGGGGCCGGCCAGGCCGATCCTGGTGGCGATGACCCGGAACGCCTGCTCGCGGGTGCCCCCGGGCGCGGTGTAGCCCACCAACCGGAGCGCCCGCGCGGTCGCGTCCCCGCCGCTCGCCGCCGGCAGGTGCCGTACCCGCAGCATCCCCTCGTCCGAGAGCGTCAGGAAGATGTGGCTTCCCTCCTTGGCCGCCATCTCTGTGAGGATCGGCTGGAGCGATCCGAGGGCCGGATGGGCCTGCCACGAGAGCGTGACGTCCCCGGCGGCGCTTCGCACGGTACGGCTGCCGCCCGGCGAGATCCCGAGATAGGCGGCGAACCCACTGGGCAAGGAGATCTCCGCTCCTTCCAGATGCTGCGCGGTCACGTCGACCCGCAGCCACCAGCGCCCGTCGGGCTGGCGGAAGCAGCGCCGGGTGAGCGCGACGTCCTTCAACTGGCCTTGCTGCATCGCCGGCGCGGCCGGCGGGAAACCGGGCGCGCCGCCTGGCGCGAAGCCCGGAGCGTGCCCCGGGCCCGGTGCGGGCGCGCCCTGCGGCGCTCCCGGAGGCGTGTGCGGGGCCGGCGCTTCCGGCGGCGGGCCGGAGACCGGGGCTCCCGGCGCCGGGGCGGGAGCGGGCG
>NZ_BBYJ01000016.1:0-129714 GCF_001528665.1 Microtetraspora malaysiensis
CAATCCCAGATCGACGAAGGCACCCGACCAGGCACAACCAGCGATGAATCGGCGGAGCTGAAGCGGCTGCGGCGGGAGAACGCCGAGCTGCGCCGGGCGAATGAGATCCTGAAGGCCGCCTCGGCTTTCTTCGCGGCCGAGCTCGACCGGCCACACACGCACTCGTGACCTTCATCGACGAACACCGTGAGCTGTTCGGTGTCGAGCCGATCTGTCGTGTGCTGAGCGAGCACGGCCTGTCGATCTCTCCCAGCACCTACTACGCCGCCAAGACCCGGCCACCCTCGGCACGGACGATCCGCGATGCCGAGCTGGACGAGCACATCCAGCGGATCCACACCGCCAACTACGGCGTCTACGGCGTCCGCAAGGTCTGGCGGCAACTGCTGCGCGAGGGCCACCAGGTGGCCCGGTGCACCGTCGAGCGGCGGATGCGTGCCCTGGGCCTGCAAGGGGCCCGCCGCGGCAAGAAGATCCGCACCACCACCTCCGACCCTGAACATCAGCGGGCCACCGACCTGGTGAAACGGGACTTCACCGCATCCGGGCCCAATGCCGTGTGGGTCGCGGACTTCACCTACGTTCCCGCCTGGTGCGGCATCGTCTACGTCGCCTTCGTCGTGGACGTGTACTCCCGGGCGATCGTCGGCTGGTCAGCCTCGATGTCCAAGCGCGCCGGCCTGGTGCTGGATGCCCTGGACATGGCGTTGTGGCGGCGTGACCGCTCCGGACGCCCCGCCGGTCCCGGCCTCATCCATCACTCGGATGCCGGCAGTCAATACACCTGTTTCCGCTTCACCACCCACCTGATGACCGCCGGTATCGACGCCTCGATCGGCACGGTGGGCGATGCGCTGGACAACGCGCTGATGGAATCGCAGATCGGCCTGTACAAGACTGAACTGATCAAGCCTCGCGGGCCGTGGCGCAGCTTGGCCGAGGTGGAACTCGCCACCGCGGAATGGGTCGAGTGGTTCAACACGACCCGCCTGCACTCGGCTATCGGCAATGTTCCGCCGGAGGAATACGAAGCCCTCTACTACGCTCAACACCAGTCCAGCGAACCCGTTGGAATCAACCCCTGAGGTCTCCACCGAAGCCGGGGCGGTTCACAATCCGGTCGGATCAGGGCTCTTGGTTAAGGCGCGTTTAGTCACTCCTCAGCTGTGGCCAGCTCAGCCTGGCACGCGACTATCGGCGACGAGCCGGTGTTGGTCCGAATTCACTTCCGTGCATGAAAATCCTGTCTCTCTGCTCTGAGGAGCCGAGGGTGACTTCGACCAGGAGATATAGGCCTCAGGGAAACGGCAGTGATGAAACTAGCTTCTGGGCGTTTTTCGCACAGGCCGGATGTTGGAGAGGTAGCCGGGGACGATCGCAGAGGGCTCGGCGGCAACGGCGGTCAGCTCCTGCCGAAGCAAGTGGGCATCGGCTTCCGTGACTTCCAGCAGTGGGCGTCGCAGGCGGATCGACCATGCGCTCTTGTTGGGGAACGCGTCCATCTTCGGCACGAGGGGCACCAATTCGATGCCGGTGAGGTAAGGCGTGAGGGACTGCAGGTTGATGGCGCAGCCACGAGTGAAGTCACGGCCCGCGATCGTGACTGGCTCCTCGTGCGGAAGGACATCCGAGGTCACCGTGGCCAGGCCGATCACGCGCGTACGGTCCCGGGTCGGGTTGTGCCAGCAGCCGCGCGTGGTCAAGACGAACAGCTCGTCCCCAACTTTGAGCCGGTTCACCTCGCTGCGGCTGGTCGGAGGAAAGGCCATCCGCGACTCCCGCAGTACCCAGGCGACAGCCTCGCGCTCACCGAGGATCAGCAGGTACGAGCTCATGATCGGCACCGTATCGGATGATAGATCGTGCCAGGCGCCCCACAGAGTCGAGCAGTTCCGAGGGCGGCAGCGTGAGATCGAGCGCATGCTGGATGATCTCGATTTCCGCGCGGTGAATTACATGACGGTGCGGTTCGCTGTCCCCCTTGGCGTATATGAGATGCCCGGAGGGGAGACCGAGCACGGTGCAGTACGCGAGCGCCTGGTAGAGGTCATCGTTGTGTCCGCCGGGCCCTGTGGAGATCTTGTACTTGGCATCCACCACGGCTGTCGGCTGCTCCGTGCCGTTGGCGCCTATGACGTATCTGACCAAGTCGGGACGCAGTGGCACTTGCCTCCCGTGGTCGAGATGGTGCTTGCGATCCTGCAGAGCACTGCGTCCTCCGTAGGGGAGGAATGCCTCGGAGAGCGCGACGGTGACGAAGTCCTCGAAGACCCGCCACATCTCGATCAAGAGCCCGTCCACTCGCACGGCCGTGCCGTCGTCGAGTTTGTACGAGGACCCGCGCAGCACGAGTTCCGCGAGCCGCAAGGTGGTGTGGTATCGAGCGTTGAGCCGCGAGGTGCGCCACTGTGGGAGCGGCCGGCCCGGCACCAGTGCCGACACGCCCGTCAGCCGTGACAGAACGTGCCGCAGCAGCCTCCGGGTGGCGACCGTCAGCCCAGGCTGGCGCAGCAGCCGGGCCGTGGCGGCGAGAAGTAGCTGGTTCTCCGCCACGTCAACGGTGAACTCGTCGTAGCGCACTTCGACTGGCAGTGCCAGGCCGTACCGCCGCCTGACCTGGTCAGCCTCGCGGATCCGCCCGCGGACGAACTGCAGCGAATCCTCCAGAGTGCGATAACCCTGGAGGACGCCTTGGCGCAGCGCGCGTTCCGCGACTCGGGCGAAGGCATGCGCGAGCGCGGGAAGGAAGTCCGGCTGCTCGCCGACGTCGATCTCTTCCTGCCGCCATCCACGCAGGGACCGGCTGTAGCCGAAAAGGAAGAGCACCCGGTCGATCGGCGTTTTCGGTTTGATGCGGACTGCGACGCCTCCGATCGTCGCGGCACCGACGTACCCGTTGTCGCGGACTCGCCAGAGCCCGGAGCGTGGACCGGGAGTGATCCGTACGGCTTTCGAGGCCAGCAACGCCGCAACCTGATCCGGCGACAGCGTGAAGTCCCGTGCCGGGCCGCCCTCGACGAGGTCGATCACGAAAGCCCTCGACGCAGGCTCTCCAGGCCATACCGCTCGGCCACGTCGGTGCCGTCGCCGTAGTGATGCTCTTCGAGCAGTGGCAGCACCTGCGTGCGCCAGACGCGCTCGAATCCCTTCACATCGTGATAGATCGCCGGACGCATCAGGTACGACGGGCCGATCTTGAAGTCGCGATCCTCGATACGGGCGTTGAGCTCGTTGAGCAGCCGCGCCGCCTCGTCAGGGAGGTCATGGTGCTCCAGCCAGCGGCGCAGGATGTCTGCCGTCGGTGTCTCCTCGGGATGCAGTTCCACGAAGGCGAACCTCCGCCGCATCGCGGCATCCACCAGGGCGATCGACCGATCGGCCGTGTTCATCGTGCCGATGATGATCAGATTCTTGGGCAGAGTGAATGGCTTGCCCGCCTCGTCCGCCGAGGAGTAGAGCAGGTCGACGGCCTTGCCCCGGTACTCCAGCAGGAAGTACAGCTCGCCGAAAATCTTGGCGATGTTCCCCCGGTTGATCTCGTCGATGATGAGGAGGAAGGGTTCCTCAGGGCGCTGCCGCGCGGCGTCCACCAGCCGGAGCAGCGGGCCGGGCAGCGGCTTGAACACCACCCCTTGCCCGTCGGGCGTCTGGACCGGACGGAAGCCCTCGAAGAAGTCCTCATAGGAGTACGAGGGGTGAAACTGGACCAGCTTCACGTTCTCCGGCTTGCCGTTCGCGAGGTGTTGGGCGAGGTGCTGTGCAATGTACGTTTTTCCCGTTCCCGGCGGCCCGTAAAGGATCAGCTGGGGCCGGTCGCCGAGCAGGTCCACGCATTCCTGCAGCCACTCCTGGTCGACCAGGAGCGCCGCCGCGAGCTCTGCCGTGACATCGGGGAGCGTGACCTCTCGCGCCGGCGATTCGCCTACCTGCGGCTTGACCAGTAGTTCCAGATCGTCGAGGAACTCGGTGAGATCGAGTACGTCGTGCTGAGTTGCCAGCTTGGCGGACATCTCATCCGGCAGGTCGTCGAAGTCGACCGGAGCCTTCCCATTCAGCCATTCGACCGGCCGCTGCAGGTTCGCCCGATTCTCCACGCTCGCCCGGAAGGCCGGGCCGCCGCGCAGGCGGCCGAGGTAGACCTTCCCACCCTCGTTGGTGAGTACCAAATCTCCTTCGCGCATGCGGCTCAGGAAGGCGTGGAACTCCGCGGCCTTCTTCAGCTTGTCGTTGTAGGACCCATGGGCGTAATCCTCGTCGACCGCCGCCTTGACGGCTTCCCGCGACGCTCCCGGCGGCAGCTCCCGCAGTTTTGAGGCGGGCAGCGAGCAGATGCCGTCGGCAAGCCACTCCTGCAGCATGCTCTCGCCATGAACGTTCGAGCCTCGCACGAGCCAGGCCCGCTTCGGCCGCTCGGCCTCGTCGTCGAAGTCGTCGAGCAGCAGTTGATGCAGGTCCGCGCCCGAGAGCCTGCGCGTGGACGGCACTCCGCCGAGGATGGTGTGCAAGCCGTCATCTTCGAGCATCTGCTGCCACTGCTTGCGCAGCTCCTCGTCGGCGTGGGCGGCGTCCGGTATACCGCCGTCAGCGTCCAGAGCCCTGTGCCACCCCACAAGCCGTTCCCCCTGCAGCCATTGCACCAGGCGCGCCTCGTCCAGGCCCGCTTGTGCCGCGAGATCGCCGACCGCGACCCAGCTCCCCTCTGGTACGGCTTCCAGGAGCTGCTTGGCAGTCTCGAATCCCGCTCTGTGCTGATTCCAGTACGTGTAGCCGGCGTGGGCCGCCGCCATGAACGACGACGCGTCGCGATGCTCGTTGAGAGCGACACGGCCAAGCGGAGTCAGCCGCCACTGCCCCTGCGTCTTTATGACCCAGCCCGACTTGACCAGGCCGCCGCTCTTGTATCCGAGTGCGAGCTCAGGCGTGTTGCTCTCGACACCACCCTGATTCCACTGCTCTTGCAGGCCCGGAAGCCGTTCCCTGACGAGTGGCCAGAGCTGGCGGGTCAGGATGCCTTCACGATGTTCGGCCAATATCTGCGCGGCCGTGAACAGGATCTTCTTGGTGAGTTCCATCCGTGATGCCATAGCCAGTAGGTCGATCCTTCCCGGTCTGGCGTTATGTTCCTGATCGTGGTACCGAGGTTCTCGGTCAGTCGTACAGGACTGGTCCGAAAGAGCGTCATGCGGACGAGTTCGCGATTCGAAACGGCTTGCATCTACGGATGAGGCTCTGGCTTCTTCTACGGCACCATCACCCGATCTGCGCAGCGGCTTGGACGCGGGGCCCCAGAAATAGGAAGTCGGGATGTTTCTGGATCCGGTCGAACACGGCGTCTGGGGCCTGGACTTCGCGCAATAGGCACAGCACGAACAGCCAGTAGAGCGACCGGGCGAGGAAGAACTGCGCCGAGCTGGTCTGCTTCACCTGCGTACCGTGCGCGATGTCGTTCCGGTGGCCCTTGACAACCTGAATCCACGCATCGATGTCGTGAACGAGGTCCTGGAACGGCTCTCCGGCCAGGTCGGTGCATCGTTGCATCCGGTCCCTGAAATTGCCGCTCTTATTCTTCGCCTTGTCAAAGGACTCAAGCGCCGCCGCGCAGTTGAGGAACCGGTCCGAGGTGAACATGCTCTTGGCGTACCGGCTGGCGACGACCCGGCCCAGTGCGCTCCGGTATGGCTCGACCCCGTCGAGCCATCTCCCGACACCGTCGATTCCGCCGAACTGCTCATAAGTGAAGTACAGATCGTTCAGGCGCATCGAACCGGGCGTCTGGCTCGTGTCCCGGTTGTTCCACTGTACGAAGAACTGCACCGGCTGGGGGTAGACGTGATCGTCGGCGCGCACGGCGACGTCCGGGTGCCATAAACGCAGGCCGTCGATCTCTGCGGTACGACCTGCCGCGATCGACACGAGGTCCTGCAAGTCGCTGATCCGCTGGATGAGATCACTGGAGGGCTCGACGTCGGATGTGTCGATCCGGAAGTAGAACCGCTGGGCGAGGCTCCGCCTGGTGATCTGATCTCCGCTCACGCGTACGGAGTGCGTCAGCCGCAACCTTGCGCCGCTTTTGAGGCGGACGATCTCATCGTCTAATGGCTCGGCCTGAAGGGTGACCGACTCCGCGTTGGACATCGTCGCGGACGCGGAGATGTAGCTTTCCCCTATCGCTGGTCGCCCGACCCAGTGGGTGAGATAGCGCAGGTCAACGGAGACCGCGTTTCCCGAAGGCGGCTCATCCCCTTCAAAATGCGCCCCCTGGTAGATCTGGCGCACATTGATGGCCTCAGCCGCCCCACCGTTCATCAGGTGGCGTACGGCTTGCGTTTGCACGCAGTCCTCCAAGGTGTACGGCTTGCCGCCCGCCACACCGAGGATTCGTGGGTAAGTGCCGTCACGTTCGATGGACTCGCGTGAGTGGGTGACGGTGATCGTGCCCCTTCTCTCGGTGAGCTCGCCACCGTCGAGAATGCCGCGGAACGCCCCGATCAGCCGCAGCTCGGCCCCGAATTCAGGGTCGAAGCGCAGGGTCCCTGTGACCCGGCGCCCCTCGCGGCCGGGAAGCCACCACTCACCTTCGACCTGAAAGGCCCGCCGAGGCGCCATCCTTGATCACCCTCCTTACTTGGTCAGCCCGGAACCAGCGTGCACGGGCTCACCCGCCATGTGGTTCGGAATTCCACTATTGGCCCGAAAAACGTGCTGGTCTGTAATCTGTCATCGGAGACGATGGCAGCGAATGAGCGAACCGAGCGCCTACTGGGAACTCTCTGAACGCCCAGTGGGCGATTTCTAGCGGGCCGGATGGCGGGGGCCGTGGCCCGGTGGTGGGATGAGCGGGGTCCGGTATGGCTTTCCCCCGTCGATGGCGTCCTGCATCGCTTCGTAGACCTCCAGGATTAGAAGCTTTGTGCGGTATTCGCCGAACTTAGCCTCGTCCTTCCGCTTGACGATCGGGAACGTCTCCATGATGTAGTCCACGTCGTCCCGGGCGACTCCGTAAAGGTGGAAGAACGCCGCATCAAGCTCCGCCCGAATCAGTGCCCGTCGCTCTTCGTCCCATATGAAATGCATGCCATCGTATCCCAGCGCCGAGGCCCAAGGTTTCATATGCTTGTTCGTATATGTCAGCTCGGCCACATGGGGTGAAAAGTCTTCCATAAGGAAGTTTCTAATTTCGGGTATCGGCGTCTGCGACATTATGGTCACGTTGAAGTGCTGTCCTGGGGTTTTCAATTTCGCCATATAGTCATAGGCGAAAGAGTTGATCGCGGCGAGAGCCCAGGCTTGCAGCATCGGGCGATCCTCAACGGAGAAGCCGTTAAGCGGCTGAATCGGTGCGGTGCGAGGAACGACTGTGGCGATCGCCGTATGCGCATCGGTCGCTCGTACGTAATCTCTGACCACTAAAATCCAGTCATTCATCTCACCCTTTCTGGATAGGAATTCGTCGACAATGATGCGAGGTGCATAGAAACGCGGCTGTGCTAGATATGCTTTATTGGCGATGGGGACTTCGGCGGGTTTTCCTTTCTGTCGACTTTCCTTCGTCGCGTCCGCGTAGCTTGCAAAGGCTGAATCGAATTGATGCATCATCTTGCCCTCGAAAAGGGCTATATTGTCTGTACTGAAATCCTCCTCATAGTGATGAGAGAATCCTTCGGATGTGAAGCCGACCCAAGGCTTCACCGAAAGATGTGGCCTGGCTTTGCGTGACATTTGGAGTAGTAGCTCCACGTCGTGGCGGGACTTGCATATAGGAAGCTGTTTAGTAATAGGGTTCAGCTCTTCGAGATCGGTCAGTGGAAATTCGTACACTCGGTCCGGGTTTACTAGCTCTTCTTTTGTACGGATATAGACGCCGACCCGCAAGTTTTCTTGATCGCTGGTAATCGATCCGCCGGTCATCGTCAGGAGCGTGAACTTGGTGGATCGATGGACCGCAGGGAAGATCCCTTCGCTGTTTTCTATGTCCAAGATCCCCTTTATGCGCCGTTTTTTGCGTAGCCATCCCCAGAATTCCTTCATAGGGATTGCGGTTAGTACTGACGTGGGTACGATGAGGCCGATTCTTGCTTGTTCGGATACGAGTCTAAGCGTTAGTTCTGAAAAAGGGCCCTGGGTGGCCAAACGGCCTGCTGCAGTGAGAGGGTAGAGAGAGGATTCTGAAATGAGTTGGGAAACCTCCGCCCGTTCCCGGCGGGTGGTGGTGTAGTCCTTGTGGAGAAGGCTGTCGCCGAGAATTGCCTTGCTAATATTTCTCTTTCGTTCAGCAGTCGTAGTTGCTTCAAGCACCCAAGGGGCGCGCGAAGCAAAGTACTCGTCATCGTCAAATGCAATACGTTCCCATGGGGGATTCCCGAGGACACAGGTGAAGCCGCCTTCCCAGCCGGTGTTGGTGCTGACATCCGCACCGGAGCCGCCAACGCGGAAGACCTCGGGGAACTCAAGGTGCCAGTGGAAGAAGCGGTATCGCCCGATCAGCCTCCGCAGTTCCTCGGCACGTTCAGGTGCCAGTGAGGCACCGCTTTCCAGGCTGCGGATGGTTGCTGTGGTGATTACCTCGGGCGCCTCAGTGTGCTTGCGCCAGACGAATGCGGCACACCAGGCGTCGGCAACCCGGCGAGCCTGGATGAGGGCTTCGGAGTTCTCCAGTTTGCGAAAGCGCCGCTCCTGCTCCCGGACATCGGCGACGCTGGACACCGGCATCGTGGCCAGAGCACGAGCCGTTTGGGCGAGCTTCTCGTAGCCCGGAAGCTCGGCCTCATCGAACAGCGCCTCCTGCCCTCCACGGCGTGTGCCGCTGGACTCCCGCGATGCACGCTGTATCTCGCGCGCGTTCCGCTTCTTCAGTTCGCCCGCGACGCTCTTGTCGTCGCCTTCGATCGGCTTGAACGCGCCGTCGGGGATGCCGGCGGCGATGAGCCTTGGGGTGGCGCCCAGGAGGGCGTTGCCGACCTTGATGTGGGCGTCGAGGAACGCCAGCGGCTTTCCGGGCTCCAGCGACTCGATCCACAGCGACACCTTGGCCAACTCGGCGGCAAGCGGGTTGATGTCCACGCCGTAGATGCACGCCGCGACGACCTTGCGCATGGCCTTGCGCACGGCCTTCGGCACCGGCTCGTCCTCGCCGGTGGCCATCGCCGCATATCGCTTGGCGATCCGCCGGGCTGCGGCGACCAGGAAGTGGCCCGACCCACAGGCCGGATCGCAGACCGTGATCTTCAGCAAGTCGTCGGCCACACCGGACTTCGCGTGTTCGTCAATGACTGGGTTGAGCGCTGTGTCCAGCAGCGACTCGATCAGCGAGCTGGGTGTGTAGTACGACCCCGTGGTCTTGCGGTCGTTCCCGGAGACCTTCTCCCGTAGCTCGAACTTCGGGCCCATGCCATTGGATTCGGCGTACGGCACGAATTGCAGCAGCGACTCGTAGACGCTGCCGAGCTCCTCAGCCCCCAGGTGCTGGTAGTCGACGTCGCGAGGGCGGCCGTCCTTGGCCCGGACCGTGCACATCTTCCGCACGGCCGTGAGCAGCGCCTCATTGGGGAGGTCGCACCACAAGAGCTGGTCCGGGCGGGGTTCGCCGGTCAGGACCCGCGCGTCGCTGGCCGTACGGAAGAACAGGCCGCCGAGGCCGGGCAGGGCTAGCGCGGGGAGGCCGTTGTCGTCGCCGAGGGCAGCGATGACCTTCGCGATCGTCTTCCACAGGTCACTGTGCCGGTCGCCGGATCGGCGGATGGCGAGGCGGCGGAGGCGGCGGCTGGAGAAGAACGTCGCATACCGGTCCATCGCCTCCTGCGCCGCGTCCGGGTCGAGGAGAGCGCCCCGATCCTCGGCGACGAAGATGAAGATGAGCTGGTAGGCCAACCGCAGCAGCTCGTGATGGAACTCCTCGCGGCTGAGTCTGGCGGAGGAAAGCTGCTCCCGCAGTTTCGGGTTGGCGATCAGGAAGCCGGTGCCGAGTGCCTCCAGTGCCTCCTTCACTCCGTCGCGGAGCTGGTCGCGGGCTCGCAGCCCGGTCTCGGCTGCGAAGGCCCGCCACTTCTCCAGCCAGCAGTCCGCGCAGGTAGGCACGGACTCGTCACCAGCGATCAGTTCGAAGCGCGAGGCGTGCAGCAGCGTGTAGAGCAGCACGAATTCCGAGTACAGCTCGCCATCGAAGATCGCTTCGAGGTCGAACTCGACGTACGCGGAGCCCACCAGGGCGGTGGAGTCGCGCAGGATGCGCAGCCGCCGGCCGTTGGAGAGCACGCCCCACAGGTGGTCGTCGGAGAGGTTGAGGAACTCCTGCAGCATCGACTGCGGTGCTCGCCTGATGACCCCGGGCACGTTCTTGTCGAGCTCTGTGTTCCAGCCGAGCAGGTGCATCGGCACGCTGTGCCACAGGTGGGAGATCGGGAACTCCTTCTCGCCCGCCTGAAGACCGCCGCGGTTGAACGGCACCCGGCCGAAGCCGAGCTCGTTCAGCAGCACCAGCAGCCAGCGGTCACGGGTGAGGGAGGTTCCGGTATCTCCTGCGGGAAGCTTCGCCAGCTTCTCTAGGAAGGCCCGGTAGGCGCCGAGCAGGTAATCCCAACGGCGGCTGGCGGCGTCGCCGAGTCGTTCCGCCTCCGCGAGGTGGTAGTCCTCGGGCCGCATGCCGGGCAGCTCTCGGTCGGCGGCGGCGATCCGGGAGAGCACGTCCTGCGGCAGCAGGCTGCCCTGGACGTCGACGGCGAGGTAGGCGTTCTTCATCGGGCACCACCGGCGGGAAGGTAGACGTAAACACCGAGGACGTCGGCGGGATGGTTGGCGGTCACCTTCAGTCCTCTCGACCCGACACCGATCGCGCCGCGAACGCGCTGGTGGGACTCGACGAGTCGTGCGGCCAGCCCGTCGCCACGGGCGTTCAGTGCCTCAGCGAACTCGGGGGCCAGCTCGCGCGTGATCCCCCCGGTCTCCTCGTCCTTGGTCTCGGTGACGAGCTCGGTGATGACCCGCTCCGCCGTCCGGCGGACCAGCTCGGGCAGCGTGTTCTCTGGCTTCGCGGCCAGCAAAGCGTCGATCTCATCCGCGCCGAGCCACTCGCGGCCAGTCGCCCCACTCCGGTAGCCGACGACCTGGGCGTCCTCGGCGACGATCGTCCGGCCGCCCGACGTTCCGGTACGGCCTGGCAGCGTCACGTGGAAGCGGTAGCGGACCAGCAGCAGCACCGTCCGGGAGAAGACCGCGTCGGTGCGGATGACACCGCTGCGCCGGGCCGGGCCGATGCCGTCGAGCGCCGAGTCCAGCACGGTCCTGGCCAAGGTGCGGACCATGGGGTCGGTCCGGACCAGGGCATGGCTGCCTGGAGGTGCCGGGATGTCGGGGTGGAAGCTGAGTGTCTCGGCCTTGCCGTCGAAGCTCAGGCCGAGCGCGTGCCGCACCGGGATGGGAAGCTGCCGGGTGTCGGCGCGGAACCCGTCCGGGTGAGAGTCGATGATTGCGCCGAACCCGGAAAGCGCCTCCCGAGTGAAGCGGGACACGTCTGCCGAGCTGCCGAGTGCGGCCCGGATCTCGGCGACCTCGCGCTGCACCTCCTCCAGCTTCACGCCGGAGTGGGCGTACTTGGTGAGCGCCTTGGATTCGCGATCGGCGGCGCTCTCCCAGGCGCGGTGCACCTGGTCGCGCGTTTTGGTCACGCCGAGATCGAGGTCGAGCTGGTCCTGGTTGTCGTCGCTGCGCAGCAGCAGGCCCTCGACCAGTGCCTTGATGACGTCGTCGCCCCCGGTTGGGATAGGTACGGCGACGCCGGTCTGCCGCGCGATCGTGCGGTGCTTGCGGATCAGCACGTCGAGGACGACACCGTCGATGCCGTTGTCCAGGCCGTAGAGGGTGACCGCACGCACGAGCGGGCTGCGCTGGCCGAACCGGTCGACGCGTCCTTCGCGCTGCTCATGGCGGGTGGGGTTCCAGGCCAGGTCGTAGTGGATGACGGCCTGGAAGTTCTCCTGCAGGTTGACACCTTCAGAGAGGCAGTCGGTCGCGACCAGCACGTGCCGCCCCGGCTCCTGAGCGAGGTCGCGGATGGCCTCCTGCCGGGCTTCAGGCGGAAGTTGCCCGGTGACATGGCGCACGTGCGCCTTCTTGCCGAGGGTCTTCGCCAGGTGCTCCGCGACGTACTCGGCGGTGGGGATGAACCGGCAGAAGACGATGGGGTCGTAGCCGTCGGCAAGTAGGGCCTTGACCTCGGCGATCAGCGCGGCGAGCTTCGCGTCGTCCTGCGGGCCCTCGATCTTGCGGAAGGCGCGTGCCAGACGCTTGAGCCGTTCGCTGTCATCTCCTTCGCCGGTACGGCCGCCGGCCGCCGCGTCGATGCCCTCCAGGGCCTCCTCGTCCGTGAGATCCAGCACGCTGGAGCGGCCGAGCTCGTCGGCCTCGGTCTCGCTCTCCGCGGCGACCGTCGCCGACCGCGTCTCCAAGGTGGCCGCGGCAGCGCGGGGGGAGGAGGCCACCGAGCGCAGCAGCGCGAGCGCGGACCACCAGGAAACGCGCTGGCGCAGCCCGCTTCCGGGCTTGCGGACCGTCTCGCGGGCGTAGCCCAGCACCTGTCGGGCCAGTCGGCCGTACTCGCCGGTCAGGGTGTAGGAGACGTCGCGGACCTGGCGGTCCTGGGGGAAGGGCGTCTCCTGGTCGAGGTATCGGCGGATGTCGCGTCGGCGGCGTTGCACGAAGTGCCTGGCGAGGGCCTCCCGGCCCTTCACGTCCTCGAGGTCCAGCGTCGCCAGGGCGGGGTCGAGCAGGCCGATGAGGTCGCGGAAAGCGTCCTCTTTGCCGCTGTGCGGGGTGGCGGTGACCAGCAGCATGTGCCGCGTGCGGTCGGTGGCGAGCTCCTGCAGCAGCCGGTAGCGGAGCTGGCTCTGCTTGCTCGACGACCCGGCGGCCACGCAGGTGTGGGCCTCGTCGACGATCACCAGGTCGGGGCAGGTCCGGACGAATTGCTGGTAGCGACGGTCGGACTTGATGAAGTCCAGCGAGACCACGGTGATTGGGTGCCGCTCGAAGATGGACTCGTCGAGGCGCAGCTCGCGCTCCAGCCGGGTGGCGGTGGATGGCAGCACGAGCGTGGCCTCGATGGCGAACTTGTCGCGCAACTCGGCCTGCCATTGCTCGGCCAGTGCGGGGGAGCAGAGCACGGTCAGGCCGTTCGCCTCGCCGCGCTCCAGCAGCTCCTTGGCGATCAGCCCGGACTCGACGGTCTTGCCGATGCCGACGTCGTCGCCGATCAGCAGCCGTATGGTCGGCATGCGCAACGCAAGCAGCAGCGGGACAAGCTGGTATTGCCGCGGCTCGACGGCGATCGACGCGAGCGAGCGGAATGGTCCCGCCCCGGACGTGAACCCGATCCGCAACGCCGTACGCAGGAGTCCGGCTGCGGCGTTGTCTCCGACCTCGTCCGGAGTGGGTGGAGGGAAGGTCGCGTCGCTGACCTCGTCGGCGAAGAGGCAGGCGTCGAAATCGGTGTCGCCGTTCAGCGGGCGGGCGACGAGGAAGTCGTCACCGCTACCGGGCTGAACGACCCACTCACGTCCTCGGGCGGTCACCAGGGAACCGACGTCGTAGCTCATCGGCCGCTCCGTCCGGTGCCGAAGACGCTCGGATACCTGCGCACGATTTCGTCCCACTCCTCGTCGTGTCGGAATCTGATGACCAGCCACCCCAGATCCATCAGGCGGTCTTCCGCCTCAATGTCGCGCTCGTGCACGTGCGGAGCGTCATGATGGGGACCGTCAACGAAAATGGCGATATTTCCGCCCTTGGTGCGGTAGATGAAGTCGGGCTTCGCCCGGGCGTCGGCGACCAGTTCCTGCGATCCGTCCGGGAGCCGGTACTCTCCGGCCCGCAGGAAGTTCACGAAGTCGCGCTCAAGCTCGCTGCCGGATGCGTTGCGGAGGCTGCCCACGTGCTCCTCGGCTGTGCGGTGGCCGGAGGACGGCCGAGTCTGCGCCGCCGCCAGTTCGCGCAGAATCTCTATGACGGCGAGCCGGTCGATCTGCTCGTGCCAGAACTGGTTCGTATAGGAGAGCAGGCAGTCGTAGCAGCCGCGCTCGCACCGCTCCCGCGCGCCCGGCGCGTGGCCCAGATCCTCACCGGTCGCCGGGTCGACATGGATGATCTCGAGTGCTCTCCTGGCCACTTTGCCCAGCGCGTCCCAGTCGTCGTGTAACCGGCGCAGGACACCGGCACCGCCCTCGGCGCTCTCGATGAAGAGCATCCGCGCGCGGTCGTGAGGGTCGGGCAGCTCCTCACTGGTGAGCTCGGCGTCCTCCAGCTGGAACTCGGCCTCGATGCCGCGCTCCAGGGCGTACCGGAGCGTGGTGGTCGCGGTGGGGGAGACGGGCTGGGTGAGCCGGATCACGCAGATGTTCTTCCGGTCCTCCACGAAGGGGACGACCTTCAGTACACGCTGCGCCTCCTCGGCCGAGGTCAAGCCCTCGTCCTCCGGGGCTCGCTCGGATGCCTTCGACTCGCTGAGCCATCGGCCCCGGATCGGGTCGAGCCAGTAGCCGACATCGTTTCGATTGCGCCGTCCCTTGTGGCCGCGGTTGAGCACTCGGACCGTGGCGGTGTCGCCGTACACCAGTTCGGCCAGGGAGCCGTCGGCCCCCTCGACGCCGGCCTGGAGACGGCCGGAGCGGCCGGCGCCGTGCGTGCTGAAGCGGTACGTCGTCTGCAGCTCGAACCCGGCGCGGCGTCGTTCCTCCTCGTCGGAGGAGATGCGCTGGCGAAGAACCGTGTGCACGGTCTGCAGATGCATGAGGCCCGCGAGGGAGCCGCCCAGCTCTGCATCGCACTCGTCGCAGGTGTCCGCGCCCGCCTGCCGATCGTGCCAGTAGCCGCATTCGGCGCAGACTCGGGCCTCGGCGGTGGCGACGTCGCCGGACTCCCCGGCCGGCACCTGGATGCTGGCCACCTGGTAGCGCTGCCCCTCGTGGTAGATCAGCGCGCCTGGGCCGAACTCGCCGATCGCGATGAAGCGGGGGCGTTGCACGTAGGTGCCCCGCTGCTTGCGCCCCGGGATGTACGCGGCAAGAGGGAGACGTGGGAAGGAGTAGCCAGGGAGGAACCCCTCGGACGCGAAGTAGCGGTAGGTGTAGAAGTCGCTGAACTGCTGCTCGCTGTCCTCGTTCTTGAGTAGCCGCAGCTGGTTCTCCGCCTGGAGGCGGCGCTGCTGCGCCTGCCGCCTGGCTCCCGGAGTGGAGGCGTGGTCCAGAACCCGGCGGTTTTGCTCCGCCTGTTCAGCGATGGCTGCCCGGTAAAGGTCGCGCCACCTTCCGCAGGCGGCATCGAATCTCTCCGCGGCCCCACGCACGGTGTCCTCGATCCAGCCCTCGTACCACCAGGCGCTCTTACCGAGCCGCTCCCGCTCGAGGATCGTGGCGAGCATGCGCGTCGCGCGCGGTACAGCTCGGCGGCGGGCGCTTTCGTCGGTGAGTTGCAGCCGGATGTGCTCGTGGATGGGTAAGTCGTCGGGTCGCGAGATGTCGATGACATCGGTCATCTGGCTGTGCAGGTGAACGCCGGTTTCGGCTAGCCAGACCGCGTGGACGTGCGAGCGGACCAGGTCCTCGTTGGTGAGGTCGAGCCGAGGCGGTTGGACGCTGCCCGCGACCATCAGGTCGCTGCGCCGGAAGTAGTACTGGTCGTGCGAGCTGCCCGTGGAACAGTACGTCGTGATGAGCGCGGGCTGGCCGCTCCGTCCCGCCCGGCCCGAGCGCTGCGCATAGTTCGCGGGAGTCGGCGGGACATTCCGCATGGCCACCGAGTTCAGGGTGGCGATGTCGACACCCAGCTCCATCGTGGGCGAGCAGTAGAGCAGGGGAAGCTTCCCCTCGCGGAATTGCTGCTCGCGTTCCTGACGGTCCTCGGTCCGTACCTGGGCGGTGTGCTCGGCTGCGTGAACGCCCACCAAGTCCGTGGCGACCTGCGTGTAGAGGTTGCGGAAGAACCGGTTGACGCGGGCGCCGACTTCTGGGTCCACCGTCTTGCGGAGCGGGTCGGAGGCGCCAGTCGAACCGTCTCCGGCCCTCCAGATCAGCTCGGAGGACTTCAGCCGATACCCCTTAGCCCTGTCTCGACCCTCCTCGACCTGGATGAGCAGGCCGTACTTCGTAAGCGTCTCCAGCAGATCGGCAATGACAAGCTGGGCATCGTCGATGCCCAGCTTGTGGCCGAAGTTGGGGAACGCTCCATGGCGGCGCAGATAGGCACCGAGCGCGGAACGGCCGGTGAAGTTGACCCGGTCGCGGCTCTCACCTGGCCTGCCGGGCTGGGCGAAGACAGTGCGGGCGTTGTCACGGCTGCCGCCGTCGGTGAGCGTCCATGCTCCGGTGAGGTGCTGGGTGCTTTGCTTGAGGATCCGTTCGTACCCCTCGGGGGTGAGCTCTTCCACGTCAACGGCCAGCGCTCGACGCATCTCGTCCAGGACAAGACGAGCCAGCTCCGCCCGATGGGCGGCATCGGCCGTACGCAGCACGGGGTTTGTCCAGTGCTCGGTGTCGGCCGCGATCTCGTCGAGGGCGATGTAGTCGAACCTGAGCAGGCCGGTCTGTTCCAGGTTCGGCATGGTGATGCGCCAGCCGCGCTCCAGGTCGAGATAGATCAGGTACGCGAGGACACTCCGGAACGCCTTGAGCACCGCCTCCTTCTGGCCGAACTTCACCTCGGGGTTGAGCGCGAACGCGCTGAGCGGCAGATTCATCGCCTTGGCGACTCGCTGGGCGACATCGTCATGCCGCAGCCCGTCCTCGCCCGCGGCCTTGGCGGCGTGGTAGAGCGCGCCACGGAGCTGAGCCACTTGGACGAAGTCGTTCAGGTGTCCCGCCTGGAGGCTTGCGTCCTGCCGGTTGTCGACGAAGGTGAGCAGCTTGCGAGCCTCCTCGTCGAGTTGCTTGCGCTCGCTCTGCTCACGAAGACTGCGCACGATGCTGGTGCTGATGATTGAGACTGCCGAGCTGCGTCCCTCGGTGGCGAAGGTGGCGAGCTTGGCGAAGTCACGCCCCCGGCTCTGCTCGTACGCCACCCGGCAGCGGAGGCAGAACCGGAACGGCGATGGGACGTACCACGCCTGCAGGCCCTCACCTCGCGGTACCTCGGACCCGCCGGGGCCAAGCCACACTTCTCGCGGTAGGCGATCGCTCATGTACGGACGCACCTGCGTGCCACCGTCCGCGGCGGGCTCCAGCCACGAATCCGGCAGTCTGCTTTCCTGTACGGGATCGGCCGGCCACGGATGGGTGGTGCTGATGTAGAGGTAGCCGTTGACGGCGTCACCGCCGACGACGTTGGCTTCCTGGCGTGCGCTGTAGCTGCCGTCCTTGTTCTTCACGACGACCGCGTACTCCTGGCCGCACTCCCGGCAGAACGCCAGGGGGAGCAGGATCTTCTCGCGTTCGCCGGGGACGCTCACCTGGTACTGGCTGGTGATGTAGCGCTCGTCCTCGGGCTCCAGGCTGACGTAGGTCGTATCGCCCTTGGATAGGAACTGGTGCAGACGAAACGCGAACAGCGGTCTCCCGGTTTCGGGGTGTTGTGCGCGCGCCCCTTCCTGCAGCAGCCGTTCGATCGCCGTGGCGCACTCGCTGACTGGACGGCTGGTTGCCTCGTGCAGCGCCTCCGCCGCGGTAGCGACCTTCGCGGGACGCCGCCTGGTCAACCTGCCGCTGCCGGATTCGGCGGCGAGCCCGAACTCCGACTCGATCCAGCACGCCAGAGGGTCGTCGGCGAGTTCGCCGTAAGACCTGTCGCTGCCCGCCCGCGCCATGCCGGCGATCAGTTCCGCGGCGGCCGGGTCCTTGTCGGCCGTGGCCCGTACGAGGGTTTCACCGATCACCCGCTCGGGGCTGACCGGCGTGCCGAACAGGCGGGTGGCGACCTCGGCCACGACTTCCTGTGCTTCGGCGAAGGTTCGCGTGGTGGCCATGGTCGCCGAAGTGCCGACGCACTGCAGGTCGGGGGCGTCGCACGCATCGCGTAGGCGGCGTACGAGGAGGCCGACGTCCGCACCCTGTCGGCCCCGGTAGGTGTGCAGCTCGTCGAGAACGAGGAAACGCAGGCCCTGGGCTGCTCCGATCAGCGCCCTGCGCTCATCGGGCCTGGTGAGCAGGTATTCCAGCATCACATAGTTGGTGAGCAGGATGTCCGGCTTGCGGGCCAGGATGCGGTTGCGCTGCTCGTCGCTCTCTTGCCCGGTGTAGCGGGCGAAGCTGACGGGACGTTCACCTCGTGGAAGGCCCCATTCGAGAAAGCGCTCCAGCTCGTAGAGCTGGCTGTTGGCGAGCGCGTTCATCGGATAGACGACGATCGCCTTGACCCGGCCGGGCTCGGGATTCCGGAGGACGGAGTCGACGATGGGCACCATGTAGGTGAGGCTCTTGCCAGAGCCCGTTCCGGTCGTCAGCACGTAGCTGCCGCCGTCGCGGGCGGCCTCCACTGCCTCCCGCTGATGCCGGTGAAGGGAGATGGGACGAGCCCCTGGATCGTTCCCATCAGCCTTTATGCGGAAGAGACGCTTGCACATCGGGTGCAGCAGGCCGCTCTCGACTAGCTCGGAGATCGTGCCGCCACCGGCGAAGCTCGGGTTCAGCGACACCCAGGGGTAGGGCCAACGGACCCGGGCCTGGCGCTCGTCTGCAAGGTGCTTGCCTATCCGTTCATCGCGGACGTGAACGAGCGACGTGGTGAACTCGTCGTAGTCAGCAATGAGCCGCTCGTGTACCTGGAAGACATCCATCGCCAGGCAACTGCTCCATTTCTGCCATTGAGGGCGAAATGTCCAACTTAATGGGTTAGAAGAGTCATGACGGATTGAAGATATTAGTAGGCCATTATGTGGTGCTAGATGGCTTAACGGAACTGTCACTGCAAAGATGGCAGTCTGTATCGCTATGATCACGGTCGGCGACCTGGCGATTTGTGGAGGGTGCGGCATGGCGCGGCTGGGTGTCTATCGGGACTTCTTTCGTCACTTCTCGCGACTTGAGAAGCCCGTTCAGGACCAGGTCATCGAGGCCTTCTCGAAGTTCGAGGAGGCCACGTACGCCGGGCTGCATCTGGAACCGGTAAAAAACGCCCGTGATGGTCGAATGCGTACCATTCGCATCACAGACTTCTGGCGAGGTGTCGTGCTTGCTCCGGAGAGGGGTGATCTATACGTCCTGCTCAACGTGCTGCCACATGACAAGGCGTACGACTGGGCGAAGCGGCGACGCGTCACGGTGAACACGGCCACGGGTGTCATCGAGCTGCGTGACTTAGTGACCCTCGAAGAGCAGGCGGAGTCCACTATTGCTGAGCCTCAGGAATTGGCCCCGCTCTTTTCTCGTGTTAAGGACGCCGAAATGGAGCGTTTGGGGGTCGATGCTCAAGTGCTCGCGTTCGCTCGCACGTTCAACAGTGACGACCAACTCGACAAGGCGCAGACGTTCTTGCCGAAGCAGCAGCACGATGTGCTCGTCGGTCTTGCCTCCGGCATGACAGTGGACGAGGTATGGGCCAGCCTGCCGTCCCCCGCTGATGATCTGCGGCACATCGACCTTGAGGACGTGGCCGCCGCGGTTGAGCGCTCTCCCGAGCAGGTCCTGTTGGTCAATGGGCCCGATGAGCTGATGGAGGCATTTGCGAAGCCGTTCGCCCTTTGGCGGATCTACCTGCACCCTTCTCAGCGGGATGCTGCTCACGGTTCCTTCGGCGGACCCGCCCGAGTGACGGGAGGACCGGGAACCGGCAAGACGGTCGTCGCGCTCCATCGCGCGAAGCATCTGGCCGGGCGGGCCAACCAGGACGGGGCCGTCCTGGTCACCACCTTCATCCGCACATTGCCCTCCACGATAGAGGACGCGCTACGCGAGCTCGTGGATGACGAAGCGGTGCTGAATCGAATCGAGATCAGGCACATCGATGGGGTCGCCTACCGTCTCGTCACCGGGGGTTCCGGCAGCCTCGCCGTACTGCGGGCCGAGGAGGAGAAGGCACGCTGGACCCGGGTCATTCGGCGACTCGGCTTGCCATCACGGTTCGATGAGGCGTTTCTCGGTCATGAGTGGCGTCAGGTGATCCTTAGTCAGGACATCACCTCACTGGAGGCTTACCAGCAGGCGCGCCGCCCGGGGCGGGGAAAGGCTCTGGGGCATCTCCAGAAGGCGCAGGTCTGGGAAGCCGTCTCGGCCTTCACCGAGAGTCTCCGTGCCGACAAGGTGTGGACGTACGAAACCATCTGCCTGGAAGCAATCCGGCTGCTTGAGGCCAGCGAGCGACAGCCGTACCGGCACGTGATCGTGGACGAGGCGCAGGACCTCAGTCCATGGCATTGGCGGCTTCTCCGCGCCGCGACGACCCGAGGCCGGGACGACCTGTTTCTGGCGGGCGACACCCACCAGCGGGTCTACGACTATCGCGTCTCATTGAAGAAGCTGGGCATCGACATCGCGGGCCGGTCCGCCCGATTAAAGATCAACTATCGGACGACGGCGGAGATCCTGCACTGGAGCCTCGGGCTGTTGCATGGTGAGCGCGTCGACGACATGAACGGTGATCTGGACACGCTGGCCGGATATCGCTCTGAGATCCATGGCGCGGAGCCTCAGAGGGTGGGCTTCACAACCCAGCAGGGCGAGCTCGACAATCTCGTCAAGACCGTCACCCGCTGGCTCGACCAGGGAGTGGAACCCGGTCGCATCGGTGTCGCCGCACGATCGAACATGGTGGCCGACCAGGCTGTCGCCAAGCTTAAGGCAGCGGGCATTCCGGCAGCCTCCTTGGCGAAGAAACACACAGATTCCGAGATCGGGGTCGGCACGATGCACCGGATGAAGGGGATGGAGTTCCGGTGCGTTGCGGTGATCGGCGTTAGCGAGCACACCGTTCCGCCCACGTCAGCAATCACTCCCGCTGATGAGGATGTGATCGCCCATCACCAGGACCTTCAGCGGGAACGCTGCCTGCTCTTCGTTGCCTGCACTCGAGCCCGCGAGGAACTTGCTCTCTCCTGGCACGGTAACGCGAGCTCGTTCTTACCGATATAGGCCATTTCGGGAGGATCGTGATGTGTAAGTTGTGTGCCTATTTGCTAGAAATGATGCTATTTTGCGCCCAAGCTGGATATTGATGCGAATGATGGCATCCTCGACGGTTGCGTCTTAGTGCGGATGTGGCGCAGGTCGATGCCTCGGTGGTAAAAATTAACAAATCCTCCAGCGATATCCCCCGATCGGAAGTGTGAGGGCTCATGAAGGCGGATACCCACACCCCCGCTGAGATCTTTGGTAGCGATATCCGATACCTGATCCCACTCTTTCAGCGGCCATATGTCTGGAACAAGAATGATCAGTGGGAGCCGCTGTGGGACGATGTCCGCACCGTCGCCGAGCAGATTTTGGAAGCCAAGAATGGGCCCTACAACACCGAGCCGATTCCTCCGCACTTCCTCGGCGCCATCGTATTGGAGCAGCAGTGGTCTCCGACGGCGTTCATTCCGACCCGGCACGTCATTGACGGACAGCAGCGTCTGACGACCCTGCAGATCCTTCTCGACGCCGCTCAGCTCGTGGCCGAGCGGCATGGCCTGCAGATGGACGCTCAAGCGTTGCAGACGCTGGTCCTCAACCACAAGGGCCTCGCCCAGCACCCTGACGAGGTGTTCAAGGTCTGGCCGACCGATCGTGACCAGGACGCGTTCCGAGTGGTCATGGACAATGAGCGGGAAATCCCAGCGGAGCTTGCGGAAAGCCGGATTGCCCAGGCTCACGGGTATTTCGTGACGGAGCTGACGGCGTGGGCAGATCCGGATGGTGACCCGGACAACTGCAAACGCCGGGTAACGGCATTGACCCATGCGCTGCGCAGCTTCCTCAAGCTCGTGGTGATCGATCTCGAGCCTGGTGACAATGCGCAAGTCATCTTCGAGACGCTGAACCATCGGGGGACGCCACTTCTCGCGGCCGACCTCATCAAGAACCTGGTCTTCCAGTTGGCCACAGCCCAGAATGAAGACCTCAAGAGTCTGTACGTGCAGTATTGGAAACCTTTCGATTCCGATCACTGGCGCCGGAATGTGCGGCAAGGGCGGCTTTATCGTCCTTATGTCGACATCTTCTTCCAGTACTGGCTCACCATGCAGCGGCTCCGCGAAGTGCCCGCAGACCGGGTCTTTAGCGAGTTCCGGGATCATGTGCGCACCTCTGAACTGGCGGCATGGGAGGTGATGCGAGACCTTGCCTCTGACGCCAAGGTGTATGCCGAGTTGGAGCACCTCCCGTGGGACTCGCCGGAGGGAACCTTCTATTACCGCGTCATCCGCATCATGGAGACAGCGGTGGTCGGTCCATTCCTGCTGTGGGTCCTGCGCTGGCCGGAAGAGAAGATGAGCAGAGCGCAGCGCCTCAAGGCTCTGGGGGCGATGGAGAGCTGGTTGGTCCGCCGGATGCTGTGCAAGCTGTCCACGAAGAGCTACAGCCGCATCCTTGTCGATCTTCTGCAAGCACTGGATCGCCATGGACCGGAGGTGGCCGGGGACGTCACCGAGCGCGTCCTCTCGACCGCCACGGCGAACGCGGGTTACTGGCCCTCGGATCCGGAAGTCATTCAAGCCATGCAGACGCTTCGGCTGTACAAGGACCTCACCCAGACGCGGTTGCGGATGGTTCTGGAGGCGCTCGAAGACGATCGTCGCGGAAAGTGGGCTGAACATGAGCACTGCCCCCGAGGAACCCTGACGATCGAGCATGTGATGCCCCAAAGTTGGGAGCAGTATTGGGGAGATGACGTTGCGGACCACGCTGCACGCCAGCGCAGGGACCGCCTTGTGCAGACTCTCGGCAATCTGACTCTGGTCAACGAGCGGCTGAACCCCAAGCTCTCCAACCGGCCATGGAAGGACTCCGAGGCGCAAACCGAAGAGGGTGAAGAGCTCAAGCCAGTGCCGGGCAAGCGGAGCCTGCTTCTCTGGCACGCCACCCTCAAGCTGAACGCGGAGATAGTGGCGAGGCACCCGGACACATGGACAAAAGAGGCGATCATGGCCCGCTCCACTGAACTCGCGGAAACCATCACTAAGATCTGGCCACGGCCCAACGGGCAGATTGAAATGCCAACGTCATAGAAGGGTCATGCTGGCTCCCATGCCTGATCGCCGCTCAGTGTGGTTGCTCGGTGGTTGCTCGGATGCCGTGGAATGGGATGTCACGGCATGGCCTTGGGCGGCACGCAAACCGGGCGACGGCCGTACCGACCGGCATCAATCGGTGCGGTGTGATGGTGGCCGGCACGGGATGACAGGGCGAACCGCTGACTCTTAATCAGCGGGTCCGGGGTTCGAGTCCCTGGCGGCGCACGTGCAAGAAGCCCAGGTCGATATCACTGACCTGGGCTTTCTTCATTCGGCGGTCAGCTCGCCGATGCCCCACGCCCCCGCGTTGATCACGATGGTTGCTCGTCGTTTGCTCGCCAGCCGAAACCCTGGTCGCAGCATGATCTTTTGTGGCCCCGGCCGAGTTCCTGGGTGCTGAACTTCACCGATCGCCATGGCGCTACGACACCGCCCGCCTGCCAGGTGGCCCCTGGCCCGCACCAGGCCCGCAAGCCTGGAAGCGCCAAGCCCGCGCTGGACAGAGATCGGGTCGACGTGCTGATCTGGGCCGCGGCGCTGATGACAGCCGCCAGTGTCTGGCCTGGCCCGTTGCGACGGCTCCGCCTCATCGTGGACCCGCGTATCCCCCCGCTCGTCGCGACCCTACGCCAGGCTCGCCTGACTCCTGCCGAGTTGGAGGCGATGCTCACCGCTCTGCTCGCCCGGGCGACGGAGCTGATCGCACTCCTGATCTCGCCGCACGAAGCCGAGCGGAAACTCGGCGTGCCCATCGATCAGGTACCAGATGATCTCCAACGCTTTGGAGATCATCTGTTCGCTTCCTCCCTCGATGAGCTGCTCGCCGCGCCGCCTTCCTGGCTGTTGCAAGCTCGGGCGGATCAAGAGCTGCGAGAGGCCGCTCTCGCCGAAGCCCGCCGAGCCGCCGAGGCGGCCTTCCGGCGCCACCGGGACGAACAAGCCGCCGTCGACGCGGCCGCGCGGGTGGCCTCCCGTCTGTCCGACACATCGGTGGCGGAGCTCTTCGACCTTCCCGTCGAGGTGATCCGGCTCCTGCGTCCCCAGAGCGGCCGGTGGTCGGCCGAGAACGTTGAGCGACTGCTGCGTGACACCCCGCTCTGGCTGCAGTCGCAGACCGCAGCCAGAGCGGAAGCCGACCGCCGTCGCCGCCACGCCGACAATCGCGCCACCCGGCTGGCCCGGCGACGGCTGGGCTGGCGTCGCCAGTGGGCGGAGCTCTTCGACGTGCCCCTCGAACAGGTCCCCCAGGGAGTCGGACGCCCCACCAGCAGAGCGATCGATGCTGTCAGGCGGGAGTCACCTGCCTGGGCTCGTCATCTGATTGAAGAAGACCCTCTCCCGCTGTTTCTGAAACCTCAGCCGGCGCAGTCGTGACCCGACCGCCACGGCGGCGAGCAGCCTGTGGCAGGCGGCGGACGGGATCCCCTTGGCGCTCCCATAGAGTCCGCCGCTCCGCCCGGCTCGCGGGAACCGCCGGGGAGTCCGACCGGATGGCGAGGGCCCGCAGCACCGGGTTCGCCGTCAAAAAACCAGTTCTCTCGCGGGCACTGATCTCAATACACTCGCTGCGAACGACGCGCCGCCACGACGTGCGCATTGACGAGGGAGAGGAGCCGGCCGTGCGCTACCGCACCGCTGAGGTCATCCCCGCGTCACGGTATGAGGTGCTCCTGGTGTCTTCGCCGGCCTGGTGTCGGCTGCGCGGCCGGCACCGGATGTCCCCGGCGGAAATCTGACCTGCGTCTGCCCCGTGCCGAGCTGATCGGCCGGGCATCTCCTGATGCGGTGGCACCGCATCAGGCTCTTTCGCTCGGGAATCGCGCTTTCCCCATCTGGACCATCTCGAAGGGTCATAGGCAATGCGCGCCAACCTGCACCGCCATCTCACGGATACGCCGGCCGATGTCCGCAACCTGGGCATTCTCGCCCACGTCGATGCCGGCAAGACCACCATCACCGAGCGGATCCTCTATGTCACCGGCACCACGTACAAGCGTGGCGAAGTCCACGACGGGACGACCGTCACGGACTTCGACTCCCAGGAGCGGGATCGTGGGATCACCATCTTCGCCGCGGCGGTGAGCTGTGCGTGGGACGGACACCGGATCAACCTGATCGACACCCCGGGCCACGTCGACTTCTCCGACGAGGTGGAGCGCTCGCTGCGGGTACTCGACGGCGCCGTCGCGATATTCGACGGAGTCGCCGGAGTCGAACCGCAGAGCGAGTCGGTATGGCGGCAGGCCGACCGGTACGGGGCGCCGCGGATCGCTTTCGTCAACAAGCTCGACCGCGCCGGCGCCGATCTCGACACCGCGGTCGAGTCGATCCGCACGCGACTGCACGTCACCCCGCTGGTGGTCCAGCTGCCGATCGGGCGTGAGGACGGGTTCGTCGGAGTGGTGGACCTGCTGCGCATGCGGGCGCTCGTCTGGGCCGACGGCCGCGGCACGTGCGAGGAGGGTCCGGTTCCGGACTCCCTGCGGGAAGAATCCCGCCGGCGCCGCCGGCTCCTCGAGGAGGCGGTGGCCGAACTGCACCCGATCGCGTTGGAGGAGTTCTGCGCGGAGTCGGCGATCTCCGAACGGACTCTCGCCGCCGCGCTGCGCGACCTGACCCGTACGGGTGAGGGCGTGGTGGTGCTGTGCGGATCGGCCTACCGAAATCGCGGGATCGAGCCGTTGCTGGACGCCGTCGTGTCTTACCTGCCCTCGCCTCTGGACATGCCGGCGGTGCGCGGCAGCCAGGACGGCACGGAGCAGGAGCGCGCCGCCGACCTGGCGGCGCCGTTCGCCGCACTGGCGTTCAAAGTGAGTTCGACCGCCACCGGGCGGTTGACCTACCTGCGCGTGTACTCGGGAACGGTGGAGAAGGGAGACACGGTGCTGGACGCCGGCGCGCGGCGCACCGAGCGGATCGGCCGGATCCTGCGGGTGCGGGCGGACCGGCACACCGAGGTGGACCGGGCGGTGGCCGGAGACATCGTCGCGGTGATCGGGCTTAAGACGGCCCGCGCGGGAGCCACGCTGTGCGCACCCGCGGCGCCGCTGGTCCTCGAACCGCCGAGCACGGCCGTTCCGGTGGTCTCCGTGGCCGTCGAGGTTCGCAGAAGCACCGACACCGGGCGGTTGGCCTCGGCGCTGGCGCGGCTGGTCGAGGAGGATCCCTCGCTGGTGGTCAGGGCCGACGCCGAGACCGGTCAGACGGTGCTGTCGGGGATGGGCGAGCTGCATCTGGAGGTCGCGGTGGAGAAGATCCGCCGTACCCATGGGCTGGAACCGATCGTCGGCCGCCCGCGGGTGACATACCGGGAGGCGATGGTGCGTGGGGTGTCCGGGCTGGTGTATCGGCACGTCAAGCAGGACGGTGGCGCGGGCCAGTTCGCCCAGGTCGTCCTCGACGTGGCGCCGCTGGAGGCCACCCCGGACCTCGTCCGTGACGACGGCGGCGGAGTGGACTTCCTGTTCCACTCGACCGTCGTCGGCGGACGGGTGCCGCGGGAGTACGCCCGCGCGGTGGAGGCCGGTTGCCGGGACGCCCTGGCTGAGGGCCCGATCGGCGGCCACCCCGTCACCGGACTGCGGGTCACGCTCACCGACGGAGCCACCCATCCCAAGGACTCCTCGGAGATGGCGTTCCGGACGGCCGGCAGGCTCGCACTGCGGGAGGCACTGCGCGCCAGTGCGATGGTGCTGCTGGAACCGGTGGCCGAGGTCACGGTCACCGTGCCCGCCGCCGCCGTCGGCGGAGTGCTCGGCGACCTGGCGGCACGGCGCGGCCGGATCTCGGGCTCGACCGCGAGAGCGGGTACGGTCGTGATCACCGCGATCGTGCCGCTGGCCGAGACCTTCGGCTACGCGACCCGCCTCCGCAGCCGGACCCAGGGCCAGGGAGACTTCACCACCCGGGCCGCCGGTTACGCCCCGGTGCCGGCGTCCGCCGGTGAGCCGGCCTGTTAGGGAGCGCCAGACACCCAGATGGCCTCGTCCGCACGCGGGCGGGGCCGTCTGCGCGGGTGGCCTCGGCCAGGCTTCGCTTGGCGCGCGCGATCTTCCGTTCCGCCGCGTCTTGACGGATCACCTAAAGGTCCGCGAAGGGGCCGCGAGCCGGAGCGAGGAGCCGGGCTTCACCGATCGTCGCCGCGTCGCTTCGCGAAGGTCAGCCGGTGGAAAAGAGGGGCCATCCGGCCGTGAGGCCGCCGTCCAGGACGATGGTCTGCCCGGTGAGGTAGGAGGCTTTGTCGGAGCCGATGTAGAGCACGGCCGCGGCTATCTCCTCCGGGGTGCCGGGGCGGTGCATGGGCAGGACGGAGTTGACGGCCTCGCGGACGTCGTCGCCGGCGGTGAACCTCTCGTACATGCCGGTCTGGGTGAAGCCGGGGGCGATGGCGTTGACGCGGATGCCGTGGGCGGCGCCTTCGAGTGCCGCCGCCTTGGTGATGCCGATGACGGCGTGCTTGCTACCGACGTAGAGGGCGGAGTTGGGGTAGCCCATCAGCCCGTAGGTGGAGCTGACGTTGATGATGCTCCCACCGCCCTGAGGTCGCATGGCGCGGAACTCGTGTTTCATACTCAGCAACGTGCCCAGGACGTTGGTGTCGAAGGTGGCCGCGTAGCTTTCGTCGGTGACATCCGTGACGGGTCCCGGTGCGCCCTCTGTGCCGGCGTTGTTGAACGCGATGTCCAAGTGGCTGAAGCGTTCAACGGTGCGGTCGATGAGGTTGGTCATGTCCTCGTTGCTGCGCACGTCGGCACGGACGAACGCGACCTGCGCGCCGAGCTTGCCCAGCTCATCGGCGAGTTCGACGCCGACGTCCTCGTGCCGGCCGGAGACGACGAGATTCGCGCCCTCGCGAGCATAGGCGACGGCCACGGCGCGACCGATGCCGGTGAGCGCGCCGGTAACGAGAACCACGGGAGTGGACATGATCGGTTCCCTTGGATGAGGGTGGACAGCCAGACCGCATAGCTCGATTCCTGACACCACACCTTCCCGGTTCTCCATCCCACAACCTCGGCCACGACAATGCCGGCAGCGAGCATCAGCGAGACGGCACCATGGCGGAGATCGTGCAGCCGGATCGGCGGTAGACCTGCCACATCGAGCTCACGCCCGCCTCATCGCCCTGCCGATCACCCATTCCCTGGAGACATGCCACCCCGGCGTGTCTCTTCGTCTACCCGCAGGTCAACACCCAGTTTTCGGCTCTGGTCGCGCTGAATTAAGGGGAACGCAGGGACGCGCGAGTATAGAAAAGACCTGCCGGATTTTGCGGGCAGGGAAGGGTATCCAATGCGTCCGATGGAATCGTTCAAGGCTTTGATCATCGGTGGGTCCGTCGGGGGGCTGGCAGCGGCTCATGAGTTGCGGGCGGTCGGTGCGGAGACTGTCGTGTACGAGCGGTCGGCGGGCAGGATGCAGGCCCGTGGCGCTGGGATCGTCATGCAGCCGGAGGTGGAGGCGCTGCTGGTCGGCCTGGGCATGTCCGCGGAGTCGGTGAGTGTCGAACTGCGTGAGCGCCAGCAGCTTCACATCCACGGCAGTCCCGACAGGTATGAGGCCCCGCAGTTGATGACGGCCTGGGACACTCTCTACCGGGCGTTGCGGGAACCCCTCGCCGGGGTCTGTTACCGCTTGGACAGTGCCCTTAGACGGGTCCGGGTGGAAGGTTCTGACGTCACGGCCGAGTTCGCTGACGGCTACACGGCTCAGGGTGACTTCCTGGTGGGCGCGGACGGGATCGGCTCGGCCACGCGGCGGCTGCTCGATTCCGCCGCGCGTCCCGCGTACGCCGGGTATGTGGCCTGGCGAGGGCTGGAACCGGAGTCGGCCCTGCCCGGTGGCCTTCTGGACCTGCTGGCGGACCGGTTCACGTTCTTCGGCGCGGACGGCCTGCAGATGCTGTGCTACCTGGTCCCTGGTCCCGGCGGTGAGCTGGCTGTGGGCTCCAGGCGGGTCAACTGGGTGTGGTACACGAACGTGCTCGAGCGCGACGTTCCACGGCTGCTTGCGAGCCGGTCCGGAAGGCGGTTCACGACCTTCCTGCCGCCTGGGGAGATGCGTCCGGACGTCGTCGCGGAGGTTAATGCCACGGCGGAGGCATCGCTTCCGTCGCCGTTCGCGGAGCTCGTGCGCCACAGTGAGGTCTTCATGCAGCCTGTCTTCGACCTTCGGCCGTTTCGGATGGTCGCCGACCATGCGGCTCTGATCGGCGACGCCGCCGGAACGGTCCGGCCGCACACCGCCTCCGGGACCTCCAAGGCGTTCGGTGACGCGGCCGGCCTCGCCGCGGCCATGCGCGGATGGGCACCCGGTCACGACCTTCCCGCCCGGCGGCTGGCGGACTGGGAAGAGCAGCGACTGATTCACCTGGTGAGGCTGTCGGAGATGGGGATCAACCTGGCTGAGCGGTCAGAACTCGGGACGGCCACCGGCCGCCGGTTCTTCGCCTCCGCCTGAGGGGTCCGCGAAGGCCGACTCGGCCGCGGCGCGCATGATCGCCCGCCGGATGGGTTCATAGCCGGTGCACCGGCAGATGTTGGACTCGACCAGGCCGTGTACCCGTTCCGGATCGTCGCCGATAGTGGGGTCGGCCTCCAGGGCGCCTGCCGCCACCATCAAGAAGCCCGGTGTGCAGAAACCGCACTGCAGGGCGTGCTCGGCGGAGAAGGCCCGTTGGAGCGGATGCGGCTCGCCGTCAGGCCCCGCCAAGCCTTCAACGGTGCGTACTGACCGGCCGTCGCACTGTACGGCAAGCATGAGGCAGGAACGTACGGCCTTGCCGTCCACCAGCACTGTGCAGGCCCCACAGACGCCGTGCTCGCAACCGAGGTGTGTACCCGTCAGCCGGCAGTCCTCGCGCAGTACATCGGCCAAGATGCGTCGCGGCTCGACATCCAGCGGGTAGTCGTCGCCGTTGACCGTGAGTGTGATCTTCACTGAAGGACTCCCTCGGCCGCTTGGCGCAGCGTTCGGCCGACCAGGACGGCGATGACCTGCCGCCGGTATTCCGGGTCGGCGTATGGCTCGGCGAGAGGAGCGGCGTCCTGGTCGGCGGCGATCCGGCCGGCGCGGGCGAATGGGTGGCCGCCGGGCAGCCGGTTGCCGACCGCCGGGACGGTGATCTCGCGGCCGATCAGGACCTGTTCGGCGGCGTGGGCCCGAATCGGCCGGTCGGCGCAGTTGACCAGGCCGATCCTCGCGTCGCTGATCAGTCCGTCTTGCGCGCTGAGCGCGGCGGCAACGGCCACCTGGGCGAAGCAGAAATGCGTCCGCCGGTGCTCCATGAAGCCGACCCCGGTGCCGTCTGCGGGCAGCGGGAACCGCACCGAGGTGATGAGCTCGTCTCGTGCGCGCGCGGTTTGGAAAGGGCCGCGGAAGTAGTCACGGGCCGCGATCTCGCGGGCGCCGCCGGTACTGCGTACCTCGATCGCGGCGTCGAGCGCGAGGGCGATCGCGCACCACTCCGATGCCGGATGTGCCCAGGCGAGGCTGCCCACCATCGTGCCGCAAGCGCGGATGGGCGGGTGGGCGATGTTGACGGCGGCGAGTGCGAACAGCCTGCCGAGCGGACCCGGCACAGCCTGCGGGGACTCGAAGACGCCGTGGCGGACCAGCGCGCCGATCTCGACCGTGCCGTCGTTCACGCTCAGGCGGTCGAGCCCGGCGACACGGTTGATGTCGACCACCAGGTCGGGGCGGATCCGCTGCAGGTGCATCTCCAGGATCAGGCTCTGGCCGCCGGCGAGGACGCGGACGTCGCGCCGGGTGTCGCCGAGGGCGTTCAGGGCCTCGTCCACGGTACGAGGTGCGACGTAGTCGAAGGCTGCGGGTTTCAACGGGCCCCCTCGTACTTCGTGGCTCGGGCCGCGCGCCACACGACGTCCGGGGTCAGCGGCATCTGCAGCAGACCGGGGTCGGCGATCTGGAGCGCGTCGGCCACGGCGTTGACGATCGCCGCGGGTGTGCCGATGCAGCCCGACTCACCCGCCCCCTTGGCACCCAGCGGCGTAATCGGGCTCGGGGTGCGGGTCTCCTTGACCTCGATGGGCGGGACCTCGGTCGCGGTCGGCAGAAGGTAGTCCAGCAGGCCGCCCGCCAGCAGCGGCACGCCGTCGTCGCCGTACGGGATGCCCTCGTACAGGGCCTGGCCGATCCCCTGGACGGCCGAACCGAATGCCTGCCCGCGTACTATCGCCGGGTTGAGCACGACTCCGCAGTCGTCCACGACAACCAGCCGTAGCACGCGGACGGTGCCGAGTTCCGGATCGACCTCGGCGACGGCGGCGTGGGCGCCGAACGGAAAGCCCATGCCCGACTCGAACCGGTCGTCGACGCTGAGCGGTCCGGTGGCCTTGACCAGTTCCGCCACGTCCATCGCGGCCGAGCCGTCCCGGATGTGGTGGACCGAGCCGTCGGACCACTCCACCTCCTCGACCGGCATCCCCCACAAGTCCGCGGCCCGCTCGCGTGCCAGGTCGATGAGCAGCGCGGAGACGTGGTGCAGGGCCGCCCCGTCGACCTGCGCCGAACGGCTGGCGAAGGAACCCAGGCCCTCGGGCTGTGCGTCGGTGTCTCCCTCGATCAGCCGTACCCGGCTCTCGTCGACGCCGAGGGTCGCGGCGACCAGTGCGGGAAAGGTCGTCTCATGGCTCTGCCCGCTGGATGCCGCGCCGCAGCGGGCGATGATCGTGCCGTCCTCGTGCGCTTCGATGCCGGCGAAGTCGTGCAGTCCCCCCGGTTCTCCGCCGGAGCGTTCCACGTAGCAGGACAGGCCGATGCCCAGCGGCAGGGCGTACGGGTCATGCCTGCGGCGTGTCTGCTCGGCCCGCCACGTGTCGTAGCCGATGGTCTCCAACGCCAGGTCGAGGGCGGCGGCGTAGTTCCCGCTGTCGTAGCACCGGCCGGTGGGAGTCTGGTACGGGACGTCATCGGCCGGGATGAAGTTGCGTCGCCGCAACTCCGCCGGGTCGAGCCCGAGTCGGCGGGCCAGCAGGTCCATCGACCGCTCCAACGCGATCGTCGCCTCCGGCCGGCCGGCACCGCGATACGGGTAGGTCACCATCGTGTTGGTCAGCACTGAGCGCACGGAGGCGTGAACCCGCGGTGTGGCGTACGGCCCGGTGGCCATCCAGGCCGTCTGCATGGGCAGGCCCACCCCGAGATGAGGGTAGGCACCCACGTCGGCGTCGATCTGCAGTTCGTAGGCGAGCAGGTGCCCGTCGGCGTCGGCGGCGAGCCGGACCCGCTGGTCCTGGCCCCGCCCGCGGGTGGCGGCCGTCATGGACTCCAGACGGTCCTCGATCCAGCGCACGGGCCGCCCGAGCATCACCGCCAGGTAGACCACCGTGACGAACTCCGGAAACGCCGCGCTCTTGGAACCGAACGCGCCGCCGGTATCGGGCACCACCACGCGGATCCGGTCGACTGGCATTCCCAGCAGCGCCGCCAGTTCACTCCGCAGCCGGTGAGGCATCTGATGCCCCGACCACACCGTCAACCGCCCGTCCTGTTCGGGGACGGCGAGGATCGTCCGGCACTCCATCGGCGTCGGCATCAGGAGTTGCTGGCGGTAGCGGGCCTCGACGACGGCGGCCGCCTCCTGCCATACCGTCTCATCGATCGGTGTCCCGGCCTCTCCCCGGAACGCGGTGTTGCTCCGCCCGTCGAACAGCAGAACCGAGTCGTCGGCGGCGGCGGAGGGCGTCACCACGGCCGGCAGCGGATCGATCCGGACGGCGACCTCGGCGGCTCCGTCCTCGGCCCGGTAGCGGTCCTCTCCCACGACGACCGCGACGGCCTCTCCCGCATACCGCACCCGGTCCTTCGCCAACGCCGGCCACTCACGTCCGGCGACCGCCTCAGCGGTGGACAGCTTCGCGAGCAGCGTATGAGGCACCGGCGGCAGATCCTGCAGGCGCGCGGCAGCGTGCGCACACGCGGGTAGCCCGGACAGATCCGCCGCCGACCACACCCCGACCACTCCCGGCACCTCTCGGGCGGCCGCGCAGTCCACGTCGCGCACGACACCGTGAGCGATCCTGCTTCTGACAAAGACCGCATCCAGGCAACCCGGCACCGCCACATCCGCGACGAACCGGCCACGGCCGGATAGCAGCCGCCGGTCCTCGCGCCTGGCCCACTGCTCCAAGGCGATCCCCCAACACCGACTCGATCGGTCAAGCCCGTAGCGCTCCCTACTGGCATTCCACAGCCAAGCCCGTTCAACTCTTCACGCTCGGGGAAACTGATCAGGCGCTGACGGGGGGCGCGGGCCTTCACCGCCGGAGGCTCTCGTGGCTAGGCTGCGCTCTGCGTACAGCAGTACGGATCACCAGGAGGCAGAGGCGACGTGGTGACGAGGCCGCGTGACAGCGCCGGAGGGCCGCCGCCGACGCCGGGCGTCAGGGCCTCGATGAGATTTGTACGGTTCGCCATGCTGTGCGGGCTGCTGTGCCTGCTGCAGGTCGCGAGCGTCGTGGTGCTGGTCGCGTCGTTCCACCAGCCGTGGACCGCGCTCGCCGGCGCCTGGTCGGTGAGCTGCGCCGCCGCGATCCTGATCGCGAAGTGGCGGGTCAGCCGAGCCCGCGATTCGGCGGGACGGCGGCCACTGGTCGACGCGGCACGCCTGGTCACCATCAGCACGGCCGTCTCCTTGGGTCTCTTCATGTGGCCGGGCGTGTCCACGTCCGATGTCCGGCCCGATCACCGCGCGACGCGCCTGCGGGTGGCCGGCGGCGAGTTGGCCGTCCGTACGATCCGGGCCACGGTCCAGAAAAGGCCGCCGCTGGTGGCTCTGCACGGCGGGCCCGGGGTGCCCTTCACGGAAGCCGAGGAACGCGCACTGAGCGGCCTCGCCGTCGACCGCGACATCGTGATCTACGACCAGATCGGGGTGGGCGACTCGAGCAGGCTCTCCGAACCGCATGAGTACTCTCTACGGCGAGCCGTGGACGACCTCGTCGCGGTCGTCGCGGCCACCGGCATGCCGAAGGTCTCGATCCTCGGCTACTCGTGGGGGGCTCAGGTGGCGACCGTGTACGCCGCCGAGCACCCGGACCGGGTCGCGGAACTCGTGCTCATGTCGCCGGGCTTCTTTCCCTGGCAGGGCCGCCCGCTGCGACCCGGACTGCCGCAGAGCCGGTTGACCCTGCCCCAGAAGGCATACGCGTACGGACTGGCGGTCAAACCCAGAAACCTGTTCGTCTACATGCTGGTCGGCGCGGACCCGGATGTCGCGCGCTGGTTCGCCTCGGACGCGGAGATGGACGCGCGGTTCGCCGAGCTGTTCGCCGCGTCCGAACCGGCGACGTTCTGCGACCGCCGCAGCCGGTCCGCGAAGCCGTCCGGCCTGGGATTCTACGCCGGTCAGGTACCGCAACAGCATCCTGGCCTCGACGGTGTCACCCGGGCCGAGGTGCCCGGCCTCGGGTCGGTGCGGACCCTGATCCTGCGTGGCGGTTGCGACTACATCCCGATGTCCGCGGCGAACGATTATCGCGACGTGATGCCGGGATCGCGCCTGGTGGACGTTCGCGACGCCGGTCACGCGCTCCTGGAGGACGCCGGCCCCGAGGTGGTCGCGACGGTGCGCGCGTTCCTTCAAACGCCTTCCCAACCGTGACGCGGGTGCGAAGCCTCGGCAGGAAAGGCCTCGCCCCCCGATGCCGGGAACGCCTCGCGAAGACGGCCGGCCCACATACGACTCGGCCACCGACCACTACCGCGCCCAACCCTGAGGGAGAGGCGAGCTTGTGAATAGCGGATCCAGAGTTCCGTACATCGCGATTCTGGTCTTCACGACTCAGGTCGGTGGTGGCTACGCCCCTCCACGATTCAGCGAGGACATCGTTCTCATTCATGCCTGTTCTCTCGGCGAAGCGCGCGCGGCGGCGGATTCACGAGGACGAGAGGATGAGACGTCTTATGCCAACGAGTACGGCGAGACGGTCACATGGACTTTCGTCGGGGTGGCTGACGTGCGGGAAGCCTTGTATGACTCGCTCGATGAGGACGTGAGTCTCTATTCCAGGAGCTTCGACGAGTTGACGCGATGCAAGCAGGTCTTCTGAGTCCCTGCGGCGCGAAAGTGGCTCATAGTTCCCGCAATCAAGAGTCCCTTAATAGGGCGCTTCAAGTATAAAACTTGTCCTTCTCCATTACTTGACCGGCGACCACCCCAAAAGGCGCGGAGTTCCGTAAGGCCCGTAACTCAGGATGTATCGGTCATAAGTAGACGCCGAGATTCCTGTGGCCGGAGTGTCACCCCGTCACGCCCGGCACCTCGACCAGGCGGTGGGCCATGTCCTCGGTGATCGTCCGCACCGGGTGAGTCCGGCAGTCGCGGATGTACCGGATCAGCCGCTTTCGCCCCAGTGTGCGGCAGAGCTCTTGACCATGCCGAGCCGGCTCCAATAGCGTCTCCCTCCGCGAAACGTTGTCTCTCTCAAAGAGACTGTCTGAGGGATGTGAACGCCCGTGAAGAGGGTGAAGGTTGCCGCGGCGACGTTGGTGTCCGCAGTCGCGCTCGTCAGCTGCTCGACGCCCACCGATACCCCTCAGAGTGATCAGGGGAAGAGCGGCGGAGCGGCCTTCGAACAGGCCGACACCTTCCCGCAGATCCAGCCGAACCCGGAGGTCGAGGCCCTGCTTCCCGCAGAGCTGAAGCAGTCGAAGAAGATCACGATTGTTCTCACCGCGGGCGCTCCGCCCACGTCGTTCATCTCTCCCGACGGGAAGACGAGCCTGGGACTGAACGCCGACATCGGGCGCGCGCTCGCCAGGACGATGGGGGTCGAGCCGACGCTCGTGTCCATCCCGCTCGACGGCATCATCCCCGGACTGCAGTCGAAGAAGTACGACATGGCCGTGGCCTCCATGTCACCGAGCCCGGAGCGGCTCGAGGTCCTCGACATGGTCGCCTTCACCAAGGGCGGCTCCGCGATCGCCGTACCCGCGGGCAATCCGAAGGGCCTCAGCTCGAAGACGCTCTGCGGCCTCCAGGTGGGCGTCGGCGTCGGATCCTTCCAGGCCACGACCCGGCTGCCGAAGCTCAGCGAGGAGGCGTGCACAAGCCAGGGCCAGCCGGCCATCAAGCCCGTCGAACTGCCGGACCAGAGCCAGGTGCTGCTGGCCCTGTCGAGCGGCCGCATCGACGCGGTCATGGCCGACGGCCCGGTCCTGGGCTACGCGCAGAAGACGCAGGACACCAAGTTCGAGGTGCTGCAGGACGAGTCCAACCTGACCTCGACCGGCGGGATGGCCGTCGTCAAGGGCTCCGAGCTGACACCGGCGGTCGTCAAGGCGATGGAGGTGCTCCACGGGCTCCCCGAATACAACAAGATCTATGAGAAGTGGGGGATGCCCGGCTACGCTCTTCCGGCCGCCGAGCTCGGCCAGCTCAAGGGCTAGGTGATCGAACCCATGAACGTCACCGAAGGGCCCGGTCTGAGGCCCCGCCGGAATCCCAAGAGAAGCCCATGGCGGTACGTCGTCATCGCCGTGATGCTCTTCCTGGCGCTCGCGCTGGCCGACGTGGTCCTGACCAACCCGAACTTCGGCTGGCCGGTCGTCGGGCAGTACCTCTTCAGCGCCGTCATTCTCGACGGGCTCCTGCTGACGCTGGAGCTGACCGCGGTCGTGATGGTCGTCGGGTCCGTCCTGGGCGTGATCCTGGCGGTCATGCGGACGTCCACGAACACGTTCGTCGCCCGGGGCGCGTGGGCCTACATCTGGTTCTTCCGCGGCACGCCGCTGCTGATCCAGGTCATCTTCTGGTTCAACATCGCGGCCCTCTTCCCGCGGATCTCGCTGGGCGTGCCGTTCGGCCCGACGCTGGCGGGCATCGACGCCAACGCCCTCGTCACGCCATGGACCGCCGCGGTGCTCGCGCTGTCGCTGAACGAGGGCGCGTACATGGCCGAGATCGTGCGCGGCGGCCTGCTGGGAGTCGACCGAGGCCAGTACGAAGCGGCTCAGGCGCTCGGCATGCGGCCGAGCAAGGTCTTCGGGATCATCCTGCCGCAGGCCGTGCGCACCATCATCCCGCCCACCGCCAACCAGCTGGTGACCACGTTCAAGAACACCGCGCTGGTCAGCGTCATCGGCCTGGCGGATCTCCTGCACAGTGCCCAGGTCGTCTACGCGCTGAACTACCAGACGATCCCGCTCCTCATCGTCGCGGCCTTCTGGTATCTCCTGCTCACCTCGCTCCTCAGCTACGTCCAGTCGCTGCTGGAGCGCAGGTACTCGAAGGGCTACGTGCCGAGGTCGCGCCCGCAGGCCGCGACCGGGACGAGCGACGCCGTCGCGCTCAAGGAGGCCTAGTGGAGACTCCCATGATCGCCCTGAGGGGGATCCAGAAGCGGTTCGACTCCGTGCACGTCCTCAAGGGAGTCGACTATTCGGTGTCCAGGGGATCGGTCAGCTGCCTGATCGGCCCCTCCGGCTCGGGCAAGTCCACCCTGCTCCGCTGCATCAACGGGTTGCAGCCGGCGGACGAGGGCGAGGTCTGGGTCGACGGCGAGCTGATCGGCCTGCGGATCGACGGGGACCACGTGGTCCCGCTGCCGGAGAAGGAGATCGCCGACCAGCGCCGCCAGATCGGCATGGTCTTCCAACGCTTCAACCTCTTCCCGCACATGACCGCGCTGGAGAACGTCATGTCCGGGCCGCTCCGCGTCAACCGCGCCGACAAGGAGCGGACCCGCGACCTGGCCATGGGACTGCTGGACCAGGTGGGCCTCGCCGCGCGCGCCGATCACTACCCCAACGAGCTGTCGGGCGGGCAGCAGCAGCGCGTCGCCATCGCCCGGGCCCTGGCGATGAAGCCCAAGGTCATGCTCTTCGACGAGCCGACGTCCGCGCTGGACCCCGAGCTCGTGGGCGAGGTGCTCTCGGTCATGCGCGACCTCGCGGCCGAGGGGATGACGATGATCGTCGTCACCCATGAGATGGGCTTCGCCCGCGACGTCGCCGATCACGTGTGCTTCATGGACGAAGGCGTCATCGTCGAGGAAGGCCACCCGGACACCGTGCTCACCGATCCGCGTACGGCGCGGGCCCGAGAATTTCTGAAACGAGGCTGACACAACAGTGGACAACCGCATCGACGTCGAGCGGGTACGTGACGAGACCCCGGGGTGCCGGGATCTCGTCCATCTGAACAACGCCGGCTGCTCCCTGCCCCCCAGGGGCGTGGTCGACACGATGACGGACTACCTGCGCAACGAGGCGTCGCTGGGCGGATACGAGGTCCAGAGGGACCGGTCCGAGCAGATCGCGGCGACCTACACCTCGCTCGCCTCCCTGATCGGCGCGAGGCCGTCGGAGATCGCGCTGGCCGACAACGCGACGCGCGCCTGGGACATGGTGTTCTACGGCATGCGGTTCACGCCCGGGGACCGGATTCTCACCTGCCAGGCGGAGTACGGAAGCAACGCGATCGCCTACCTGCAGCAGGCGAAGCGCTTCGGCGTCGAGACCACGGCCATCGGCAACGATCCCAGCGGGCAGATCGACCTCGCCCAGCTTGAGAGGGAACTGGGCGACGGCCGCGTCAAGCTCGTGTCGATGACGCACATCCCGACACAGGGCGGCCTGATCAACCCGGCGGCGGCGGTCGGCGCGCTGGCCGAGTCCGCCGGGGTGCCGTTCCTGCTTGACGCCTGCCAGTCCGTCGGGCAGCTGAACCTCGATGTCCGCGAGCTCAGGTGCGACGTGCTGACCGGAACGGGCCGCAAGTACCTGCGGGGGCCGCGCGGCACCGGCTTCCTGTACGTGCGGGAGGACGCCATGGACGCGTTCGAGCCGGCCGTACTGGACAACGGCTCCGCGGTGTGGACGTCACCCACCGCGTACGAGATGAACCCCGACGCCCGACGTTACGAGACGTGGGAGAAGAGCTACGCGGCGGTCGTCGGCCTGGGAGCGGCCGTAGACTACGCCCTGGCTCTGGGGATGGACGCGATCGAGACCCGCGTTCTCGCGCTGGGCGACCTGCTGCGGCGGACGCTCGCCGACATCGAGGGGGTCCGGGTTCACGACCTCGGCCAGAGCCGGTGCGGGATCGTGTCGTTCACCGTCGAAGGCGTCGCGCCCGATGACGTGAGGTGCGCTCTCGCCGACAACGGGGTCAACGTGAGCGTTTCCAAATCCACGTCGTCGCAGTGGGACCTGCCGTCACGGGGGCTGACCAGTGTCGTCCGGGCATCGGTGCACTACTACAACACCGAGTCGGAGATCGAACACGTCGGCTCGCTCGTCGACGGCCTCCGGTGACCTAGTCCGGGAGCTCGCGGCGATGATCGAGAATGGACGCGATGATCCTCGGAGCTGACTCGCGGTTGGAGGAAGACGTGGTGGAGGGACCTGTCAAGCCCGCGTCGTTGCAGGGCGTGGACCGGGTGCTGACCGTGCTTGAGGCCTTCGTGGGGCAGGCCGAGTGGCGTGTCTCCGATCTGGCCAAGCACCTGGGCATGCACAAGGCGGTGACGCACCGGATCGTCCGGTCCCTCGAGGCGCGGCAGTTCCTGGAGCAGGCAGAAGCCCGCGGTTCGTACTCCCTCGGCTCCGCCGCGGTGGCGCTCGGCCGGGCGGCCGGGCGGCGGGCGCCCCGGACGGCCGCCCGCCGGCACCTGATCCGGCTGGCCGAGCAGACGGGGGAGGTCGTGCTGTTCTACACGCTCCGGGGCCACCGCTACGTCTGTGTCGAGCGACTGGACATCAACGCGGAGACCGCGGTCACCGTGGAGATCGGCGACACCATCGGCCTGAACGCCGGAGCGGGGAAGACCCTGCTGGCGTTCCAGGACGAGCGCTTCATCCAGGAGGTTCTCGCCGCGCCGCAACCGCGCTACACCGACCGGACGCCGACCGACCCGGCGGTCATCCACGACATGCTCGACCGGATCAGGGCCGAAGGGGTCTGGATCAGTGAGGGGGAGATCACGCCGCACACGGTCGGCGTGTCGGCCCCGGTCTGGGACACCGAGGGATCGGTTCGGTACTGCGTTTGCGTGACGGTGCTGGAGCGGGCGGTGGACGAGCGGCGGCTGGCCAGCCTGTCCGCCGCCGTCCAGGACACCGCGACGGCCGTTTCACAGAGCTTGGGATACCGCGAAGGCGGAATCGAAGGGGAGCAGAGAACCACATGAGGATCGTGTTCAGGGCGGCCACCGTGATCACGGACGTGCTCGCCGACGAAGCCGTCGACGACGCGACCGTCCTGGTGGAAGACGACCGGATCGTCTGGGTCGGGCCGACCGTCGACGCGCCGGCCGACGAGGCGGCCGCGGTCGTGGACCTCGGCCGGCGCGTCCTGTTTCCCGGACTGATGGACGCGCACGTGCACCTGGCCTTCGACGCGGGGAACGACCCGGTGGCGAGCATGCTCGCCAGGGACGAGCAGGCGCGGCTCGACGGGATGCGGCTGTCCGCGCGGCAGCTGGTGGAGAGCGGAGTCACCTTCGCCAGGGACCTCGGGGCGCCGCGCGGACTCTCCGCGCGGATCCGCGATGAGATCCGGAGCGGGACGACGCCGGGCCCTCGCCTGATGGTCGCCGGCCGGCCGCTGACCCGGCCCAACGGGCACTGCTGGTTCATGGGTAACGAGGTCGACGGGCCCGAGCGTGCTCGGGCCGCCGTGCAGGAGGAGATCGAGTCCGGGGCCGACCTCGTCAAAGTCATGGTCACCGGCGGACGGATGACCCCCGGTACGGACCCGCTGCGGTTCGAGGTGTCCGAGGCGGCCCTCGCGGCGATCGTCGACGAGGCACACCGGAACGGGGTCACCGTCGCCGCGCACGCCCTGTCGACGGTGGGCGTCCGGGCGGCCGCCGCCGCTGGGGTCGACTCGATCGAGCACGCGACGTTCATCTCCTCCGAGGGCGGGGACGGCTACGACGCGACCGTGGTCCGCGACCTGGTGAGCGCCGGGACCGGGGTCTGCCCGACGCTGGGGCTCGCGGGCGCGCACACCCATCCCATCTCCCTCGACGTCAGGGGCGGCTGGGTGGCCCAGCTCCACGCCGCGGGGGTGCCGATCCTCGCCGGGACCGACTCGGGCATCCCCCGCCACCCGCACGTCGGCGGGGTCGTCGACGGCCTGCGCGGCCTCGTCGCCTCGGGCCTGTCCGTACGGCAGGCGCTGGCGGCGGCCACGGAAGCCGGGATGCGCGCCGCCGGGCTGGAGAAGGCGGGCGCGGTCAAGCCGGGATACCTGGCCGACCTGATCGCGGTCGACGCCGACCCGCGGTCCGGCGTCGACGCGCTGCTGGACCCCCCGTTCGTCGCTGTGGGCGGTCGCGTCGTCAAGGACGTCATCGGCTGCGCCGCCGTCGGGTAAGCGCCGCCCGGCCACGACTCCGAGCGGGAGGCGCCCGGCGGGGGATCACGCGGGCCGGCTCGCGGCCGCGGAGGATGCGCGTCAGCCCGCCGTCGTGTCTGTGGTCACCTTCTTCTCCTCGCCCGAGGGCAGCTTGATGTAGGCGTTGGCCGTGACGGGGGTTGTTCATGCCGAAGAGCATGTCGGTGTACAGGGGCGGCATGGTGGCGTTGTAGCTGGTGCAGTCGGTAGCCCGTTTGTGGATCTAGCCCGAGCGGACGATGGGGTTGAGTGCTTCGATGAGTTTCCGGGTCGACGTCTTCTTCAGGTCCGCCTCCAGGACGTTCTGCATCAAGAACGTGCCCATGCTCATCGCCACCAGCGCACTCGCTGCGGCCCGTGCCGAGGCGTCGTCGAGCTGGGCCCATCGGCGGGTGAAACCGCTCAGGACGTCGAGGAGTTCGCTCATATAGCGGCGCTGGGACTCGTGGACGCGGGGGTTGCGGACGACCTCGCACCACACCTGAAGCATGAGCGCGGCGCTGGGTAGGGGTGGGCTGTCGACCAGTAGCGTGTCGTGGATCAAATCGATGACCTCGGCCGGTTGCGGCACTGGGTTTGCGTCGAGCGCCGCACGCAACACGTGGAGCACCGGGACCATCACAGTGTCGGCCAGTTCCTCGATGAGTTCCTCCTTGCTGGCGAAGTAGCGGTAGACCCCACCCGCAGACATCCCAGCCTGGCTGCAGATATCCGGCATCGACGTGGCGTGGAAGCCTTTGGCCGCGAAGCAGTGAGCGGCGGCGTCAAGGATCGACGCACGTCGTTGGGCGAGGTACTCGGGCGTGACCTGGGGCATACCCCAATATAGAACGATCTTTCGCCTTGACGCGTGTGCTGGTGGCGAGTATCAATTAAAGCGAAAGATCATTCGTTTTATCGGGTGAGGAGCTTGACCATGACTGCGGACAACACCGGTCGGGTGGCCCTGATCACGGGTGGTGGCACCGGCATCGGCCGCGCGACGGCCATCCAGCTCGCCGACGCGGGCTGGCAGGTGATCGTTGCCGGGCGTCGGGAAGCACCACTCGCCGATCTCGCCGCCGAGCATCCGGCGATCAGCTACCAGGTCGTGGACGTCGCCGATGACACCCAGGCCCGCCGGCTCGTCGACTCGGCCATCGACACGCACGGCCGACTCGACGCGCTGATCAACAACGCTGGCGCACTCAACCCCATATCGACCACCAACCCCACCCACGACGCCTTGAACCACTTGTTCTCGATCAACGTCTTCGGGCCGTCCTATCTGGTCGGCGCCGCGGTCAAGCACCTGTCGGTCTCCGGCGGCAGCATCGTGAACGTCAGCAGCGCGGTCGCGCAGCGTCCCCAGTCACGGTCAGTCTTCTATGGTGCGTCCAAGGCCGCCCTGGACTACCTGACTCGGTCATGGGCAGGCGAGCTGGCCGGCCAGGGCATCCGCGTCAACGCGGTCGCTCCCGGACCCACCGACACCCCGATCCTTTCGACAGTGCTACCGCCGGACAAGGTTGCCGAGATCGCCGCGCTGGAGGCGGCGTCGCTCCCGCTCAAGCGGCGCGGCACCGCGGACGAAGTCGCCCGTTGGATCGTCGCGCTCGTCGACCCCGCTGCGGAGTGGGTCACTGGCCAGGTGATCGCGATCGACGGCGGGATGGCGATCGCATGACCCGCCGCGTCCTGATCATCGGAGCTGGACTCACCGGTCTGGCCTTGGCCAACGGGCTCCGCCGCGCCGGCGACATCGAGGTCACCGTCGTCGAGCAGGCGCCGGTCATCACCGAAGCCGGCTGGGCGATCAGCCTGACCGACAGGCATCTCGAAGCCCTGCGGCACCTGGGCTTGGTGCTGCGGGATCTGACCGCGGATCCGCTCGCCCGAACCATCATGTTCGACCCGAACACCTCCGTCCCGGTCCGAATCACCGCCATGGACGGGGTCGTGACGACCCGTTCCGAGCTGCAGCTGTGGCTCTGGGGACCCGTCGGCGACCTGGTGCGCACCGGGATCACAGCGGTCACGATCAACGACAGTGGCCCGCACGTCGAGGTCGCGTTCAGCGACGGCACCAGCGGCGAGTTCGACGCGGTCGTCGGCGCCGACGGCATCAACTCCTGGACCCGGCGCACCGTCTTCGGCGGTCCGGATCCCACCTACGCGGGCAGTGCCGTGGTGCGCTTCCAAGTCCCTAACACCGGTGGCCTCGACCTCGCCGCCATGACCAGTGATGGCCGTCTGGGCCTTTTCGTCCTGAACGGTGGCACGACACTGCACGGCGTCGTGTTCCTGCCCGGTGAACCGGACAACAACCGCGACCGCACGCTCACCGAACTGGCCGAGGGTTACGGCGACCTACGGGGTCCGCTGGCCAGTCTCGTCAAGGCCATGCGCACCGAGCCCGTCGGTTTCTACGCCAACATCAACCAAGTCGTGACCGATAAGTGGGCCGCCGGCCGGATCGCGCTCGCAGGCGACGCAGCGCACGCCATGAGTCCACGACTGGGCCAGGGCGCGGGAGTGGGCCTACAAGATGCCGCTGTACTTTCCGAACTGCTCACGTTGCCTGACCTTCCGGCTCCGGTCGCGCTCGCCGGATATGCCGGAATCCGCCGGCCAGCAGCGCAACTGGTCCAGCAACGCTCGCACGCCGCCACGCTGCGGATCGGTCAGGCCGGTGCCGCACTCGAACTCCACACTCTGGCGAACTCGGGAGCGGCCGGATCGGGGTGAGAGCCGGACGCACCCGTTCCTTGAGCTGGAACCTACGCCTTGGTGCCGACGACGAACCCGTGCTCGTAGCGGAAGGGCTGTTGACATCAAGATCGTTCAGTGAACTCAACTGTCCGCGTAATTTGCGCAGCCGGTCGGCGAATTCGACGACGGGGCCCTCTCCCGGATTCGGGTTGCGCGCCACCAGTCCTCCCTCGCTCGCCTGTCTCACCATTGTTCGGCAACGTTAATGAACATCTGGATGACCTGGGATAACGAATTTCGATCAGGAGGGTCGGCCGGGGGGTCGGAACCGGCCACGGCCCCCTGACCGCTGGGACACCGAGTCCGCACGTCAGCAGTGCCAAGGAGATCGGTCGGTGTATTCCCGGTTCGGTTACTCGGTGGTTGCTCGGACGCTGCGGAACGGGGCATCATGGGCCGGTATTGAGCGACGGTCAAAGCAGGCGACAGCCGTACAAACGGCATCAAATGGCGCGGTGTGGTAGCGGTCGGCGCAGTGCGGCAGGGTGAACCGCTGACTTTCAATCAGCGGGTCCGGGATTCGAGCCCCTGGCGGTGCGCCTGTCGAAAGCCCAGGTCAGCGTCACTGATCTGGGCTTTCTTTATTTAGTGATCAACTCGCCGATGCCCCACACCCCGTGTACCGCACGAATTCAAGGGGGCGGAGCAACGCTGCTTGCCTGATCATTGGAGGCTTCGGCCGGGGGTCTCCTGCGCAAAGGCATCGAGAGCGGGCTCCGGCCCCTTGAGGCGACGGCCACGCTCCCCGGCGGCCCGAGATCGTCGAAGATCGGTGTCGATGGGCTGCCGGTATATGTCTCGAGACTCTTGATCAGCGCCTTCGCCTGGCTATCCCGTACCGAACGCACCAACTATGGAAGATTGGCACGAATGCTCAGTCACCTGGAATTTCGCCCTGTCACGGAAGCAGACCTGGACGCCTTCGATCTCGCCTTCCAGAGCGAGAGCGGCGCGACCCCGTACCAGTGGTTCGGATTCACCCCGACGACGGCACTGCGGGAGGCCCTGCGCACCCGCGGGCTTCTGGCGGGAGCGGACAACATGCTCGCCGTCACGGTGAACGGGAAACTCGCCGGACGGGTGGAGTGGCTGGAGCGGCGCTGGGGGCGCCGTGACACGTCGCTGTGCTGGGAGATCGCGATCGGCCTGCTGCCGGACTCGCGAGGTCGAGGCATCGGCACCTGGGCCCAGCGGGAACTCGTTCGATACCTGTTCACGCACACCAGGGTGGAACGCGTCCAGGCGACCACCGATCCGGAGAACAGGGCGGAGGTCCGCTGCCTGGAGAAGATCGGATTCCGGCTGGAGGGCATCGTCCGGCGCGCCCAATGGCGGGGAGGGCGCTGGCACGACCAGCTCCTCTTCTCCATCCTGCGTGACGAGTTCGACCAGAAGACAGCGGGTTTCTCGGCCGGAGCTACGCCGTGAGCGTTTCGGCCCCGAGCCTCATCTGAGCGCGGCGGGATGCGAGGGACACTCCGACGCACGCCGGTTCGTCGCATCGCACGTGATCACTGTGTGGGAAGCGGCCTGCGGTCGTCGACCCTCGCCCTTCACCTCAATCGCCTGCGTTTGGCGGATCGGGCCGGGTCTGGACTTGTCGGGCGCTATAGGACCTCTTGACCCTTTCTTTGCCTGCCTGATACTAATCGCGAACCTGTCCCCGCCTTCGTGATCCGACAGGCGGGGACGCCACGCGGACCTCTGTGTCCGCCAGTACCAGGAGGTTCTCCGTGAGGAGTTCGCTCAATCACCCCCCACTCCTCAGACGACTTACCATCGCCGGCGGCCTGGCTGCGGCACTGGCCTTCGGGACCGTGTCCGCCGCCGTCGGTGGCGTTCAGGCTCAGGGCGCGTCCGGCGCGTCCGGCGCTTCCAGCGCGGACGTGTCGGCCGACGCGCCCGCTGCGAAGAACGCGTCGCTGACGGGCTATGACCGCGAGATCGTCGACCAGTTCGACTCGGCCAACTCCGTCAGCCATATCCGGCACCTGGCCGTGGACATCGGCCCCCGGCTGAACGGCACCCCGCAGGAGAGGGAGGGCGCGGAGTACATCGGCGGCCTCCTCAAGTCCTACGGCTTCGAGGTGACCTACCAGCAGTGGGGCCCGGTCTCGACCAAGCAAGTAGCGAAGGTCACGTCCCCGAACGCCGACCTGCCCGGTGGACCGAACTGGCAGATGTACGCCTCCGCCAGCGGCAAGTTCACCGGCGACGCCGGCGTGGAAGGGCCCGTCGTCTACGCCGGGACCGGCCAGTCCGCGGCGGACTTCCCCGCCGACACCGCGGGCAAGATCGTGCTGATGGACTACAACAGCACCGCCTCGATCCGGAACACCGCGGTGGCCAACGCGGCGGACCGGGGGGCGAGCGCGGTCATCCTGGCCTACCCGACCGGCAACTCCGCGCCGCCGTCGTTCACTCTCACCACGTCCCAGCCCGGGATCCCGGTGATCGGTGGCGGCAGCGCGCACTACACCTGGATCAGGGGTCTCCTGGACAAGGGCCCGTTGACGCTGCGGATCGCGACGAACCAGTACGCGAACCCGATGGGCACCAACGTGATCGGCATCCGGCACGCGGTCGGGGACCCGACCGGCACCACCGCGCCGATCGTCATGGTCGGTGCGCACATCGACTCGGTGCTGGGCGCGCCCGGTGCTCACGACGACGCTTCGGGCAACGGCGTCTCCCTGGAGGTCGCCCGGGTGCTCAGCCAGTATCCGCTGGACAAGGAACTGCGGATCGGCGGTTTCGGCGGTGAGGAGGGCGGCCTGCTCGGCGCGCGGGCGTACGTCAACACGCTGACCGCGGCGGAGAAGGCCCGGTTCGTCGGCGAGTGGCAGATGGACATGGTCGGTACGCCGTACGAGCCGGCCCGGCTGTGGGCGCTGACCCCGAACGGCCAGTCGAACTTCGTGGTCCAGGAGGCGTACGACGCGGCCGCGCGCGCCGGGTTCGACGGACTGCGCAACTGCAGGCTCGGGCAGAGCGACCACCAGGCGTTCTACGACGTGGGCATCCCGTCGTCGCTGTTCATCTGGCTCGACTACCGGCCGCCGGCCCCGCCGGCTGTCTGCGGTCCGACCGGCGGGACGTACGTCACGGAGCCGGAGTACCACAAGCCCACGGACACGATGGACAACATCAGCCCCGAGCGGCTGCAGATCACCCTTGATGTCGTGGGCGGTGCGGTGGCGCACAACGCGCTGAACGCGGTGACGGTGTCCGCGACCTCGGACGCCGACCAGCCGGTGGCGGGCGCGCCGGTGCGGGCCGACTGCGGCAACGGCCCGCGCGACCTGGGCACGACCGGGGCCGACGGCCGGCTGCAGGCGGTGCTCCCGCATGCCACCTGCGACTTCACCACCACCGTCGAGGGCCGGACGGCGACCGAGCGCGCCGTGTCGATCGCCGGTGACCGAGCCGTGAAGATGACCGTCGATTTCACCAAGCCGACGATCTCCCTCACCACGCCCGCCGATGGCGCGGTCTTCACTCTCGGGACGGCGGCGACCGCGTCGTACCGGTGCGATGACACCCTGTCCGGGGTGGCCACGTGCACCGGCACCGTGCCCGACGGCAGTCCGCTCGACACCTCCGCCGTCGGCTTCCACGAGTTCACCGTGAAGGCCGCCGACAACGCGGGCAACGTCGCCGACCAGAAGGCGACCTACCAGGTCGTCTACCCCTGGCAGGCCTACTTCCCCGAGACGATGGACGGCAAGGCCGGCAGCGCCGTGCCGATCAAGTTCGGCCTCGGCGGTGACCGTGGCACCGATGTGATCGCGTCCGGCTACCCGGTCTCCCGGCCGGTGACCTGCGACACCGGGAAGGCGACCGGTCCGGCCGAGCCGACCAGCGGTCCCGGGAACTCCAAGCTCGGCTACGACGACGGCCAGTACAACTACGTGTGGAAGACCGACCGCGGTTGGTCCGACTCCTGCCGCCAGTTCGAACTGAAGCTCGATGACGGCAGCAGCCACCTCACGACCATCAGGCTGAAGTAGGCGCGTGGTGGGGGAGCGGAGTGATCGGCCTCCGTTCCCCCACAGCTCCGCTGGCAGCCGGAAGAACCGCTGACTCTTAATTGGAGGCAGGGTTCGACCCCCTGGCGGCGCACCTGTCGAAAGCCCAGGTCGGGCATCCCGGCCTGGGCTTTCGTTATTCGTTCCCTGCCATCGTGGGCCTGGCAGTTCTCGACCGACCAGTGACAGTTGACAATGGGGATTTCCGGTGGGTGGAAATCCCCTTTATGGAGGCTTCCTTTCGGGGCTCCGTCTACCTGTCCCTGATCTGATGATTACGGATCTTGAGATCGTCGTCCGGTCAAATCTCGATCTTTGGTGATTTTTCCGGCAAGATCCGTTTCATGACGCCACGGGCCGGTGACCATGCCATCGTCTTGGGAGCGGGAATCAGCGGGCTGCTCGCCGCCCGGGTGCTGACCGATTTCTACGACCGGGTGACGCTGGTCGAGCGGGACGCGCTGGACGGAGATGGGCCGCGCAGAGGCGTGCCACAGGGCTTTCACGCCCACTCCCTGCTCGCCAGAGGCCTCCAGATCATGGAGGAACTGTTTCCCGGCGTGACCGGGGAGCTGCTCGCGGCGGGCGCCGTGCCGTACGCGGCGGCGCAGGTTCGCATGATCATGGGTGGGCTCGAGTTCGCCCGCGCGCCGGCCGGGGACATCGGGGTGTCGGCGACCCGGCCCTTCCTGGAGGGGCACCTCCTGCGGCGGGTACGGGCGCTGGACCGCGTGGCGATCGAGGACGGCGTCCAGGTCACCGGCGTGCTGGCCAGGGGAGACGAGGTCGTCGGGGCGAGCGTCGCCGGGCCGGACGGGGAGCGGGAACTGTCCGCCGACCTCGTGATCGACGCGATGGGCCGGGGCGGGCGCACCCCCGCCTGGCTGGAGGCGCTGGGGTTCGACCGCCCGGAGGAAGACACGATCCGGGTCGAGGTCGCCTACGCCACCCGGTACGTGCGATTTCCCGACGGGGCGGTGGAGGGCGACCGCATGGTCCTCGTCGGCACGTCCCCCGAAACGCTCAAGGGCGCGGCCCTCTGCGAGGTGGAGGGCGGCCGCTGGCTGGTGACGCTGGGCGGCAGTGCCGGCGTCCGCCCGCCGGCCGACCCCGAGGACTTCCTCGCCTGGGTCGACGAGGTGCTCCCGCCCGACGTGGCCGCGGCCGTACGCGATGGCGAGGCGCTGGGTGAGATCGGCGTGGCCAGGATGCCGACGAGCGTCCGGCGCAGGTATGAGCGGCTGGGCCGGTTCCCGAAGGGGCTCCTGGTCACCGGGGACGCGATCTGCCACTTCAACCCGATCTACGGCCAGGGCATGTCGGTGGGGGCGCTGGACGCGCTCGCGCTGCGCGACTGTCTGCGCGAGGGGACCCGGGCCCTGGCCGGCCGGTACTTCGCCGCCGTCGCGAAGGCGCTCGACCCGCCGTGGCAGCTCTCGACCGGGGCGGATCTGGCCCTGCGGGAGGCCGGGAACCAGAAGACCGTGGCGAGCCGCGTCCTCAACGCCTACCTCGGCAGGATGCGGCGGGCGGCCGCGCGGGACTGGCGGGTCGCGGAGGCCTTCACCCGGGTGACCGGGCTGATCGATCCGCCGTCGGCGCTGGCCCGCCCGGCCGTGATCTGGCGGACGCTGCGCGGGTGAGACACATCCGTCCGCGACGTCAGCGGTCGCCCTCCCCGCGGGCGGCCAGGGCCTCGCCCAGCTCGTCCGCGTGCCGCAGCGTCCGGACCAGGAACGGTACGGCGAACGCGGTGACCGACCGCTGCGCGCCCCGCGCCCTGGCGGCCTCCCGCACCTCGGCGGCGATCGCGGACAGCGCGGCCACCGCCTGCAGGGTGAGGCCGACGATCAGGCCGATCCGGTCCGGCCGGACCCCGAACCGCCGCAGCGGCCCGAGCCCGCCCTCGACCGCGGCCACCACGTCGTCGATCCTGGTGGTGATCGTGAACAGGTTCGCCGCGGCCAGGGCGGTCACGACGCGCAGGCACACCACCAGCGCCCGATCCGCGCCGAGCAGCCACCACTGCACCGCGAACACGAACGCCGCCAGCACCCCGAGCGAGCGGGCCACCCCCGCGCAGCGCCGGAGGGAGACCCGTGCCACGCCGTACGCGAGGACGACGGCGGCGCAGATCCCGCCGAGCCAGACGGGGGAGCGCAGCGCGAACACCGCCGCCGCCAGGGCGAGCAGGGCGGCGAACTTCCAGCCGGCCGGCACGCGGTGCACCGGGCTCGACCCGGGCTCGTACCATCCGCCCGCCGTCATGTCACGAGCGCGCGGTAGTGGCGCAGCGCCGGCCCCGGCTCGTCGTCCGCGACGACCCGGCCGCCGTCGAGCACGACGACGCGGTCGAAGCCGTCGAGCAGGTCGAGATCGTGGGTCACCATCACGACCTGCTGCCGCAGACCGGTCAGCATCTCGGCGAACCGCCGCTTGTTGCGCAGGTCGAGCAGCGTCGTCGGCTCGTCGCAGACGAGCACGGCGGGGTCGAGCGCGAGCATGGCGCACAGCGCGAGCAGCTGCTTCTGGCCGCCGGAGAGCTGGTGGGCGGGATGGTCGGCGTAGCCGGCCAGGCCGTACTCGGCCAGCACCTCGGCCGCCCGCTCGGCGCGCTCCCGGCGGGAGAGCCCGGAGCGGCGCAGCGAGAACGCCACGTCCTCGCCCGCCGTGGGCATCACGATCTGGCTGTCGGGGTTGGTGAAGACGAACCCGACCCGCCGCCGCACCTCGCGGCCCTGGCGGGCCGGGTCGAGTCCGTCCACCAGGACGCGTCCGGAGGCCGGCAGGACCAGGCCGTTGATCATGCGGGCCAGCGTGGACTTGCCGGAGCCGTTCGCGCCGACGAACGCCACCCGCCGCTCGGCCAGGCGCAGGTCCACGCCGGACAGCACGACCCGCTCGCCGTAGCGGTGCCCGACGTCCTCGAACTCGATCACCGCACCGCCTCCCACATCGCGGCCACGCCGACGCCTCCGCCCGCCGACAGCGCGGACAGGCCGCGGCCCGCGCCGCGTACCCGGACCAGGGTGGCGAACAGCCGCACCACGAGCACCGCGCCGGACGCGCCCCACGGGTGGCCGAGCGCGATCGCGCCGCCGTCGGGGCTGACCGTGTGCTCGTCGATGCCGGCGGCGTCCAGGCAGGCGAGCGTCTGTCCGGCGAAGGCCTCGTTGAACTCGACGACGTCCGGCGTGCGGCCGAGCACCGTCTTCATGGCCGGGACCGCGCCCAGGCCGAGCCGGTTCGGATCGACGGCCGAGGTCGCCGAGGCGGTCAGCCGCAGGCCGGGCAGTCCGAGCCGGCGGCGGAGCGTCTCGCTCACCACGAGCACGGCGGCGGCTCCGTCGTTGATGCCGCACGAGTTGGCCGCCGTCGCGGTGCCGCCGGGGGTGAACGCGGGCCGGAACCGGGCGAGGCGCTCCACCGTGAACCCGGCGCGGGGCCGCTCATCCTGCTCGACGCCGCCGATCGGGACCAGCTCGGCCGCGAACCGGCCGTCCCGTACGGCCGCGACGGCCCTGGCGTGGCTGCGCGCGGCGAAGGCGTCCTGCCGCTCGCGCGAGACGCCCGCCTCGGCGGCCACCAGGTCGGCGGCCGGGCCCATGTCCGGGTCGCCGATCTCGGCCGGGGCGAACGGCGCCCGCGCGTAGGGGCGCGGCGGCTCGCCGGGGGACGCGGGACGCCACGCCCGGATCGGCGCGGTGGAGGCGCTCTCCACGCCCCCGGCGAGGTACGCCCGCCCCTCCCCGGCGCGGATCATCGCGGCGGCGAGGACGATCGCGGCGAGCCCGCTGGCGCACTGCCGGTCCACAGTCATCCCGGGGACGCCCTCGCCCAGCCCGGCGCGCAGGGCCGCCATCCTGGCCGGGTTGCCGCCGGGACCGAAGACGTTGCCGAGGACGACGTCGTCCACGCTGTCCAAGCCGGCGTCGTCGAGCACGGCGCGCAGCACCGGAGCGGCCAGCTCGTCGGCGGCGTACCGGCGCAGCGCGCCGTCCGCGTTGCCGATCGGGGTGCGCCGCGCCGCGACGACCACGGGGGTGAGGTCGTCGTTCATCGCAGCGGCTCGGCCGGGAGGGTGCCGTCCCGCAACTGACGGGTGATCGCGGCGCGGGCCGGCTTGCCGGACGGCGTGCGGGGGAGCGCGCGCGTCGCCAGCCAGCGGCGCGGGCGTTTGCCCGGTTCGAGCGCGGTCCGGGCGGCGGCGCGCAGGTCACGCAGGGCCGGGCGCGCGTCCGCGCCGACCTCGACGACGGCGGTGACGATCGCGCCGAGCGCCGGGTGCGGGGTGCCGGTGACGAGCACGTCCGTCACCCCGGGGACGCCGCGCAGCACCGCCTCGACCTCCTCGGCGGACACGAGCCGGCCGCCGCTGGACACGACCGCCCCGGCCCGGCCGCGCACCACGAGGCAGCCGGACGGGTCCAGTTCGACCCGGTCGCCCACGGTGGACCATCCGGCGCCGTCCGGTTCGAGCCCGCCGTCGCGGAGGCGGCCGCCGTACGCCAGGGGCGAGTTCACCCACAGCAGTCCGTCGCGGATGTCGAGCCGTACGCCGGGGACCGGGCGCAGGCCGTCGTCGCCGCGGCGGATCGCGATCAGGGAGTGCTCGGCGGAGCCGTAGTACTCGATCAGCTCGGTGTCCGGCAGCAGCCGGGCGAACCGCTCCCGCGTCTCGGCGCCGAGGTGCGCTCCGCCGCAGACGACCGTGCGCAGCGTGCAGGCCGCCCGCAGGTCCGGCCGCCGGTCGAGTACGGCGAGCAGCCCGGCCAGCATGGCCGGGACCAGATGGACGGCGGCGGCGTCGCGGGCGGCCCCGGCGGCGGCCTCCGGGTCCCAGCGCGGCGAAAGCCGCAGTTCGTGGCCGCACCACAGCGCGTGCAGCGCGCCGAACAGGAACAGCGACGAGCTGAGCGGCCCGGGGATCAGCACGGGCCCGGGAAGACGGCCGAGCGCGGCGAAGCTGCGCAGCCACGACCCGCGGGTCCGGATGAGCACCTTGGGCCGGGAGCTGCTGCCGGAGGTCGTCGGCAGGTAGAAGAAGGTGTCGTCGTCCCCGGCGGGCGTGATCCCGTGGGCGGCCGGGGACGGCGTGCCGGTGACCACGAGGTGCGGGCGGGCGTCGGCGAGTACCGCCGCGCGCTCGCGCGGCGTCCACGCCGGCTCGACCATCAGCGTGGCGGCGCCGAGCAGGTCCGCGCCGAGGAACCACGCCAGCGCGTCCCACGGGTCCGCCACGTCGACGGCGATCCGCGCGCCCGCGCCGACCCCGCGCCCGGCCAGCAGCCGCGCGGCCCCGTGCGCCCGGGCGAGCAGCGCGTACGGGACCCGGGCCGGGCCGAGGACCGGAGGCGTGGCGAGGGTCATCGGGCCCGCTTCGCCGATCCGGCCAGCTGTCCGGGCAGGGCACGGTGCAGGGTGGCGGCGATCAGCGCCACCGTCACGGCCTTGGCCACGTCGCCCGGCAGGAAGACCAGCGACTGCGTCGCGGCCGCGGGCAGGTCGCCGGTGTAGAGGCCGAGGAACGGAACGCCGATCAGGTAGTCGGCGGCGAGCCCGGCGGCGCCCGCCGCGAACAGCACCGGCAGCCGGGGACGCGCCGCGCGCTCCACGATCAGGCCGACGACCAGCGCCGACAGGATCCAGCCCAGCAGGAAACCGCCGCTCGGGCCGAGGAAGGGGCCGATCCCCGCGCGCCCGCCGGACAGCAGCGGCAGGCCGATCGCGGTCAGCGCGAGCAGCAGCACGACCGACGCGGTGCCACGCCGCGCGCCCAGGACGGCCCCCGCCAGCAGCGGGCCGGCGTTCTGCAGCACGATGGGCACGCCGGAGGTTCCGACGTAAAAACCCGGGAAGATGCCGAGCACCGCGATGAAGGCGGCGAACACGACCGTCCGGGCCAGGTCGGCGGCGGGCATGGGGGTACGGGGTCCTGACACATCGGACACGATATCCAGCCGTCTCCCCAAGGCGAAGGCCGGGAACGACCCACGCCCGGGTGCAGTACTCAGACGGAGTCGGGTAGCCGTACTCAGGCGCGGAGGCCGGGGCGGGGCGGACCATCGGAGGCATGAAGACCAAGCCCATCCAGCCCACGATGACGGCCGCCTACTACACCCAGTGCGTCATCTCGTTCGGGATCGCGCTCACCAGTGTCGCGGTCGGCGTCGCGTACCTGCCGGTCAGCCCGTGGGTGCGGGCGTTCCTGGGGGTCGGGGTGATGTACACGGTGACGACGGCGTTCGCGCTCGCCAAGTGCGTGCGCGACCGGCAGGAGCTCGGCAACATGCACAGCCGGGTGGACCAGGCGCGCCTGGAGAAGCTCCTGTCCGAGCACGACCCGTACAAGGTGGACGGCGTGTGACCTCGGGCTCTCATTCCTCGTCCAGCCCGCGCTCGATCGCGTAACGGACCAGTTCGACCCGGTTGTGCAGCCGCAGCTTGCTCAGCGTGTTCTGCACGTGGTTCTGCACGGTGCGGTGGGAGAGCACCAGCCGTTCGGCGATCTGCCTGTACGAGAGCCCCTTGGCGACCAGGCGCAGCACCTCGGTCTCGCGGTCGGTGAGCCGGGGGCCGTCGTCGGGCGGCGGCTGCGCGGCGAGCCTGCGGTACTCGCCGAGGACGAGCCCGGCGAGGCCCGGGGTGAACACGGCGTCGCCCTCGGCGGTGCGCCGTACGGCCTGGAGGAACTCCTCGCGGCTCGCGGACTTGATCAGGTAGCCGGAGGCGCCCGCCTTCACCGCGTCGAGGACGTCGTCCTGTTCGCCGCTCGCCGACAGCACGAGCACGTGCGGCGGGTGCGCGGAGGCGGCCAGCCCGCGGGCCACCTCGACCCCGGACAGGTCGGGCAGCCGCAGGTCGAGGACGACCACGTCAGGGCGTACGGCCGCCGCGACCCGGAGCGCCTGGCGTCCCTCACCCGCGGTCGCCACGATGTCGCAGCCGGCCTCGCTGAGATCGCGGGCGATGGCGTCGCGCCACATCGGGTGGTCGTCCACCACCATCACCCGCAGACCGTTCACGACCGTAACTGTAGGACGGCCGGGCGGGGCCCGTGGAGGCCGTGGGCACGGTCAGTTCGACCTCGGTGCCCTGGCCGGGGACGGAGCAGACGTCCACCGCGCCGCCGAGGGCGGCGATCCGGCCGCGGATGGACTGGGCGACGCCGAGCCGGCCGGCGGCCTCCGCCTCGGCCAGGCGCCCGGCGGGGATGCCGGGGCCGTCGTCGCGTACGGTCACGGTGACGGAGCCGCCGTCCCCTTCCGCGAGGACCCAGGCCAGGGCGCCCTCGCCGCAGTGCCGGCGCACGTTGTCCAGGGCGGCGGCGACCGCGGCCACGACCTCCTCGGCCGATCTCGCGGGCAGGAGCAGCGGTGTCGCGGGCGTGGCCACGGTCACCGAGGCGGAGCCGAGCCGGCGCAGCAGGACGCCGACGTCGGAGAATCCCGCGCCGCCGGCGGGGGACGGGTCGGCCCGGATCAGCTCGCGCAGCGCCGCCTCCTGCTCTCCGGCGAGCCGTCCCAGTTCGGCGGCCTCGCCGCCGATCTCCAGACCGCGGCGCTGTACGAGGGCCAGTACCTGGAGGACGGAGTCGTGGATGCCGCGGGCGAGCCGCTCCCGCTCCCGGCCGGCCGCCTCCATCTCCACCGCCCGCTGGAGCCGCCGCTCGGCCTGCTCGGTGAGCCGGGCGACGTGGCCGACGACGGCCCCGGCCAGGATCAGCAGCGCCGACCCGTTGAGGGGGACGAGGAGGTCGAAGCCGCGCAGGCCGCGCACCCACAGGTCGGCGGTCGACAGCAGGACCCCGGCCGCGACGCCGGCGCGGCGTCCTCCGTGCACCGCCCAGGCCAGCACGGGGCCGCCGATCCAGGTCGCCGTGATCGGCACGACGCCACCGAGCTCGGCCTCGGGCCCCTGCGCGTACGGCGAGGCGAGCAGGCAGCCCACTGTGACGAGCAGGTCGATCAGCAGCAGCGCCCGGCCGCGCGCGACGCGGTAGGCCGCCGTCGCCCCCGCCGTCCAGAGCGCCATCACGCCGAGGATGAGCCACCCGAGGGCGGGTCGCCGGTAGTCTCCCGAGGCCGCGAGCAGCAGCGCGGCGTACGCGAGCGAGGCGACGCGGTACACCGCGATGGCCCGCCAGAAGGGTCCGTCCGTGCCCATGAGCTCCCGAGTCTCTTGTCTCTCACTTTTATGCCATATGGACGGACTCTTGAGGTGGTGGGCCGTGTCCGCCGGTCCGTACGCGGAGATCAGTAGAGGGCAAGGGCGCCGGGGCCGCCGCGACCGGAGGGGAAGACGTGGCTGCACACGCGAAGGCCCCGAGGCTGGCCGCGGAGCTGGCCGCGGAGTTCGCGGGCACGCTGATCCTGATCCTGTTCGGCACGGGCGTCGTCGCGCAGGTCGTCGCCGCCGGTCTCGGGAACCACGACAGCATCGCGTGGGCGTGGGGGCTCGGCGTCACGTTCGGCGTCTACACGGCGGCGCGGATCAGCGGCGCGCACCTCAACCCGGCCGTCACCCTCGCGTTCGCGGTGTTCAAGGGCTTCGCCTGGCGCAAGGTGCTGCCGTACACGGCGGCCCAGACGCTGGGCGCGTTCGTCGCCGCGCTGCTCGTGCGGTGGAACTACGACGAGGTGCTGGCCGCGGTCGATCCGGGCCGCACGCTCAAGACGCAGTTCGTGTTCTCGACCCTGCCGGGCAACGGGTCGCTGCCGGTGCCTCTGTGGGGCGCGTTCCGCGACCAGGTGATCGGCACCGCGATCCTGCTGTTCCTGATCTTCGCCGTGGTGGACGAGCTGAACGTCGCGCCGGGGGCGAACCTGTTCCCGGTCGTCATCGGGCTGATCGTGGTGGCGATCGGCATGGCGTGGGGCGCCAACGCGGGCTACGCCATCAACCCGGCGCGCGACTTCGGCCCGCGCCTCGCGTCGTTCATCACCGGGTACGCGACGGCATGGCGGGACCAGTACGGGGAGCTCTATTTCTGGGTGCCGATCGTGGCCCCGCTCATCGGCGGCGTGGTGGGTGCGGGCCTCTACCGGCTCCTGATCGCCCGGTTCCTGCCGGTGCCGGGGCAGGAGGTGGGCCGTGTCCCCACCGAGAACGAGGGCATCTGACCTGGTGAGGCGTGCGGCAGAGGGGGTGACATGCCATGGCGGACTTCGTCGGAGCGGTCGATCAGGGCACCACGAGCACCCGGTTCATGATCTTCGATCGGGGTGGGAACGAGATCGCCCGGCACCAGCTCGAACACCAGCAGATCCTCCCGCGCGCCGGATGGGTGGAGCACAACCCGACGGAGATCTGGGAGCGTACCCGGGCGGTGATCGAGACGGCGCTGCGCGGCGCGCGGCTGGCCGCGTCCGACCTCGCGGCGCTCGGGGTGACCAACCAGCGGGAGACGACGCTGGTCTGGAACCGGCGGACGGGGCGGCCGTACTACAACGCGATCGTGTGGCAGGACACCCGGACCGACCGCATCGCGGCCGCGCTGGACCGCGACGGCAGGGGTGACGTGATCCGGCGCCGGGCCGGGCTGCCCCCGGCGACGTACTTCTCCGGCGCGAAGATCCAGTGGATCCTGGAGAACGTCGAGGGCGTGCGCGAGGACGCCCGGTCGGGTGAGGCGATCTTCGGCACCGCCGACACCTGGTTGCTGTGGAACCTCACCGGCGGGACCGACGGCGGCGCGCACGTCACCGACCCCACGAACGCCAGCCGCACGATGCTGATGGATCTGGAGACGCTGGACTGGGACGAGGAGCTCCTGTCGTTCTTCGGCGTGCCGCGCGAGATGCTGCCGCGCATCCTCCCGTCGTCCAACCCGGACGCGTACGGCATGACCCGGCGCTGGGGGCCGCTCGCCGGGGAGGTGCCGCTGTCCGGCGACCTCGGCGACCAGCAGGCGGCGACCGTGGGCCAGGTCTGCTTCGATCCCGGCGAGGCCAAGAACACCTACGGCACGGGCAACTTCCTGCTGCTCAACACCGGCGGGGACCCGGTGCGGTCGCGGCACGGCCTGCTCACCACGGTCGGCTACCGTTTCGGCGCCGAGCCGCCGGTGTACGCGCTGGAGGGGTCGATCGCGGTGACCGGCTCGGCCGTGCAGTGGCTGCGCGACCAGCTCGGCATCATCTCGGGGGCGGCGCAGAGCGAGGCGCTGGCCCGGCAGGTGAGCGACAACGGAGGCGTCTACTTCGTGCCCGCCTTCTCCGGCCTCTTCGCGCCGTACTGGCGTTCGGACGCGCGCGGCGTGATCGTCGGGCTGTCCCGCTTCAACACGAACGCGCACATCGCGCGCGCCGCCCTGGAGGCGATCTGCTACCAGACGCGCGACATCGTCGAGGCGATGGAGCGTGACTCGGGGGTGGCCCTCGACGTGCTGCGCGTGGACGGGGGCGTGACCGCCAACAACCTGTGCATGCAGCTCCAGGCGGACATCCTCGGCGTGCCGGTGTCCAAGCCGGTCGTGGCCGAGACCACCGCGCTCGGAGCCGCGTACGCCGCGGGGCTGGCCGTGGGCTTCTGGAGCTCGACCGAGGACCTGAGGAAGAACTGGCACGAGGCCCGCCGCTGGCTGCCGACCTGGACGGACGAGCAGCGCGCGGAGGGCTACGCCGGGTGGAAGAAGGCCGTGGAGCGGGCGCTCGGCTGGGTGGAGGTGGAGTGACCCGGCCGAACGCCCCTCACCGGATGCCGACGTAGAACCGGGTCTGGTCGCTGCGGTGCAGCGCGTAGTACGCCTCGAACCGGGTGTTGTCGTCCAGCCAGGCGACCGACTCGATGCCGAGCAGCGGCGTCGAGGTGGAGACCTCCAGCAGCGCCGCGTCCTCGGAGTCGGGGAAGACCGCCTCGATCCAGCGGTCCGCGGCCGCCGGCTCGATGCCGTACCGCCGCCGCAGCACGTCGTACAGGGACTGGTTCTCCAGGACGGCGCGCTCCAGGCCGGGGACCAGGCGGGCGGGCAGCGCGGTGTCGACGAGCAGCCACGGCTGGCCGTCCACGCAGCGGAGCCGGCGCAGCCGGACGACCTCCTCGCCGCGCGGGATCCGGAGGAGGGCGGCCTCCCGCTCGTCCGCCTGGCCCAGCGACTGGTGGATGGTCTGCGTGGTCACCCGGCGTCCGGACTCCCGCAGATCGTCGGCCGAGCCGGACGTCGTTCCGACGAACCGCAGCTCCGTCTTGCGCGGTGAGACGAAGGCGCCGCGCCCTTTGATCTTGTAGATGAGGCGCTGCTGCACGAGTTCCCGCAGGGCTTCGCGTACGACGGTGCGGGACACGCTGAACATGTCGCTCAGCTCGGCCTCGGACGGAAGTGGCTGGTCCGGGCCCAGCTCGCCGCTGTCGATCTCCGCCCGTAAGGCCCGCATGAGCTGCATCCACAGCGGTTCCGCCCCGTCGCGGTTGAGGCGCGGATAGGTGATCGTCACGGGTCCCCTCCTTGGAGGCAAGCTTCTGGAAGCATGCCATGCCCGGCAGCCTGTCGTGACAGGTTGTCGAACCTGTCGTGAAGATTATCCTGCATTGCCCAGCTCGTGTGGCCCAGGAAACACTCTCTTGACAGCTCCGTAACGTCGGCTTAGTTTGCTTGTCACTACAGGCCTGTAATGACATCCCGCTCTCTCGCGAGTGATGCGTTCCCGCGGCTTTCGACTTCTCCCGCTACGGCGGACCTGCTCTCTCTGGAGACACGATGCGTATCCGTACCTCTCGCCGGCCCTGGCGCGCGGCCTCCGCGGCGACCATCGCCGCCCTCGCGGTTCTGGCCACGGGCTGTGGCTCCGGCGACAACGCCTCCGGTGACAAGGCGAGCTCCGGCGGCAGCGGCGACAAGCCGTTCATCGCGCTGAGCAACGGCTTCATCGGCAACGGCTGGCGGCAGACGATGATCGCCAAGTTCGAGGCGGCGGCCACGCAGGCGCAGCAGGACGGCCTGATCAGCAAGTACAAGGTCGTCAACGCGCCCGGTGAGAACTCGGCCACCGAGCAGGTCGCGCAGATCAAGAGCCTGCTCCTGCAGAAGCCGGACGCGCTGCTGATCGACCCGTCCTCGCCGACCGCGCTCAAGCCGGTCATCCAGCAGGCCTGCGACGCCGGCGTCAAGGTCGTGGTGTTCGACTCCGCGATCGACGCCCCGTGCGCGTACGTGCTGCAGAACAGCTTCGTCGACTGGGCCACCTATGCCGCGAAGCCGCTGCTTGAGGGCATCGGCGGCAAGGGCAACGTCATCGTGAGCCGCGGTGTCGTCGGCTCCCAGCCCGAGGCCGAGATGTTCGACACCACCAAGAAGATCCTCGGCGAGTACGCCGACGTGAAGACCGCCGCGACGGTGACCGGCATGTGTGACGGCGCCACCGCGCAGAAGGCCGTGCTCGGCGTGCTGTCCAGCGTGCCCAAGGTGGACGGCGTCATCGGCTGCGGCGACGGCTACGGCGTCGCCCAGGCGTTCGCCACCGCCGGCAAGCCGGTGCCCGCCGTGACCTTCGAGACCAACGGCCGCGCCCTGAACTACTGGAAGGACAACAAGATCGACAACGGTTCGGTCGCGGTCATGTCCGACCCGGGCCAGTCCGTCGCCGCCCTCTGGGAGGCCCTCGACCTGCTCGACGGCAAGGACGTGCCGAAGCAGCTGACCTTCCCGATCGTCCTCGTGGAGCAGAAGGACCGCGACGCCTGGGCCGCCGCGCTCAAGCCCGACGAGTACGCCGCGTGGCCGTGGACCCGCGACCTGTTCCAGCAGCAGGTCGAGGCCGTGAAGACCGGCGGCCAGCCGGTGCAGCCGCCGATCCCGACGGCCGCGGGCTGACCTGGCGCAACCACAGGAGGGCATGCACGTGGACAACCGGGGACCGCGGGCCGGCGAGCCCGTCGTCATCGCCAAGGGCGTGACCAAGACGTACGGGCGCACCCGGGCGCTCACCGGCGTGGACCTGGAGGTCCGCGCGGGCGAGGTGCTCGGGCTCGTCGGCCACAACGGAGCCGGCAAGAGCACGCTGATGCGCGTGCTCGCCGGGCTGGAGGCCTGCGACGAGGGCGCGGTCCTGGTGCACGGGAACGAGGTCTCGGGCGCGGCCGGACCGCGCGCGGAGAACTTCCGCGCGGTGCGGATGGCCTACCAGGAGACCTCGCTCTGCCCCGACCTCACGGTGGCGGAGAACATCTGGGTGTCGTCGCGGCACTGCCTCCCGCGTCTGGGCTGGCGGCGGGCCGCGAGCGACGCCGTACGCCGTCGCCTCGACGAGATGTTCCCCGGCCACGGCGTGACGCCGCGCGACCGGGTCGAGGACCTGTCGCTGGCCCAGCGCCAGATGGTCGAGATCACCCGGGCCAGCCTGGTGGACCGGCTCGACCTGCTGATCCTGGACGAGCCGACCGAGTCGCTCGGCCCCGACGCGGCGCGTTCGCTGTACGACTACGTCCGCACGCTGACCGCGGCGGGCACCGCCGTGCTGCTCATCTCGCACCGCATCCGGGAGGTCCTCTCGGTGGCCGACCGCGTCGCCGTGCTGCGCGACGGCGCGGTCACCGCCGAGCGGTTCGCCGAGGGGCTGGGCGAGCAGGACGTGCTGGAACTGATGGGCGCGCATGTCGCGGTCCCCTCGGATCGGGAGCGCACCGCCGCCCGAGCCGCCGGAGACGGCGCCGACCGGCCGGTCGTGGCCGAGCTGCGCGGCGCCACCGGACCCGGCCTGCGCGAGGTCTCCCTGCGGGTCGGCGCCGGCGAGGTCGTGGGCCTCGCCGGGCTGGCCGGGCAGGGCCAGCAGGAGGTGCTCGAACGCCTGTGGCGCCCTGTCCGGCGCGACACCACGGTGGTCGGCACCCGCGCGTACGTGCCCGGCGACCGGCAGCGCTCCGGCGTGCTGCCCCTGTGGAGCGTCGCCGAGAACCTCATCGTCACCGCCATGCGCGGCCTCGCACGCCAGGGCCTGCGCCGCCCGGCCGAGGAGCGCGCGGCCGTCGGCGACTGGGTCGAGCGGCTGGCGATCCGCGGCGGCGCGGACGCCGGCATCACCGAGCTGAGCGGCGGCAACCAGCAGAAGGTCATCGTCGCCCGGGCGTTCGCCTCCACGGCGGAGCTGGTGCTGCTCGACGACCCCTTCCGCGGCGTGGACGTCCATACCAAAACCGACCTGTACGGACTGATCCGGCAGGAGGCGGCACAGGGCCGGAGCGTCGTCTGGTACTCCAGCGAGAACGCGGAGATGGCCCACTGCGACCGGGTCTACGTGTTCCGCGCCGGCCGGGTGGTCGCCGAACTGGTCGGCGAAGAGATCTCCGAGGAACGGATCATCGCCGTCTCCTTCGCCGAGTCCGAGTCGGATGGAGAGCAGAGCAATGAGTGAGCTCCTCGCGTCGGCCCTGCCGTCCCGGGCCAGGATGCGCCGCACGGCGCCCGCCGTGGTCAGCGCCGTCGCCCTCGCCGCGATGGTCGCGGTCTGCGCCTCGCTGCAGTCGGACGTGCTGAGCGTGGGCGGCCTGACGCTCGTGCTGTCGGCGACCGTGCCGCTCGTCATCGCGGCCCAGGCCCAGATGACGCTCATGTCGGTCGGCGACATCGACCTCGGGATCGGCACCTTCGTCGGCCTGGTCACGGTCGTGTCGGCCACCACGCTGGTGACGTCGCCGCTGCTCGGCGTCCTGACCCTGGCCGGCCTCATCGCCGCGTACGCGGTGCTGGGCGCGCTCATCCACCTGCGCCGGGTGCCGTCGCTGATCGCGACCCTGGGCGCCTCGTTCGTCTGGCTGGGGCTCGGCCTGTTCATCCTGCCGACGCCCGGCGGCTCGACCCCCGAGTGGCTGGCGTCGTTCGGCTCGTGGGCGCCCGCCGGGTTCCCCGCGCCGCTGCTGCCGATCCTGGTCGTCTCCCTGGTGGTGTACCTGCTCAGCTCGCGCAGCGGGCTCGGCGTGCGGATGCGCGGCCTGGGCAGCAACCCGGTGGCGCTCGAGCGGGCCGGGATGCGGCCGCTCGCCTCCCGCGTCATCGCGTACACGATGGCGGGCGCGCTCGGCGTGCTCTCCGGCCTCGTCCTGGCCTCCCAGACGGGAGGCGGGGACGTGTCGTCGGCCACCAGCTACCAGCTCATGACCGTGGCCGCGGTGATCCTCGGCGGCGGCTCCTTCTTCGGCGGGAGCGCCGTGCCCTGGGGCGTGGCCATCGGCGGCGTGACGCTCGGACTGGTCAGCGTCGTCCTCAGTCTGCTCGACGTGCCGTCGAACATGCAGTCCGCCGTGCAAGGCGTGATCGTCCTGGCCGTGCTCGCCGGCCGCGTCGTGGTCGGGAAGGTGCTGCGATGAACATCCGCGCGATCGTCTCGCGCCCGTGGATCTGGGGCTTCGCCGCGGCGGTGCTCGTCTGGGCGATCATCATGGCCATCTCGGGCCAGGGCGGCGGCCAGACGGTGTCGCTCGCGCTGTCCCTGGCGCCGTACCTCGTCGTCGTCGGGCTCGGGCAGATGCTCGTCATCACGGCCGGCCCCGGCAACATCGACGTGTCGGTGGCGTCGATCATCTCGCTGGCCGGGTTCGTCTCGGTCGGGGTGGCCGCCTCGACCGGGTCGGCGACCGTCGGCATCCTCGCCGGCATCGGCGTCGGCGTCCTCGTCGCCACCATCAGCACCGTGGCCATCCTCGGCCTGTCCGTGCCGCCGATCATCGCCACGCTGGCCGCCGGGCTCGTCGCCTCGTCGGTCACGCTGTCCCTCGCGAACGGCTTCACCGCGGTGCCCGACCCCGGCCTGCGGCAGCTCCTCAACGTGCGCCCGGCGGGCATCCCCGTCCTCGCCGTGGCCGTCGCGGCCCTGACCGGGCTGGTCATCGTGCTGCTGCGCCGTACGGTCTACGGCCGCTCCCTGCTCGCGGTCGGGCAGAACCGCCGGGCCGCGGAGCGGGCCGGCATCCCGGTCGCGCGCGTCATCGCGACCACGTACCTCGTGAGCGGCGCGCTCGCCGGACTGACGGGCGCCCTGCTCGCGGCCTACATCGCGCCCTCCGCCGACCTCGGCACGCGCTACCTGCTCGACTCCGTCGCCGTCGTCGTCATCGGCGGCACGCTCATCTCCGGCGGCCGGGCCGTGCCGGTGGGCGTGTGGGGAGCGGGTCTCTTCTTCATCCTGCTCGACGGCCTGGTCAACCTCGTGGGCTGGAGCACGGCCGCGCAGAACCTGCTGAAGGGCGGCCTGGTGCTCTTCGTCCTCTTCCTCGCCGGCGGGGGTGACCGTGCCGGGGGCACGGCCTCCCGATTCAGAAGACGGCCGCGACCGGCGGCCGCGACCACCACAACAACAGGAGACAACACTCATGGCTGACACCGACGGCCTGATCGACGCCCGCGACTTCGGGACGTCCGCGGCCCCGGCGGGCGGCTTCCACGTGAAGGGCGCGCACGCGCAGGACTGGGGGCTGCAGAACCGGCTGTCCCGCATCTTCCGGCCGGACACCGGGCGGACGGTCATGCTGGCGTTCGACCACGGCTACTTCGTCGGGCCGATGGCGGGCCTGGAGCGCCTCGACCTCAACATCGCGCCGCTCGTCCCCGACGCCGACGCGATCATGATGACGCGGGGCGCGCTGCGCACCAGCATCCCCTCCACCACCGGCGCCGGCATCGTGCTGCGCGCCAGCGGCGGCCCGAGCATCCTGCGCGAGCTGTCCGACGAGCACATCGCGCTCGACATCGAGGACGCGGTCCGTCTCAACGCGGACGCCCTGGCCATCCAGGTGTTCGTCGGCGGCGAGCACGAGTCCCGCTCGGTCGCCAACCTGGCCAAGCTCGTGGACGCCGGCCAGCGGCACGGCGTCCCCGTCCTCGGCGTCACCGCCGTCGGCAAGGACATGGTCCGCGACGCCCGCTACTTCCGGCTGGCGACCCGGATCACCGCCGAGATGGGCGCGCACATCGTCAAGACGTACTACGTCTCGGAGGGCTTCGAGACCGTCACCGCGAGCTGCCCGGTGCCGATCATCGTGGCCGGCGGCAAGAAGCTGCCCGAGCTGGACGCGCTGACCATGGCGTACCGCTCCATCCAGGAGGGCGCCGCCGGCGTGGACATGGGCCGCAACATCTTCCAGAGCGAGCACCCCGCCGCCATGCTCGCCGCCGTGCGCGCGGTCGTTCACGACGGTCTGAAGCCGGAAGAGGCCCTGGAGCTCTTCAAGGAGCGCTCGGCAGCCGGCACCGCAGCGTCCTGACCCTTCCAGGGCGCGGGTCCCCGGGCGGCATCGGCAGTGCCGCGGCGGGGACCCGCGCCCGCCATTCCCGGGAGCAACCCCATGCCGCACCACCACGCCGGACGTGACGACGTCGTCGACCTCGCCGTCATCGGAGCCGGTATCAACGGGCTCGCCGTAGCCCGAGACGCCGCCGCCCGCGGGTTGCGCGTCGTCGTCGTCGACCGCGCCGACGTGGGCGCGGGCACGTCTAGCACGTCGAGCAGGCTGATCCACGGCGGCCTGAAGTACCTCGAACGCTACGACTTCACGCTCGTGCACGAGTCCATCCGCGAGCGGCACCTGCTGTTCCGCACCGCGCCGCACCTCGTCCGGGACTACCCGATGCTCATCCCCTCCTACAAGGGGGACAGCAGGCCCGGCCCCCTGATCAGGCTCGGCCTGGCGGCGTTCGACGTCATGGCCATGAACCGCGGGCGCGGCATCAGCCGCAGCGTCTCCGTGCGCAAGGTCGCCCGCCGCTGGCCCACGCTGTCCCGCAAGGGGCTGCGAGGCGCGGCCCTGTTCCACGACGCGCAGGTGCCATGGGCCGAGCGGCTCTGCGTCGAGCTGCTGCTCGACGCCCAGCGGCTCGGCGCGCGCGTGCTCACCTACACCACGGTCACCGGGCTGATCGTCGAGGGCGACCAGGTCCGCGGCCTGCGGATCGAGGACAACGCCACCGGCGAGCGGAGCGAGGTCCGGGCCGCCATCACCGTCAACGCGGCCGGGCCGTGGATCGACCGCATCCTCGACGGCCAGGTGAAGAGCCGCCGCCTCAACGGCGGCACCAAGGGCAGCCACATCGTCGTGGACCCGTTCCCCGGCGCCCCCGACACCTGCATCTTTTTCGAGGCCGCCTCCGACCAGCGGCCGATCTTCGTCTTCCCCTGGCAGGGCCGGTACGTCATGGGCAGCACCGACCTCACCTACGAGGGCGACCTGGACGAGGTCGTCGCCAGCGACGCCGAGATCGAGTACCTGCTCGCGGAGACCAACCGGATCTTCCCCGACGCCCGGCTCGCGCCGTCCGACGTGCTGTACAGCATCGCCGGGGTGCGGCCGCTGCCGTACACGGAGGGGGTGTCGGACAACGCCAAGATCAGCCGGGGGCACACGGTGCTCAACCACGCCCCCGCGTACGAGGGGCTGCTCACCGTCATCGGCGGCAAGCTGACCACCCACCGCGCGCTCGCCGAGGACGTCACCGACGAGGTGCTGCGCGTGCTCGGCCGCCGCCCGCGGCGGTGCCTCACCCGGGAGCGGTCGTTCCCCGGCGCGGACACCTCCGACTGGAAGGCGTTCGCCCAGGACTTCATCCGCTCTTCGCCGCTCTCCGGCCGGCAGTCGCGCCGCCTGCTCACCCTCTACGGCGTGCGCGCCCGCCGGGTGCTCGAACTCGCCGCCGAGGACCCGTCGCTGGCGCAGGTCGTGGACGCCGAGACCGGCGCCCTGGCCGCCGAGGTCGTCATGGCCGTCCGCGAGGAGGGGGCCGTGACGTTGGGTGACATCCTGCTCCGACGTATCCTTGTCGGGCTCGGCGCGGACATGGGCCTGTCGGCCGCCCCCGCCTGCGCCGACGTCGCCGTACGGCATCTCGGGTGGGACGAGGCGCGGGCGCGCGCCGAGGTCGCCGACTACGAGGCGGAGCTGCGCCGCTTCCGCCCCCGAGTCCTGGCCACCTCGACATCCAGCGGCAGCGACAGGAGGACCCCGTGACCGACCCGACCCCCTGCTACATCGGCGTGGACGTCGGCCTCACCGCGTCGAAGGCCGCCGCCTTCGACGCCGAGGGCAACGAGATCGGCGTGGTCCACGCCCGCACGCCACGCACCGCGGTGACCGCGCACCGGCACGACGTGGACATGGTCGCGCTCGCCGACACCGTCATGTCGCTGCTCGCCGATCTGGCCGGCAAGCTGGCCGCCGACGGGTACGTCCCGGCCGGCATCGGCGTGGCCGCGCACGGCAACGGGCTGTACCCGGTGGACGCGTCCCTGCGGCCGGTCGCCCCGGCGATCGCTTCGTCGGACAGCCGGGCCCAGCACATCGTGGAGGAGATCGCCGAAGAGGACGCGCTCCGCCTGGCCCGCGAGACCGGATCCATCCCGTGGGCGGCCCAGCCCAGCGTGCTGCTGCGCTGGCTGCGCGACGCCGAGCCGGAGGCGTACGCCGCCACCCGCTGGGCGCTGTCGTGCAAGGACTGGGTGACCTGCCAGCTCACCGGTGTGCCGAGCGCCGACTACAGCGACGCGAGCGCGTTCGGCATGGTGGCCCTGGACACCCGCGAGTACAGCGCGACCGCGCTTGAGCTGGTCGGGCTGCCCGCGAGCGACCTGGAGCGGTTCCCGCCGCTGCGCGAGTCCGGCGAGATCGTCGCCGGGCTGAGCGCGCGGGCGGCCGAACTGACCGGCCTGCCCGAGGGGCTGCCGATCATCGCGGGCTGCATGGACTGCGTGGCGGCGACACTGGGCGCCGGAGGCCGCGCGCTCGGCGACGTGACGATCATCGTCGGCACGTGGGCCATCAACGGCGTGGTCGTCCCCGCGGGCACCCCGGCGCCCGAGGTCACCCTCAGCGCGCTGATGCCCGACACGGCCACGATGCTGGCCATGGAGGTCGCTCCGACCTCGGCCGCCAACCTCGAATGGCTGTCGTCCTCGTCGGTGCCGCACGGCCAGGTCGGGGGCGTCCCGGCCACGGAGCTCCTGGCGGAGGCGGCCACGGTGTCGCCGGGCTCGGACGGCCTGCTGTTCCTGCCCTTCGTGAACGGCGCCCCCGAGCACCCCGCGGCTTCCGGGACGTTTCTCGGCATCTCGGGCATGCACCGTCGCGGCCACCTCACCCGCGCGGTCATCGAGGGCGTCGCGCAGTACCACCGGGTGCAGCTCGACCGGGTCCTGGCCAGCGGCGCCGACGTCGGCGACCGCCCGTGGCGGCTCGCCGGAGGCGGCGCCAGGTCCGAGGTGTGGGCGCAGATCTTCGCCGACGTGCTCGGCCGTTCGGTTCGCCGCCAGCTCACCAGCGAGCTGGGCGCGCGCGGTGTCGCGTCGCTGCTGCCCGCCGCGCTCGGCCACGACGTCGCGCCGTGGTCGGTCAACGACGAGGACGACCTCTGCGTGCGCCCCGGCCCCGCCCGCGAGGCGTACGTCCGGCACGGCGAGGTGTTCGACCGGGTCCTCGCCGGCATGTGGGGGCCGTGGTCGGAGGTCGAGCGGTACCGCACCGACTCCTGACCGCCGCCCGCCCGTTTTTCCGGGGCCGCGCCGACCGTACCGGTGGCGCGGCCCTGTTCAGCGTGCGATGTGGAAGCGGCGGTGCAGGTCGTGCACCCGCTCTTCGAGCTCGGGGACCGGGCCCTCCACCACGACGCCGGGGGCGACCTCCCGGATCGGGAGGGCCCGCACCGGAGCCGCCGGGACGCCCAGTTCGGCCAGCCAGGAGACGAGCTGCGCGGACGAGGCCACGTACACGATGCGGCCCAGGCCGACCCAGCCGTGTGCGGCCGCGCACATCGGGCAGTGCTCGCCCGAGGTGTAGACCGTCGCCGCCGCCCGCTCCTCGGGAGTCATGTTCGCGGCGGCCCAGCGCGCCAGCTCGAACTCAGGGTGCCGGGTGTGGTCGCCCCCGGCGACCCGGTTGTGATCCTCGGCCAGCGCGGTTCCGTCGCCCGCGACGAGCACCGAGCCGAACGGCTCGTCGCCCTTCTCCAGCGCCTCGGCCGCCAGCTCCACGCAGCGGTGCAGATGCCGCAGGTCCGCCTCGGTCGCCATGGGTGCCTCCCCGAAATGTGATTTTCCGGGCAATGTTAGTGCGATGACCCCAGCTGAACGTGGTGCTTACGGGGGCCGTCGGTTTCTGATGTCGGGGCATGGCCGCATTCGTGGAAAAGTGGTGCACCGCAATTGTGGACACCGTTGAGAGGACAAACGGGATGATGGCCGGAGACCGACGAAGCCTGCGGCTGCTCGTCACCGGGGGCGGGACCGGCGGGCACACCTACCCGGCGCTGACCACCATCGGGGCGGTCCGGGAACGTGCCACGGCGGCGGGATACGACCTCGACGTGCTGTGGGTGGGCACGGCCGACGGCCTGGAGGCCCGGGTCAGTGCCGAGAACGGCATCCCGTTCCGGGCGATCAAGGCGGGCAAGTTGCGCCGCCGACCCAACATCCGCGAGCTGGCGTCGAACCTCGCCGACATGTTCCGGATCCCGGTGGGCCTGACCCAGGCCGCCGTCATCGCGGCCCGCTACCGGCCGGACGTCGTGCTGTCCACCGGCGGGTACGTGTGCGTGCCGATCGGCCTGGCCTCCCGGATGCTCGGCCGGCCGCTGGTGATGCACGAGCAGATCACCGCGCTCGGCCTGGCCAACCGGATCCTGGCCAGGTTCGCCTCGCGGATCGCGCTCACCCACCCGTCCTCGATCGACCACCTGCCGCGGCGGGCCCGCGAGCGCGCCGTGGTCACCGGCAACCCGATCCGGCAGCACCTCGTGCACGGTGACGCCGCCTCCGTGTGGGAGCACTTCGGCCTCACACCGGGCCTGCCGCTCATCTACGTCACCGGCGGCGCCCAGGGCAGCCGCCAGATCAACACGATGATCGAGGAGATCCTGCCCTCGCTGCTCACCCGGTCCCAGGTGCTGCACCAGTGCGGTGCGGGCTGGATCGACCAGCTCTCGCAGGCCGCCGCGCGCCTCCCCGCCGAGCTGCGGCGGCGCTACCACCCGGTGCCGTACATCGGGGGCGAGCTGGCGGACGTGTTCGCCGCCGCCGACATCGTGGTCTCCCGCAGCGGGGCGGGCACGATCGCCGAGCTGACCGCCGTGGGCAAGCCGTCCGTGCTCATCCCGCTGGTGCCGTCCGCCGGGGACGAGCAGCGGCAGAACGCCCGCTATCTGGCCGAGTCGGGCGCCGCTCGGGCCATCCTGGAGGACCGGCCGGGGTCGGACCTGCTGCTCACCGAGCTGAACGCCCTGCTGGGCAACCCGGGCGACCGCGCCGCGATGGCGTGGGCGGCCAAGTCACTTGGCCGCCTCGACGCCGCGGACGCGCTCGCCCAGGTCATCCTCGACGAGGCCGGCGTCCTGCCGTAGGCCCGGGGCCGGTCAGAAGACCGGAACGCCCTCGCGGACCAGCTTCCAGTTCGCCTCGGCGAAGGTCGCCGGGTCGATCGTGCCGGACGCGGTGGCGTACTCGATCAGCGCCTGCCGGATCTCCACCTGCGCGTTGTAGACCACCGGAGCGGTGGTGACGTGCGGGAAGCCGCCGCCGCCGGACTGCCGGTAGTTGTTGATCGCCACCACGAAGCGCTGGTCGGCGGCGACCGGCTGTCCCTGGTACGACAGGCCGGCGATGCGCTGCCCGACCGGCTTGGAGATGTCGATGTCGTATGTGACACCCGAGAGCTGGTCGTAGTTGTAGTCCGGCGTGCCGCCCGCGTTGGTGAGCGTGGCCACGTCCACGGGCGCGCCGGGGGCCACCTGGGCGAAGTATCTGGCGGAGTACTCCAGGAAGTCCTTGATCTGGGCGCCGGTCATCGTGACGCCGAGCAGGGTGTTGTCGTAGACGTACAGGCCGGCCATGTCGCGGACGCTCACCGGGCCGGCGGGGAAGACGGCCGTGCGGCTGAACGGCGCGGCGATCGACAGCACCGGCAGCGACGCCTCGGGGGTGCCCGCGATCGCCTTGCTCACCAGGTCGGTCTGCACCTTCTGGATGTAGTCCAGGATCGCGGTGTCCTTGTACGGCGACTCCGCCGCGGACAGCTCCTCCTTGGACTGGGCGATCACCTGGTTGACGTAGCCCACGGTCGCGTCGTGCTGGGGCTTCATCAGCGTGACGATCGTCGGGTCCTCGGCCACCGTGTTCGCGTTGAGCGTGGTGGACGACTTGGTCGTGACGGACCACTGGCCGCGCTGCTTGGTCAGCGTGAAGTCCACCACGGACAGCCGCTGGCCCCACTTGCTCGGCTCGGTCAGCAGCACCTGCTTGCCGGTGGCCTTGTTGACGACGAAGCGCTGCGGCACCTCGTTGTGGGCGTGGCCGAAGAGGACCGCGTCGATCCCGGGCACCTCCTCGGCGACCAGGGCGGCGGCGTTCTCCACCGGGAGGTCGGAGCCGTAGGAGGACAGGCCGCTGTCGCCCGCGTGCGCGGTGACCAGGACCACGTCGGCACCCTGGTCGCGGATGACCGGCACCCACTTCTTCGCGGTGGCGACCAGGTCGAGGAACTTCAGCTCGCCCTCGACGTTCGCCTTGTCCCAGATGGCCACGCCGGGGTTGGTCAGCCCGAGGACGCCCACCTTGATCGGCTTGTCGCCCTTGACGTTCATCGTCTTGATGATGAACGGCTGGTACGCGGGCTGGCCGGTCGTCGCCGACACCGCGTTCGCGCCCAGCACCGGGGCCTTCATCTGCTTGATCCAGGTGGCCAGCAGCGGCAGGCCGTAGTTGAACTCGTGGTTACCGAGGGTCACCGCGTCGTACCCGATGGCGTTCATGGCCTTGGCCATCGGGTGGATCTCGCGGGACTCCGTGATCGGCTCGACCTTGGCGTAGTAGTAGTCGAGCGGTGTGCCCTGGAGGGTGTCGCCGGAGTCGAAGAGCAGCGTGTGGTCCGCGCCCCGATCGGCCCGGATCCCCTTGACCAGCGTGGAGATCTTCGCCAGGCCGATGTCGTTGTGCGCGCTGTCGTCGTACTCGGCGTCCTTGAAGTAGTCCCAGTTGAGGGCGTTTCCATGGATGTCGGAGCTGGCCATCACGGTGATCTTCACCGTGTGGTCGGGGGTGGCGAGGGCCGCGGGGGTGGCGAGGCCGAGGGCCGCCAGGGCGGCGGCGCCGACCGTGAGCGCCCGCCGTACGTGTGATGACATGGGTGGGAGAGTAGTTACTGGAGATTGCTCATCGGTCACAGCTTCCTAAACAGGACATACCTCCGGCGTGACCTACCAGCGCATGCGGACCTGCTCCGCCCACCCGAGCAGGCCGTCCACCCGGATCGGCGCACCTCCCTCGGGCCGGACCACGCCGCTGTAGTGGCCGAAGCACTGGTGGCCCTCGGTCGCGATCAGCCCGGCGTTGGTCCGGTCGGCCCGCTCGTGGAACGGCGTGAACGTCAGGTCCACCCGGTCGGAGCCCGACGTCCGCAGCGTCCACGGGGCGAGGTAGTCGGCGGTGGAGTACGTCCACTCCAGCTCCTCGCCGATCTTGGTGAGCCGGCCGTCCACGCACAGCGCGTTCTCGGTCATGCCGGTGCCCGCGGTCCACTTGCCGCCGAACTGCAGGCCCACCACGTGCCCGTCGGTCTCCCCGGAGGCCGCGCCCCAGTTCCACAGGGTGTCGTACGGCCAGCGGCCCCGGCCGTGGTCGAGCACGCCCCAGCCGGTGAAGTCGATCGTCTCCGCGCCGATCCGGACCGTCCCCTCGGCGCGGCGCGCCGTGTGCTTGGACGTGTACTGGAAGCGGCGCTCGCTCCACGGGATCACCACGCTGAGCGTCTCGTGCCCCGGCGGCAGCGCGACCAGCAGGTCGGCCTCCAGCGGCCCGTCCGGCGTGGCGCAGCGGGCCCGCAGCCGGGTGCCGCCCTCCTCGTGGCGGATCTCGGCGGACACCGCGCCGCGCACCGCCAGGTCGCCGTCGAGCAGGCTCTCCGGCAGCCGTACCCCGCGGGCGAACGGGACCATGCCGGTCTTGCCGTACTCGCGCCCGCCGTACTCCAGGAAGTAGACGCTGCTCAGCGCGAGATAGTCGATGTCGCTGACGGTGACGGCGATCAGGTGCGTCGGCGTCGTCACGCACCAGTACTCCCACCGCTTGGTCCGGCCCCATCCGCGCAGGTTGCAGCGGTGCAGCGGGGTGCGGGACCAGCCGACGGCGGCCGGGTTGAGCCGCCCGTCCGCGGTGCAGAGATCGATCGGCGCGGTGATCTCGGGTTCGTGGGTGGACGCCTGGTTGGGGGGCATGCGCCGCAGCCTAGCCAGACGGCCGCTCCAGAGGAAGATTCCGTTTCTGGCGAATGTGCAACCGAGGAAGGCTGTCCGGATTGGTACGGTAAAGGCCCCGGACAGACAGGAAGTGAGGAGACCGGTGGAGGTCGAACAGACAGCGCTGCCCGGCATCGGGCTGCGTCACGAGTTCGTCACGCAGGCGGGCAGGCGCATCGGTGTGGTGTCACACCGAACAGGACGCCGCGACCTGATCGTGTACGACCGCCTTGATCCCGACCGCGCATGCGAGGCGATCAAGCTGAACGACGAGGAGTCGGACGCCCTGGCCGAGTTGCTGGGCGCGCCGCGGATCGTACAGCGGCTCAACGCCCTTCACCGGGAGGTCGAGGGGCTCGTCAGCGAGCAGCTCCCGATCGCGCCCGGCACGCCGTACGCGGGGCGGCCGATGGGAGACGCGCGGGTGCGCACCCGTACCGGGACGTCCATCGTCGCCGTGGTGCGGGCCGGACAAGTGATCGCGAGCCCGGGACCGGAGTTCGTGCTTCAGGCAGGAGACGTGGTGGTCGTGGTAGGAAGCTCAGAAGGCACCGAGGCCGTCGCCGAGATCATGGCGAACGGGTAGGGCAGCGGGTGCACACAGCGATCCTCTTCGTCGAACTCGGTGGTGTCGTTCTCGCGTTGGGCGTGCTCGGAGCATTCGCCCTCCGCGTCGGTATCTCTCCCATCCCTCTCTATCTGATCGCCGGTCTCGCCTTCGGCACCGGCGGCATCCTGCCCCTCGCGACCAGCGAAGACTTCATCTCGGTCGGCGCCGAACTGGGCGTCATCCTCCTACTGCTCACCCTCGGCCTCGAGTACAACGCGGACGAACTGGTCACCAGCCTGCGCGGCAACGCCAAGGGCGGGCTGGTCGACCTGGTCCTCAACGCCGCCCCCGGCGCGGTGGCGGCCCTGCTGCTCGGCTGGGGCCCGGTCGCGGCGATCGCCATGGCCGGCGTCACGTACGCGACGTCGTCCGGCATCACGGCCAAGGTCCTGTCCGACCTCGGCTGGATCGGTAACCGGGAGACCCCGGTCGTGCTGTCGCTGCTGGTCTTCGAAGACCTCACGATGGCGCTGTACCTGCCGATCCTCACCGCCGTGCTCGCCGGCGTCGGCTTCATCGGGGGCGCCGTCACCGTCGCCATCGCGCTCGCCACCGTCAGCGTCGTCCTGCTGGTCGCCCTGAAGTACGGCCGCGTGATCGAGGCGTTCGTGCGCAGCCCCAACTCCGAGGTCCTGCTGCTCAAGGTGGTCGGCCTGGCGCTGCTGGTCGCCGGCCTCGCCCAGAAGCTGCAGGTCTCGGCCGCCGTCGGCGCCTTCCTGGTGGGCATCGCCCTGTCCGGCGAGCTGGCCGAGGACGCCCGCGCGCTGCTCTCCCCGCTCCGCGACCTGTTCGCCGCGGTGTTCTTCGTGTTCTTCGGCCTGCAGACCGACCCGGCCGCGATCTGGCCGGTCGCCGGGCTGGCCGCGCTGCTCGCCGTCGTCAGCATGATCACCAAGCTGGCCACCGGTGCGTACGCGGCCCGGAAGGCGGGCATCGCACGGGAAGGCCGGGTACGGGCCGGCATCGCGCTCATCCCACGCGGTGAGTTCAACATCGTGATCGCCGGTCTCGCGGTCGCAGCCGGGGCACATCCCGATCTCGGGCCGCTCGCCGCGGCCTACGTTCTGATCCTGGCGGCGTTCGGCCCGCTGGCCGCTCGCCTGGTCCAGCCCCTCATCGCCGCCGTGGCCCGCCGGGCCTGACGTTCTCGGCGACCCCCCTTCCGTACGCGGTGCTCGCCGCTGACTTCGGCGAGCGCCGCGAGTGGGGATGTCCGGGGGGCGTCTCAGCCGCCCGGGGCGCGCGTTTCCCATGCTCCCGCCTCCCGGTCCGCCGGGGCGGCGGCGTTCAGCGCGGGATCACCCAGTCCGGCGCCCAGGTCCCGGCGGCGCCGTGGCCGGCCGCCGTGGCGGCGAGGTGGGCGCGGAGGGTGGCCAGCGCGGGGTGCGGGTTGTCGCGGCGCCACAGGAGCGAGTGCGGGTAGACGGGTGTGGGGTCGGTCACCGGGATGCGGCGCAGGCCGTGGCCGGCGGGCCAGACGAGGCGGGTCCGCCCGCCCATGAAGGTGGCCAGGGCCGGGGTGTCGGCGATGGTGTCGAGGAGCGCGTCGGAGCCGAAGTTGGGGCCGGTCGCCTCGATGGTGAGGCCGAACTCGGCGACGAGGTCGTCGTAGTAGGCGGTCCACTCGGTTCCGGGGGCGAGGCCGGGCATCCAGATCCGGTGCCCGGCGAGCTGAGCGACGGTCACCGACCGGGCGGACGCCAGCGCGTGGGCGGGGCCGACGAGGAGCTGCAGCGGCTCGTCGAGTACCCGGACGGACTCGATGTCCTCGGGAAGGGGCCGGCCGGGCATGGCGACGGCGCGGAAGGACGCGTCGATCGCACCGGACCGGATGGCGGCGACGGCCTTCTCGATGTCGAACAGCATCACCACGTCGAGGTCGATCTCGGGGTGCGCGCGGTGGAAGCCGCGCATCAGGCCCGACGCCGCGCTGCGCGAGGCGAGCATGTCGACGCGCAGCGGACGGCGGCCGGTGCACACGGACGTCACCGCGCGCTCGGCGACGCGCAGCAGCTCCCGGGCGTGGGGCAGGAACGCCTGCCCGTCGATGGTGAGCTCGGCGCCGCGCGGCGTGCGGGTGAACAGCCGGACGCCGACGTCGCGCTCCAGCGCGGCGATGCGCTTGGAGACGGCCTGCTGGGTGATCGCCAGCTCGGCGGCGGCCTCCTGGAACTGCCCCGCGTCGGCGGCGGCGACGAAGGTCCGGACGATGTCGAGGTCCATGCGGACACCCTATGGATACAACCCTTGGTTGTGGCCGGGCGGTCCTGCCGTTGTTTGATCCCTGGGCATGGTGCTCGCTTTGATGCTTCCGATCGCGGATCGGTTGTGCGAGTGAGTGACGAGGGGCGTCGAGCATGCGGAGCGGGCACCGGTTGGGGCGGCAGTTCGGGTGGCTCTGGGGAGCGTACGGGACCAGCGCGCTCGGCACCTGGCTCGCCTTCGGCGCGTTCCCGCTGATCGCCATCGAGGTGGTGCACGCCGGGCCGGCGGAGGTCGCGGCGTTGTCCTCTGTGGGGGCTCTGGCGGGCGCGGCCCTGGCGGTGCCACTGGGTCCGTGGGTGGAGTTCCGCCGCAAGCGGCCGGTGCTGATCGGGATGGACCTGGTGCGGTTCGCGGCGCTGCTGACGATCCCCGCCGCGTTCGCGCTCGGTGTGCTCTCCTTCGTCCAGCTCCTGCTGGTCTCGGTCGTCGTCGCGGCCGCCGACATCACGTTCCGCGCCGCCTCCGGCGCGTACCTGAAGACGCTGCTGCCGGCCGAGGACCTGCTCGTCGCCAACGCCCGATTCGAGTCCACGACCTGGACGACCACGATCATCGGACCGCCGCTGGGCGGCGCCGCGATCGGGATCCTCGGTCCGGTGGCGACGGTGGTGGCCGACGCGGTCAGCTACCTGCTCTCGGCCCTGGGCATCCGCGCGACGGGCGGCCAGGAGCCGCGGCCCGAGCGCCGGGAGGCCGCGCGCATGCGGGCCGGGGACCTGCTCGACGGTTGGCGGTACATCCTCGCCGACGCGACGCTGCGTCCACTGTTCTTCAACACCGCCTTGTTCAACGGCCTGCTGATGGCCACCGATGCGCTGCTGGCCGTCCTGATGCTCGGCCGGCTCGGGTTCGCGCCGTGGCAGTACGGTCTCGCCTTCGCCGCGCCCGCGATCGGCGGGCTGCTCGGTTCGCGGCTGGCCCGACCGCTCGTCACCCGGTTCGGGCAGCACCGGGTCCTGGTCGTGGCCGGGGTGCTGCGCGTGATCTGGCCCGTCGGGCTGGCCTTCGTGGGGCCGGGGACCGGAGGGCTGCTGCTGGTGATGGGCGTCGAGCTCGGGCTGATCTTCTGCTGCGGGGTCTTCAACCCCGTCTACGCCTCCTACCGCCTCGAGCGCACCGCGACCGAGCGGGTCACCCGCACGCTGTCTGCCTGGTCGGTGACGACCAAGGTCTCGACCGCGCTCCTGACGGCCGCATGGGGCGCGCTGGGCGGCCTGCTCGGCCCGCGTACGGCCATCGGCCTGGCCGGCGTGCTCCTGCTGGCGACCCCGCTGCTGCTCCCCCGACGCGCCGCGGCGCCCCTCGCCGAGCCGGAGATCGTGGCTCACGTGCCCAACGTGTAGCCGGCCCCGGCGTGCGATCTCGCGTGTCAGGGCGCTTTCATCACCCAAGGAGAGAAAATGACCGTCACGACCCCGGCGCTGGACCCCCGGACGGCCGCGCTGCTCGTCATGGATTACCAGCAGGGAATCCTGGCCTCGCTCCCCGGCTCGGCCGACCCGGAAGCACTGCTGTCACGGGTGGCCGGCGCCATCGCCGACATGCGAGCACACGGCGCCGCCATTGCCTACGTGCGAGTCGGATTCACCGAAGCCGACTGGGCGGCGATCCCGCCGGCCAACAAGACTTTCTCCTTCCTCGGGCAGCAGCGCCTCATGCACCACGCGGATCCCGCCACAGACGTCCACCGTCAGCTCGCTCCCGAGCCCGGCGACATCACCGTCCGCAAGACCCGCTACGGCGCGCTGTCCACGACAGACCTGGACCGGCAGCTGCGGGATCGCGGCATCACCACCCTGGTCATCGCCGGCATCACCACCAGCGGCGTCGTACTGTCCACCGTCACTGACGCCGCCGACCGCGACTACCAGCTCTACGTCCTCTCCGACGGCGTCACCGACCCGGACCCGCAAGCCCATCAGACCCTGATGACCAGCGTTTTCCCGAGAGTGGCCCACATCATCGACACCGCCGAACTGCGCTCGCTCCTGCACGGAAGCCATCCGGGGCCGTGACGCATGTCCCGGGGTCGTCCTGGAGAGTGGACATGACGGCGTCCCTGTTTCTTTCTATCGTTGCTCTCTGGGCGCCGGGCGCGTGCCGTCGTATCTCCGAGGACCGATGTGACCACCAGCAGGACGCCGTCGCCGTTCGCGGCGGGGGAGACCTCCCTCATCGTCAAGTTGCCCGAGGCGGAGCCGATCGTCAGCCCCTGGCGCGAGCGCTTCGACCCGTCGGCGGCGTACGGCGTGCCCGCCCACGTCACGATCCTGTACCCGTTCCTTGAACATGCCAGGATCGACGCCCGGGTGGTGGCGGAGCTGCGGGGGCTGTTCGCCGGGCACGCGTCGTTCGAGGCGCGGTTCGCCCGGTGCGGGCGCTTCCCCGGCATCCTGTACCTCGTCCCCGAGCCGGAGGCGCGGTTCGTGGCGCTGACCGAGGCGGTCGCGGCGCGCTGGCCGGAGGCCCCGCCGTACCGGGGCCAGTTCGACGAGGTGATCCCGCACCTGACCGTGGCGGACGGCGAGGACCTGGACGCGGTCGAGCGGGAGGTCGCGGCCCGCCTACCGGTGGTCGCTCACGCCCGCTCGGTGTCGCTGGAGGTCTTCGACGGCGAGCGGTGGCACCCCGAGGGGGAGTTCCCATTAGGCGGGAAGTTAGGACAAAAACCGTCCTAAAGGACGTCTAGTGTTGTCCCGCGAAACGGGAGGGCGCGCGATGGGGGAATCACGGGAGGGGCACTAGCCTGCGAGGCACCCCGACGAACCGGAGAGGTGGCCATGGACGTCGCAGACCGACCCGGCGGCGCGTACGGCGCGGACGAGTGGGCCGGGCTGGTGCGCCGGGCCGGGGTGCTGGCCGCGCGGTCCTCCGCCACGGGCCGTACCGCCGTACTCGGGATCGCCGGCAAGCCGGGAGCGGGCAAGTCGACGCTCGCCGCCGCGCTCACCGAGGCGCTGAACGCCGAGCGGCCCGGCGTCGCGGTGCTCGCCCCCATGGACGGGTTCCACCTGAGCAACGAGGTGCTGACCCGCCTGGGGCTGCGTGACCGCAAGGGCGCGCCGGAGACGTTCGACGCCTGGGGATACCTCGCCCTCCTGGAGCGGATCAGGGGCGGGCGCGAGCCCGTCGTGTACGCCCCGACGTTCGACCGGGCCATCGAGGAGCCGGTCGCGGGGGCGGTCCCCGTCCCCAGGGAGACCGCGCTGGTCGTTACCGAGGGCAACTACCTGCTGCTGGACGAGGAGCCGTGGCGGCGGGTCCGCGCGCTCCTGGACGAGATCTGGTACGTGGAGGTCGCCGACGCGCTCAGGCTCGACCGCCTCACCGCACGGCACGCGGCCTTCGGCAAGGCTCCTGAGCAGGCGCGGCTGTGGGCTACCGGCAGTGACGAACGCAACGCGGCACTGGTCGGCCGCACGGCCCACCACGCCGACCTGCGCGTACGCGTCGACGGCTGGGCCCTGCCCATACTTGGCCGCGATATAGGGCGTAGTGGACAATAAACGGAATGTCGGGCGCATTCGGGACGGCAAGGAGGCGCGACGTGGCGAGGAAGGCCCCGGACGAGGACGTCAGCGAGAAGGACCTCACGGTCGGCCCCCCGAAGGACTGGGCCGCCGGGGTCACCGCCGTGGCGAACTCGCTGCGCATGTCGTACGACCAGATGGGCGCCGGGCGCACCCTGCTCACCCTGGCCAGGGTCAACCAGAAGCACGGCTTCGACTGCCCCGGCTGCGCCTGGCCCGAGGGCGACCACCGCAGCCCCGCCGAGTTCTGCGAGAACGGCGCGAAGGCGGTCGCGGAGGAGGCCACCACCCGCAGGGTCACCCCCGAGTTCTTCGCCGCCCACTCGGTACGTGAGCTGGCCGGGCGCACCGAATACTGGCTCGGCCAGCAGGGACGGCTCACCGAGCCGATGTACAAGCCGGCGGGATCCGACCACTACCGCCCGGTGGGCTGGGACGAGGCGTTCGCCGTCATCGCGCGCGAGCTGCGCGCGCTGGCGAGCCCCGACGAGGCGCTCTTCTACACCTCCGGCCGCACCTCCAACGAGGCGGCGTTCGTCTACCAGCTGCTGGTCCGCCGGTTCGGCACGAACAACCTGCCCGACTGCTCCAACATGTGCCACGAGTCCAGCGGATCCGCGCTCAACGAGACCCTGGGCATCGGCAAGGGGACGGTGTCGCTCGCCGACCTGCACCGCGCCGACCTCGTCTTCGTGGTCGGGCAGAACCCCGGCACCAACCACCCGCGCATGCTGTCGGCGCTGGAGAAGGCCAAGCGGAACGGCGCCCGGATCATCGCGGTGAACCCGCTCCCCGAGGCCGGGCTGCTCCGCTTCAAGAACCCGCAGCGCGCGGCGGGCGTGGTCGGGCGCGGCACGACGCTGACCGACCGCTTCCTGCAGATCCGGCTCAACGGCGACCTCGCGCTCTTCCAGGCGCTGTCCCGGCTGCTGCTCGACGCCGAGGACGCCGCGCCCGGCACCGTCGTGGACCGGGAGTTCGTCGAGGAGCACACGCACGGCTTCGAGGAGTGGGCGGCGAGCCTGCGTGACCTCGACTGGGACACGGTGACCGAGGCGACCGGGCTGGAGCGCTCGGCGATCGAGGAGACCGTCCGCGACGTGCTGGCGGCCGAGTCCGTGATCGTCTGCTGGGCGATGGGCCTCACCCAGCACAAGAACTCCGTCCCCACGATCCGCGAAGTGGTCAACTTCCTGCTGCTGCGCGGCAACGTCGGCCGGCCGGGCGCGGGCGTCTGCCCGGTGCGCGGGCACTCCAACGTCCAGGGCGACCGCACCATGGGCATCAACGAGAAGCCGGGGGCGGCGTTCCTCGACGCGATCAGGGACGAGTTCGGCTTCGAGCCGCCCCGCGACCACGGGTTCGACACCGTCGAGGCGATCCGGGCGCTGCGCGACGGGCAGGCCAAGGTGTTCTTCGCCATGGGCGGCAACTTCGTCGCGGCGACCCCCGACACGGAGGTGACCGAGGCCGCGATGCGCCGCGCCCGGCTCACCGTCCAGGTGTCCACCAAGCTGAACCGCTCGCACGCCGTGTGCGGCGAGGAGGCGCTGATCCTGCCCACGCTGGGCCGTACGGAACAGGACGGCGACAGGTTCGTCACCGTCGAGGACTCCATGGGCCTGGTCCACGCCTCGCGCGGGCGGCTGCGGCCCGCCTCGCCGCACCTGCTGTCGGAGGTGGACATCGTCTGCCGGCTGGCCCGCGAGCTGCTCGGCCCGGACGACCACCTGCCGTGGGAGGAGTTCGCGGCCGACTACGGCGCGATCCGGGACCGGATCGCGCGGGTGGTCCCCGGCTTCCAGGACTTCAACGCGCGCGCCCTTGAGGGGTTCGCGCTGCCGAACGCGCCACGCGACGAGCGGCGCTTCCCCACCGCCACCGGCCGGGCCAACTTCACCGTGAACGCCCTGGAGGTGCTGCGCGTCCCCGAGGGCCGGCTGCTGCTGCAGACCGTGCGCAGCCACGACCAGTACAACACCACGATCTACGGCATGGACGACCGGTACCGGGGGGTGCGCGGCGGGCGGCGGGTCGTCTTCGTCCACCCCGACGACCTGGCCGAGCGCGGCCTGGCCGACGGCGACCTGGTGGACCTGACCAGTGAGTGGCCCGACGGCGAGCGCCACGCCGAGGCGTTCCGCGCCGTCGCCTACCCGACCGCGCGCGGCTGCTGCGCCGCGTACTTCCCCGAGACGAACGTGCTGGTGCCGCTGGACTCGGTCGCCGAGACCTCGGGCACGCCGACGTCCAAGAGCGTCGTCGTCCGGCTCAGCCGGTCGGACGCGGCGCCCGCCTGATCGCGGAACGGCCCGCGCGGACACTCCACGCGGGCCGTCCTGTTCAGGGCCGAGAAGCCGGCGCTTTCACTGGGTACGGCGGCGCAGCCCGGCCACGCCGACGGCGGTCCCCACGACGCCGATGACGACCCCGGCCGCGCCGATCAGCCGGGCCGTGCCGTCCGAGGAGTCGCCCTCGCTCGCCGCGGCGACGGACGGCCCGGTGGGCGGCGCGGTGGACGGGGACGCCGCCCCGGTGCCGCTCGCCGTGTCGTCGCCGGCCGCGACCAGCTTGAGGGCCGGCGCCGGGTGGTCCGGCTCGGAGCCGTCGGGCTTGGCCGGGTCGGCCCACTTCACGACCTCGCCGCCCGAGTAGGTTTGGACGGTCGGGAAGGTCAGCTCGTCCACCTTGGTGGGCAGCGGGCCGACCGACGCCTCGAACTCCTCGAACTGACCCGGCCCGATCTTGCCGCCGGTCCAGGTGATCTTCAGGACGGACTCGGTGATGGTGTCACCCGAGTCGGACACCACGGGGGCGGGGAGCTTGCCCTGGGTCACCTTCACGTCCCAGCCGGGGACCGGCCGGACCGAGACGAAGGGCAGCGGGTTGTCGGTCGGGAACTCCACCTCGACCTTCGTGGTGGAGGCGTTGTCCCGCTCGTTCGGAACGCGGAAGGCGAGCTTGGTCCATGAGCCCTTCACCGCGGTCCCGGGGTTGACGGAGACGTGGGCGAGGGCGGGTACGGCGAGGCCGAGCGTGAGCGCGAGCGCACCGGCGGTGACGGCGGCGGCGCGGCGAACTGTGGTCGTGGTCATGGGAGGTTCTCCGGTCGTCTTCGTGAACGGTCAGGGGATGTCAGAAGGCGGGGAGAACCGGTGGGCCACGTCGTACGAGCGCGTGCCGGAGCGTCCGGCCGGTCAGGGGCGCGGGCGCCGCCGCGGCGCGGGGGAGCGGGACGTGCGGCGCGGCGGGTGCGGGCGCCGGGGTCAGCAGGCGCAGCGCGGACGCGCCGAGCCGGCGCAGCAGGGACCACACCGCCGTCTCGCCGCGCGCCAGCCACCATCCGGTGACCAGCGTGGCGACGAGGTGGGCGGCGATCATGCCGGCGTCCACGCCGAGGCGGTGCGTGTGCTGCGGCACCGGGAGGCCGTCCGGCAGGGCGGCGCGGCCGAGCAGCAGGTGCAGGAAGAGCTGCGCCGCCGCGAGGAGGCCGGTGATGGTCGCGCGCGACCGCTCGCGCCCGGCCAGTACGGCCGAGACCGCCATGACGACGGCGCCGCCGACGGCGAGCGCGCCCGGCGTCGGCCCGGTCCCTCCCGCGAACCTGTGCGCGAACACGCCGAGACCCACGCAGACGACCGAGAAGGCGGCGGCGCGGGCGAGACGCAGGGGGAGACGGGCACGCATGGCGCCCAAATGTTCTCACAGAGAGTGGCCGAGCCGTCTCTCCAATGGGTGGGCCGGCTGATCCCGCCGTCCGTAGACTGCTGAATCCCGCACGTCGCGCGGGATTTATGACTATCCTGGTAGGGATTTGTCAGAAATGGTCGCCGTCGCGAGAGGCCGTCGCGAGAGGATGGTGCGCCAGTGAGCCCAGGGCCGCGCGCCGAGACGCCGATCACCGCCGCCGTCATGGCGGCGCGATGGGTGAGGTCGGCCGCGGTCGACCACGGGCGGGGCCCCGATCGGGGCCGGCACTGGGAGCCGAACCCGGATCCGCGCGGACGCTCCGCGATGGCCGGTGACCGGTTCTCGCTGTACTCCGGGTCCGCCGGGATCGTCCTCTTCTTCCTCGAACTCGCCGCCGCGACCGGCCATGAGGAATACCTGGAGGACGCCCGCGCCGGAGCCCGCCACCTCGCCGCGAACTGGCGCGGCCGGTCCGACCTCTCCCTCCACCACGGGCTCGCGGGCGTGGTCTTCGCCCTGGCAGAGGCCGGATGGGCGACCGGCGACGACCGGCTGTGCGAGGCGGCGCGGGCGGGCGCCGACCACCTCGCCCGTGCCGTACGCCCGATGGACGGGGGCGTCGGATGGACCGGCGATCCCGCCCAGCGCGGCGACGGCGGCATCGTCCTCGGGCTGCTGCACGCGGCGGGGATGCTCGGCGTGCCGCTGTACGAGGAGATCGCCGTGGCGGCGGGCGAGCGCATCGCCGGGATGGCGGTGCCGGGGCACCGGTTCGGCGGCGACTCCTGCCCGGACCTGCCCACCGACGCCGTCACCCCCGGATTCCTGTCCGGCACCGCAGGGACCGCGTTCCTGCTGGCCCGCCTGTACGGCCTCACGCGCGAGGAGCGCTTCCTCGTCGCCGCGCGCAGGGGAGCCGACTTCGTCCGCACCGTCAGCCTGGTCACCGAGAGGTGCGCGCTCGTCCCGCACCACGTCCCGCAGGGGCGCGGCCTGCACTACCTCGGCTTCTGCTCGGGGTCGGCGGGTGTGGCCCGGATGTTCTACGAGCTGCACCGTGTGACCGGGGACCCCGGCGACCTCGACTGGGTCGAGCGGCTGGCGCACGGCGTCGTCCAGAGCGGCGTGCCGGGACGGCAGACCGCCGGGTACTGGAACGTGGCCTGCCAGTGCTGCGGCGCGGCGGGGCTCGTGGAGCTGTTCGTCGGCCTGTGGGCGGCCACGGGACGCGAGGCGCACCTCGCGTTCGCCAGGTCCCTCGCCGACGACCTCGTCGCCCGCGCCACCGGCCACGACGGGCGGGGCTACCGGTGGTACCAGGCGTACCGGCGGCTGCGGCCGTGGGAGGTGACCGCCGACACCGGCTACATGGTCGGCGCGGCCGGGATCGGCGCCGCGCTGCTGCACCTGGACGCGGCCGGACGGGCGAGCGAGTCCCGCCGCCTCGTCATGCCGCCGGACAACCCGTTCCCCGCGATCCCCGTGCCCGCCGCGCTGCTGCGCGACCCGCCCTGAGCGTCAGCGCCGGCGCCGCCCGCCCTTCAGCGCGGCGGCGACGCGGGAGAGCACCCGGTCCCACTCCGAGCCGAACGGGTTCTCCTGCACCAGGTAGGTCCAGGTCGCGGTCGGGCGGGCCAGCCCCTGCCCGGCCAGGTCGCCGGTGACGTCCACGCTCTCGAACGTCTCCTTGGAGCGCCGCCCGATCTCGTCGAGCAGGTGCCGGTACGCGGGCACCGCCTCGCGGTTGAACTCGTCGAGCGGGTTGAGCCGCCCCAGCGCCCGCAGGTGGATGCCCTCACGGACGTCCGCCATGTGGGCGAGGTGCTCGGTCCAGCAGCGGTCCAGGTGGAAGAGCACGATCTGGCGGGCGGCCCGCTCGACGGCCGCCTCCCCGGCCGACTCGCGCAGCTCGGCGTACCGCTCGGGGCAGGCGTCCTCCAGCGCGCGGGCGCCCGTGTCCTCGTGCAGGATCCGGTCGCGCCGTTCGAGCAGCTCGTCCCGCTGCCGTTCGAGCAGCCGCGTGTAGCGCCACGTGTTGCGGTGGATCTCCAGGTTGGCGCCCTCGGCGACCCGCTGCGCGTGCCCTACCGTCGAGGCGGCCTGCGGATTCCGTACGACGCCGTCGGCGTCGGCGTCGGGCAGGGAGGCGTCGGGGGCGTACGCGGTGAGCAGGACGTCCTCGCCGCTGACGAAGAACACCGAGCCGCCGGGGTCGCCCTGCCGTCCGGCGCGGCCCCGGAGCTGGTCGTCGAGGCGGCTGCTGTCGTGGCGGCCGGTGCCGATCACGTACAGGCCGCCGAGCCGCCTGACCGCTTCCTCGGCGTCGTCGCCGTCCTCCTCCGCGGCGCCGCCGAGGCGGATGTCGGTGCCGCGCCCGGCCATCTGGGTGGACACGGTGATCGCGCCACGGGCCCCGGCCCGCGCGATGATCGACGCTTCCTCGGCGTCGTTCTTGGCGTTGAGGACGACGGGCGCGAGCCCCCGGGCGCGCAGCCGGAGGTCGAGGCGCTCGGACTCGGCGACGTCCAGGGTGCCGACCAGGACCGGACGGCCGGTGGCGTGCTGGGCGGCGATCTCCTCGACGACGGCGGCGACCTTGTCGTCGGCGGCGGCGAAGATCCGGTCGGGCTCGTCCACGCGTACGCAGGGCCGGTTGGGCGGGATGACCGCCACTTCCCGCTTGTAGAACTCGCGGAGCTGGTCGCCGACGGCCACCGCCGTCCCCGTCATGCCGCATATTTCGGGATAACGGGTGAGGAGGCCTTGGATCGTGATGGAGTCGAGGATCTCCCCGGTCTCCGACGGCGCGAGCCGCTCCTTGGCCTCGACGGCGGCGTGCAGACCGTCCGGCCAGCGCTGCAGCAGCGCGACCCGGCCGCGCGACGGGTTGATCAGGTGGACCCGGCCGTCCCTGACGATGTAGTCCACGTCCCGGGTGAGCAGCGCGTGCGCGTGCAGCGCCAGGTTGACCTCGGCCACCGTGCCGGGATGGTCGTAGAGGGAGATGCCGAGCGCCGTCTCGACCGTGTCGGTGCCCTTGGCGGTGAGGAAGACGTTGCGCCCCTCGTCGTCGACCTCGAAGTGGTAGCCCCGGGACAGCCGCCGGACCAGCGCCGCCATCTCCGGCGCCGCCCGGCCCGGGTCGGCGGCCCCGGCCAGGATCAACGGCACCCGGGCCTCGTCCACCAGCACCGAGTCGGCCTCGTCGACCAGCGCGACCTCCGGCGCCGGGACCAGCAGGTCCGCCGGGTCGGTCCGCAGCCGGTCGCGCAGCACGTCGAACCCCAGCTCGCTGACCGCCGCGTACGTCACGTCCCTTGAGTAGGCCGCGCGCCGTTCCTCGGGCGTGGAGCCCTGCCCGATCCAGCCGACGGTGAGGCCGAGGGCCTGATAGAGCGGGGCCATCCACTCGGCGTCCCGCCGGGCCAGGTAGTCGTTGACCGAGATCACGTGGACCCGCCTGCCGCGCAGCGCGAACCCGGCGGCGGCGAGCGCCCCCGACAGGGTCTTGCCCTCGCCGGTGGCCATCTCGGCCACGTGGCCGTGGAGCAGCGCGAGCGTCCCCACGAGCTGCACGTCGTACGGCCGCTGCCCGAGGGTCCGCACGGCCGCCTCGCGTACCACCGCGCAGAACTCGGCGGTGCCGACGGCGGCCTCCGCCGGAGGGAGCAGCTCGGGTCGCGCCCGCACCTCGGACTCCAGCCGGGCGGCCTCGGCGACCGTCGCCTGGAACCGGGTCAGGTCCACGCTTCCCGGCTTGTCCAGGAGGCGTCTGATCATCTGCGGCACCCAGGCCATGCCCGCTCCAAAAGGTAGTTCGCCGGACCGGGTTTCGTTTGTCCGGTTCCCCGAGCCATTCAAACCCAACGATCTTTCGAGTGCGAAATATTCATGACACGCCCTGACAGGTATGGCGGGCAGATTAGGGCCCATGACAACCATCGCGAAACTGATCGCCTTCACCATCGACTGCGCCGAGCCGAAGCGGCTCGCCGAGTTCTATGCCCAGATCACCGGCTTCGAGGTCCAGTACGCCGAGCAGGAGTACGCCGGGATCGGGGACGGCACCACCAGCATCTACTTCCAGCGGGTGGCCGAGCGCAGGCCCGGCTCCTGGCCCGGCCCGGACAAGCAGTTCCACCTCGACTTCCGCGTCCCCGACGTGGCGAAGGCCGTGGAGGAGTACCTGGAGCTGGGGGCGACCAAGCCGGAGTTCCAGCCGGGCGACAGCTGGGTCGTCCTCGCCGACCCCGAGGGTCACCTGTTCTGCGTCTGCCCGGAAAGGTGATGATCTCGTCCGCGTCAGTGACGGGGGCGGTGGATTTTGTCCCTAAGCTGACGTGGTGAGATCCCTCGATGAACGACTCCCCGGCCGGTGCCCATGATCTGGGTGGGTGTGGTCATCGCCCTGGTCGGCGCGCTCGGATACGCGCTGGGCGCGGCCCTGCAGCAGTTCGAGGCCGTTCGTGACGGCGCCACCCTCCAGCTGGTCAAGCGGCCGCGCTGGTGGCTCGGCGGGATCATCGGCTTCACCGGCGCCAGCCTGCACGCGGTGGCGCTGAGCATGGCGCCGCTGGTCGCGGTGCAGCCGGTCAGCGTCGCCACGTTGGTCTTCGCGGTGCCGCTGGCCGCCATGCTGCACGGCCGCCGGCCGCACCGGGCCGAGATCCTCGGCTCCATCGCGGTGGCGGCCGGGCTGCTCGGCCTGATGCTGCTGGTGCCGGCGCACAACGTCACGCCGTCACTCTCCGACGGGGCCGCCCTCGGCCTGATCGGGTGCGTCGCCGTGATCGTCGCGGTGAGCTTCAGCGTGGCGCGGTTCCTGCGCGGCCCGGGCAAGGCGCTGGCGATGGCGGTCGGCGCCGGGTCGGTCACCGCCACCGTGTCCACGTTCGTCCGCGTCGTCGGCGGCGGGCTGCACGGCGATCTGTCCAAGCTGCTGCACTGGTTCACCCTGGCCATCCCCGTGCTGCTCATCTGCGCCGTGGTCCTGCTGCAGAAGTCGTACGCCGTGGGCTACTTCGGCATCGCGTACGCCGGGGTGCAGGTGGTCGACCCGATCACGTCCGTGCTCGCGGGCGCGATCCTTCTCGGCGAGTCGCTGCCGACCGGCGCCGGGCAGGTGATCCCGGCCCTGCTGGCGGCGGCCGTGCTCGCCGGCGGCACGATCACACTGGGCCGGCTGACGCCGGACCACTCCACCAAGCCGGCCGCGGCCCCCGTCCCGGTCACGCCGGCGGCCACCAGTTGAACGTCGCGTCCGCCTGCCGCAGGGCGGCGGTGGGCCCGGCCAGCCCCGCGAGGGACATCATCCCGTCGCGCGCGGCGACGGCGACCGGGTTCGACCACCGGGTCAACCGGTTGATCGCGGCGGAGCGCCGTACGATCCCGGTGGTCCTCGGCAGCCGGTCGCGGGTGTAGGCGGCGAGGCCGCGCTCGACGGAGCCCGCGCTCACGTGGTGCGCCAGGGTCACCGCGTCCTCGATCGCCTGGCAGGCCCCCTGGCCCAGGTTCGGCGTCATCGCGTGGGCGGCGTCGCCGAGCAGCGCGACCCGGCCCCGATGGAACGCGGGCAGCGGCGTGTCCATGAAGAAGACGTCACTGCGGATCACCTCCGCCGGATCGGCGCGCTCCACCAACGCGGGGATCGGGGCGTGCCAGGTCCCGAACCGCCGCAGCAGCTCGGCCTTCTCCTCCGCCGGGTCCGCGTGGCCCGGCCCGGACGGGACGGTCGCGGTGGCGTAGCAGTACACCTCGTCGCCGGCCAGCGGCATGACGCCGAAGACCTCGCCGCGCCCCCACGACTCCGCTCCGTTGAGCGCCGCGATCCCGCGCCCGGAGACGACGAACCGCCAGGCCGTCGTGCCCGAGTACACCGGATCCGGGTGACCGGGGAAGAGGGCGCGGCGGGCCGCCGAGCGGATGCCGTCGGCGGCGACGACGAGGTCCGCGCGCAGCTCGCCCGCGTCGGTGCTCACCCGGCCCGAGGAGGCGTCCACGTCGTGGACGGCGGTGTTCAGGCGCAGCGCGCCGGGCGGGAGCAGGCCGGCGAGCAGCTCCATGACCGTCGCGCGGCGCAGCAGCACGATCGGGTCGCCGTACCGCGCCTGGGCGGCCTCGGCGCTGGTGCGGGACAGCCAGCCGCCGGAGGCGCGGCGGATGCCGGCCACGCCCTGCAGCGCGGCGAGCTCGCGCACCCGGTCGCCGACGCCGATCGTGTCCAGTGCCCGCAGCGCGTTGGGCGCGATCGCCAGGCCGGAGCCGACCGGCTCGATCGAGGACGCCCGCTCGCACACCGTCACCGTCCAGCCCCGCTCGGCCAGGGCGGCCGCCGCCGTCAACCCGCCGATCCCCGCACCGATCACCAACGCATCGCCCATGACGACCTCCGTCGCTCACTACATCTGTAGTCCGAGCATACTACGGCTGCGGTCGAGGGTGACTACGGCTGTAGTATCCAGGCATGTCGAACCAGCGGGTGACGCGCGTCGCGGACGCGGCCATCGAGATCCTGGCCGAACGGGGGATGCGCGGGCTCACGCATCGCGCGGTGGACGAGGCGGCCGGGCTGCCCTCGGGATCGACCTCCAACCACGCCCGCACCCGGGCCGCGCTGCTCGGGCTCACCCTGGCCCGCCTCACCGAGCTGGAGCGCGACCTCTTCGCCGACCTCATGCCGGATCCGGACGCCGGGGGCGCGGCGGCGCACGGGCCGGTAGATCCGGCCGCCCTCACGGAGCTCCTGGCCCAGGTGATGCACCGCGCGCTCAACCGCGACCGGCATGTCACGATCGCCCGCTACGAGCTGGCCCTGGAGGCGACCCGCCGGCCGGAGCTGCGCGAGATCTACGACCGGGCCGGGGCCGGCTTCCGCGATCCCGCCGCCGCGCTGCTCGCCGCCGCCGGCTCCGCCGATCCCGTACGGCACGGCCGCCAGGCGGTGGCCTTCTTCGAGGGCATCATGTTCGACTCCGTCGTGGGGGCCGGGGCCGCGCCGTCGATCGACGACCTGCGCGCGGCCTTCGCCGAGTTCCTCCGCGGCGTCCTCTCCGGAGCGCCCGCGGAGTAGCGCCGCCAGCCAGGCGCCTCGCAATCTACGGTGCGTCGACCTGCGGTTTCTCGCGGCCAACTTGTCGTGGACTCAAGGCAGGCGTCGGAGAACGCTCCGGTTCGCAGCTGTGGCTCTTACCGGGATGAGGTCTCACTAGTCTGGATCAGATGTCATGGAAAAGGGATTCCTGACGGGCTCGGCGGTAGCGGGCGCTCGAACTTCTCGGCGAGCTCCCGATCAATTCCACCGTGCCTTCCTCTCGCATGATCGAGAGCCAGCGCCGTACCGTTCCATCGGTTAGTCCGGTGCGGCGGGCCAACTCGGCCCTGGAGAGCGTCTCGTCACTGAGCGCGTTCAGTAGCTGCGGACGTCGGTCGCTCCGTGCGGTAGCTGGAGTCCCCGCGAAGGTGCGGCCGCGCGATCGCTGGGACAGTTCGTAGCGTGCCCATCGCCTGGTTCCGGTCTGCAGCACGAGTTCACGCGCTACCAGATCTTGTAGTTCGGTGGTTGCGACGCGGGAATCGACGCCGGTCACGCTCCGATAGGAGCGATTGTCCAGAATCTCTCCTTGCCGGAGCATCGCCAGCGCGATGCACTGGCTGTCGGTGAGGCCTACTTCATCCAGACTCTTGATCCATCTCACGACCTCCTCACTCAACAAGGCGTGATTGGGAATGGTGACGGTGAATGACGCGACTCGGTCTTCAAACTGTGGTGGGCTCATCCCGGCTGCTCGGAGGGCGGAGGCCATGGCCCGGATTCCCGAGCCGCGGTTTTCGCAGACCGTTCGGGTCTCGCCCGGCAGGGGAACGTCTTCGAGAATCTTCATAAGGGTCGCGTTGCGTGCGGAAGAGATCCCCTCTTCGGCGAGGTTGTCGATGGTCACCGGGCCGAACAGTCCGCCGGGGCTCCGGATCGTCAGTTGGTCGGAGTACATCTCGATCTGGATCTGAGTGCCACGGGCGGCACTGGAGAGGTCCCTGTGTACGAGTGCGTTGACCACGGCCTCCCGAAGGGAGGTCTCAGGGTATTCCCAGACGTCCTCTCGCCCGACTCCTCCGATCACGGCTCTCCTGGACATGTTCCGTCGGATCGCCGCGAGTGCGTCGCGGAGCATGACAGGGATGGGGCCCTCAACGATGACGTTGTCCAGAAAGCGGGTCCCGGTAGCAGGAGGCTCGTGGCTGGCCGAGGGGTAGTGAACAAAGCTGATCATCAGCTGCGGGAAATGCTCCTGGGGGTAGGAACCGAGCGCGAGTAAGGCCGCCACGGAAAGCGTCTCTGTACCACCGTTCCCGGTCACCAGTATCTTGGCGCGCCTTAGCAGATTCTCGCGGTCAAGATCTTTGAACGCGTATGGTCTGGTGGTTCGGAGCCGTGCGATGAACGACTCCAGGGCGATCGGGTCGAGCAGCTCCAGCCCGGTTCCTGGAACGGCCTGTTCGTCCTCGCGAGGCTGACCGCGCGAAGACAGCATGATCTGAACCTCGTAGCTCGACAGACGCCGGTCGCCATCACCGACGCGGACGAAACTGCCTTTGGTCATCCCGGCGCCTCTGTAGAAACATGGCCGCTGGGCCGGGTCCAGCTCGGGAACTTCCACAATGACGAGCTGCACGCCTTCGAATTCGTGGACACGGATCAACGGCCGCAGCGCGGGCTCCATGTCGGTGGAACAGAGTGAGGCCAGGTTGTTGGAGAGCTTCACGGCATCCTGCACGCCGGTGGCTGTGAAGCCCGTGGACTCGTCCAAGCCGAGGATGAGCACTCCACCATGGGTGTTGGCGAAAGCCGAGAGCGTCTCTCGGGTCGTCTTCGGCAGCTCGCGTTGGGACTTCTTCACTTCCACGTCGGAGATGTCGCCGCCCAGTGCGCGGAGGTTCGCAACGATCTCGGAAAGTTCTTCATCGAGCATCGATGACTCCTGGTCGACATGAAGGAGCATGCAAACAGCATGCTAGTTGGCATGCTAGCTAGCATGCTGCGGTCGGGAGCGGAAATGCCCGCGACTGAGGAGAGCCTCGCGCTGGCGGCCGAAGGACTGCTTGCTCTCCCGGGGCCGGGCGGGCCGGAAGCTGTCGTCCGGCAGGGCGACCGAGATGGCAGGGAAGGGCGCGCTCGGGGCGATCTAGGTGGTGCTGAACTCGGGTCATCCCGCCGACGTGGGCGTGCGGGAGCTGCGCACTCTGGTGGCCGAGCCGATGCGGACCCGGACTCACCGGTTGCGCCTCGTGTCCAACTCAGCCCCAGTTCACGAGGGTGCCGCAGAGGCCGTGGCAAGAAGCGCAAGTGTTGATCATTCCTGATCTGCCAGATTCCGGCAGATCAGGAAGTGCCGCCAGCCAGGCGCCGTCAGCGTGAGGTGAGGCGGGCCCGGTGCGCGGGCCACTCGTCGTCGAGGATCGAGTAGTAGGGGCTGTCCCGCCAGGTGCCGTCGGCCCGGCGGTACTGGCGCCGCAGGATCCCCTCGCGCACGCCGCCGATCCGCTCGATCGCCGCCTGCGAGCGCAGGTTGAGGATGTCGGTCTTGAGCACGACGCGGGTGAGGCCCAGCGCGTCGAAGGCATGGTCGAGCAGCAGCACCTTGCACTCGGTGTTCACGCCCGAGCGCCAGTAGGCGCGGCCGTACCAGGTCGAGCCGATCTCGACGCAGGCGTCGAAGCCGCTCACGTACCAGAAACCGGTGGAGCCGATCGCGCGCCCGGTCTCCTTGAAGATCACGGCGAACTGGGTGGTGTCCCGGCTGCCGAGGAGACCGGCGACCACCTCGCGCATCGCGGCCTCCGAGCGGGGCATCGCGCCCGGCCGCCACCGCCAGACCTCCTCGTCGTCGTTCAGCGCGGTGAACAGGTCGGAGGCGTGGTCGAGGGCGAGCGGCACGAGCCGGACGACGTCGCCGTCGAGCACGACGGCTTCGGGCATCTTCGCGATCATGCGTAAAGGCTAGTGGGAGCCGGTGCGGGAGGCGTCGCGCGGCCGCTGTCGACATACATACCGTCTGGTCGGTACGCTGCCTGGCGTGAACGCAGACCCGCCCGGCCTGGATCTCGCCCGCCTCTCCCACCACCTCGAACGAGAGGGTCTCACCCGCGGCCCGCTGCGGGCGGAGGTGATCCACGGAGGCAAGTCCAACCTGACCTACGTCGTGCGCGACGCGGAGCGGACGCTCGTGGTGCGCCGGCCCCCGCTCGGGCACGTCCTCGCCACGGCGCACGACATGGGCCGCGAGCACCGCGTCATGACGGCACTGCGCGACACCGGCGTCCCGGTGCCCGCCACGTACCACCTGTGCCAGGACCCCGACGTCGTCGGCGCGCCCTTCTACGTCATGGAGTACGTCGAGGGCGGCCACCCGCCGCTCACCCCGGAGATCGCCCGCGATCTGGTGTCCGTGCTCGCCACGCTGCACTCCATCGACCCGGATCAGGTCGGCCTCGGCGACTTCGGCCGGCCGGACGGCTTCCTGGAACGTCAGGTCGGCCGGTGGAAGCGGCAGCTCGACGCCTCACGCAGCCGCGAGGTGCCCGGCATCGACGACCTGTACGCCCGGCTGGCCCGCGACGTGCCCCGCTCGGGCAGCCCCGCGATCGTCCACGGCGACTTCAAGCTCGGGAACACCCTCATCGCGGACGGCCGGGTCAGGGCGGTGCTCGACTGGGAGATGTCCACCCTCGGCGACCCGCTCACCGACCTCGCGCTGTTCCTTCTGTACGGGGAGTTCGCCGAGCTCGACGGCCCGGGCGGCGCGGCGCCGGCCGACCCGCTGCCCACCGACCCGCTGCTCGCCGCGCCGGAGTTGGCCGCCCACTACGCCGACGCGTCCGGCCGCGACATCTCCCGGCTCGGCTGGTACGTCGGGCTCGCCTGCTTCAAGCTCGCGGTGATCGCCGAGGGCATCCACTTCCGATACACCAAGGGGCTCACGGTCGGCGAGGGCTTCGCCGAGGTCGGAGACCAGGTGGCCCCGCTGGTCGCTCGTGGACTCATGGAGGTCTGACCGATGGATTTCGGGTTCGACGACGTCACGCTGGAGCTGCGCGAGCGGCTGACCGCGTTCATGGACGAATGCGTCTATCCCGCCGAGCCCGCCTTCGCGGAGCAGGCGGCCGCCGGTGGCTGGTCCCCGCCGCCGCTGCTGGAGGAGCTCAAGGCCGAGGCCCGCCGCCGCGGCCTGTGGAACCTCTTCCTCCCCGGCGAGGAGGGAGCGGGTCTCACCAACCTCCGGTACGCTCCGCTCGCCGAGGTCATGGGCAGGTCCCCGGCCATCGCCCCCGCCGCCACCAACTGCGCCGCCCCCGACACCGGCAACATGGAGCTGCTCGCCGAGTTCGGCACCGACTGGCAGCGCAAGAAATACCTGGAGCCGCTGCTCGACGGCCGGATCCGCTCCGCCTTCGCCATGACCGAGCCGGACGTCGCCTCCTCCGACGCGACCAACATCGCCACGTCGATCGTCAGGGACGGCGACGAGTACGTCGTCAACGGCCGCAAATGGTTCATCACCGGCGCGATGAACCCCGGCTGCGCCGTCTTCATCGTGATGGGGAAGACCGACCCGTCCGCGCCGTCGCACCGCAGGCAGAGCATGATCCTCGTGCCGCGTGACACCCCGGGGCTGACCGTCCGGCGCGGGATGAGCGTCTTCGGCTACGACGACGCCGACCACGGCGGCCACGCCGAGATGATCTTCGAGGATGTACGGGTGCCCGCCGACCACCTGATCGGGGAGGAGGGCGGCGGCTTCGCGATCGCGCAGGCCCGGCTCGGCCCCGGCCGGATCCACCACTGCATGCGGCTGATCGGCATGGCCGAGCGGGCGGTCGAGATGATGTGCCGCCGCGCGCTGGACCGCACCGCGTTCGGCAAGCCGATCGCCCAGCAGGGCGTGGTGCAGGACTGGATCGCCGAGTCGCGGGTGCGGATCGAGCAGCTCCGCCTGCTCGTGCTCAAGACGGCATGGCTGATGGACACCGTGGGCAACCGCAACGCGCACACCGAGATCCAGGCCATCAAGATCGCGACCCCGGCGACGGTCGAGTGGATCCTCGACAAGGCGATCCAGACGCACGGCGCGGGCGGCCTCAGCCAGGACTTCCCGCTCGCCGCCATGTGGGCGGGCGCCCGGAGCCTGCGGTTCGCCGACGGCCCGGACGAGGTGCACAAGCGCTCCCTGGCGTACCGCGAGCTCCGCACGTACATGGAGGACCGAGCATGACGGCGGACGCGACCTGGAACGAGGCGGCGGTGCGGGAGCGCGCCCGCGCCTTCCTCGCCGCCAACGACCCCGCGGCGATGGACCGGCTGGACTTCCTGCGCGCCCGGTTCGACGCCGGCCTCGCCTGGGTCCACTTCCCCGAGGGGCTCGGCGGCCTCGGCGCGCCGCGCGAGCTGCAGGCCGTGGTGGAGAGTGAGCTGCGGGGGACACCGGACAACCGGCCCGGCCGGATCGGCATCGGCCTCGGCATGGCGGCGCCGACGATCCTCGCCTTCGGCACCGACGAGCAGAAGAGGCGCTTCCTGCGCCCGCTCTGGACGGGGGAGGAGGTCTGGTGCCAGCTCTTCAGTGAGCCCGGTGCCGGGTCCGACCTCGCCTCGCTCGCCACGCGCGCGGTCAGGGACGGCGACGAATGGGTTGTGGACGGGCAGAAGGTGTGGACCTCCGTGGCCCACACCGCCCGCTGGGCGATCATGGTCGCCCGCACCGACCCGGACGTGCCCAAGCACCGAGGGCTCACCTACTTCGTCTGCGACATGCGGGCGCCGGGCGTCGAGGTGCGGCCGCTCCGGCAGATCACCGGCGAGGCAGAGTTCAACGAGGTCTTCCTCACCGGCGTCCGGCTCCCGGACTCGCTCCGGCTCGGCGCGATCGGGGACGGCTGGCGGGTCGCGCAGGCGACGCTGATGAACGAGCGGGTCGCGATCGGCGCGGCCTCCGGCCGGCGCACCATGATCGACGTGGTCTGCGAGACGTGGCGCTCGCGCCCCGAGCTGCGCACCCACGACCTGCACCAGCGGCTGCTCCGGCTCTGGGTGGAGGCCGAGGTCCTGCGCCTCACCGGGGCGCGGCTGCGCGAGCAGCTCGCCGCCGGACGCCCCGGGCCCGAGGGGTCGGGCATGAAGCTGTCGTTCGCCCGGCTGCACCAGGAGCTGTCCGGGCTGGAGGTCGAGCTGTTGGGCGAGGAGGGCCTCGCCTACGACGACTGGACCTTCCGCCGCCCCGAGACGGTCGACTTCGTCGGGCGCGAGGCGGGCTACCGCTACCTGCGGGCGAAGGGCAACTCCATCGAGGGAGGCACCTCCGAGATCCTCCGCAACGTCATCGCCGAGCGGGTGCTCGGCCTTCCCTCCGAGCCGCGCGCCGACAAGGACATCCCCTGGAAGGAAGTGCCGCGTTGACCACGCTGCTCTACACCGAGGTCGAGGAGGAGCTACGGGCGGCGGTCCGGGACCTGCTCGCCGACGCCTGCCCCCACTCGGCCGTCCTCGCCCGGATCGAGTCGGCCGCGCCGTACGACGGGGACCTGTGGAAGGCGCTCGCCCGCGACATCGGCGCGGCGGGGCTGCTCGTCCCCGAGGAGCTGGGCGGCGCGGGCGCGTCGGCCCGCGAGGCGGCGGTGGTCCTTGAGGAGCTTGGCCGGGCCGTCGCGCCGGTCCCGTTCCTCACCAGCGCCGTGGTCGCCACCCGCGCCCTGCTCGCCGCGCGTACGGCGGGGCCGGGCGAGGTGGTTGACGACCTGCTGCGGCGGCTCGCCTCCGGGGAGGCCACCGCGGCCCTCGCCGTGTCCCTCGCGGCCTCGCCGTACCGGCGGGTGGGCGCCGAGGTGACGTACGAGCCGGCGGACGGCGACGCGGCGGTGGTGAGCGGCCGGGTGGCGGGCGTCGCGGGCGCCGAGATCGCCGACGTGCTGCTGGTCCCGGCCCGCCTCCCGGAGCGGGATGAGAGCGCCCTGATCGCCGTCGAGACCGGTGAGCGGGGCGTCGAGATCACCCCGGTGACGTCGCTGGACCTGACCCGGCCGGTGGCCATGGTGTCGCTCGGGTCCGCCCGGGGCCGGATCGTCGCCCGGGGTGTGGGGGCGGACGCGGGCGGTTCGATCGTCGGGGAGGCTCTCAGGTTCGGCGCGGGGCTGCTCGCCTCGGAGCAGCTCGGCCTCGCCGAGTGGTGCCTGGCCGCCACCGTGGCGTACGTCAAGGAGCGCCGCCAGTTCGCCCGCCCCGTCGGGTCGTTCCAGGCGGTCAAGCACCGGCTGGCGGACCTGTGGCTGGAGATCGGCGGCGCGCGGGCCGCCGCGCGCAACGCGGCCGGCGCCCTCGCGGACGGCGATCCCGGGACGGCGGTGCCAGGGCCGGTGGCTGTGGCTGTGGCTGTGGCTGTGGCGCAGGCCCACTGCGCGGACGTGGCGGTCCACGCGGCCGAGGAGTGCGTCCAGCTCCACGGTGGCATCGGGATGACCTGGGAGCATCCCGCGCACCTGTACCTCAAGCGGGCGAAGGCCGATCAGATCGCCTTCGGCGCCCCCGGCGAGCACCGCGCCGCGCTCGCCGGCCTCGTGGACGTCCCCGCTCCCGTCTGAGGCGGGTCAGGACGCCGGGCGCAGCGAGGCGAGGAGGAGGTCGGCGAAGTGGCGGCCGACCTCCGCGCCGCTGAGCGCCCCGTCCGGGTGGTACCAGGTGCCGAGGTGGTGGACCGAGCCGAAGAAGAAGTCGACCACCATCTCGGCCGGGGTGTCGTCGCGGAAGACCCCGGACCGCTGGCCCTCGACGACCAGGTCGCGGAAGCGCTCGTGGTAGCGGCGGCGTTCGGCCCGTACCGTCCGGCGGATGTCCGGGGCGAGCTGGTGCATCGACCGGAAGAAGATCTTGGAGTCGTCGAGGTTCTCGATCGTGGTGGTGACCACGTCCATGGCGGCGGCGTGCAGGCGCTCGGCGACGGGGCGGTCCCCTTCGGCGAACTCGGTCAGGCGCTCCATCTGCATCCGCAGGACCCGGCCGTAGATCTCCTGGAGGAGGTCGTCCTTCGAGGCGAAGTAGTGGTACATGGCGCCCTTGGTGACCCCGGCCGCCGTGACGATCTCCTGGACCGAGGTGCTCTCGAAGCCTCTCTCGGCGAACAGGCGCGTGGCCTCCGCGAGCAGGCGATGCCGTACGGATTCCTCGGAGGCGACTCCGCTGCGCGCCATGACGACCCTCCCCTGATGCGACCGTGCTGGTGGGTGTCCACGAGCCTTGGCCGGGTCGGTCAACGTTTGCAGACAGCGCACCAGCATACCGACTGGTCGGTTCCGGCGCGTGTTGCCCGGATATAGGTCTTTGTTGCGGAGATGCGACTTTTCCTGGCCTGGAGCCCCGTTTTCGAGACCTGGGGCCCCTGCTCGGTCTAGCGTGGGACGAGCAGTCCTGGCCTTTCGGGGAGCATCCGGTGCAAAGCGGGTCCATCTATGTGCCGCGCGACGAGAAGTTTACCGGCGCGTCGCCGCAGAACCTCTACGTCACCTTCTGGTACGCGGGCCGCAAGAGCCGCCTGTGGACCCGCGGAGTCATCGGTGTGGCGGGCTTCGCCGGCGGCAGTCTGCTCGCGGCCCGGTTCGGGTGGTCCGACACCCTGCTGCCCGGGGTCGTGGTCGGCGCCCTGGCCGCGCTCGCCGACTTCCTGGTCGCCTGGCGGTCCTTCGCCCGTACGGCAGTGTGGCGGGGCAGCCGGCGCGGCGAGGTCCGTACCGGCCGCCTGCTGCGCCGCGCCCTGACCCGGCACGGCTACCGCGTCATGGACGGCCGGGCCGTACCGGGAGAGGCGTCGATCGACCATCTCGTCATCGGGCCCGGCGGCGTCTGGATCGTGGACAACGAGGCGTGGTCGCCCGACACCTACATCGCCCGGTACGGCGAACGCCTGTTCTTCGACGAGAAGTTCGGCACCTCGGTCGCCAAGGGCCTGATCGACGCCGCGTCGACGCTGGCCGCGCTCCTCACCCGCGAGACCGGCATCGACGTCGCCATCGTGCCCGTGCTCGCCGCCCACAGCGGCAAGATCGAGGGCAGGGGAGGGACGGTCACCGCCGAGGGGCTGACCGTCGCCTACCCGCACAGGGTGGCCCGCTGGATCCGTTCCCAGCCCAACGGCTCCCTGACGGAGGAGCAGGTCGAGGTGCTCGCCCGCACCGCCGCCCGCATCCTGCGCGGTACCGCCCTGCGCCGCCGCTAGGTCGTGTCCGGCGTTCACTAGGCAAGTGGGTTGTCGGGATGACACTTGTCGGGGCTTGGGTCAGTCGCTCGGGCTCGACGAGCCACGGTGGGGAGGTTGGGTTCCACCCCAGGGTGAGCCTGAAACCCGCTACCAGATGACCTTGAAGCCCTGACGAGGAGGCCGCGCGACCTGGCCCGCCCCCACGTCCGGCTGTCATCGGTGTGATGCGAGAACTCGGCCTTCAGGTGATACGAACCGGATCACGAGACTCTAGCCCTGCCGGTCCAGCCATTCTGAAATCACGCGGTTGGTTTCTTCGGGCATTTCCCCCTGGATCCGGTGACCGCAGTCCAGGCCGACCACTTCCACGTTGGGCACGAACTCTGTCAGGGTCTCGGACCTCGGGACCGCAAGGTCCCGGTCGCCGTAGATCATGAGGGCGGGCTGCTTGATGATCGGGTCCGCGTCCGCCAGCTGGTGCCAGTTGCGGTCGAGGTTCCTGTACCAGTTGATGCCGCCGGTGAATCCCGACGTCTCGAACGCGGAGATGATGACGGCGAGGTCGCTCTCGGTCATGGCGGGGTCACCGAGCGGTGTTTCCGCCTTGGCGAGATTGATGAATGCCATGCCCGGCTCAGGGGGTGCGGGGGGCACGTTCTTCCGGTAGAGGTTGCGGATGAACTGGGAGGTATTGGCATCGAACACGGCGTCCGCGACGCCCGGCTGCCGGTTGAAGTGGACGAAATAGAAGTCACCGCCGAGGAAGGTTTCCATGACCTCGATCCACGGCGTTTCTCCGCGTTCCATGTAAGGCAGGCTCAGGTTGATCAGCTTGTTCACCCGGTCGGGGTGCAACAGGGCCAGGCTCCAGACGACGAACGCACCCCAGTCGTGGCCGACGAAGGTGGCGTCCTCGTAGCCATAGTGGTCCAGGAGCGCGACGAGGTCACCCGTCAGGTGTTCGATGTCGTAGTCCGTCACCTCGGTCGGGCGGGATGAGTTGCCATATCCCCGCTGGTTCGGTGCGATGACGTGGTAGCCGGCTGCGGCGAGGACGGGCATCTGGTGACGCCAGGTGATGGCGTGCTCCGGCCAGCCGTGGCAGAGCACGATGGGCTTGCCCTTGTTTTCTCGGCCTGCTTCGAAGACTTCGAGCTCCACACCGTCGACCTGGATGAGGGTGGGCTCGGGAAATTCTGCTTGATTGATCACTGCTTTTCCTCTCTGGGGGCGTTCGCTGGCGGTCGACCTCCTCGATGAGGTCATGTCGCCAGCTTGCTACCTAAACCGGTCACCTCATGACCGGTTTTTATGAGAGTTTTGTCTGTATGCGATCCGATCGGCTGGTGTCCATACTCCTCTTGCTCCAACGGCGCGAGCAGGTGACAGCCGCAGAGGTCTCCCGAGAGCTGGACGTCTCCGAGCGCACCGCCCGCCGTGACCTCGACGCCCTGGCCATGGCCGGGGTGCCCGTGTACTCCGTGCAGGGCCGAGGTGGCGGCTGGCGCCTGGTGGGCGGTGCTCGTACCGACCTGTCCGGGTTGACCGCCAGTGAGGCACGCGCCCTGTTCCTGGCTGTCGGTCCGGCCTCGGATGCGACGCCGGCGATGAAAGCAGCTCTGCGCAAGCTCGTCCATGCTCTACCGAAGCCCTTCCAGGTGCAGGCCGAGGCAGCGGCGGCGTCGCTGGTCGTAGACCCGCAGCGATGGGGGGCGAGCCGGATCGAGCACCGGCCGCCTCGCTTCCTCGACGAACTCCAGGCCGCGGTGATCAGCGGCGTCCAGGTGTCGCTCGGCTACGTCGACAGCAAAGGCGTCGAAACCCGGAGAACCGTCCACCCGCTGGGCATCGTCGCCAAAGGTCCTGTGTGGTACCTCGTCTCCAACACCGAGACCGGCCGACGGGTCTTCCGGATCGACCGCGTGTCGTCCGCCGACCCGACCGGCGACCCTGTGCACCGACCCGGGGACTTCGACCTTGCCGAGAGCTGGAATGAGATCGCCAAAGAGGTCGATCGCAAACGAACGCCGCTGGAGGTCCAGGCGGTATGCACACCCGACGGGATAGGCATACTCCGGATGGCGCTCGGCGACCGGCTCGACGTGGGAGGTTCCGCGACCGACGGCCGCATCGAGGTCGTGATCCGCGGCCCCAATGAGTACATGCTCGCCGGCGAGCTCTCCGGGCTGGTCGAATGGGTCGAGGTGACCGGCCCTCCGGGGGTCCGAGACCGCCTGGCCTCGATCGGCAACGCCCTCGTCGAACGATACGGCCGGCCGCGCACCAGCGGAGACCTTCACCCGTCTTGAAGCGGACGAGGCAGGGCTTCGAGAACAGTTCCGCTCAATAGGGTGGGTTTGTCCGTTCCGGCAGTCGCCTGGTCACGAGTCGGCGGGTCTGCCGGCCTGGCTCGCTGCGGGTGGACCGTCTCGTGCCGGGCCAGCATCGCCACGCACTCGGCGCACTTCCGGGGTCGAGGTCGCGACGGGCGGTGCAGGTTGTGGCGGCGGCTGGCGCCTCGTAGGCGGCGCTGTCGATCACGGGCCGTGGGCCATGGGCGGCTAAGGCCAGCCCGAGGGGTTCCCGGAGCGGCAGGTCCCGCGCTGGACGGCCGAGTTGGAGGGCTACGCGATCGCGCTCGGCCTGTTGCAGCGGGCCCTCAGGTTCCAGGTCGCCGGAACGGCTTGAGCCGCGCCCCCTCCAGGCTGTCGGCGATCAGCTGGTCCAACCGCCGCTCCCGAGTCTCGTCCAGCTTGGCACTGATCACATGGTGGATGGCCGACTTGCGGTAGGACGGCGCCTGCCCGCTGAACCACTCCCACGCCCGCGGTTCCGCTTGGAAGCGAGCCAGCTGCGCCGCCTCGAACTCCAAGACCGACTTCTCCTCGCGATCCCGGTCACGGGCTTCGAACACCGCGGTACCGGCCGGCCGCATGAGCCCCTGCGCGGTCAGCTCCTCGATCTTGCGGAGGTTGACCAGGCTCCAGTTGCTGCGCGGCCTGCGCGGAGTGAACCGGATCGTCCAGGAGAAGTCGTCAATCGGGCTCTGCCAGCCGTCGATCCAGCCGTAGCACAGGGCCTGGTCGACCGCCTCCGACCAGCTCGGCGTGGGCTTACCCGCTCCCTTCCTCCACATGCCCACCCGACATTCGGAGGCAGTCGCGTGGTGCTCCTCCAGCCAGTCCCGGAACTCCCCAGGACTTGAGAAGAAGATTGGCTCCATGCGCGGTGCTCCCGTCGGTCGTCTCGTCGGTTCCATTGAACCTGTCGGGTACGACGATCCGAGAGTTTCACCGCGCCGCCCGGGTCCGGTCGACCCGACGGCGAGAGGATCACGGGGGTGCCGTGCCGTGCGCCGTTGCGGGCGGCTCTCGCGTGCAGGTTCCCGAACTTCAAGACAGCGGGATCGTCGCTGGGTTCAGGTGGAACGGTGAAATCGTAGAAGTCGACACTCCAGTGCTCCAGGACGTCCATGGGCCTCTTTCCAAGGCGGTCTCAACCGACAACGGAGAGGAGCCTAAAGAACCACGGGGTCAGTACACCTGGGCGAGATCCTCGACGAACGTCGCGAGCTGGGCGACGTTGCGGCATTCGTACATCGGGACGATCCCGGCGTACGCCGAGGCGAGGGAGTCGCCGGAGTCCCACTGCGGGCGCGGTTCCGGGTTCAGCCAGTGGGCGTGCCGGGCCTCCCCGGCGAGCCGCCGCAGCGCGTCCAGCGCGGGCGCCTGGTAGTTGGAGCGGGCGTCGCCCAGGATCAGCAGCGACGTCCGGGGCCCGATCGCGTCCGCGTACCGCTCGGCGAACCGGGTGAAGACGTGGCCGTAGTCGGTCCGCCCGAACCTGACGATGTCGGCCTCTTCGGTCATCCGGGTGACGGCGTCCAGAACGTCCACACCGGGGCGGAAGTGCGCGGTGATCTCGTCCACCGTGTCCACGAACGCGAACGCCCGCACCTTGGTGAACTGCTCGCGCAGCGCGAACGTCAGCAGCAGCGTGAAGTGCGAGAACGCGGCGACCGAGCCGCTCGCGTCGCAGAGGATGACCAGCTCCGGCCGGTGCGGGCGGCGCGGACGCAGGTGGGGGGTGAGCGGCACGCCGCCGGTGGAGAGCGACGCCCGCACGGTGCGGCGGACGTCGAGCCGCCCCCGCCGTCCAAGTTTCCGCCGGGCGGTGAGCCGGGTGGCGAGGCGGCGGGCGAGCGGGTGGACCTCCCGGCGCAGCCGGGCCAGCTCGTCCCTCGTCAGCCGCAGGAAGTCGACGCGGTCGATCGGTAGCGGCACCGACGTCCTGGCGATCTTCTCGATGCCGGACTCCTCGGCGATCCTGCGGCGGACGTCGGCGACGACGGCCTCCTCGAACTTCCTGATATTTCGGGATATCTGGGTTCGGGCGAGCGTCTCCGGGACGCCGCCGCGCTCGGCGAGCATCGCGTCCAGCAGCCGCGCGATCAGCGTCTGCGGGGAGAGGGCGCGCAGCACCGGGTACGAGAACCACGACTGCCGGTTCCCTGCGGCCGGCACCCGGCCGAACCGCCCCACCATCGACCGGGCGAACGCGCGGAACGCGGGATCGTCCGGGTCGCCCATGAGCAGATCGGCGAGCCGGTCCCGCAGCTCGGCCGTCTCGTTCGGGAGGACCGGGCGCTCGGCGTGGCCGGGAGCCGGTTCCGGCGGACCGTCCGAGATCACCGGAGGGAACCACAGGTCGAACAGCGCGTCGAAGCCGGGCCGGTGCTGGGGACGCTTCACCAGCGTCGCCGCGTACGCCTCGCGCAGCGTCTCGCGCTCGGCCAGGTCGATCACCGTCAGCGCCCGGGCGGCGTCGAGGCCCTCGGCCAGGGACACCGGCAGCCCCGCCTCCCGCAGCGCGCCCACGAACGCCACATGCCGGTCGAGCAGCGGCTCGCTCACACCGCCCTACCTTTCTGAGTGCGCGTACGCTTCGATCGGTGCGGCCCTTCCACCGGCCCTTCCACCGGCCCTTCCACCGGCCCGGCCGTGTCCGGCCGACCGCCCACTCATGGCCGGGGCAGCCCGAGCTCCTTGGCCGCCCGGCTCTGGTCGGAGTCGTGCTTGAGCACCACACCGAGCGTCGCGGCCATCACGCCCTCGTCCAGGTCCGTACGGCCCAGCGCCAGCAGCGTGCGCGCCCAGTCGACCGTCTCGGCGATCGACGGCGACTTCTTCAGCTCCAGGCCGCGCAGCGTGGCCACCGTACGGGCGAGCCGCTCGGCCAGCAGGCCGGGCAGCTCCGGCACCTGCGCGAGCACGATGTCGCGCTCGCGCTCCGGTGACGGATAGCCGAGGTGCAGGTAGAGGCAGCGCCGCTTCAGCGCCTCCGAAAGTTCGCGGGTCGCGTTCGACGTGAGCACCACGTACGGGCGGCGGATCGCGGTGATCGTCCCGAGCTCCGGGATCGTGACCTGGAAGTCGGAGAGGATCTCCAGCAGCAGCCCCTCGACCTCGACGTCGGCCTTGTCCGTCTCGTCGATGAGCAGCACCGTGGGCTCGTCGCTCCTGATCGCTCTGAGGAGCGGACGCTCCAGCAGGAACTCCTCGGAGAAGATGTCCTCCCACGCGTCGCCGTCGGCCTGGATGCGCAGGAGCTGCTTCTTGTAGTTCCACTCGTAGAGCGCGCGGGCCTCGTCCAGGCCCTCGTAGCACTGCAACCGGATCAGCCGCGCCCCGGTCGCCTGCGCCACCGCCTTGGCGAGCTGGGTCTTGCCCACGCCGGCCGGGCCCTCGGCCAGCAGTGGCTTGCCGAGCGCGCCCGCGAGGAACACCGACGTGGCGATGCCGTCGTCGGCAAGGTAATCCACGGAGGCGAGCCGCCCTCGGACCTCGTCAGGCGAGGCGAACCACATCGCCGCTCCTCTTGATCGAACCGAACGTTGTTCTAGCGTAGCCCGATTTTGAGGGATCTGGGCCGTACGATAACCTCTTACTGCTTCCGCGCCGCTAGCTCAGTTGGTTAGAGCAGCTGACTCTTAATCAGCGGGTCCGGGGTTCGAGTCCCTGGCGGCGCACCAATGAAAGACCCCAGGTCGGTACCACTGACCTGGGGTTTTTCTATTTGCCGACCGTCTCGGCGGTGCCCCGCGCATGGCGTGGGGGGCGTCGGACGCCATGGCATCCGACGGCCCCTTTCGCTCGCTTGGACCTCGATGAGGCCGGTACGGGAGGACCCGGCGTGAGGGACCACCAGGTCAGCGAGGGTTCTCCAGCTGCCGCATCACCTGGCGAGCCTGGACGAAGAGCATCCCGATGTTCACCTGGCGCGAGCAGATCACGACCGCCACGATGTCGGGGTTGCTCTTGCTGCGCATGAAGAGGTGGACCAGGTTCTCGCTGTTGACGAGAATCTCGTTGAAGTAGTGCCGGTTGTCGGTCGTGCCGCGGTTCTGCTTCCACAGTTCCTCGACCTGCACCACGGTCCGGCCCTGGAACAGGTCGGTGGTGGCCGCCGCGACGACGTCGAGGATCTCGCGGGGGTGATTGTCGACGGTGTCCACCGCCAGCAGCATGCCTGTCGAGATGTCGACGATCCCTGACCCGATGTAGTCGGGGACGTCGTGGCGGAACGCCTTCAGGGCATTGGTAACGATTTGCGTGAGGTTCATCAGGAGCTTTCTGCGCTGGGTATACCGGAATCCGGTCAGGATGACACATTGAGGATGTGTGCGGTATATACGCGATGAGTCTTCCCTGATGGGCATCAGCCAGGCAAATTAGACTCTATGCGCAAATGGGTATTTTCGGCATAAAACGGACATTGAATCTGTTCTGGATTCCTGCGCCGTAAACCCCACTGGCGGCTACTACCACGAGAACGCTACGCTGCACTATAGCCGAATGGGGTGGATTTGGTAGCTGAAAGCCATGGTGTCTTGATTCTGAACGGGAGCTGACAGTCACGTGTTCCCGGCGGAGGACGGAGTCCGGCTGACGAAGCCGGGCAGGGGTGGCGAAGCGCGGATCGCCGATGAGCTCCATGCCCTGACGCGCGACGGGGCCTCGGGTGCCCTGAAGATCGACGGAGATTCCGGTGGAACCATCTACCTGGACCGGGGATACCTCACCTTCGCCGAAGCGGCCGGGGTTCCCGGTCTCGCCGCCAGGCTGATCGGCTCTCGGCGGCTGTCGGCCGAACAATGGAACACGCTACGCGCCGAGAGGCGGCCGGCAGACGGGTTCGGCGCCCTTCTCGTCGAACAGGGCCTCATCGGCAAAGACGAGATGCTGGAGGTTCTGCGTTCGGTCGTCCTGGACGCGATCACGGCGATGACGGCGATGACGGCCCGGATGGCGGGCGGATCATCTGCCACCGGCATCCGGTTCATGCCATTGGAACGTTCCTGGGCCGGGACGATGCTCAGGTTGGAAGTCGAGTTCGTGCAGTCTGAAGTCGCACGACGGGCCGAGCTGCTGGCCGGGCATGACGTCTCGCTCGACGGCCGCCCGAAGGCATCCGACCTGCGTGGCCCTCTGGCGATCGTGGAACGCGAGCAGTGGATGGTCGCCTGCCGGATCGACGGCGTTGTCACCCTCCGGGAACTGGCCTGGCGAAACGGCTTCGCGCTTTACGACACCGTCGCAAGTGTGAGTGGGCTGGTCCGGGCGGGTTTGTGCACCCTGCTGGCTCCGGAGGAGGCGGTCCCCCCGCAGCGGGAAGACGTCCGGCCCGCGCGCGGGTCCAGCAGTGGCGTCGCCTGGCTCGGGCCCGCATGGGCGGTCGACGAGACGGAGACGGAGGACGACACGGGGGACGACACGGAGGAGCTGCCCCGGGTCGTCGATCCGGAAGCGACCGTCCACGCTTCGGAGGTGACGGCACCGTCCCCTGAGTCCGCGGATGACGCGGTACGGCTGATGCCACGCCGCAGTCCGGGCGCGACGACATGGGATCGGGCGCACGGCGGCACCGGATCCGACAGCCTCCCGCAAGGGCTGGAAGAGGTTGTCAGGACACCGTTCGCGCCCGTGCACCCCGACATCCTGGGGCGGGTGTTGGAAGGTCTCCGGCGGTTGAAGTAGCACGACCAGGCATCGGGACCGCCCGTCCCGGTCGGTTGGTCGCAGGGTGCGGTTCCCCGGAAGGCGACGCGTACGTTCTCCCGGGGCTGGTTCGGCCTGCTCAGCGGCCTCATCGAAGGCGGAGGGGGCGACCCGAGACTGTCTCGGCGCCCGGTCGCGGAATCGCCTCCGAACACTGGGCCGCGGCGCGTACGTCCCCTAGACTCGGCCTGCGCTATTTGGTGGAAAGGATCCCCTTTATGCCCGAGTCTCCCTTCGAAGCTCTGCTCTCTCAGGTGAGACAGATCGACGGCTTTGTGCTCGGGTGTTTGATCGACGCCTCGACCGGCATGGTGCTGGGTCACGTCCAGGACCGGGAGACCCTGCGCCTGCCGGTGGCAGCGGCGGGTGCCGCCGACGTGGCCAACGTGATCTCCCTCATGGCCGGAGAACTGGCGGCGAACGGCGGTCTTGAAGACGTGATCATCACGTTGAGCGGTCACTACCACCTGATCCGGCATTTCAGCCCGGCCCCGAGGCTGCAGTTCCTCCTGCTCGTGGTCCTGGATCGTGCGGAAGCGAACCTGGCGATGGCCCATCGGGAGCTTCGCGACTTCGACCTGAATTTCGTCGGCCGTCCCGATTCGGGCCTGCCGGATCACTTTCAGCGGGTATGACCACTGAGCCAGGACGGGAACCACCGTGTACTTCAACAGGGATCCGCTGATCGTTCGGCTGGGTAAGCTCGCCGACTCCGGGCAAACCGGTGTATTGCGCGTGTCGGGTGCTCTGGGCGGGGCCTTCTACCTCAGCGAGGGCGACGTCGTCTACGCGGAGTCGAAGCGCACCCCCGAACCGTCCAAGTGGTTGGTGCAGCCGCAGGGGCACCCGGGCGAGGCCGGCACGGCACGCTCGCAGGCGCCCCGGGGCGGCCAGGCCGCTGCCGTCGATGCGGAGACGGCCGGCTCGCTCGAGTGGAGCTTCGCGGTCAGGGAGGCCACCGTCGACGCCGCGCTGGAACTGCTGTCCGGAGGCTCCCGGAATCCACCGCGTCACCGGTTCCGGGAACTCGAAACCCCCGCGGTCGGCAGATTGAACGGCATGCCCTTCCCGATGCTGCTTGCCGAGGTGACCCGGCGGCAGGAGATCGTGAAGCAACTGTCCGGATCCGTTACGGCCGACACGACGGTGGTGCGGAATCCGCACATCGAGGCCCCCGGCCTGCAGGTGTCCGCGTTTCAGTGGGCCCTGCTCATCCGGACGGGCGAACGCTCCACGCCGCGCGACCTCGCGTGGGAGCTTGAGCACAGCGTTTTCAGCACGACCGTCGAAGTTTTCCGGCTGATCACCCTGCGGCTACTGTCGGTGGACGGCACCTCGGCTTCGCCGATGCCCCGGGCAGCGGACACGCTGTCCGACCCGCGGCGCGACACCATGTCTTTTCTCCGGGCAGTGGCCCAATGAACGGGGGTGCGATGAATCGAGAGATCCGCGATGGTGGATCCGGATCCGCCGGGGGGACCGGATGACCGGGCCGGGCATCGAAGAGCTGACCCCCGACAAGCGGGTCCGCGCGGAACTCCGCGAGCTCAGAACGCAGATGGCCGGCGTGCACGGCAGCATGGTCGCCGCGAGCGACGGGTTCCTGATCAGCTGCGACATTCCCGAGGCGGAGCCGACCAGGATCGCCGCACTCATCGCGGCGACTCTCGGCCTGGCCCGTCAGGCCACCCAGGCGACGGGCCGCGGGCGGTTCCGCGAGGCGGTGGCCCGCGGTAGCGACGGTTACCTGGCGGTGTTCGCGGTGGGCGAGGACGCCGTCTTGGCGGTCATCGGAACCAACGACCTCAACATCGGGATGCTGCACTATCAGACCCGCGACCTGATCACACGGCTGATGAATCACTTGGCGCAGTTCGACTGGGGCTGGCAGGGCGGTACGCGGCCGGACGCTTCTCTCTAATCCGGCAAGGGACCCCTGCTGCCGGTGCCTCCTTCCCTGCGACGTTCCAACTCGGCGTCGTCGAGGCCGGCGCGGGCCGGCCCGGCGACGCCGCGGGTACTCAAAAGATCACTTTCCGGGTGGCTGTAGGTGCTTCTTCCGATGGTCGAAATCCTGTTGACGCCGGGGGCCGTAGGCCGGGGAGACTCGAAGGGCGCGGTCACCGGGAAGCATCGCGTTCCGGTTGTTCCGGAGAAGCGCGGAGGGAAGTGACGTAAATGGACGAGCGGCGGATGGTGCGCGTGTCGAAGTATTTGGCCAAGCACCTGCGCCACGAGCCTGAGCGGATCGGCATCACCCTGGACGACGGCGGCTGGGTCGAGGTGGATGTCCTCCTGAAGGCCGCCGCCCGGCACGGCTTCCCTATCGCCCCGGAGGAGTTGGCGCACGTCGTGGCCGCCAACGACAAAAAGCGGTACGTGTTACAGGACAGGCGGATCCGGGCCAGTCAGGGGCATTCCGTTCCGGTGGATCTTGGCCTTCCGGTGACCGAGCCTCCCGCGACGCTGTACCACGGGACCGTGGGCCGCCATCTGGCCGCCATCCGGGAACAGGGCCTGCGGCCGATGAACCGGCATCACGTCCACCTGTCCGTGGACCGGGAGACCGCCGAGCGGGTGGGCGGCCGCCGTGGTGTTCCGGTGGTGCTGGTCGTCGACGCGGGCGCGATGCACGCCGCCGGGCACGAGTTCCGGCTCAGCGCCAACGACGTATGGCTCGCCGATCAGGTCGATCCGGTTTTCCTGCGATTCCCCGGCTGATCCGGGATGGACGGCGGGCGTTGCCTCCCCGCCACCACATGTTCGAGAGCCGCAGCCGTCGCTCTGGATCCCCAAAACCGAGCACCCGCCAGGACCGTGGGCACGACTGCCGTAACCCCCGTCGTCTCATCTGCTGTGTGGGAGCCGCATATGGCCGGGATCAGATCACGGTTCGGTGAGGGCGAGACCATCGTGCGCCGGGACGTCTTCCGGGAGCGAGTCTGGACCGCCTCGCCTCACCGGGTGCTCGCGGACGACGGCGATCGGATCGCCCTCGGATACTGGCCGGGGATCGTGAGTCTCGCGCCCCGTACATGGATCGCCTCCCTGGAGACCGGGGATCCCGCCCTGAGGGATCGGATGCCCGCCGATCTCGCCTCCGGCCGGTGGCGGCTCGGCCGGTGGACCTGGCGCGACACGCTCTGGACGAGCAGCCAGCAGGCAGGGGAGTACTTCGGCGTGGGGCGCTTCTTCGACGCCGAGCAGCGCCTGCTGCGCTGGTACGTGAACTTCCAGCGCCCCTACCGGCGTACCGAGTGGGGGATCGACACCTTCGACCTGCTACTGGACCTCGTCGCGGAGCCGGACCTGTCCGGTTACCAGTGGAAGGACGAGGACGAATACCGCCAGGGCCGCCGCCTGGGCATCGTCGGAGACGCGGAACACCGCGCGATTCAGGAGGCCCGCGACCAGGTGATCGCGTTGATCGAGGAGCGGCGGGGCCCGTTCGCGGAGACCTGGCGGATCGATCCCCGGTGGCCGCTGCCGACGCTGCCGTCCGACCTGCCCGAGGCGTAGCTGACCGCCGAGCCGATCAGTCGCCGGCTTCGGAAGCGCGGAGCCGCGCCGGGAGCGCTGGCCCGGCGCGGCTCAGGGGGTGCTCAGGAGATCAGTAGAGGTGGTTCTCCGGCACCGGCAGGTCGATCTGCCGGGGGCCGTGCCACGTGCCCGTGCCCTTCGGAACGTCCCCGTCGGTCAGGGAGTGGCCGACGCCGAGCACGAACGGGACCCGCACTCTGCTCTTGTGCAGGTCGACGGTGACCTTCGCGCCGGTGGCGGTCTCGCCGCTGTAGGTGGAGTCGGTCCCGGCGATCACCAGGCCCAGCCGGTGTCCCTTCTTGAAGATGTAGTCCTGCGGCAGCGTCTTCCACGTGACCTGCGCGTACGTCCCGGGGGTCAAGGGGGAGGGGTCGGTGAGCGAGTCGCGGTTCTGTGCGTCGATCCAGCCGCGGGCGACGATCTCCAGCGGTCGGGTGGCCACGTTGGTGACGACCTTGCGGTAGCAGGCGTCGTCCGCCGCGGTGCTCTCGCCGTGGCAGCTCTCCTCGGTGAGTGTGGTGATGCCCTGCCCGCGCCGCCAGTCGATCCTGGTGTCCTCGCCGAAGTCGACGAGAAGTGCGGTCAGGTTCGCGGTGGGCTTGTCGAGCGCGACGCGCAGGTCCACGACCGGCGTGCCGGACAGGCGCAGGTCCCGGGGCAGCTCACCGGTGGTGAAGGCCGCCCGTCCGGGCTTGGCGGTGCCGATGTCGGCCACCATCGCGTCCTCGGACTGGCGGACGTCGGTGAAGGTCGCGGTCTCGCCGTTCTTGCCCGGGGAGAGCCCGAGCGAGCCGTCCGCCGCCGGGCGGAGGAACGTGGTCGACGCGGCCGGCGCCGGCCAGTCGCGCTGCGTGATCCAGGAGGTGGGGCCGACCTGCACGTCGGCGCGGGGCTCGTCCATGATGCCGTTCCGCACCCCGAGCAGCCAGTGGTCGAACCAGCGGTGCAGCGTGTCCACCCACAGGTCGCGGCGTCCCTCGAAGTCGAAGGGGTCCACGTGCTGGTACTGGCCGACCCAGACCTTGCGCGGCACGTTCCGGTCGGCGAGCGCCTCCCACCAGGTGGAGAAGTGGTCGGGCTTGACGTTCAGGTCGTTCACCGTGTGTACGGCGAAGACGCTGGCCCGGACCTTGGAGACGTCGCCGACGGTGCCGTTGACGTAGTCGCGCTCGGCCCAGAAGGCGTTGTAGTTGCCGGTTTTGTCGTCGGCGTCGGCGTCCAGCCGAGTCCGTACGGCGGCGCACTTGGCGGCGGGGTCGGTGTCGACGGCCCTCGCCAGGTAGGACATGTAGTTGTAGTTGTAAATCACGCCGTTGGAGCGCTGGTACCGGTACCAGGAGCTGATCGCGGAGATCGGGACGATGGTCTCCAGGCCCTGTACGCCGGTCGCCGCGACCGCGTTGGCGAGCGTGCCGTCGTACGACTTGCCGATCATGGCGGCCTTGCCGGTGCTCCAGTCGGCGAACGCCGGAGTGCCGTCGGCGTGGTAGGCGGGGGCGCGGCCGTTCAGCCAGTCGATGACGGCCTTCCCGCCCAGCACGTCGGCCCGCCCGCCGACGTCGGGGCAGCCGTCGGACTTGGTGGTGCCGATCATGTCGACGTTGAGCACCGCGTAGCCGCGCGGTACGAAGTAGTTGTCGTAGAACAGCGGGAACTTGGCGAGGTTCCCGTTCGCGTCGTAGACCTTGCGTTCGGACTCGTTGCCGCGGCCGGAGTTGTCGTAGTAGGGGCTTTCGTCGATGATCGTCGGCACCTTGAGGCCGGGGCCGGACTCCTTGGGGCGGATGATGTCGACCCGGACCCGGTCCAGCCGCCCGTCGCCGTCGCTGTCGATCTCCGATTCGACGTAGACGTGCTCGCGGATGGCGTCGGTGTACGAGAAGACCGGTTGGGTGCGGCCCTGCTCGACGGTGATGGCGGGACCGTCGGCCGCGTGGGCGGGGGTGGCGGCCACGGCGACCAGGGCGGCGGCGATGAGGGCTGCTCGTAGTTGTGACACGGAGAGCCTCCAGAGGCTGGGGGGACTCTGGCAAATCTCCGTTGATGCCGGTATAGCCGACAAGATGCCTTTATGGGTTCGACATCACCTTGATCCTGCTATGTGACATAGCGGGTCAGTCGGACGGAGGCGAGGGAAGCCGGTCGATCTCCTCGGTGGCCCACTCGGCCCACTCCTGCTGCATGGCGCTGAAGCGCAGCCCCCACTCCATCGCGATCCGCCCGTAGACCGACAGCGCGTCCTGCTCGTCCGCGATGAATTCCCGGATCCTGGTCAGGCCCTCGTGCTGGGTGACGGCCGCCGCGGCCCGGTCGCGCAGGTACTGCCGCGCCTGTTCGGGCTCGACGGTGTTCAGGAAGAACACGCGGAGCAGCATGTCGCTGCGCCGGGACCGGTTCGGCTCCACCTCGGTGATCCAGTGCCGCAGCTCGGCCAGCCCCTCGTCGGTGATGGCATACTCCTTGCGGCCGCGCGGCCCTTCGGCCACGACCTTGACCAGGCCGGTGTCGGCGAGCCGGCCCAGCTCGGAGTAGAGCTGGCTCTGCGTCGCCGGCCAGACGTTGGACAGCGAGATCTCGAACAGTTTCAACAGGTCGTAGCCGCTGGCGGGACCACGGGCCAGCAGCCCGAGCATGGCGTGGCGAAGGCTCATGGGGCCAAGCCTACATTCCACAGTTGACATGTCGACCCAGGAGGTTCTACTTTCGACATGTCACTCATGGAATGTCGTCCTCAAGGAGTCCCCCGTGCTCGGTTACGTCCGCAGCTTCCTGCCCTGGATCGCCTTCGCCGTGCTCAGCACGAACGGCGAGGCCAGGTACGGCGCGGCCGCCGCCTTCGCGCTGTCGGCCCTGCTGCTCATGATGGACCGCCGCAAGGGCCGCGCCTGGGACGCGCTGGTGCTCGAGATCGGCTCGGTGGTGTTCTTCGCCGGGCTCACCCTCGCCGCATTCCTGATCACCCCCGCGCCCTTCGGCGAGTACGGCCCGGCCGTCGCGGTCGGCTGGCTCGCGCTCACCGCGTGGACGACCCTCGCCATCCGCCGGCCGTTCACGCTGGGGATCGCCCGCGAGGGGGTGCCCGCCGAAGTGCACAGCACCCCGATGTTCTACCGGGTCAACGTCGTCATCACCGCCGCCTGGGCGATCGCCTTCACCTGCAACACCGCCGGGCTGGCCCTGCTGATCGCCTTCGCCCCGCACGCCACCGCCGCGATCATCGCGGTGAAGGTCTGCGGCTTCGCGATCCCCGCCGTCTTCACCGTGCGCTACGCCGCGCTCGCCCGGGCCCGCGCCCGCGCCGCGCAGGCCGCCTGAACCACCCCCAGATCGGAGCATCGTGACCGCCACGTACCTTCAGGGAGACCTCGCCCCGGTCCCCGACGAGATCGACGCCGCCGACCTGCCCGTCACCGGCACGCTCCCGCCCGCGCTGACCGGCCGCTACCTGCGCAACGGCCCCAACCCGCTGCCCGGCCAGGACCCCGGCCACTGGTTCGCGGGCGAGGGGATGATCCACGGCGTCCGGCTGCGGGACGGCCGGGCCGAGTGGTACCGCAACCGCTGGGTCCGCAGCCGGCACATGGACGGGGTCCCGTTCGTCGGCCCGGACGGCGTCGACCTGACCGCGCTCCCGGTCAACACGCACGTCATCAGGCACGCGGGCCGGACCCTCGCCCTGGTCGAGCAGGGCCTGCCGTACGAGATCGGCGGGGAGCTGCAGACGCTCGGCCCGTGCGACTTCGGCGGCCGGCTCACCACGGCGATGACCGCCCACCCCAAGGAGGACCCGCGCACCGGCGAGCTGCACTTCTTCGGGTACGGCTTCGCCCCGCCGTACCTCACCTACCACCGGCTGGACGCGGCGGGCGAGCTGGTGGAGAGCCGGGTGGTCGAGGTGCCGGGCTCGACGATGATGCACGACTTCGCCGTCACCGAGCACTACGTGGTCTGGCTCGACCTGCCGGTGGTGTTCGACCTGGGCCTGCTCGGGGACGGCATGCCGTACCGGTGGGACGACGGCTACGGCGCCCGGCTCGGCGTGATGCCGCGCGACGGTGACGGGCCGGTGCGCTGGTTCGAGATCGACCCCTGCTACGTCTTCCACGTCGGGAACGCGTGTGAGGACGCCGCGGGCCGCGTGGTCCTCGACGCCGTCCGCCACGCGCCGGATCGGTTCACCCGGCTCTGGCGGCGCATCGGCGGCGCCACCGACCCCGCCGCCCACGCCCCGGGCGGCGCGCTGCACCGCTGGACGCTCGACCCGGCCACCGGCGCCGTCACCGAGGAGCGGATCGACGACCGGACCGTGGAGTTCCCGACGATCGACGACCGGCGCACCGGCCTGCCCAACCGCCACGTGTACGCGGTGGCCGGGGAGGAGATCGTGAAGTACGACGTCGTGACCGGAGCGAGCCGCACCCACCGGGTCGGCGCCTCCCCCGGCGAGGCGGTGTTCGTGCCCGCCGACCCGGAGGCGGGCGGGGACGACGACCACGGCTGGCTCCTCACGATCGTGGGATCGCGGGCGGAGCTGCTGGTCCTCGACGCGGCCGACCTGTCCCCGGTGGCGTCCGTACGGCTGCCGCGCCGGGTCCCGGCCGGGTTCCACGGCTCCTGGATGCCGGACGAGTGACCCCCGGATGGGCGTGTCACAGCACGGCGGCGAGGCGGTGGGGGAGCGCCGTGTTGCGCCGGTGGCCGAGCCGCTGCACCGCCAGCTCCAACGCTTCGCGCTGCCCGACGAGGACGACCCACGAGCGGGCCCGCGTGACCAGCGTGTAGAGGAGCCGGCGGCGCAGCATGATGCCGCCCGACTCGGCCACGAGAGGGGCGACGACGAAGGGGTACTCGCTGCCCTGGGCCCGGTGGACGCTCACCGCGTAGGCGTGGGCGAGGTCGTCGAGCTCGTCGAAGCCGTACGAGACGAGGTCGCCGTCGTCGATGAGGACCTCCACCGTGCGATCTTCCAGATGGACGGCGGTCACGGTGCCGGTCTCGCCGTTGAAGACACCCTTGTCGTAGTCGTTGCGTATCGGCATCACCCGGTCGCCGACGCGGAAGACCGAGGCGCCAGACCAGTGCTCGGCCGCGCCGGGGGACGGCGGGTTGCGACGCTCCTGGAGCCGGCGGCCCAGCTCGACCGTGCCCGTGGCCCCCTTGCGCATCGGGCAGAGCACCTGCACCTGGCCGGGATCGACCCCCTGCTTGCGGGGGATCGCCTCGGTCGCCAGGTGGACCACCCGGTCCGCGACCGCCTCCGGGTCGTCCAGCTCCTCGAACCAGAAGCCGCCGCCACCCGGGACGTACGGCAGCGCGCCCGACTGGATGCGGTGCGCCGCCTCGACGATGCCGCTGCCGTCCGCCTGCCGGTAGACACGGGTGAGGCTCACCCGGGGGATCTCCTCGACGCGCAGCAGATCGGCGAGCACGCTGCCGGGGCCGATGCTCGGAAGCTGGTCCTGGTCGCCCACGAGCAGCAGGTGGCTGCCCGAGGGGACGGCCGAACAGAGCCGGGTGGCCAGGTTCAGGTCCAGCATTGACGCCTCGTCGATCACGATCAGGTCCGCGGCGGCCGGGGTCTCGTCGAAGAGCGTGTCCGGGTCCGGCTGGTGCGCGAGCAGGCGGTGGATCGTCATCGCGGGCAGCCCGGCCAGCTCCGAGAGCCGCTTGGCCGCCTTCCCCGTGGGCGCGGCGAGCGTGACCGCGCCGCCCATCGCGCGCACGGTCGCCGCGATCGCCCGGACCGTGCGGCTCTTTCCGGAGCCCGGGCCGCCGGTCAGCACCGAGACGGTGCTGGTCAGCGCCATCGTGACCGCCGCCCGCTGGTCGTCGTCGAGCGCCGGGTCCTCGTCGTAGCGCCGCATCGGCAGCGTCGAGGGGGCGCGCCAGAGCCGGCCCAGCTCGGCGGCGAGCCGGGTCTCGCGGGCGTGCAGCCCCTTGGCGTACACCACGGGACCGTCCTCGATCACGACCCGCAGCTCGCTCGCCAGGGCGTCCACCATCGCGCGGACGAGGTCCTCGTCCTGCTCCACCAGCTCGACCGTGTGGGTCAGGAGCGCCCGCATGGTCAGGTAGCAGTGCCCGTCGCGGGCCGCCGCCGTCTCCAGCCGGTCGAGGATCGCCGCCTTGATCCGCTGCGGACTGCTCTCCGGAACCCCGGACGCCAGCGCGATCCGGTCCGCGGTGGCGAAGGCGATGCCGCGCACCTGCCCGACCAGCCGGTACGGGTCGGAGCGCAGCACCTCGGCCGCGTCCGCGCCGAACACCTGGTAGATCTTGGTCGCGAGCAGCGGGCTGGCGCCGAACCCCTGGAGGGTCACCATCAGCGCGGCGATCGACTTCTGTTCCCGCCACGCGGCCACGATCTGGGCCTGCCGTACCGGGCCGATGTTGACGACCTCGCGGAGCCGCGCGGGCCGGTCGTCGATGACCTCCAGGCTGGACTCGCCGAAGTGCTCGACGATCGCCTGCGCGAGGCGCGGCCCGATGCCCCTGATCAGGCCGGAGCCCAGGTAGAGCCGGATCGCCCGCACCGTGGACGGCACGATCCGCTCGCATCCGGTCGTCGCGAACCGGCGGCCGAACCGCGGGTGGTCGTCCCACTCGCCGGTCAGCCGGAGCGTCTCGCCCGGCTGCGCCCCGGCCAGCGCCCGTCCCGAGGCGACGAACGAGGGCTCGCCGTCGGCGCTCATCCGCGCGACCGTGTACTCGTCCTCGCGGACGAACACGAGCTGCTCTACCGACGCCTCCACACCGGCAATACAAACACGATCGCCCGCGCGAGGGTCATCCGGCGTCGGCCGATCGCCGCGCCCGCGCCGCCCGTACGCCCCGCCGGGCGAACACGTACAGGTACAGCACCCAGCCGAGGGCGATGATCATCAGAGTGGCGAGCGGACCCAGTGAGCCGGGGGAGGCGGCGAGCTCGTCGAGCGCCCCGCGGCACGCGGCGACGGTGACGGGGATCGTGTACCCGGCGAAGAAGGCGAGCCCGAGGACGCGGCCCACGACGAGGAACCACGCGTACCGGCGGACGCCCCGCGACGCGTCCGGCGCCGACCGGCGGCCGATCACCGCCCGGAGGTACGACTGGGCGTCCTCCATGAGATTCTTTTCTCCGGTCAGGTTCGCGTACGCGTAATACACGTCGGTGCGCATGAAGAAGAGGAACTGCCAGACGATCTGCGACAAGCAGATCAGCATCACCAGACGGATGGCTCCGCTGTCCACGAAAAGCAGCGTGCAGGCTCCGGCGGAGAAGAGGAACAGGTCTGTTCGCATTCCCGCGAGATGCACCCGATAACGCGCGCTTCGTGGCGTCTGCCAAATTCCGGTTACCTTTGTCTGGACCACCAGGAACTGCATCCTGGTTCCCAGGGAAAGCTCGGCGCGAACGCCGAGAGAACGTGCCGCGAAAATGTGGCTCAGCTCGTGAACGAAGACCAGGAGCCAGGAGCCGGCCGCGAAGGCGACGGTGAAGGCGAGGCTGTCGGCCCACACCAGCCCGGCGTATGTGGGCAGGATCTCCGGACGCGTCACGATGGCGGCCACCGCGCAGCAGAACACGACCAGCACCACGGCGTCGGCCGCCCGGGAGAACAGCGGCCGCACCAGTCCCGGCCGGATCCGGTCCCAGACGTTGGGCGGCCGCCGCGGTGGGGTGAGCAGGCCGAGACGCTCCAGGTCCTGGACGAAATCGGCGACGTCCACATCGATGTCGTGGCTCTCCCGCACACGGGCGCGGACGTCGTCGGCGGTCCTGGTCCCGTCCATCAGCTCGATCACCGCGGCGGCGACGGCGGGTACGTTGACGAATGTCTCCCCGTTGCCGATCACATAGTCGTCGGGGCCATCGGCGACGACGCTGAGGAAGGACAGGTCCGCGGATGTCATCCGCAGACCCCGCAGGCGCTCATGCGGACGAAGTCGCGGCTGGTCGTGGTCAATGTCAACAGGTCGAGGTACACCGTCCTGCCCTTGATCGCGCACGGTCCGGTCCCCGTGGCGTAGCGGATGATCTCAGCGGCGAGCAGGCCGGCCACGGCCGAGCAGAGCGGGCCGAAGGACGGGGTCACCCGCCCGGCGTTCTCTGCCGTCGGCAGCTCCGCCCGGCCGTACCGCTCAGCGAGCTGCCGCTCCTGGCAGGCCAGGCAGGCGGTCTCGCCCGGCACCACGAGCGGCCCGATCAGCCCGACGTGCTGGTTGAAGCCGCCGGTGACGAACGGCACGCCGGCCTCGACGCAGGCGCGGTTCACCCACCTGCGGATGTGCGGCTGCGGCGTGTCCACGGTGTTCACCACGAAATCAGTGCCCGCGACGGCCTCGGCGACGTCCTCCGCACTGGTCAGACGACGTTCCAGCGTCCGGATCTCCGCCCCGGGCTGGTACCGGCGCAGCGCTCGGGCCGCGGCGGCCACCTTGGGCGCGCCCACGTCCTCGGCCGTGTACAGGTGCTGGCGATGCAGGTTGGACCACTCGACACGGTCGTCGTCGACGAGTCGCAGGGTCCGGACCCCGGCGGTGACCAGTTGGGTGGCGCAGCTTCCACCGATCGCGCCCACGCCGAGCACGGTGACGTCGAGTCCGGACAGATCGCGTAGGCCCGCCTCGACCCGCTCGACGGGGTGGAACATGGACAGGAACAGGGCCTGGCGGGAGAGGCGCTCGTCCCGGGTCAGCCGTGCCACGTCGTCCTCGCCGACCAGAACGCGGGCGGCGAGCAGCGTGTCGACGGCAGCGTCGATCTCACCTGACGAGATGTCGTCGATCAGTTCGTGCAGCTCTTTCCTGCTGCGCGGCGTGTTCGCGCACAGGCGCAGCAGGTGGCGCAAGGGGGCTTCGGCGGGTTCGAGGATCTGCCCGGTCGGAGGAAAGTCTCCGAGTCTGGCCCGTCCTTGGAAATCGTCGAGAAAAAGAGGGAAAGCCGGATTCACCTGAACCCGAGACATCGGCTGGGCTCCCGGAAGAAGACGGTGTGGGGCCACCGCGTCGGCGGCCCCACGGGACGGTCAGCAGCTGTTGCTGTTCCCTGTGGTCTCGACTTCTTCGACCTTCTTGATCTCGATCTTCATGGGAATCCCCTTTCGTCGATTTCTCCGGTCGGGCGAGAGCTTAGGGGGAAGATCACTGAAAAGCGAGACCCAAATACCTGGAGTAATTGAAATAACTCGCTTTGTAATGTCCAGTCACAGTGGTTTGACAAAATCGATGACCCGCTTCCAGGTGAGCGCCGCGGCGTCGGGGTCGTATCCGGGGAGGTCCGGGTCGGTGAACAGGTGTGTCTCGCCGGGATAGACGTGCGTCTCGAAGTGGGCACCGGCGGCGGTGACCGCGCGGCCCAGCTCGGCGATCTCGGCGGCGTCGATCCACAGGTCGCGCTCCATGTAGTGGACCTGGACCGGAACGGTCGACGGCCACGGCCCGGAGGTGACCTCGTCCGCGGTTACACCGCCATGCAGCAGGACTGAGCCGCGTGCCGTGGGATGGGTGGCGGCCAGGAGCTGGGCGGCGTACGCGCCGAGGGAGAACCCGGCGAAGACCACCGGTCCCCGGATGTCCGTGCCGATCTCCCGCACCCGGCGCTCTATCTCGGCGAAGCCCAGCGTGTCGCGCTTGCGCAGGCCGCCCTCGATGTCGTCGAAGATCTCTCCGTCGTAGTAGTCAGGCGTGCGTACGGTGTGGCCCGCCGACCGGAGGATGTCGGCGGCGGCGGAGACACCGGGTCGGAGGCCCTGAGCGGAGTGGAACAGGACGATCTCAGTCATGCGGTCTGTGTACCACCGGGCCAGATCTCTGACCAGATGGCGCTTTCGCAGGTGAACACTCCAGTCAATCCGGTGCTCTCGAGGCGCCCGGCGCGGCTGTCCGCACACGTTCACCGGGGGCGAGGGAGCGGAGCGAGGACCGCAGCGTTGGCCCGGTGAAGCGGGCTTCGCGAGGACCGCAGGATTCTTCCGGCGAAGCGACCGACCCCACCGGATGTCCGGTGGGTGCGGGCTCAGCTCTCGGCGACGTGTCCGGCGGTGACGTGGAGGCGGCGCGTGGTGTGGACCGCCTCCAGCATCCGCCGGTCGTGGGTGACCAGCAGGAGCGTTCCCTGGTACGCGGCGAGCGCCGACTCCAGCTGTTCGATCGCGGGCAGGTCGAGGTGGTTGGTCGGCTCGTCGAGGACGAGCAGGTTGACCCCGCGCGCCTGAAGGAGGGCGAGCGCCGCCCGGGTCCGCTCGCCCGGCGACAGGGTGGCCGCGGAGCGCAGCACGTGGTCGGCGCGCAGGCCGAACTTCGCGAGCAGGGTGCGGACCTCGGCCGGCGGCAGTTCGACGAGCGCGCCGAACGCGTCGAGCAGCGGCTCGTCCCCCTCGAACAGGGCGCGGGCCTGGTCGACCTCGCCGACGACCACGCCGGGGCCGAGCGCCGCCGCACCCTCGGTGAGGGGCAGCCGCCCGAGCAGCGCGCCGAGCAGGGTGGTCTTGCCCGAGCCGTTCGCGCCGGTGATCGCGACCCGCTCCGCCCAGTCGATCTGCAGATCCACCGGCCCGAGCGTGAAGCCGCCGCGCCGTACGACCGCTCCGCGCAGCGTCGTCACCACCACGCCGGAGCGGGGAGCGGCGGCGATCTCCATCCGGAGCTCCCACTCCTTGCGCGGCTCCTCGACGACCTCCAGCCGCTCGATCATCCGCTCGGTCTGCCGGGCCTTGGCGGCCTGCTTCTCGGTGGCCTCGGAGCGGAACTTCCGGCCGATCTTGTCGTTGTCCGGGGCCTTGCGGCGGGCGTTCTTGACGCCCTTCTCCATCCACGCGCGCTGGGTCCGGGAGCGGGACTCCAGCGTCGCCCTGGTCTCGGCGTACTCGTCGTACTGCTCCCGCGCGTGCCTGCGGGCGACCTCCCGCTCCTCCAGGTAGGCGTCGTAGCCGCCGCCGTACGCGCGGACCTGCTGCTGGGCGAGGTCGAGCTCGACGACCCGGTCGACCGTACGGGCGAGGAACTCGCGGTCGTGGCTGACCACGACGACGCCCGCGCGCAACCCGGTCACGAAGCGTTCGAGCCGGTCGAGGCCGTCGAGATCGAGGTCGTTGGTCGGCTCGTCGAGCAGGAACAGGTCGTAGCGGCTGAGCAGCAGCGACGCCAGCCCCGCCCGCGCCGCCTGGCCGCCGGACAGGGAGGTCATCTCCTGCTCAAGGTCGACCGTGAGCCCGAGCTCGGCGGCCACCTCGGCGGCCCGCTCCTCCAGGTCGGCGCCGCCGAGGGCGAGCCAGCGCTCCAGCGCCTCCGCGTACGCGTCGCCGGGGTCGCCGTCGGCCAGCGCCTCGGTGGCGGCGTCGAGGGCCCGCTGCGCGGCGGCCACGCCGGTCCGCCGGGCGAGGAACGCGGCCACCGTCTCGCCCGGCCGCCGTTCGGGCTCCTGCGGCAGATGGCCGACGTTGGCGGTGGGCGGGCTGAGCCGCACCGAGCCGTGCTCGGGGCTGTCGAGCCCGGCCAGCAGGCGCAACAGCGTGGACTTGCCCGCGCCGTTCACCCCGACCAGCCCGACGACGTCCCCGGGGGCGACGACCAGGTCGAGATCGCTGAACAGCACGCGGTCGCCGTGCCCGGCGGTGAGGTCTTTTCCGACAAGAGTGGCGCTCATGAGGACTCCAAGGTTATCGACGTCCCGCCGTCGCCGAGCACGTCGCGGGCCCGCATCAGGGCGAAGCCGAGCAGGTTTTGCCCGCGCCAGGTGGAAGCGCCGGCCGGCCCGCTCGGCCGCGATCGCCTCCTCGACGGATCGCGGCAGCGTGGCCTCGTCGGAGAGGGCGACCTCCAGCAGCGGCAGGACCCGCCCCGGGATGGACCCGGACGGGGTGGCGCCGATCCGTACCGCCCCCATGGCCAGGTAGAACGGCTCCGCGTTCGGGTCGGCGTCGATCGTCAGGCGGGTGAAGCCCAGCTCGCGCGCCCTGGGCACGATGTGCTCGTACAGGGAACGGCCGACGCCGCCGCCGATCGCGTCCGGGGCCACGAAGAGCATGCCGAGCGCCCCCTCGGGTGGCTCGCCCTCCAGGGTGCCGAAGCCGAGGACGCGCCCGTCCCGCTCCGCCACCGTGGCGCGTACGGTCTCGACCCGGGACGGCACGAGGGTGAGCTCGTCGGCGCACGCCGCCATGAACGCCTCGTCGTAGCCCCAGTACGCCTTCGAGCCGATCGCCAGCTCACTCAGGATCTCGGCCTCGTCCGCCCGGGCCGCTCTGATCAGCATCTGCGCCTCCTCTCACCCGACGGCTCGGCTGATCTTTTCCGGCCGGGGCCGCGGAGGTCAAAGCGATTTCCCCAACCTGGGGCTCCGGATTTGCCGAGATTTGTCGGAGGTGATCATTAGGGTTCGGGTCATGGCTGAATCGGTGCGGATGACCATGACGGGGTGGCGGCCGGAGCGGGCCCCATGATCCCCTGGCAGAACGTCGCGGCGCGGATCGTCGCCGGTGACACCGCGGGCACCCTCCAGCTCGTGACCGCGCTCGACGCGGGCGGCCGGAGAGCGGTGGCGGCGGAGCTGCCGCGCCACCTGGCCGAGCTGAAGCGGACCACGGACGGTTGGTGGGAGTGGCGCGCGCAGATCCCGGCCCTGCGGGTGGCCGGTGCCGCCTGCCTGCCGGGGCCCGGCGCCGTGACGAACTGGCTCTACCGGCGCGACTTCGGCTGGCGGGACGACCATGTCGCCGACGCGGGGCGCATCCTCGGCGTGCTGCGGCGGCGGCCCGAGCCGTGGCGCGCGGACCTGGCCCGCCGGATGGTCGAGCGGCTGCGGGCGTCCCATCTGGACGTGGAGATCCCGCACTGGCGGATCGCCGCGAGCCTGGTCCGTGAGACCGGCATCGAGCCGCCCCCGAACGACGCCTTCGTGGTCGGCTGGCTCCGCTCCCTCGGCGCGGCCGGTCAGGCGGCGCGACGGCCCGACCTGGAGCGCCTTTCCCGGGATCCGCTGTTCGTTCGGCTCCTGCCGCGCGTCTTCGACCTCGCCGAGCTGAGCTCGGCCCTCTCCGGAGCCCAGGTGGACGTCATCGCCCGGATGGTTCATGAAGGCCTGCTCGACCGGGCCGAGATCCTCGACCGGGTGGCCCGGCGGCTGCTCGCCGACGGCGCCGCGGCCGTACCGGCGCTGACCGAACTGCACGACCGGATCGACTACGGCCAGAGTTCGGTAGGTCGCTGAACCTCACCCCGCCCGAGCAGACTCCGACCACTCGCCTGGACCTGGAACCTCGCGTGCTCTTCCCGTCTTCACGCACCTGAGATGCCGCTTCCCGGCTGTTGAGAGCGAGCACACTCCTTCGACACGCGGTGACGCGGCTGCGTGAATGTGCGCGCCGACCTAGGAGACGTGCCGGGTGGGCGGAACCGGGCTGTAAGAAAGCCTGCCTTCGGACCACATGCTCTGTGGACGACGTACCCCAACCGAAGGAACCGGCTTGCCCAACCCACATGAGCGCTTCACCGCGCTCTACAACACCTACCAAGCGAGGGTGTACGGCTATGCGGCAAGCCGCGCCGGACACCAACTCGCGGAGGAAGTGGTCAGCGAGACCTTCCTGGTGGCCTGGCGGCGCCTCGACAGCATCCCCGACCACGCACAGTTGCCATGGCTCTTCCGCGTCGCTCGAAACATTCTGCGCGACAACTACCGGCAGACCAGTCGGCACGAGTCCCTGCAAGCCGAACTGAGAACGTGGACGAACGAAGCCGCCACGGACGCGGGCGAGCACGCCACCGAGCGAGTCGCCGCCCTCCGGGCGCTGGCCACCTTGTCTGATGCCGACAAAGAGATCCTGACCCTGACCACCTGGCATGGCCTGTCCGTCGTGGAGGCAGCCGAAGTGCTCGGCTGCACCAAGGCCGCCTTCTTCGTCCGAATGCATCGGGCTCGCCGCCGACTGCAAGCAGCGATCCACGCCGGTGAGACCTCCACATCTCCGGAGCCCGTGATCGTTCCAGGAAGGAAATTCCGATGAGCCGCAAGCCCGACCCCACGCACCTGCTTGCCCTGGCCCGCCCGGCTTCGCTGGATCGCGGCTCACGCATCTCCGCTGACGACATGCTTGCCATGACTACCACTGAGGCACCAGAAGAACTCACATGCAGACCGTCGCGCCAGAGACGACCCCTCGTCACCGCCCTTCGCTTCACGGCCGTCGCGACCGCCGTCGCGGTTGCGACCACCGTGCTCGTGCGAAGCACAGACAGCGAGGTCGCCCCATCTCCCCCCACGCTCGCCCGGGCTGTACTTCTCGCGGCGGCCGATCGAATCGAGACCGCAAACCCGGCAACCGGCCGATACTGGCACGCCACTGGCCAGAGCTTCGCTGTAGGGGCATGGGGGCAATCCCCGGTCGGCAAGGAGCCGGAAATGATCCGATACCGGGTGGCGTGCACTCACGAGACCTGGATGGCGAGGTCGGAGCGCGATGCCAGCTGGCTGGTGGTCACAGCCCAGTCAGGCGAGCCGCTCACCAGGGTGGACGAGGCCGCCTGGCGCCGGCAGGGCGCATACAGGCTCGGCGCCTGTGAGGGGCCCGCTGTTCCGTCGGTGGGCGGGGCGCTGCCGGCACCGCCGTTTGCCACGCGCCTCGACGACAAGCACAACCCCGAAGTTTCCTACCCGCAGGTCGGGGCCACGCATGTCACTACAGAAGAGGTCATGAGCCTGCCGACCGATCCGGCGAAGCTTGAGGAAGTCCTCCAGGCTTGGAATCGGCGAGGCGGTTATCGATCCACCGAGGAGTCGTTGTTCTCGCAGGCAACCACTATCTTGTCCCAGCTTCCGACGACCCCGAAGCTACGGGCCGCGCTGTACCGCGTGCTGGCGAACTTGCAGAGTGTGGAGAACACCGGGACGATCAAAGACCCGCTGGGACGCGTCGGAGCAGGGATAGAGCTGTCGGGCTCAGGCAGACAGATCATCATCGATCAAACGTCCGGCGGACTTCTGGCCGTACAAGAACGATCTCCTGATGGTACGGGCGAGTTGACCGCGTGGACCGCTCTGACAACCTCCGGCTGGACCGACGCCAGACCGGCACTACCCAAAACGCAACTCTGATCGTGGAACTCCTGACTGAACGAATCGCGTCTTCACGGCTGTCCACGCTCCGCACCGGCTCCCAGTCGTAGATGCCCTGTCCCATCGCGGCCGCCGCCGGATGGCGGGACCGGTTGGAGGTGGTCATCGACCCACATCGCGTGTCCCGCCGTCACGGAATGAACTGCCCGGCCTGCCAGGGGATCGGCTCGGGACGGCGCTGGGGGTCAGCTGGGGACGGCTTCGCGCATGAGGGCGACGTAGCCCTCCTCCAGTGACGGCTGCACGGGGACCGCGGCCGGATCCGGCTTGGTGGGGCTGACCACGCGGTAGTGGGTGCCGCCCGGACGGCCGACCGCCGACACCACCACGCCGGTGGACGGGGGCGGCCCCTGGGTGACGACCTCCCACGTCGCGCCTTGGGCCCGGTCGATGATGCCGGTCACCGGGCCGGTGAAAACCACCCGGCCCGAGGCCATGACGGCGGCCTCCTGGCAGGTCTGCGCGACGTCCTCGACGATGTGGGTGCTCAGCAGTACGGTCCGATGGCCCGCGATCTGGGCGAGGAGCGTGCGGAACCGGATGCGCTCCTCGGGGTCGAGCCCGGCCGTCGGCTCGTCCACGACGATCAGGGCGGGGTCGCCGAGCAGGGCCTGGGCGATGCCGACCCGCCGCCGCATGCCTCCCGAGAAGCCCTTGAGCCGGCGCCGGGCGACGTCGGCCAGCCCCACCATGTCGAGCAGCTCGCCGATCTGGCGCCGCCGGGCCGCGTCGTCGTCCAGGCCCTTGAGCAGGCCGACGTAGTCCAGGAACTCGTGCGTCGTCAGGTCGGGATAGAGGCCGAGGTCCTGCGGCAGATATCCAAGCCGCCGCTGTACGGCCAGCCGTCCCGCCCGCGTGGTGATGTCGTGGCCGCCCACCAGCACCCGCCCGCTGGTCGGGGGCAGCACCCCGGCCAGGACGCGCATGAGGGTGGTCTTGCCGGCGCCGTTCGTGCCCAGCAGGCCGAACATGCCTCCGGGGACGGCCAGATCGACGCCGCGCAGCGCCTCGACGCGCCCGAACCGCCTGCGCAGCCCGCTGATCATGATGTCCATGGTCTTCCTTGGTCTCCGTTTCAGGACGAGGTACGGCGGGCGAGCAGCGGGCTCGCGAACACGAGGGGCGGCGTCGCGAGCACGGCCAGCAGGACGACGCTGAGAAGCGCCGCGCCGCCGCCGGGTTCGGGCCGCAGGAAGGAGAGCCAGCCGGGGGTGCCCGCGTACAGAGCGCGCTCACCGATGAGCCAGCTCGCCGGGTAGTCGCCGATCGGTGTCAGCAGGGTGCCCGTCAGCGAGGGCAGGTAGTTCGGGCCGAGCAGGTTCCCCCAGAACCAGTAGCCCGCGAACAGCACCCGGAACAGCGGCGCCGAGAGCACCAGTGGGCCGACGAGCGCGAACGCGGCCACGAACGCCAGGCCCGGCAGCAGCACCACGGCGAACGCGGCGACCGCCGAGGGGAACAGGGCGGGGTCGCCCCGGTGGACGAACTCGCCCGCCGCCGTGACGAGCAGCGCCAGCAGGGCGGGGACCGCGGTCGCGGCGACGGATCCGGCGTACTTCCCGGCGACCAGCGCGCCCGGGCGGGTCGGCAGGCTGGCGAGCAGCGACGCGGCGCCCAGCCGGTGGTCGCGGACGAGCCGGTCGGCCAGCACCATGCCGAACCCGATCGGCAGCAGCATCGAGAACAGCAGCGCCCACGAGCCCATCACCCGGGCGGCGTCCGCGTCGGCCGGCAGGTAGCGCGGGCCCCGGTCGCCCTGGGCGACGGCGATGAGGACGGCCAGGCCGGCCGTGCTCAGCCACAGGGACCGCTTGCGGATCTGCATCCGGAACTCGTAGCGGCAGACGGCGAAGAAACGCCTCATATCTCTTCCTCCGTCAGGAGGCGCTCCGGCCGGCGCAGCAGCAGGAGCGCGATCGTGATGAACAGGACGCCGCAGGCGGCGAGCACCGCGCGGTTCGTTCCCCAGCCGTCGGCGACGCCCGCCCGGCTGGTCAGGAACAGGAAGAACGGACGCGACCACGCGCCGGCGATCAGCGCCGAGGCGAAGAGCTGCTGGCACAGCCACACCACGGCGACCGTCGTGGTGGCCAGCACGACGCTGCGCCCCAGGACGGCCACCAGCAGGGCCAGCCCGGTGAGCCCCAGCAGCGGCGACGCCCAGACCAGGGCCGACGCGAGGGGCGAGTCGGGGCCGGCCCACGAGCCGGTGAGCCGCAGCGCGGCCGAGAAGAGCACCGACAGCGCGGCGCCGATCCCGGCCACCACACCCAGTCGGCGGCCCAGCGTCCAGGAGTAGCCCGTGGGCAGTGTGAGCTGCAGTTCGCGGCAGCGGTCCACGCTGACCACCGTGACCGCGGCCGTCGCCGCGGCCAGCGGGACGAGCGCCTCGACACCGGAGAGCAGCAGGCTGTGGACGGACGGCCGCGGCGTACCGAAGGCCGCCCCCGCCGCCGCGAGGGCGAGGGTCACCAATAGGGAGGCGGGCGGTGCCAGGCAGGCGGGCCATCCCGCACGCCGGGCCTCGTACCGCCATAGGGACATCGGTTTCACACAGGTGGGTACCGGCCGGGCCGGACCGGTTCACCGGAATTTTGTTCCGGTTCAGAAGCCGGCCCCCCGCGCGGCTCCACGCGGGAGGCGTGGCGACAGCAGCACCGTCACCGCGACGAGCGCCGTCGCGCCCACCAGGACGCCGGAGCCGGGCGACCACAGCGGCTCGACCGCGGCCGCCACCGCCCGGTTGAGCTCGCCCGTCGTCGCGATCATCCGGAGCAGCCACAGCGCCATCGCCGCCCCGACGCCGACGGACGGCCGCCACAGCACCGACAGCGCGAAGCTGAGCGCGGACAGTGGCACCAGCGGGCCGAACCATGCGGTCATGAGGCCGAGGGCGCTCGCGACCGGTTGCAACGGGGTGAGCGCGAGCGTGACGAGCAGGCCGCCCGTGACGATCACGCCGAGCACCAGCGTCAGGCGGGCGAGCAGCACCACCCTGGGCGAGGTGGGCGTGGCCGCGAGCAGTTCGCCCACCGGCTCCCGCTCCGTCCCGCACGCCCCTGCCACCGCGATCGCCGCGGCGAGCGGGATCACGGTGGCGAGCGCGTGCGGCGCCAGCCCCAGCGGCGTGACCCGGGCGGCGATCACGCCGCCGAGCACGAGGGCGGCCGCGGAGACCACCCAGACCGGCCATCTGATCAGGGTCCGCTGGCGGGCGAACAGGCCGGCGG
>NZ_BBYJ01000016.1:129839-213905 GCF_001528665.1 Microtetraspora malaysiensis
CGCCGCCACGGCCGCTCTCCCAGCGTGCCGCCGTACCGGGGGACCAGGCGGGTGCGGGCGGCCGGCCCGGCCGACCCGATCCGCGCGCGGATGGCGGCGAAGATCGCCGGTGCGGGCGCGGCCACCGCGGCGGCCCGCTCCGTGACGGCCGTACGGACGCTGCGCCACGACTCGGTCTCGGCCGCGCACTCGGCGCACGCCTCCACATGGGCGGCCACGGCGGCCGGGTCGGGAAGGACGCCGGCGGCGTAGTCCGGCAGCAGCTCGGTGGGATGGTTCATCGGCCGGCCTCCTCGACCACGACAGGCAGGGCCCGGGCCAGCGCGGCCCGGGCGTTGAACAGGCGGCTCTTCACTGTGCCGACCGGGATGCCCAGCACCTCGGCGATCTCCGCGTGCGACATCTCGGCGGCGAACGCGAGGTCGAAGACCTCGCGGTGGAGCGGCGCCAGCGTCCCCAGCGCCGCGGCGACCGCGGCGGCGTCGGCGCGTGCCAGCGCCACGGCCTGCGGCCCCGGTTCGGACGACGGCAGGTCGAGCGCGTCGTCGAGGGGGCGCGGCGCGGGCAGGTGGCCGCGCATCCGCTTGAGCGCCTGGCGGCGGCAGATGCCGAACAGCCAGGTGCGTACCAGCGACCGCTCCTCGAACGACGCGGCGCCGCGCCACACGGCGATGAACGTCTCCTGGAGCGCCTCCTCGGCCGGGCCGCGCTCGCCCAGGAGCCCTTCGGCGTACGCCAGGAGCGCCCGCGCGTGCCGGGCGTACAACGCCTCGAAGGCGTGCTCGTCACCCCGGCTGACCAGCCGCAACAGCTCCAGATCCGTCGTGTCCATCGTCATGGGTACTGTTCCGGACCCGCGGGTTCACCGCAAAACGCGCGGATTTCGAGTGACTCATGTCACACTGAACCGGCGCGGGCCGCCCGGAACCCAGCGGCATGAGAATCCCTCGTGCCATCGCACGATCTTCCGCGTTCCGCGCCCGGGGCGGCCGGGCGTCGCTCGCCGCTCTCGCCGCGCTGCTCTGCCTGCCCGCGTTCCCCGCCGCAGCGGCCCCATCACCGGCAGCCTCGTCACCGGCCGGTGCTCGGGCGGTCTCCTGGGTCCCCTGTGACCCGCCGGACGAGAGTGCCCGCTGCGGCACCGTCACCGTCCCCGTCGACTGGGATCACCCGGCCGCGTCCGGCTCCGCCCAGGTGCGGATCGCGGTACGGCCGGCCCGTGACCAGGCCCGCCGCGTCGGCGTGCTGATGTTCAACCCCGGCGGTCCCGGCGCGGGCGCCGCGGACATAGCCGCGCGCAAGGACTGGGCGGAGGTCTGGCTCCCGCCCGCCCTGCTCGACCGGTTCGACGTCGTTGGCGTGGACCCGCGGGGCGTGCCGGGCAGCACGCCGGTCGCGTGCGCCGATCCGGTTGATCCCGAGGTGTCGCGCTTCCCTCGTACGCGGGCCGAGGTGCGCGGCCTGGTCGCGGCGAACTCCGCGTTCGCCGCGTCGTGCCTTCAGCGGACCGGCCCGCTGGCCGCCCACCTCGACACCGACACCGTCGCCAGGGATCTCGACGCGGTCCGGGCGGCGCTCGGCGAGCCCACGATCAGCTTCCTCGGCGTCTCATACGGCACGATGCTCGCCCAGGCCTACGCCGAGCGCTATCCGAGCCGGGTCCGCGCCCTCGTCCTCGACGGCGTCGTGGACCGCTCCCTGCCGGCCGCGCGGCTCGTCCTCGACGGGGCCGCCGCCGTCCAGGACGGCCTGGCTCGCTTCGCCGCCAGGTGCGCGGCGACCGAGGCGTGCGTCCTGCGCGGGAAGGACGTGACCGCCGAGCTCCGCCGCATGTACGCGCGGGCGGAGCGGGGCGAGGTGCGCGCGGGCGGCCGGGCGGTGACCGCCGAGGAGCTCCGGCTCGCCGTCAACGACGGGCTGAACACGCCCCTCGTCGACGGCATGCTCGCCGCGGGCATCCGGGACGCCACGGACAAGGGAGACGCCGCCACGCTCACCTCGCTGTCCCGCTACCAGGTGCGGGACGAGTACGCGCGCTACCGCGCCATCATCTGCCAGGACATGCCGCGCGTACGCCCGGAGGCGTTGGTCGGACTGGCCGGCGCGGCGACGCGGCGGGGGCCGAGCCTGCGCGGCGCCTCCGAGATGTGGGACATCGTGTCCGGCTGCGCGGGGCTGCCGCGGCCCGCCCGCTGGACCCCGCACGCCTGGCGGGTGCCCGCCACGGTCACGCCGCTGATCCTCTCCGGCGCGCACGACGTCGCCACGCCGCGCGGCTGGGCCGAGTCCGTCCACCGGCGGCTCCCCGGAAGCACGCTGGTCCGCTGGGACGGCGACGGGCACGCCGCCTGGCCGATGCACAACAGGTGCGCCATGGCGGCGGCCGTGACCTACCTGACCGACCTCACTCCGCCCGCCTCGACGGCCTGCCCGGCGGACCCGGCGCAGGCGGGCCGGGCGTCCTGAGTCTCGGTCAGCGGACCCCGCGCGGGCGGAACTGGACGCTGATCCTGGGTCCGACCGGCCGCGCGGTCTTCGGGATCGCGTGCTCCCACGTGCGCTGGCAGCTCCCGCCCATGACGATGAGGTCCCCGTGGCCCAGCTCGTGGCGCAGCGTCGGCCCGCCGCCGCGCGGGCGCAGCAGCAGGGAGCGCGGCGTCCCGATCGAGACGATCGCCACCATCGTATCCTCGGTGCTCCCGCGCCCGATGGTGTCGCCGTGCCAGGCCACGCTGTCCCTGCCGTCGCGGTACAGGCACAACCCGGCGGTGTGGAACGGCTCGCCCAGCTCGGTGGCGTAGTGGGCGTCCAGCGCCCTCTTCGCCTCGTCCAGCGCGGGGTCGGGGAGGGGGCTGCCCTCGTCGTAGAAGCAGAGCAGCCGGGGCACGTCCACGACCCGGTCGTACATGTGCCGCCTCTCGGCGTGCCACGGCACCGCGTGCAGCAGCCGCTCGAACAGCGCGTCCGCGCCGGAGATCCACCCCGGCCGGACGTCGATCCACGCCCCGTGGTCCAGGACCGTCCGCCTCACCGACGACCCGAGCGGGCCCGGCCGGATCTCGTCGCCGCAGTCCAGCAGCGAACTCTGGAAGAACACCCCCTCAGTCTAATCAAACATCTGTTCGATCATGGCTTCCGATGTGATGATCCGTCCGGTAGGTTGCTGATCTACACCGCGCAGGGTCCATAGCGCAGTGGCCGTCGCGCCTCATCACATGGAGGAGGACGCCGGTACGAATCCGGCCGGGCCTCGTGAGGGAGGAACGTGGACCAGGAAGCGGTCTCCGCGCTGCTTCGCCTGCTCGGTGAGATGCGCGCGCTGCCGCTCGACCACCCCGATCGGATCAGGGTCGAGCTCGCCGCCCACACGCTGGTGCGGGACGGCAAGCGCGCACGCAGGCGGGCGCGCAGGCGTTCCGCCGCGCAGGCCGACGCCGCCGTGCTCGCCGCCACCGCGATGGGCGCGCGGGACCGCGTGACCGACGCTCCGGTCCGCGAAGAGCCAGGGGCCCCGGGCCGGCTGCGCACGACTCGGCAGTGCTACGTCTGCCAGAGCCGCTTCGACCGGGTGGACGGCTTCTACCACCGGCTCTGCCCCTCCTGCGCGGCGTACAACAAGGCGCGCAGGACGGCCCGGACGGACCTGACGGGGCGGTGGGCGCTGGTCACCGGCGGGCGGGTCAAGATCGGCCACCACGTCGCGCTGAAGCTGCTCCACGACGGCGCCCACGTCACGGTGACCACCCGCTTCCCCAGGGACGCCGCCCGCCGGTTCGCCGAGGCCGGGGACTGGCCGGGTCGCCTGCGGATCGTGGGGATGGACCTGCGCGACCCTCGCCAGGTCATCGCCCTCACCGACCGCCTCACGGCGGGCGGCGAGCCCCTGGACATCCTGATCAACAACGCCGCCCAGACGCTGCGCCGCCTCCCCTCGGCATACGCGGCCCTGCTGGAGGGGGAACGCCCCGGGCTTCCGCCGGGCGCGTGGTCGCCGCCCGGGTTCGCACCGGTCCCCGACGGCGGCGCGGTTTCCGAAGGCGACACGCGTTCCGGTGACGCGGCTTCCGGCGGCGCGGTCTCACCTCGGGAGGGCCCGCGGCTTCCGGACGTGTCGGGCCTGCTGCCCGATCTCTCGCCGCGTAACTCGTGGTCGGCGCGGATCGGCGAGATCGACGCCGCCGAGCTGCTGGAGGTGCAGCTCGTCAACGCGGTGGCGCCGTTCCTGCTGATCGACCGCCTGCTGCCGCTGCTGCGCGCCGCGCCCGCGCCCCGCCGGTACGTCGTCAACGTGTCGGCGGTCGAGGGGCAGTTCACGGTCGCGGACAAGACCGGACGGCATCCCCACACCAACATGGCCAAGGCAGGGCTCAACATGCTCACCCGCACCAGCGCCGCCGACCTCGCCAAGGAGGGGATCCATATGTGCAGCGTGGACACCGGGTGGATCACCGACGAGAACCCCCTACCGAAGCGTGAGTCGCTGGACCGGAGAACTCCGCTCGACGTGATCGACGGGGCGGCGCGCGTCTACGACCCGATCGTGCGCGGCGAGTCCGGGCATCCGGTCCACGGGGTCTTCCTCAAGGACTACGTGGCGGCCCCGTGGTGACCCCCGGTGAGGTCCGCGTCCAGGTCCGTGCCATCCAGGTCAACGCCGAGGTCCGGCCCCCGCTTGTCGCGGGCGGCGACGATCCGGGCGGCGAGGACGTGCTTGCACGGGCCGCGCGAGCCCCGGTGGTCGTACCACCAGTCGCAGGTGCAGGAGTCCTCGCCGAGCCGCACCTGGCGGACGGATCCGTTCGAGGTCACCTCGGCGGTGTCACCCGTCACCCGTACGGCACCCGCCTCGACGAGGGCGCGGGCGGAGACCAGCCGGGGGTTGAGCCCGCGCACGTGGTCGCGGTCGTAGGGCAGCTCGCGGTGGAAGTGCGCGGCCTCGGCCAGGTCGTATCCCACCCGCCCGGCGACGCCGAGCTGGGTGAGGGCGGCCTTGACGCGGGCGGGCGGGAGGCCGGAGCGCTCGGCGAGCAGCCCCACCTCGACGGCGGGCTCGAAGTTGAGCAGCATGCCGATCACGTCGGCGTCGTCGGCCGCCTCGTCCGTGGCCAGATCGGCGAGCACGGCGCCCTCGCCGGAGAAGCCGCGCCACGCCTCCGGTGAGATCGCCAGCGTGTAGCGCATGCCGGGCAGCTCCAGCTCCCAGGCGCTCGCCGCCACCGCGTCGCCGCTCCACGCCCGGGACGCGGTCGTGGCGGCCGGGCCGTACGCCCGTAGGGAGCGGGCGAAGCGCAGCAGCGGCAGCATCGTGGCGAGCCGGTGCGGGCCGGCCAGGCACACGGCGCCGGGCGCGGGCGCGGACGTGAGCCGCAGCTCACGCCCCGCCGGGGCCGCCCACACGGTCGTGTTCCTCTTGGGCAGGCCGCGCAGGAACCGCACCGCGTGCGGGCCGGACACCTCGGCGCGCAGGTCGAACCCCGAGGCGATCACCTGCACCTCGGCGAAGCCGCGCAGCCAGCGCTCGGGCAGGGGCACCTTCTTCTCCACGACGGCGCCGTCGAGCGTGGTGACGGTCAGCTCGTCCTGGCCGACGCCGAGGTGCAGGGGGTCGCGGGCGCCCACCCGGGCCAGCGCCTCACGCAGCGGGAGGTTGACGTCGACGTTGGTGGTGCCCCGGTCCACCACCTCGCCGTCGAGCGCGGGACCGAGCATGTCGAGCCGCGCGTAGACGCCGCCGCACGCGGAGAACGACTCGAACCTGAGCCGGTCTCCGTCGCAGGTCACCACGGGGTCGCGGCTCCAGCCGGGACGCGGCTGGTGGTAGCGGGTCAGCGCCACGTCGGCGACGGCGAGCAGGCCGGCCGCCGCCGCGGCCGCCTGGGTGACCACGCCGCTGAAGAACCGCGGATGATCGAGCAGGCCGCGCGTGGTGCGGCCACCGGACGTCGACAACCCCAGGTGACCCTCGCTGAGCGTGGAAGGTCCGGCGTAGGAATACGCCTGCACGGCATTCGTCATGGCGGCGAGAGTAGAGATCACCTCCGACAAAACCGAAGGACTCGCGTTTCGCCTGGTGGGGCGCGGGCGGAGGCCGGCCTGTTTCGGAGTCGGCCGCTCGGCGGCATCGGTTCGCGATGTGGGGGCAGGGCGAACGTGAGGAAGACCCTCACACAAGGGAGGTGAGTGGTCGTGTTCGCTGACCGGCGTGACGCCGGAACCCGCCTGGGCGAGCGGCTCCGGGACCGGCTCGGGGGCGCGGACGCGGTCGTGGTCGGGCTGCCCCGGGGCGGCGTCGTGGTGGCGTACGAGGTGGCCAGGGCGCTGGGCGCTCCGCTCGACGTGATCGTGGTGCGCAAGCTCGGTGTGCCGTACCAGCCGGAGCTCGGCTTCGGGGCGATCGGGGAGGGCGGCGTGCGCGTCCTGAACCCCGACATCGTACGGCTGGCCGGTGTCACGAAAGAGCAGATGGCCAAGGTGGAGGAGGCCGAACGCGAGGAGCTGACCCGCCGCGCGGCCCGGTTCCGAGGGGGACGGCCGCGGGTCGAGTCGGCCGGGCGCACGGTGATCGTCGTGGACGACGGCGTGGCCACGGGAGGGACGGCGCGCGCGGCGTGCCGGGTCGCCCGGGCCCAGGGGGCGAAACGGGTGGTGCTGGCGGTGCCGGTGGGCTCGCCCGACACGATGGACGCGCTGCGCGAGGACGCCGACGAGGTGGTGTGCCTGCAGACGCCGCGCGACCTGTACGCGATCGGGGCCTGGTACCACGACTTCCCGCAGACGAGCGACGAGCAGGTGGTGGAGCTGCTGCACCGGGCCATGCGGCCGACGGGGTTCAGCGGCGAGGTCGAGGCGGACGCGGCGGGCGTCCCGCTCGCGGGCCGGTTGACCGTGCCGGAGGGGGCGCGCGGGATCGTCGTGTTCGTCCACGGCAGCGGCAGCAGCCGGCACAGCCCGCGCAACCGCTACGTGGCGGCGGCGCTCAACCGGGAGGGCCTGGGCACACTGCTGTTCGACCTGCTCACCCCGGACGAGGAGATCGACCGGGCCAACGTGTTCGACATCCGCCTGCTGGCCGACCGGCTGCTGGCGGTGACCCGCTGGCTGCGGGGCCGGCCGGAGGCCGGGGGCCTTCCGCTCGGGTACTTCGGGGCGAGCACCGGCGCCGCCGCCGCGCTGTGGGCGGCGGCGGAGCCGGACGCGGACATCGCCGCGGTCGTGTCACGCGGCGGCCGGCCGGACCTCGCGGGGGAGCGGCTGCCGGCCGTGCGCGCGCCGACGCTCCTGATCGTCGGCGGCGACGACCACGTGGTGCTCGGCCTCAACCAGGGGGCCCAGCAGCGGCTCCGCTGCGAGAACCGGCTGCGGATCGTGCCGGGCGCGACCCACCTGTTCGAGGAGCCGGGCGCGCTCGAGGCCGTGGCCGAACTGGCCCGCGACTGGTTCGCCGAGCACTTCGCCGAGCCGGTCAGGCGTGGCTGATCATCACGTGCTTGATCCGGGTGTAGGCGTCGAAGCCGTACCGGGACAGGTCCTTTCCGGTGCCCGAGTGCTTGAAGCCGCCGTGTGGCATCTCCGGGAGGATCACCTGGTGGCAGTTGACCCACACCGCGCCGAGGTCGAGCGCGGCGGTCAGCCGCATGGCCCGGCCGGTGTCCCTGGTCCAGACACTGGCGGCGAGGCCGTAGTCCACGCCGTTGGCCAGCTCGATCGGTTCTCCCGGGGTCAGGCGGCCGCTGGGGCGCGCATCAGCTCGGCGCGGTAGCGCGCGACGGCGGACGGGAGGCCGATCAGCACGACGCCGACGAGCGCGCCGCCGTCGTGGTAGCCGACCACGACCTCGCCGTCGAGGTCGCCGTCGAGGACCCGGATGTCGTCCGCGCCGAGTGCCGGGGCGCCGAACGACTGGATCCGCAGGTCGTACTGGTCGCTCCAGAACGTGGGCAGCGGCGCGAACGGCGCCGGGTCGGCCGCGCCCAGCGCGAGGTCGGCGAGCAGCGTGACCGCGGCGCGCTTGGCCGTGTCGGTCGGGATGCTCCAGTGCTCGACCCGCCGCGCCACGCCGTCGTAGCGCGGGTTGGGGAAGCGGGCCACGTCGCCCACCGCGACCACGCCGGCCCGCCCCTCGACGCGCAGCGCGTTGTCGCACAGCACGCCGTCGGACAGGTCGAGGCCGTTGCCGTCGAGCCACTCGGTGTTGGACGCCGAGCCGACCGCCTCCACGACGACGTCGGCGTCGAGGCGGGTGCCGTCGGACAGCTCGGCCCCGGCGACCCGGTCCGCGCCGAGGAAGGCCGAGACGGTACGGCCCAGCAGGAACCGGACGCCGTGCCGCTCGTGGCGGCGCTGGAGGGCGGCCCCGAGATCGTCGCCGAGCGGGCGGCGCATCGGCACCGCCTCCGGCGCGACCACGGTCACGTCGGCGCCGAGGAGCCGCGCCGTCGCGGCGACCTCGCATCCGATGAACCCGGCCCCGACCACCAGCACCCGGGCGCCGGGGCCCAGGTCGCCGCGCAGCGCGCGGGCGTCGTCGAGGGTGCGCACCACGTGCCTGCCCCGGGCCGGGCCCGGCGTGGGCAGCCGCCGCGGCCGCATCCCGGTGGCGACCACCAGGCCGTCGTAGGCCAGCTCCGCGCCGTCGGCGAGCCGTACGGCTCCCGCGTCGAGGTCGGCGGAGGCGATCGGGACGCCGAGCCGCCAGGTCACGTCGGCGACGGCCGGGCGCAGCCGGAACGCGACCGCCTCGTGGGTCACCTCCGCGGCGAGGGCCTCCTTGGAGAGCGGCGGCCGGTTGTACGGCATGTGGATCTCGTCGCCCACGGCGACGATTTCTCCCATGAATCCGGAGGCACGCAGCCGCTCGGCCGCGCGCAGGCCGCCCATCGAGGCGCCCGCGATCAGGATGCGCCGGCTCATCGCGTTCAGTCCTCGATCGTGATGGCCTGCAGCGGGCAGACGTCGGCGGCCTCCTCGACGGCGTCGCGCAGCGACTCGTCGGACTCCGCCACGTAGACCAGCCGGCCGTTCTCGTTGATCTGGAAGACCTCGGGGGCGGAGAAGACGCACTGCCCGTGGTCCTTGCAGACGTCCATGTCGACGACGACCTTCATGGTGGAACTCCTTGTGATGGTTAGCGCTTCGGGGCTCGAATGCCGCGGAACTCCCAGTCGCCGCCGAACGCGGTGGAGAGGACCTCCTCCGACTCGGTCGGCTGGGCGCCGCAGTCGTCACGGATGGGGGCGGGTCCCTGGACCACGTGGTTGCGCAGCGTGCCGAGGCCCTCGACCTCGACCTCGACCACGTCGCCCGGCTGGACCGGCCGCGAGTTGGCCGGGGTGCCCGACAGCAGCACGTCGCCCGGGTAGAGCGTGATCGTGCGGGCGATGTCGGCGACGAGGTAGTGCATGTCCCACTCCATCTCGTCGGTGGAGCCGTCCTGGGCGACCTCGCCGTTGACGTACGTGCGCAGCCGCTTGCCGCGGAAGTCCCAGTCGGTGACGAGGCCGGGGCCGAGCGGGCAGAGCGTGTCGGAGCCCTTCACCCGCAGCATCGAGCCGGCGTCGGTGTCGCGGAAGTCGTGCAGGCCGTAGTCGTTGCCCACCGTGTAGCCGGCGATGTGATCCCCGGCCTCGTCCGGCGAGATGTTGCGCGCGGTGCGGCCGATCACGATGGCCACCTCGCCCTCGTAGTTGAGGTACTCGCACCGCTCGGGACGGACGATCGCGCCCTTGTGCCCGTTCAGCGCCGAGGTCGGCTTGTGGAAGTACGTCGGCGCCGGGGGCAGCGACGTCATGAACTCCTCGACCCGGCTGCGGTGGTTCAGATGGACAGCGATGATCTTGCTGGGCACGGACGGCGGCAGGTGGACGGCGTCCTCGACGCCCACCACGCGGCCGTCGGCGCTGACCAGCTCGTCGCCCTCGCGGCGCATCTGGGTGGCGGCGCCGTCCAGGAGGATCCTGCGGTACTCGGGCATCAACGGGTCCCTTCGAGAGTGAACGGGTAGGGATACGGGTCACCCGAGCTGTCGGTCGCCCGGGGCGCGGCGAAGCCGCCCTCCGGCCGGTCGAACCAGACGTGCACCTGGCCGGTGCCCGTGGCGTTCTCGTAGTCGCTGTACTGCCGGCCGGGCGCGGTGAAGTCGTGCTCGCCGAGCGCCCCGGCCATCATCAGGTAGTGGCCGAACCTGGCCTCGGGCTTGACGCGGTAGAAGTCGGGCATCGTGTCGAGCAGGCGGGCGTGCTCGCCGGCCAGCATCCACGCGATGCGCTCCTCGTCCGCGGCCCGCGCCTCGGGGGAGAAGACGTGCACGGGGTCGCTGGACTCGTGGGCGCGCAGCTGGCGCAGCGGCCAGAAGGTGTGCGAGAGCGCGCCGGAGGCGATCAGCAGGACCTTGCGGTCGCTCGCCGCGACGGCCTCGCCGACCGCACGGCCCAGGCGGAGGTTGTCCTCGGTCTCGGCGGTCTGGCACATGCCGATCGAGATCCACCGCTTGCCCGGTACGCCGAGGTACTTCCACAGGTTGACCGTGGCGTAGAAGATCGGCAGATGGTGGTCGTCGATCGCGGTGATCCAGGTGGAGTGCTTCTCCTGCTGGGCCGCGATCAGGCGGGCCAGCTCGGGGTCGCCGGGGAAGTCGTAGGGGATCCGGCACATGCCGCGCGGGAGCTCCTCCGAGGTGAAGAGCCCGGAGCGCCGGTCCTGCGCGGTGACCACGAACTCCACGGTGGTCGCCCAGTGCGAGTCGAAGACGATCACGGTGTCGTAGTCGAGGGTCTCGAAGACCTCTTCCCGCAGGCGCTCCAGCCCGGGGACGATGCTGATCTCCTTGCCCTCGTTGAGCTCCTTGCGGACCTCCAGGGGCAGCATGATGGTGGGCGCGTGGGCGAGGATGCCAGCGCCGACGATCTCACCCATTCCAGCCTCCCGGCGCGGTGACGGTGTTCTTGACGTCGCAGTAGAAGTCGAAGCTCCAGTCGCCGCCCTCGCGGCCGACGCCCGACTGACGCGCGCCGCCGAACGGGGCCTGGAGGTCGCGGACGAAGAAGCAGTTGACCCAGACGGTGCCGGCGACCAGCCGCTCGGTGACGCGGTCGGCCCGCTCGCGGGAGCCGGTCGCGAGGGTGGCGGCCAGGCCGAACTTCGTGGAGTTGGCCATCGCGACGGCCTCGTCCTCGGTGCGGAACGTCTGGAGCGTGAGGACCGGTCCGAAGACCTCCTCGTTGACGATCTCGCTGTCCGGGGCCACGCCGGTGAACAGCGTGGGCCGGTAGTACAGCCCGCCGAGGTCGGTGTCGGGTCCGCCGCCGATGACGGGGGTGGCCCCGGCGGCGACGGCCCGCCGGACGAACCCGTCGATCCGCTCGACGTGCTCGCGGTGGATGTTCGGGCCGATGTCGGTGGCGAGGTCGCGCGGGTCGCCCTGGCGCAGCGTGCTCGCCTTGGCGACGAAACGCTCGGTGAACTCGGCGGCGACGCTCTCCTCGACGAGCAGCCGGGTCGCGGCCAGGCAGACCTGCCCGGCGTTGTCGTACTGCTCGACCGCGAGGTTCACGGCGAGGTCGAGGTCGGCGTCGGCGAAGACGATCAGCGGGGACTTGCCGCCGAGCTCCAGCGACAGCGGGGTCAGGTTGGCCGCCGCGGCGCGGGCGATGTGGCGGGCGGTGGGCACCGAGCCGGTGAAGCTGATCCGGCGTACGTCGGGGTGGGCGACCAGCGGGGCGCCGACCTCCTCGCCGTACCCCTGGATGACGTTGAAGACGCCGTCGGGCAGCCCGGCCTCGACCGTGATCTCGGCGAGCAGCGACGCGGTGAGCGGGGACCACTCGGCCGGCTTCAGGACGACCGTGTCACCGGCGGCGAGCGCCGGGGCGATCTTCCAGGTGGCCAGCATGAGCGGCGCGTTCCACGGGGTGATCAGCGCGCAGACGCCGGCCGGGTCCCAGGAGACGTGGTTGCGGTGCCCGCGGGTCTCGAAGTCGTCGTGCCCGAGCCCGAGCAGCCAGTCGGCGAAGAAGCGGAAGTTGTGCGCCACCCGGGGCATCACGCCGCGCAGGTGCGACCGCAGCAGGGCGCCGTTGTCGGTCGTCTCCACGATCGCGAGCCGGTCCAGCCGCTTCTCGACTCCGTCGGCGATCGCGTGCAGCAGCCGCGCCCGCTCCTCACGGCTCGTGCGGGCCCACGCGGGGAACGCTTTGGTCGCGGCCCGGACCGCCTCTTCGGCCTCCTTCGCGCCGCCGCGTGCGACGCGCGCGATCACCTGTCCGTCGATCGGCGAGACGTCGTCGAACGTCGCAGGTGAGGAGACCCATGCGCCTCCAATCCAGTGGTCCTCCTGGATCGTGACATCCCCGACAGTGGCCATCCGCTCCTCCAGTTCGTTTGGTCCCAAACAACTTAGGTCGCGCTCTCCCGGCCAGTCAATATGTCGCTATTGTTTGGAGTCAAACGACTGCAAGGAGGCTGGGATGCCCGACCGCCGGCCGATCATCGCGATTCCCTCGCGGTTCGCCGCCACAACGTCCGCGCTCCGTTACTCGGCGGTCGTCACCGCCCGGGCGCTCGCCGACGCCGTCCACCGCGCGGGTGGCGAGCCCTTCCTCATGCACCCCGTGGGCGCGGACGAGGCCGCCGCGCGGCTCGCCGTCGCGGACGGCCTGCTGCTCCCCGGCGGGGGCGACCTCTCCCCCTCGGCGTACGGCGAAGACGCGGCGCACGAGAGCGTCTACGACGTGGACGCCGAGCAGGACGCCTTCGACTTCGCGGCGGCCCGGCACGCGCTGTCCACCGGGATGCCGACCCTGGCCATCTGCCGGGGCCTCCAGGTCGTCAACGTCGCCCTCGGCGGGCGGCTGGTGCAGCACATGGAGCCCGACCACCGCCACGTCGTGCACCCGGTGCGCGTACGGCCCGGCTCGCTGCTGGCCGAGGTGACCGGGGCGGAGAAGGTCGAGGCGTCCTGCTACCACCACCAGTGCGCGTCGTCGCTGGGGGAGGGCCTGGCGGCCGTCGCGCACGCCGAGGACGGCACGATCGAGGCCGCCGAGCCGGCCGCGCGTACGGGATGGTTCCTCGCCGTCCAGTGGCACCCCGAGGACACCGCGGCGACCGACCCGGTCAACCAGCGGATCTTCGACGGCCTGGTCGCGGCGGCCCGCTCAGCCTGACCGGCGGCGTCCCCCGCGGCGCGGCGGCGCGGGGGACTCCCGGCGCAGGTTCTCCCTGCGCTCCTCGCCGTGCTCCTCCAGATGCGTGACGATCCGCCGCAGCGTGTCGGCGAGGTGCAGGGACTCCTCGGCGTCGAGCGCGCCGACCACGAACGACTCCTCGTCGTTGAACGCGGGGAACAGCTTCTCCATCAGCGCGAGCCCCTCGGGGGTGAGCCGCAGCAGCGCCAGCCGGCCGTCGTCGGGGTGCTGGCGGCGCTCCGCCAGGCCGCGCGACTCCAGGGTCTTGATGATGCCGGTGAGGGTGCCCTTGGAGATGCCCGCCTCGGCCGCGGCGTACCGCGTCTCGATCTCCTCCCAGATCCACACCACCCACAGCACGACGAACGCGCTCCAGGTGAGGTCGGCCGACCGGAGCGCCGAGTTCTCCAGGTGCTGCCGGACCGCGGCGGCCGCGCGATACAGGTTGGAGACCGCGGCGAGCGCCTCCCTGCGGACCGGAATCGGCCCCAACCTGCGCTTCACCGCCTCCTCGGTTTCGGAGAGCGAGTAGTGCGCGGGCACCCCGACTCCTTTCATGTCAAGTCTTGCGCCGGTTTCATTTGTACACGTACGATCCGCCAAACGGCAGGTCGTACGCACTCAAACGATCTCATGAATTCCAGTGGTCGGGCCGGTGGGCGGGCAGATCGCTGAAGAGACATCCCCGCTCATCCACCCCTTTTATATGGAAGGTTGCCATGGCCGATGAGGCAATCGCCACCGGACGGCTTTCGGCCGGTGAACAGTCCGCGACGCACACCCTCTCCCGACGTCGGATCGGCGTGCCCGACATCGTCTTCTTCGTCGTCGCGGCCTCCTCGCCGCTGACCGTCGCGGCCGGCGGCCTTCCGATGAGCTACGGCACCACCGGGGTGACCGGGGTCCCGCTCATCTACCTGATCCTCGCGGCCGTGCTCGCCGTCTTCTCCGCCGGGTACGCCGCGATGAGCCGGCACATCTCCAACGCGGGCGCGTTCTACTCCTACATCGCGCAGGGGCTCGGCCGGGTGACCGGCGTCGGCGCCTCGTTCGTCGCGCTCGTCGCGTACAACGCCATGCAGGTCGGCCTGTACGGGCTGTTCGGCGCGGCCGCCGCGGGGCTGGTCTCGGCGCACCTCGGCGTGGACGTGCCCTGGTGGGTATGCTCGCTGGTCGCCCTCGCGCTGATCGCGTTCCTCGGCTATCGCCGGATCGACCTGAACGCCCGCGTCCTCGCCGTCCTGCTGGTCTGCGAGGGGCTCACCGTCCTGGTCTTCGACATCGCCCAGGTCGGGAACGCCCCCGCCGGTCTGACCGCCGAGCCGTTCACCTGGAGCGCCGTCACCACCGGCGCCGTCGGGGCCGGCTTCTGCTGGGTGATGGCGTCGTTCATGGGCTTCGAGTCCGGCGCGATCTACAGCGAGGAGTGCCGCGACCCGCGCCGCACCGTCAGCCGCGCCACCTACATCGCCGTCGCCCTGATCGGCGTGTTCTACGCCTTCACCGCGTGGGCGATGTCCATGGGCACCGGCGTCGACAAGATCATCGACGAGTCGGCGAAGAACGGCACCGACCTCGTCTTCATCCTCGGCGAGGCGACCCTCGGCTCGGCGTTCTCCACGCTCGCCAACGTCTTCATGGTCACCGCCGTGTTCGCCGCCCTGCTGTCCTTCCACAACGCGGTGGCGCGGTACTTCTTCGCGCTCGGCCGCGAGCGCGTCCTGCCCGCCCGGCTCGGCGACTCCCACCCCAGGCACGGCTCTCCGTACGTCGGCTCGCTCGTGCAGACGGCCATCGCGCTCGTGGTCGTGGTCGGCTTCGGCGTCCTCGGCGGCGACCCCACCGGCACGCTGTTCAACTGGTTCACCAACCTCGGCGCGCTCGGCGTGATCCTGCTGCTCGTGGTCACCTCGGTGTCGGTGCTCGGGTTCTTCCGCCGCGACTCGCGCGGTGAGAACGGCTTCAGCCGCGTCATCGCCCCCACGCTGGCCGGCGCGGCCCTGGCGGCCATCCTCGTGCTCGCGGTCGTCAACTTCAACGCCCTGCTCGGCACCCCGCCGGACTCGATCCTCAACTGGCTGATCCCCGGCCTCGTCCTGCTCGCCGGGCTCGTCGGCGTCGGTTACGGCCTGCGGATCAAGGCCGCCGACCCGGCGACGTACGCCCGGATCGGCCACGGCGCTTCCGCCGAGTAGCGGTCCGGGCACAGAAAAGGAGGGCCGGGGTGACCCGGCCCTCCTTGACGGTTCGCGCTACTCCGCGCCGGAGGCGCCCGACTCCAGCAGCGTGCCGCCGTTCCAGACGACCCCGACCTGGCGGTAGTAGCCGCCGATCATCTCGTCCACCGTGAGGCCGGCGAGCTCCTCGGTCGGCGCGTCGAACAGCTCGATCTCCGCGTCGCCGGTCCAGGCCTGGCCGCCCTCGAAACTCTCGGCGCCGGTGACGATCAGCTCGTCCAGAGCCAGCCCCTTACCCGGCTCGATCGACCGCAGCCAGCGGTTGTGCGCCATCGGGTGGCCGTTGACGAAGCCGTTGGTCTCGCTGGGCTCGCGGAGCCGTACGACGGCCTGGGCCAGCCGCCGGTCGGCGGCGGCGAGCGTGGCGCCGAAGACGCCCCCCTCACCGATCCGCGGCGCGGCCAGGCCGAACGGGTGCGGGCGGGTCATGTGGACGGAGCCCAGCTTCTTCGGGTAGCCCTGGTGGACGCCCCGGGCGATGGCGAAGTCCTTGTCCACCCAGATGTAGACACACCGCGAGTAGGTCTGCCCCTGGTAGGAGCAGCGCACCACGACGAAACACTCCTTGTACTGCGACCGCACGGGGTCCAGCAGCTCCTCGCGGCCTCCGGAGCACGACTGCCAGTCGGCCCAGATCACCGCCACCGCGCCCGGGTCCTCCTCGGCGAGCGAGAGCGGCTCGGGGAGCAGCGCGGCCACCTTGGCGGGGTCGGTCCGGTATTCCACGGTCAGCAGGTCGCCCGAGTAGTACCAGGGCGGGCTCGGGACCAGCGAGGACCGGCCGCTCACCGTCTTGGGCGTGTAGAAACCGCGCAGCGTGGCCACGGCGCCTCCTTGGGGGTGAGGTCAGTTCATTTGGATCCATACGATATGCCCTGAGCTGGGCATTGTCATCAGCGGACCGCAGATATCTTTCAAAAGTGGACCCTTGTTGTCCCCCCAATTGCGGCGTATTGTTTGCACCCAAATGAACCCCCCACGTGCTGGCACTATCGAGGAGGCCATGTGAGCACGGAGTCCGCGGAACGGGCCGTTCAGCGCCTGCAGGATCAGGGCGTCGACGTCGTCCGTATCGGCTATCCCGACCTCATCGGCACCGACCGCGGCAAAGACGTGCTCGTCGAACGGCTCCCCGAGGTGTGCGAGAGCGGCGTCGCCTTCTGCCGCGCCGTCTACTACACCTCGCCGCAGGCCGACGTCGTCCCCGTGCCCGGCGGGCTCGACGAGGGCCTCCCCGACATCTCCATCCGCCCCGACCTGTCCACACTCGTCCCCCTCGCCTGGGAGCCCGGAGTCGCCTACTGTCTCGGCGACGCGGTCAACCCCGCCACCGGCGAGCCCTTCCCCGAATCGCCGCGCGAGGTCGTCCGCGCCGCCGCCGCCAAGCTCGCCGAGCTCGGACTGACCGGCGTCGTCGGCCCCGAGCTGGAGTACTTCCTGCTGGAGCCCGACGGCGCGGGCTGGAAGCGCTACGACGACGCCCCCGGCAACGTCTACGTCGTCGGCGCCAAGGGCGACCGGGGCTCCCACGTGCTGCGCACCCTGCGCACGCTGCGCGGGATGGAACTCGGCGTCACCATGGGCAACCACGAGTTCTCCGGCGGCCAGTTCGAGATCAACCTCCACCACTCCGAAGCCGTCGACGCCGCCGACCGGGCCTTCCGCTTCAAATCCGCCATCAAGGAACTGGCCCGCCGCGACGGCATGATGGCCACCTTCATGGCCAAGCCCTTCAACGACGAGGGCGGCTCCGGCTTCCACGTCCACCTCTCCTGCACGGACGAGAACGGCCACAACGTCTTCGACGACCCCTCCGAGGCGTACGGGCTCTCGGAGCGGGCCAGGTACGCCATCGGCGGCATTCTCGCGCACGCGCCGGCGCTCGCCGCCCTGCTCAACCCGACGATCAACTCGTACAAGCGGTTCGGGCCGGACACGCTCGCCCCCTGGCTGATCGACTGGGGCCTCGACAACCGCAGCGCCATGCTGCGCGTCCCGCCGGAGCGCGGCGCCGGCACCCGCCTGGAAGTCCGGCTCGGCGACGCCTCCGCCAACCCCTACCTCGGCATCGCGGGCCTGCTCGCCGCCATCTACCTCGGCATCCGCGACCGCGTGGAGCCGCCCGCCCCACTCTCCGGCTACGGCTACGACACCAGCAAGGCCCCCATGCTGCCGATGTCGCTGCCCGTCGCACTGGACGCCCTCAGCGCCGACACCGCCTTCAGCGAGGTCCTCGGCAAGGAGTTCACCACCGCCTACCTCGCCTACAAGCGGAACGAGGTCGAGCGCTTCTCCCAGTTCATCACCGACTGGGAGTTCCGCGAGTACGCCTACCACCTTTAGCAACCTCTAGTCACTCGTAGTTCCTGAAACCCCTTCTGGAGGACCAATGCGCCTGGAAGACGTCGACCTGGCGGACAACGACAAGTTCCTCGACGGCGAAACCCCGTGGCGCATGTTCGACGTGCTGCGCGAGCAGGCCCCGGTGCACTGGCAGGACGAGGGCGACCACGGCAGCGGCTTCTGGTCGATCACCCGTCACGCCGACATCGTCCGCGTCGACCGCGACGCCGAGACGTTCACCTCCATGAAGTTCGTCAACCTTGAAGAGGTGGACGAACGCCAGGCCACCATCCGGCGCTCCCTCCTGGAGACCGACGGCCCCCGCCACGGCGTGCTCCGCCGCATCATGCAGCGCGAGTTCACCCCCAGGGCCGTCGCCGGCTACGAGGTCTTCCTGCGCGGCCTCACCGCCCGCACCCTCGACGCGGCGCTCGCCAAGGGCACGTTCGACTTCGTGAAGGAGGTGTCCGCCGACTTCCCGATCAACGTCCTGGCCAAGATGCTCGACGTGCCCGAGGACGACACCCAGCAGCTCATCGACTGGGGCAACCGGATCATCGGCAACACCGACCCCGACTACGCCGACGTCCTGCTGCACAGCGCCGAGAGCGAGAAGTACCGCGACCTGCCGTTCCGCAGCCCCGCCTCCATCGAGGTCTTCGAGTACGGCAGGGAGCTGGCCAGGCAGCGCCGCGGCGGCGACGGCACCGACCTCGTCAGCAAGCTCGTCAACGGGACCCCGTCCGACGGGGTGCCGCTCTCACCGAACGACTTCGACAACTACTTCCTGCTGCTCGTGGTCGCCGGCAACGAGACCACCCGGCACGCCATCTCCCACACCATGCGCGCCCTGATCGACCACCCCGAGCAGGCGGAGAAGCTCCGGCAGGACCTCTCCCTCATGCCGAACGCGGTGGAGGAGTTCCTGCGCTGGGCCTCCCCGGTCTACCACTTCCGCCGTACGGCGACCCGGGACGTCGAGATGCACGGGCAGAAGATCGCCGAAGGCGACAAGGTCGTCATGTGGTTCGGCTCGGGCAACCGGGACGAGCGGGTCTTCGACTCCCCGTACACCTTCGACGTCACCCGGCAGAACAACGACCACATCACCTTCGGCAAGGGCAGCCCGCACTTCTGCCTGGGCAACGCCCTCGCCCGCCTGGAGATCCGGGTCATGTTCGAGGAGCTGCTGCCGCGCCTCGCCGACATCAAGCTCGCCGGCGACATCCGCCGGGTCCGCTCCAACTTCGTCAACGGCATCAAGGAGCTCCCGGTCACTGCCACCCTCGCCTGATCGGTACCGGCGCGTCGGCGACGACCTGGGCCTGGACCTCTCCTTGAGGTCCAGGCCCTTTACTTGGAATGGGGTCGAATCGACCCCTGAATCGGGACCGCGGCGGTTAGAGGTCTGATTACCGCCGGGGTTGGCCTGCCCCGGCCGATGACACTGGCGCCATGAACACAGCAGACGTGGCAGGGGATCAGGTCGGCGGATCGCGGGCGGACGGGCAGTCACCGGAAGACGCCTGGACGGTGATGCAGAGGTTCTACGCGGCCGAGGCCGTCGCTGAATTGTGACCGCTGCGCTGCGGCGGGCAGTTGCTCCGGCGCGCCGTGATAGCTGATCTCTGGTGCTACCGCTGCCGCGGCTTCGGGCGCGGTGGTACATGGCACGGTCTTACGCGCGCCGGAGCAACCACCCGCACTCCGCTCCGCTCACCGCCGCCCCGGCTGCCGGCCGTAGGCGCCCCGTCTCGTCCTCGGCCTCCTTCTCGCCGCAGGTCGGAAATCAGACTCATGATTCGGCCAGACTGTTCCGTCGGATGTGGCGGGCCATCGGATCGCCTCGCTCCCACGGGGCAACCCGCCGACAGGATCACATAATTGCCGTCCCTTGATGTGTCTCCGTCCAGATCCGTGATCAACAGATGGGTAGCGTGGCAGCGGTCACAGTTAGTGACTTCCCTTGGACAGGAGAGGATCCACAAGCATGCTCCACCGCGTACTTCTGGCCAGTTCCGCCTGCGTCGCGCTCGCCGTCATGGCGCCAGTCGCCGCTTCGGCGGAGACGTTCACAATGCAGAGCTCGGCTACTGTCGCGCAGGCCGACAGCGCCGCAGTCAACACCACCCACAGCGACTGGGGCCGACCGGGCGGCTGGGGTCGGCCGGGCGGCGGCTCCTGGGGTCGCCCCTGGGGTAACCCGTGGGGCGGGTCCTGGGGTCGGCCCTGGGGTAACCCGTGGGGCGGGTCCTGGGGTCGGCCCTGGAGCGGCGGCGTAGTTGTCGTCGGCGACTGCGCCCTCGACTACTACGGGGACTTCTGCTTCTGAAATGAACCGGGTGGATTCTCAACGAGAACCACCCTCGAGGATCGGCACGAATCCTCGTGTCGAGCAGGCGCGTAGACACCCCAGACTGTCAGCAAATTTTGCTGACAGTCTGGGGTCGTCCGGCTGCGGTAGGCCGTGGGCGAGCCGGCGCAAGGCGGAGGGCATTGACGCGGATGAAGCTCATGCCGAGGGCCTCGCACACCTCCTTGCGTCGTTCGTGCCGGTCGAGGACCAGGCCGCGCCGCTGGAGATGTTGATGATCCGCCCTCCGTCGCGCAGCCGCTTCAGCGTGATCCAGTGCTCTGACCGGGAAGGTTCACCGGGTTGTGGCGGGCGGTGCAGCGTTCGCGGAAATCCGTTTCGAGCGTTGCTGTGGTTGCCTCTACTGTGGCGTGGTGTGACTGAAGTGATCGTTCTCAACGGTGGTTCCAGCTCGGGGAAGTCCGGGATCGTTCGGTGTCTGCAGGCATGCCTGCCGGATCCGTGGTTGGCCCTGGGGACAGACACGCTGATTGAGGCGATGCCCGCGTCCATGCAGACATCGGATGCCGGGATCGAGTTCGCTCCGGACGGGCAGGTGATCGTCGGGCCGGAGTTCCGGGCGCTGGAAGCGGCATGGATCGAGGGGGTCGCCGCGATGGCCCGTGCGGGTGCCCGGGTCATCGTTGATGAGGTCTTCCTCGGCGGAGCGGACTCGCAGAAGCGATGGCAGAAGGCTTTGGGCGAACTGCGGGTGCTGTGGGTCGGCGTCCGGTGCGACAGTGCGGTTGCCGCGGGCCGTGAGGTCGCACGAGGTGATCGGGTCATCGGCATGGCGGAGTCCCAGGCGGATGTGGTCCACCGGGGCATTGTCTATGACCTGGAGGTGGACACCACGCATGCCGAGTCGATGGAGTGCGCACGGACCATCGCCGCGCATGTCAGCTGATCGGTGGTCCGGCTGTCTGCCGCTATGACCGCAGCGCCGAGACGGTCAGGCCGCTGTGGCCAGGGGCCGTCCTCCCCAGCGGGTGCCCTTCTCCCCGCGGATCCGGGCGCGTTCGCGGCGTTGGGCTGCCAGCACGTCGGGGTGGCGGGCGTTGGGAGTTGGCGAGGGTGAACTGCCGCCCGGGCTGCGACCGATGCCGGCGTTGTTGACGATGATGCCGACGCTCCCGTCAGGTGCGTACTCGCCTATTTGAGCGTCGAAGGCCGGATCGACGCCACGACCGGCGAGAAGGAGGCCGAGGACGAGACGGGGCGCCTACGGCCGGCAGCCGGGGCGGCGGTGAGCGGAGCGGCGCGCACCAGGAACGGCCACGCTCCCGTCCAGGCCCGGGTCGTCGCCGACGCGTGCCGTGTCCACCATGATCCTCTGCCGCGATCGGCACGCCACCGGCCACGACCTTACTGACCATCCCCACCCTTTACGCGGTGCCCTTCCTGACATCCCGGTTCGGTAAGCCGCCACGGCATTTCCGTCGTGCACAGGCCATCCGCCGCAGCGCAGCGCCGGTCATGAACGGCGAGGCCCCAGTTCAGGTGGCGAGGAGACGGGTGATGACGCGGTCGAGGGCGTCGAGGTCGGCCGGATCCAGGGCGAGCAGTGCGGCGGGCGGTGTGCCGAGGATGCGCTCGGCGAGTTCGGCGGCCCGTACGCCTTCGGGGGTGATCGAGACGATCTTGGCCCGGCGGTCGCCGGGATGAGGAGCGCGCTCGACCAGTCCTCGGCGCTCCAGGTCGGCGACCACGACCGTGGTGTACGGAGGGTCGGTGGTGAGCTGTTCGGCGAGCCGGCGCAAGGTCAGTGGTCCGGCGGCGACGAGGCGGAGGGCCTTGACGCGGACGAAGCTCATGCCGAGGGCCTCGCACACCTCCTTGCGTCGTTCGTGCCGGTCGACGACCAGGCCGCGCATGCCGCGCCAGACGCGGGTGGCGAGCTCTTCGTCGGGAAGGGCGTTCATCGGGACCTCGCCGGTTCGTACGGCGTCAGCCGCGCGGCGGTCCGATCGGCGGTGGCCATGGCCCAGCCGCTGGTGCTGACGATGGAGAGGATCAGGACGAGCAGCCCGTACGCGGCGACGATCCACCAGGTGGCGTGGCTGGCCCGGGTGAAGCCGGAGACGCCGGTGGCGGAGGCGACGACCGATCCGGCGATGGCGACCCCGAGCGACTGGCCGACCTGGCGGCTGGTCGAGGCGACGGCGGCGGCGACGCCGGCCTGGGACAGCGGCATCCCGGAGACGGCGGTGTTGGTGATGGGCGGGTTGACCACCGCGAAGCCGAGCCCGAAGACCAGGTAGATCGCCAGCAGCGCCGGGATGGGCGTGGCGGGGGTGATCTGGGCGAGCAGGACCCCGCCGACGGCCATGCAGGTGCCTCCCGCGATGAGCGATATGCGGGGCCCGCGCGCGCCGACCAGCCGCCCGGAGAGCGGTCCGAAGATCAGTGTCGCGAGCGCGACGGGCAGCATGCAGAGCCCGGCGCGCAGGGCGGACAGGCCGCGGATGTCCTGCAGGTAGAGCGTGTTGACGAAGAGGAAGGTGCCGAGCGCGGCGAAGCCGGCCACCGCGATGGCCGCCGCCCCCGCGAACGGGGCGCTGCGGAAGAAACGCACGTCGATGAGCGGCTCGTCGCGGCGGGGCTCGTACCAGATCAGCGCGACGAGGGAGAGGAGGGCGACGGCGAAGCATCCGATGGTGAGGCCGGACGTCCAACCCAGGCCGGGCCCCTCGATGATCCCGTACGTCAGGGAGGCGAGCAGGGCGATGACGAGCACCTGGCCGACAGGGTCGATCCGGCGCGGCTTCTCGGACTTGGACTCGGGGACGAAGCGCCAGGTGAGCAGGACGGCGGCCAGCCCGATCGGCACGTTGATCCAGAAGATGGACCGCCAGCCGACGCTGTCGGTGAGCACGCCGCCGACGACGGGGCCGAGGGCCATGCTGATCCCGACGACGCCGCCCCACACGCCGATCGCCTGGGCGCGTTCGCGCGGGTCGGTGAAGGTGTTGGTGATGATCGACATGGCGACGGGGTTGAGCATCGACCCGCCGATCGCCTGGAGGGCGCGGAACGCGATCAGCCATTCCAGGGTCGGGGCGATGCTGCACAACAGGGACGCGGACGTGAAGACGAGCAGGCCGATCTGGAAGACCCGCCGTCGCCCGATGCGGTCGCCGGTGGAGCCGGACAGCATGAGCAGGCTCGCGAGCGTCAGCGTGTAGGCGTCGATCGTCCACTGCAGCCCGGAGATGGGGGCGTGCAGGGCGCGTGCGATGGAGGGGAGCGCCACGTTCACGATCGTGTTGTCGAGGGACACGATCAGCAGGCTGATGCAGCAGATGAGCAGCACCAGGACCCGTCGGTGGCGGTTCATTAGTTGCACTATTACAACGGTACGCCCTGTTTATTTGCGCTCGCTTCGCTCGCGCGGGCTCGGGGCGCCTTCAGTCGATGTCTTCCCTCGTCTCTCGGAGTCGCTCGTTCCTCGCTTCCCGCTCGCTCCTCAGTCCAGACACCGCCGCGTCCCTCGCGCGGGATGGTTGGGGCCGTAGTGATGGATGGTGCTCCCCCGGGGGGCCGCCCGCGCCGGCGGCCTCCCGGGGGAGGGGTCAGATCTCCAGGCGCTCCTCGATGGAGCGGAGCTGGTGGCGGGCCATCGCCAGGTTGGACCTGTTGCGATCGAGGGCCAGGTAGAGGAACAGCCCCTTGCCGCTGCGCCCGGTGACCGGGCGGATGAGGTGGTACTGCGAGCCGAGCGTGATGAGGATGTCCTCGATGGCGTCCTTGATCTGGAGCGACTCCATCGTGCGGAGTTTGGCCTTGACGACCTCGGTGTTGCCCGCGGCCGCGACGGGGAGGTCGAGGTCCTTGGACCCGCCGAGGGTGCCGAGGGCCATGCCGCTGCCGTAGTCGACGACGCAGGCGCCGAGGGCGCCGTCGATGCCCATCATCTCCTTGAGCGAGATGTCGATGTTCGTCATGTCTGTTTCCCCTGTTCGGCTAGTTCGGCTGTGCGCGTTCGACGATGGCGGCGAGTTTGGCCGCCGTTTTACGACCCTCGATCCGGAGCAGGCCGAGGTTGGCCCCCGGCCCGGCGAGAACGGCGAGGACGAGTTTGGGGCCCGCGGCGTAGCACGCGGCGTGTCCGCGCGTGCCGGAGATCAGGGTCTCCTCAAGGGCGCCGACCTGGACGAGGTCGGTCATCCTGCGGGCCATCGAGATGAGCGCCGACGAGAGCGCCGCCGTCTGTTCGGTGTGGCCGGAGATGTCGGTCGCGATGAGCATCCCGTCCACCGTGCAGGTGAGCGTGCCGGTGATCTCGGGCGCGCGCTCCCTGAGGAGGAGCATCTCCTCGTGTATTTCGCCGCGTAGATCCATCGAAATGCCCTTTCCGGCCCGCTTGAGCCAGGTGATCACTGCAGCGCCTCCAGTGCGTCACGCAGCCTGATGAGCAGCTTCACGTCGGTCGGGTCGGCGCTGACCTGTGGCAGGTACGGCTGTGCCGGGTCCGACCCCGGTCCGGGGCGCAGCTCGGCCCGTGGCCCGCTCCGCTCGGCTCGTTTCGGCAGCGCCGGCTTGGGGGGCGCGGCCTGGTCGGCGGGGTCGGCCCCGGTCGCGAGCAGCCCCGCCGCGCCCAGTTCGCGTACGGCGAGCAGGGTCGAGTAGGCGGGACGGCCGAGGCGGCGGGCCAGCTCGGCGGGTGTGGCGGTGGTGTCGGCGCCGAGCAGCACCTCCCACTGCAGCGCGGACAGCACCACGTGCCTGCCGGGGATGCGCCGGACCGGGATCACCGGTTGTGTGTCGAGCTCGCTCGACGGCCATGCGCGGTCCAATCGGGCCTTCCTCCGCCGGCACTCCTGGAAGAGGCCGGGCACGTCGAAGAACCAGTGCGTCCCGAGCCAGTGCCGCTCCCCGTCCTTGAACCGGGGCTTGGGCCCGGGACGGGCCCCGCTCGTGGCGAGCGCCGGCCCGAGCAGGAAGTACGAGGCGTCGAGGGTGGCGCCCAGGACGCAGAACTCCAGCTCGCCCTTGGTGAGCACGCCGGCGTCGACCAGCCGGTCGCCGCCGCTCGGCGGGTCGCTCTCCCCGGTGGCGGCCTGGCGCGCCTTCCTGACCGCGCCGGCGCTGATCCGTCCGGAGGCGGTCAGCAGCTCCTCCACGCCCGGCGTCCCCGTGCATTCGGCGTACGACACCCGGCCTCGGGTGAGGAAGATCGTGCCGGCGCGGCCGATGCGGAGGGAGCCGGTGGCCCTGTCCTGGGCCAGTCCGGTGAGTACGGAGTCGAGGGTCGTGGTGGTGGCCATGGGTCACGAGGCGATCAGCCGGTGGGAGATGGCCTGAAGTCGGCGTAGGGCGAGGGCGAGGTTCGCGCGGTCGGGGTCGAGCCGGAGGCAGATGAGCAGCGGGCCGTCGAACATCGTCTCCATCGGTTTGATCAGGTGGTAGGCCCGGTCGGTGGTGACGATCACGTCCTCGATGCGTATCGTCCCGTCGGGCGTCGAGAGGGCGAGGCCGTCGAGCGTGGCGCGGAACGCCTCGCTCAGTCCCGCGGCGGATCCCTCCGGGTAGGACACGCCCTCGGCGGCGACCGCCATTCCGCTGGTGTGATCCACGAGGATCGCGTCAAGTGCGCCGGGGATCGTCATGGCCTCGGAAAGGCAGTCCTCTATCCCGATCACGCCCAGCTCCCTCGCCGTGTCGTCCAAACAGCGCGGCCAACACTAGAGAAGCCGGTGCCCGCGCAGCCCGCACGATCGATCGCGATAAGAGGTGAGATATAAGGATTAGTTCCTCAAGGAGGAGAAATCTCTAACTACATAGAAGAGTTGTATTTACGGGCATATGTGAAGATCGCCCGGCTTGTTTTGGGTTAAGGGTGGGACAGAATAGGAGTTATGGAACGAGTCCTGGTCAGCGCCTGTCTCCTCGGCCGCAAGGTGCGCTACGACGGCGGCGCCAAGACGAGCGAGGACGAACTGCTCGCCGCCTGGAACGCCGAGGGGCGGCTTGTCCCGTTCTGTCCGGAAGTCGCGGGCGGGCTCCCCATCCCCCGGCCGCCGGCGGAGATCGAGGGCGGCGCGGGCGGCGCCGCCGTGCTGGCCGGGACCGCGCGCATCCTCACACCGGACGGCGACGACGTGACCGAGGCGTTCGTCGAGGGGGCCCGGCGGGCGCTCGACGCGGCGCGGGCGGCCGGCGCCCGGGTGGCGATCCTCAAGGAGGGCAGCCCCTCGTGCGGATCGCTGCGCGTCTACGACGGCACGTTCGCCGGGCGCACGACCCCGGGCCAGGGCGTGACCACCGCGCTTCTCGAACAGAACGGCATCCGTGTCTTCAACGAGGACGACATCGCCGCGGCCGCCCGGCACCTCCGGGAGGGCTGACCTCCGAGCTCAGGGGGACAGCGGGTCGGCCCCGGCGTCGATGATCACCGCGTTCTCGTCCGGCTTGAACACCAGGACGTTCTCGGCGTACGACCGGACCGCGGCCTCGAGGCCCACGTCCGCCCCGGCCGTCTCGGACATGAACCAGCGGTGGTCGAGCACCTCGTGGAACAGCTGCGCGGGTTCCAGCTTGCGCCGCAGCTCGGCCGGGATCCCGCTCACCACCGGCTGGAAGACCTCGGCCAGCCAGCGGTGGGCCACGATCGCCTCGTCCTCGTGGCGCAGGCCGTTCGACACCCGGAACGCGTCGAGGTCGTTCAGCAGCCGCCTGGCCTGGTTCTCCTCCGCGTCCAGACCGGTCAGCCGCAGCAGGCGGCGCTGGTGGTGCCCGGCGTCCACGACCTTGGGCCGCACGATGAGCCGCCCCGTCCCGACCTTCCTGCGGACCATCATCTCGGCGACGTCGAAGCCGAGCGAGTTGAGCCGCCTGATCCGCTGCTCGACGATGTGCCAGTCGACGTCCTCGATGATCTCGTCGGAGTTCAGCTCGCTCCACAGCCGCTCGTACCGCTCGACGATCTGCCCGGCGAAGACCAGCGGGTCGATCGACGGGTGCAGCAGCTCGCCCGCCTCCAGGTCGAGCAGCTCGCCGTAGATGTTGACGTGCGCCACGTCGATGTCGTGGGTCCGCTGGCCTTCGCTGATCATCGGGTGCAGCTCGCCGGTCTCCGCGTCCACCAGGTACGCGGCGAAGGCTCCGGCGTCGCGGCGGAACAGCGTGTTGGACAGCGAGCAGTCGCCCCAGTAGAAGCCCGCCAGGTGGAGCCGGACGAGCAGCACGGCGAGGGCGTCGAGCAGCCGCGTCAGCGTGTCGGGCCGCACCGCGCCGGAGAGCACGGCCCGGTAGGGGAGCGAGAACTGCAGGTGCCGGGTGATCAGCGCGGAGTCCAGCTCGGTGCCGTCCGCGGCGGTGCGCCCGGTGACGACCGCGACCGGCTCGACGGACGGGGCGTCCAGCCGGGCCAGGTCCCACAGCAGCTTGTACTCCCGCCTGGCGTACCGCTCGCTGATCTCCTTGATCGCGTAGACGTGCCCCGACAGGCGGGCGAACCGGACGACGTGCCGCGAGATGCCGCGCGGCAGGGTCACCAGGTGGTGGTCGGGCCACTCCTCCAGCGGGATGTCCCAGGGCAGCCGGATCAGGTCGGGATCGCCGGGGGCGCCGATCATCTGCAGGGGCACCGTTTGCTCCTCGTTGCGGGGATTCGTGATCCAGTCTCGCGGATAGAGTCCTTGAGCATGACGCTGCTGGATGACTTCATCGGTTGGTACTTCAGGGAGAACCCGCTCCGGGCCGCGCTGCTCGGCGCCGACGGGTACGACCACACACTCGGCGACTTCACCGAGGCCGCCTTCACCGCGCGGGAACGCGCCGCGGAGCGCTGGCTGGAACGGCTGTCGGCCGAACGCGCCCCCGGCGAGACCGCGGACGACGAGATCGACCGCGAGCTGGTTATCTCCCATTTGCGTGGTTCGGTGGCGAGTGCGCGCTGGCCTGAGTGGCGGCGTGATCCCGCGCCCTACGTGAACGGGATCTTCGCCGCTCTGTTCACGCCGTTCCAGCAGCGGTTGAAGCCGGAGGCCGAGCTGGTCGAGAGCGCCGTCGCGCGGCTCGCCGAGGTGCCCGCGGTGCTCGCCGCCTGCCGCGCGAACCTCGACCCCGATCTCGCGGCCGACCTGTTGATCGCCCGCGGCCTGGGCCAGGCGCGTACGGCGCGGCGCTTCCTCACCGAGACCGTCCCCGGGCTGGTGGCGGACCCGGTGCTGCGGGCCCGGCTGGCGGCGGCGGCCGAGCCGGCCGCGGCGGCGTTCGACGACTTCGTCGTCTTCCTGTCGGGCTTCACCGCGGGCGGCACCTGGCGCATGGGCGAGGAGCTCTACTCCACGCTGCTGCGCGAGCGGGAGATGCTCGGGTACGGCGCGGCCGAGCTGCACGAGAAGGGCCGCCGCGCGTGGGACGAGATCGACGCCCGGATGCGCGAGGTCGCGCCGCGCGTGGGCTCCGGCGAGTGGGGCGAGGACTGGCGGGCGGCGATGGAGTCGCTCATGGACGACCACCCCGAGACGCTGGAGGACATGCGCGCCGAGTACGAGGCCGAGACGCTGCGCGCCCGCGACTTCGTCCGCGATCGCGGCCTGGTGACCTTCCCCGAGGGGGAGGAGTGCCAGGTGCTGCCGTCGCCGGAGTTCCAGCGGCCCATCCTGGCCGTGGCCAGCTACCTGGCGCCGCCGCCGCTCAGCGCGTCGAGGTCGGGCGTGTTCTACGTGCCGTTCACGCCGGAGGACTTCGCCCCCGAGCAGGTACGGCAGCGCCTGCGCACCAACTGCCGGGCGCAGATGCCGTCGATCGCCGTCCACGAGGCGTACCCGGGGCACCACTGGCACCTGGGGTGGATGGCGGGCAACCCGAGGAAGGCGCGCAAGATCTTCCGCACGCCCTACTTCACCGAGGGCTGGGCGCTGTACGTCGAGGGCATGCTGCACGAGCAGGGATACTTCGACACCCCGGCGACCGAGCTGGCGCACCTGGACTGCCGGATCTTCCGGGCCGCCCGGATGGTCGTGGACACCGCCCTGCACTGCGGCGACATGACGATCGAGGAGGCCGAGACCTTCATGGCGACCAAGGCGTCGCTGTCGCCGGGCACCGCCAAGGGCGAGGTCAACCGCTACTGCGCCTGGCCGACCCAGGCGCCGTCGTACCTCACCGGGGCGCTGGAGATCCGGCGGATCCGGGACGACTACGCCGGCGACCTGCGCAAGTTCCACGACCAGATCGCCGGGAACGGCGGGCTTCCGCTCGGCCTGGCCCGCCGTACGGTCATCCCGGGCTGAACGCGCGCTCGACCACCGCGGTGAGCTGCTCGTCGGTGAGGACGGTGGGGGTGCCGACGCCGAGCGCCCGCACGTAGACCTCGCACAGCCATTCGAGCAGGCGGGTCGCCTCGAACGCCTTCTCCAGAGTCGGTCCGATGGTGACCCCGCCGTGGTTGGCGAGCAGCGCGGCCTGCTTGCCGGCCAGCGCGGTGCGCACGTGCTCGGCCAGCTCGGGCGTGCCGTACGTGGCGTAGGGGGCGACGCGGACCGCGCCCCCGAGCAGCAGCGCGTTGTAATGGATCGGCGGCAGCTCGGTCGCGGTGGTCGCGACCGCCGTCGCGAAGACCGAGTGGGTGTGCACAATCGCCTGCGCGTCGGTCGAGGCGTAGACGGCCAGGTGCATCGGCGTCTCCGACGACGGCCGCGCGTCACCCTCGACGGGGTGGCCCTCCAGGTCGAGCACCGGGCAGTCCTCCGGGTTGAGCCGGTCCAGCGCCACTCCGGAGGGGGTGACCGCGACCAGGTCGCCCTTCCGGACGCTCAGGTTGCCCGAGGTCCCGATGACCAGGCCCAACTTAGCCGCCATATGGCCGTACTCACACAATTCCCGGCGAAGATCCCACATGCCGGACAACTTACTGTGCATCTCTGCATATCCGGCCCGGTCTATACCAGCTCTGATCGGATGATCCTACTTTTGATACAGCCTTTTAGCTGCTTAAACATGGATATACCCTCCGAATGTCGACCGAAGGCGATCCCGGGTGGATCACAGATTGGTCTAGACCGACTGCGGACTCTTGACGCGATTCGCGGCTCGCCGTACGTTCCAGCAATCGTTTAGGAAACTTTCCTAACTGTCCCCCCAGGAGAGTTGGATGACCAACACGCCTCGCGAGATCACCCGGCGCCAGATGATGCACCGCATCGGCCTCACCGCACTCGCCGCCGGCCCCGTGGCCGGTCTGCTCAGCGCCTGCGCCACCTCCGGCGGCGGCGGGAGCACCGCCGAACCGGCCGCCTCCGCCGGCGGAGGCGGCGCGGCGACATCGCAGGCCAACCCGTTCGGCGTCAAGGCCGACGCCCCCCTCGAAGTGGTGATCTTCAAGGGCGCCTACGGCGACGAATACGCGACCCAGTCGCACGAACCGCTGTACGTCAAGGAGTTCCCGAAGGCGAAGATCACCCACCAGGGCATCCAGGCGATCGCGCAGACCCTCACGCCGCGCTTCGCCAGCGGCGACGTGCCCGACGTGGTGAACAACTCCGGCACCGACAACCTGGACACCGGCTCCCTCGTCGCGGCGGGGCAGCTCCTCGACCTGACCCCGCTCTACGAGGCGCCGTCGATCGACGACCCGAGCAAGAAGGTCAAGGACACCCTCGTCCCCGGCACGATCGAGTCCGGCCTGGCCGGCGACCCCGCCAAGCCGTACCTCCTCAACTACGTCTACACCGCGTACGGCCTCTGGTACGACGCCAAGCTCTTCGAGAAGGAGGGCTGGACCCCGCCGAAGACCTTCGACGAGTTCAAGACCCTCGCCGACAAGATCAAGGCCAAGGGCATCACCCCGTACGCGTACGCCGGCAAGAACGCCTCGTACTACCAGTACTGGATGATCCTGATCAGCGCGGCGAAGATCGGCGGCAACCAGGTCCTGATCGACATCGACAACCTCGTCGACGGCGCCTGGACCCACGACGCCGTCAAGCAGGCGGCGGCGGCCTGGGCCGAGATCGGCAAGTACATGGACAAGTCCTACGAGGGCCTGATCCACACCGAGGTGCAGACCCAGCAGAACCAGGGCAAGGTCGCGCTCTACCCCTCCGGCTCCTGGCTGGAGCCCGAGCAGGCCAAGGACACCCCGGCCGGCTTCGAGTACGCCATGTCGGCCACCCCGTCGGTCAGCGCGTCCGACACCATGCCGTACGAGGCGATCCGGGCCGTGGCGGGCGAGCCGTACGTCCTCCCGGCCAAGGGCAAGAACGTCAACGGCGGCCTGGAGTACATGCGCGTCATGCTCTCCAAGGAGGCGGCCAAGGCCTTCACCGAGAAGACCAAGAGCCTCACCGTCGTGGTCGGCTCCACCGAGGGCCTCACGCTGTCGCCCGGCACCGAGAGCGTGGTGGCCGCCCAGTCGGCCGCCGGCGCCAACGTGGTGACCTGGTCCAGCTTCGAGCAGTGGTACAAGGAATTGGAGACCGAGCTGCGCAAGCAGACCAACGCGCTCATGTTCGGCCGCATCACCGCCGACCAGTTCTGCGCCAACATGCAGAAGGCCGCGGACAAGACGAAGGCCGACAGCTCGGTCACCAAGCAGAAGCGGACCGCGTGATCCCATGCGGCATGGCAAGCTGTCCTCGGCCTCGCCGATGGCGCTGAGGCGGTACGGGTTCATCCTGGCCTTCCTCGCTGCGCCGCTGGTCCTCTACGTCGTCTTCGTGATCGCGCCGTACGTCCAGGCGTTCCAGATCGCGCTCACCAACTGGAAGGGCATCTCCCCGGACTTCGACTATGTCGGCTTCGAGAACTTCGGGAAGATGTTCGCCGACGACGTCTTCTGGCAGGCGGTGCGCCATCACGGGCTGTTGCTGCTCGTCATGCCGCTGGCCACCATCGCCATCGCGCTGTTCTTCTCGTTCCTCCTCAACGTCGGGGGCGGGCAGGCGAACGGGCGGCGCACCGGTGTGCGCGGGTCGGCCTTCTACAAGATCGTGTTCTTCTTTCCGCAGGTCCTCGCCGTCGCCATCGTCGGCGTGCTGTTCCAGGCGATCCTGCGCCCGGACAAGACCGGCGTGGTCAACAGCGTCCTCGGGGCCGTGGGGATCGACCCCGTGGGCTGGCTGATCAACCCCGACCTGGCGCTGTGGACCATCATGGGCGTGATGGTCTGGCAGGCCGTCGGCTTCTACGTCGTGCTCTTCTCGGCCGGCATGTCGTCCATCCCGCCGGAGGTGTTCGAGGCGGCGGCGCTGGACGGCGCGGGACGGTTCACGCTCTTCTTCAAAATCACCCTGCCGCTGCTCTGGGACACCCTGCAGGTCGGCTGGGTCTATCTCGGCATCGCCGCGTTCGACGGGTTCGCCCTGGTCCAGGTTCTCTCCGTGGACCGGGGTGGCCCCGACAACGCGACCACGGTGCTGCCGCTGGAGATCTGGCGCCAGGCGTTCACCTTCTCCAAGTATGGCTACGCCTCCGCTATGGGCGTCGCCCTGTTCTTCCTCACCCTGACGTTCGCCGTCCTCACCCTGCGGGTCACGCGGCGCGAGAGGATCGAGTTCTAGACATGACACGTCCCCCGCAGCGCACGGGCGGCCGGGTCGGCGTCTTCGGCCCGCTGTCGCACCTGGCCCTGGTCGTCTGGGCGATCCTGGTGATCTTCCCGATCATCTGGACGTTCCTCGGCTCCTTCAAGACCAACACGGAGATCTTCGGCGAGCACCCCCTGGGCCTGCCGGCGACCTTCCACTGGGACGCCTGGGGTCGCGCCTGGGCCAAGGCCCACATCGGCCAGTACCTGGTCAACACCGTGATCGTGGTGGCCGTGTCCACCTTCTTCACGATGCTGCTCAGCTCGATGGCGGCGTACGTGCTGGCCCGGTACCGGTTCCCCGGCAGCAAAGCGATCTATCTGCTGTTCGTCTCCGGCCTGTCGTTCCCGGTCTTCCTCGCGCTGGTCCCGCTGTTCCTCACGGTGAAGAACCTCGGCCTGCTCGGCACGCACACCGGCGTGGTCATCGTCTACGTCGCGTACTCGCTGCCGTTCTCGGTGTTCTTCCTGACCGCGTTCTTCAAGACGCTGCCGACCTCGGTGGCCGAGGCCGCGATGATGGACGGCGCCTCGCACACGCGCACGTTCTTCCAGGTCATGCTGCCGATGGCGAAACCCGGCCTGATCAGCATCACGATCTTCAACATCCTGGGCCAGTGGAACCAGTACCTGCTGCCGATCGTGCTGCTGCCGGGCAACGCCGAGGAGAAGTGGCTGATCACCCAGGGCATCGCCAACATCTCCACCAACGCCGGCTACGAGGCCGACTGGGCGGGGCTGTTCGCGGCGCTCTGCATGGCGATCATCCCGATGCTGATCGTCTACATCGTCTTCCAGCGGCAGATCCAGTCGGGCCTCACCGCGGGCGCGCTCAAATAGCGCCGCGGCCGCCTCCCGTGATCTCCTTGTCCGCATGGGCGAACCGACCACGTGGCAGACCGACGGCGACACGATCCGCAGGACCGTGATCGCCCCCGATTTCCGCACCGCCATCGCGATCGTGAACGAGATCGCGGAGGAGGCGGAGAAGATGAACCACCATCCCGACATCGACATCAGGTGGCGCACCCTGCACCTCGCGCTCACCACGCACGACGCGGGCGGCCTGACCGAGCTGGACTACACGCTCGCCGCCCGCATCGACGAGATCGCGGCCGCCCACGGGGCGAGCTGACCGTCAGTCGAAGAGGCCGGGCGGCGGCACGGGCGAGACGACCGGTTCGCCGTCCCTGATCGGGGCGGCGCCGGCGACGAAGTTCGTCAGCTCCCTGCCGTACAGGCAGCGGGCCTGGGTCAGGCCGCCCGCCGCCCGGCGGGTGACCGCCCCGACCGGCAGCTCCACCGGGGACGCCGCCACGATCAGGTTGCCGAAGCGCCGTCCCCGGAGGATGCCGGGCTCGGCCAGCAGCAGCACGTGGCGGAACGCGCCGAGCACCGTGGCGAGTAGCCGCCGGGCGAACGGCAGGCCCTTCCCGTCGGCCACGTTGATCAGCAGCGTGCCGCCGGGGCGCAGGATCCGCCGCATCTCGGCGAGGTATTCGGTGGTGGCCAGCTCGGCCGGCATGACCGCGCCGGAGAAGGCGTCGAGCACGACCAGGTCCGCGGACGCGTCGTCCAGCCCGGCTGCGGCCGCCCGCCCGTCGAGCACCCGCACCTTCAGCCGGGGCACCGACTTCAGCCGGAGCTGCTCGCGGACGAGCCGGACCAGTTCGGCGTCCGGCTCGATCACGATGTGCCGGGAGCCGGGCCGGGCCGCGGCGAGGTAGCGGGGCAGCGTGCAGGCCCCGCCTCCGATGTGGACGGCGTCGAGCGGCCCCTCGGGGAGGCAGCCGATCACCTCGGCCATCAGCCGGACGTAGTCGAAGTCGAGGTAGGTCGGATCGGCCAGGTCCACGTACGACTGGGCGACGCCGTTCATGACGAGCATCCACCCGTCCGGCCGGTCGAGGTCCCGCAGGAGCTCCACCTCGCCATATGTCACGGGATAGCGGCCCTGCACCGGATCTCTCAACCTTTTGCTCCCTATGCGTGGTATATCGGGGGGAGCACTCCGACCCCCCAGGAGAAACCGTATGCGCAGACGAGCGCTGCTCGCCCTCGTCGGGGTGGTCGTCGCCATCATCGTCACGAGCGTCACCGGGCTCGTCCTGCAGGGGAAGGACGAGGCCGGGACCGGCCCGCAGACGCAGCTCGTGATCGACGGACCGACGCCGCCCGCGTCAGCGCCCGACGAGGAGCCGGCCGAGGGGCAGGTCGAGGGCACGCCGGAGGAGACGGCCCGCACCTATCTGAGTGACTGGGCGACCGGCGACTACGAGTCGATGCGCGAACTCGTGGACGAGCCGCCCGCCGACTTCGCCGCCCAGCATCGGCAGCTCGACGACGCCCTCTCCGCCCAGGTCGTACGGCTCAAGCCCGGCAAGGTCACCAAAACCGGGGAGCAGACGGCCGAGATGCGCTTCACCGGGGCGCGGAAGCTGGCCGGATACGACGGCGCCTGGGACTTCGCCTCGACCCTGCGCCTGGCCGTCCGGGACCTGAGCTGGAAGGTGCTGTGGACCCCGGCCGTGATGCATCCCGACCTGGCCGAGGGGGGCGAGCTGGTCCGGATCGACGAGCCGGTGTCCGCCACGCGGTTCGTCACCAAGGAGGGGCGCGCGTTCCCGCACGAGAGCTACGCCGAGCCGTACCTCGCGGAGCTCGGCACGCGGATCCCGCAGCCGCCCTCCGGCACGGAGGTGGGGTGGACCATCGAGCTGCGGAACCCGGCCCAGCCGCCCCGGGTCCTGCTGGAGAAGAAGGCGGCGGCGTCGGAGGGGACCAAGACCACGGTCGAGGCGTTCACCCAGGCGGCCGCGGCCCGGGCGCTCGACCCCGTCCAGCAGGCCGCGATCGTCGCGGTGCGGGCGTCCACCGGGGAGGTGGCCGCGGTGGCCGACCGGCTGGGCGGCAGGGAGGCGTTCACCGGGAAGTACGCGCCCGGCTCCACCTTCAAGACGGTCACCGCCGCCGCACTGCTCGACGGCGGGCTGAGCGCCGACTCCCAGGTCCCCTGTCCGGCGACGTACACGATCCCGAACGGGCGGACGATCAACAACTACCAGGAGAAGGACCACGGAAGCGTCACGCTCCAGCAGGCGTACGCGCTGTCGTGCAACACGACGTTCGCGCGGCTCGCGGTGCAGCTCGTGAGCGCCGACCGGCTGATGGAGCAGGCGGCCGCCCTCGGCTTCGGCACCAGCCTCGCCACTGGCGTCGGCGGCACCTGCGGCAGCCTGAACAGGCCGGAGAACCCGGACGCGCTCGCGGAGGCCTCATTCGGCCAGGGCACGGTGGAGGCGAGCACGCTGTGCATGGCGAGCGTCGCGGCGGCCGTGCAGAGCGGGGCCTGGCACCCGCCGCGGCTGCTCCCGGCAGACGTGGCGGAGCGGATCGAGGGGCATGCGCCGCCCGCGAGCGTGCCGCTGAACGACACGGTGACGGCCGGGCTCCGGTCGCTGATGAGCGCGGTGACGACCGAGGGCACCGCGGCCGGGTCCGAGCTGCCCGAGGGCGTCTCCGGCAAGACCGGCACCGCCGAGGACTGGCAGGGCGGCCCGGACCACGCCTGGTTCATCGGATACAAGGACGACCTCGCGTTCGCCGTGTTCGTGAAACACGGCGGCACGGGGCGCAACGCGGCGGTCCCGATCGCCGCGCGTTTCCTGCGTGCCCTGTGAGACAGGTGTTTCTCCGGCCGATGTGCCAAGGAGGTAGTAAAACGTTCTCCAGGAGGTTCATTCGGCGGGAAAGTCTTCACATTCGACCCCGGTCGTGAGGGAATCGTGTTGTCCCGGCTCAATGTGGAGGCGATATGGACCCGAACGCCGTACACGAAGTCCTCGCCCGGCATCTGCTCGTCGACGGCTTCCGGCTGGTGCTCGATCTGGACAGGAGCTCGGGCTCCTGGCTGGTCGACGCGCGCGACGGCCGGAGATACCTCGACTTCTACACGTTCTTCGCCTCGTCGCCGCTGGGGATGAACCCCTTCGACGACGACCCCGAGTTCATGGCCCTGCTCGCGCGCGTGGCCGCGAACAAGCCCGCCAACCCCGACCTCTACACCACCCACCTCGCCGAGTTCGCCGAGACCTTCCACCGGGTGCTCGGCGACCCAGAACTGCCGCACCTGTTCTTCGTCGAGGGCGGCGCGCTGGCCGTCGAGAACGCGCTGAAGTGCGCCTTCGACTGGAAGAGCCGCTGGAATGAGGCCCACGGCCGCCACCCCGGCCTCGGCACCAAGGTGCTCCACCTCACCCGCGCCTTCCACGGCCGGAGCGGCTACACGCTGTCCCTCACCAACACCGACCCGGTGAAGACCGACCGCTTCCCCAAGTTCCCCTGGCCCCGCATCGACGTGCCCGCCATCCACTTCGGCGACGTGGAGGCCGCGGAGCGGCGCTCCCTGGCCCAGGCGCGCGACGCCTTCGCCCGCAATCCCCACGACATCGCCTGCTTCATCGCCGAGCCGGTCCAGGGCGAGGGCGGCGACAACCACATGCGTCCCGAGTTCCTCCAGGCGATGCAGGACCTCTGCCACGAGCACGACGCGCTGTTCATCGTGGACGAGGTCCAGACCGGCGTCGGGCTGACCGGCACCCCCTGGGCGTACCAGCAGTTCGGCCTGGCGCCCGACGTCGTGGTCTTCGCCAAGAAGGTCCAGGTGGGCGGGGTGATGGCCGGCCGCAGGGTGGACCTGGTCCCCGGCAACGTCTTCAACGTCAGCGGCCGGATCAACTCGACCTGGGGCGGCGGGCTGGTCGACATGGTGCGCTCGCGCCGGATGCTGGAGATCATCGAGCGCGACGAGCTGATCCCGAAGGCCGCGATCATGGGCGAGAAGCTGCTCTCCGGGCTGCAGACCCTGGAGGCCGAGGGCCTCGTCGCGAACGCCAGAGGCCGCGGCCTCATGTGCGCGTTCGACGTGCCCGACCGGGCCGGCGTGATCGCCCGGTTGCGCGACGAGGGTGCGGCCGGGGTGCTGGTCCTCCCGTCCGGCGAGCAGTCGGTACGGCTCCGCCCGGCGCTCTCGGTACAGCCGGACGAGCTGGAGTACGGCCTGGCCCGCCTCCGCGAGGTCCTCACCCCGGGCTGAGCGGGGCCGGCCTCAGTCGCCGGTCGAGTCCCGCCAGCGGCCGATCGCCGCGCTCCGCGACTCCACGCCGAGCTTGGCGTAGATGCGGTTGACGTGGTTCTTCACCGTCTTCTCGCTGAGGAAGAGGCGCTGCGCGATCTCACCGTTGGAGTGGCCCACGGCGATGAGGTCCATGACCTCGGCCTCGCGTTTGCTCAGGCTCAAACGGGTGCGGTCGTCGACTCTCATCCGGCCTCCTGGGCAGAATCAAGATCGCCGAGGCCCCCGCGCGTCCGGCGTAGCGGTCGAGAGCGAGCATAACGCGCGTAGGTCATGTTTTGTGGATCATTCTTGTGGTCGCGCCACAAAAGCAGACGGCCGGTCCTTTCGGACCGGCCGTCTTCCCGGGTGAGTGATGGGACTTGAACCCACGACATCCAGGACCACAACCTGGCGCTCTGCCAGCTGAGCTACACCCACCATGTCTGCCGCACTCGGCGGCGTACGAGAAAAGTGTAGCGGTATTTCGGAGTCGTCATGTCCCACCGCGCGGCGTTCACTGATTCGTCACCTCTGGACCCGTTTCGGCTGCCTGGTCGAGCGAGGCGCGCAGGCCGAGCAGGAGGATGCGGAAGCCGCGCCGGAACTCGTCCCCGGCGGTGACCTCCCGCGCCTCGCGGGCGGTTTCGGCCAGCAGGGGGTAGGCCTCGGGGGACAGTCGCGCCATCGCCTCCGTGCCCGCGCCGGACAGTGGCCCGAGGTGATCCATCTGGATCGAGCCGATCAGATGGCCGAGTAGGCAGCGGAGGGCGATCGCCCGGCGGTCTTCGGTGAATCCGGCGGCGGTCAGCACGCCGAGGACGGCCTCCGCCCAGCGCAGCACGTTCGCCGAGGTGTGGCGGTGGGTCAAGGCCAGCGGGATGGCCTGCGGGTGCGCGGCGGCGGCGGCGCGCACCCGTTCGACCAGCACCGTGAGTTGCTCGTCCCACGGAAGGTCGGGCGGCGGTGTCGTGTCGACGGCGGAGAGCACGAGATCGACGACGAGCCCCTCCAGCTGCTCGCGGTCGCTGACGTACCGGTACAGCGACATCGTGCCCAGGCCGAGCCGGACCGCGACGGCGCGCATCGTGAGCGCGGCGAGCCCGTCGTGGTCGATGACCGCGAGGGCGGCGGCGGCGATGTCGGTTTCGGAGTAGGAGCGAGGTCGCGGCACGGCTTGACAGCGTACAACATACGCTCATAACGTCGTAGGCGTACAACATACGCCTACGGAGAGGAGAAGGCGTTGGCGCGAAACGGGGGTTCCGGGCGGATCAGGGCAGGCGCGACGATCACCCGGCGGCGGTTCACCGCCGTCTCCGGGGAGACGATCCCGATCCCGGACGCCGACCGGCTGATCCACCTTCAGTTCCGGCGGTTCGCCGGCTGTCCCGTCTGCAACCTGCACCTGCGGTCGGTGGCGACGCGGCACGACGAGATCGCGGCCGCGGGCGTGCGCGAGGTGGTGGTCTTCCACTCGTCGGCGGAGGCGCTGCGGCCGCACACCGCGGAACTGCCGTTCGAGGTCGTCGCCGACCCGGGCAAGCGGCTCTACCGCGAGTTCGGCGTCGAGTCCGCGCCCCGCGCCCTGCTCGACCCGCGCGTCTGGGGCCGGGTGGTGTACGGAGTGCTTCGCGATCTCGGTCCCGTCCTGCGCGGGCGGCGGCCGTCGCCGTCATTCGCTCCGGAGGGCGGGCGCCTCGGGCTGCCGGCCGACTTCCTGATCGCGGCCGACGGCCGCGTGGTCGCGGTGAAGTACGGCGACCATGCCTACGATCAGTGGCCGGTGGACGAGATCCTCGCGCTCGCCCATGCGGAGCGCGAGGACCCGGCCAGGATCTGAGCGCCGGTCAGCCGGCGGAGACCGCCTCGGCGATCTCGCGTGCCGTGGCCGTGTCGGGGCCCGGCGGCGGCACGAAGACGGCCGCGCGGTAGTAGCGGAGCTCACGGATGCTCTCGGTGATGTCCGCCAGCGCGCGGTGGCCGCCCTGCTTCTCGGGGGAGGCGAAGTAGGTCCGCGGGTACCACCGGCGGGCCAGTTCCTTGATCGAGGAGACGTCGATCATGCGGTAGTGCAGGTAGTCGTCCACCAGCGGCATGTCCCTGGCGATGAACGAACGGTCCGTGGCGATCGAGTTGCCGCACAGCGGAGCCTTCTTGGGCTCGCGTATGTGGGACCGGATGTACTCCAGGACGAGGGTCTCCGCCTCCGCCAGCGTCACCCCGGTGGGAAGGGCGTTCAGCAGACCCGAGGTGGTGTGCATCTCGCGCACCACCTCGGACATCTGGGCCAGGGCCTCGGGTGGGGGTTTGATGAGGACGTCCACGCCCTCGTCAAGCTGGTTCAGCTCGCCGTCGGTGACGACACAGGCCACCTCGACGAGCGCGTCACGGCCGAGGTCGAGCCCGGTCATCTCACAGTCGATCCAGACCAGCAGGTCAGTCATGAGACCCAGAGTAGTAGGGCGTTCAACTTACTTGGAGAGAGTCCACCACCTGCTGGAGCACCGACTGGTCGAGATTGTCGGGCACCGAGATGTAGAGCATGGCCGGCTGCTGCCCCGCACCCGCGTCCACCAGGACGAACGCGCCCTTCTCCGTCTTGAACTTCCAGCCGTTGCGCCGGGACTCCGCGGTGAAGTCCATCTCGAACTCGGTCAGCCAGGCGTCGCGGCCGCCCACCTTGATCGCCTTGTTGCTCACGATCCTGCGCGCGTGCGGGGGCGAGTAGAAGGCCGGCTCGTACGCGACCAGCGCCGCGCTGGTGAGGTTGCTCAGGTCCTGCGGGCCGCTGTACGGGAAGACCGCGGGCAGCGGAGCGGCGAAGACCGAGGCGACCCAGTCGCCGTTCTTGCCGTCGAAGTTCTGCTGCGAGAGGGCCTGGTAGCCGCTCGACCACTGCGGCATCTGCTGGTTGCTCGGGTTGTTGATGTCCGCCGCCTTCGGCACCACCCACGGATCGCCCGGGAACGCGTACGACAGCCCGGTGACGGGGTCGGAGATCCGGCCGCCCGACGGCCGCGGCAGCTCGGTGAGCTGCTGCTGGGGCGGCTCCGTCTCCTGGGGAGGGACGGTGCGGTCGAGCTGGGGCGCCGTCGTCTCCGTGCCGGGCCGGGCGACCACGTCGCTGCTCTGGACCCGGAAGAAGAACACCCCGGCGGCGGACACCAGGGCGAGCACGACGACGATCGCGAGCCCGCCCAGCAGCCACGGCCACGGCGACGACTGCTTCGGCGGCGGCGCCCCGAAGCCGGGGAGGGGGAGCTGGGCCGTCTGGGACGCAGAGCCCCACTGCGGGCCGCCGCCCTGGGCCGGGAACCCGCCGTCGGAACCGCCCTGGGCCGGGAACCCGCCGTCGGAGCCGCCCTGCGCGCCGCCGGGAACGATCTGCTCGGCCTCCGGCTGGGCGCCGCCCGGCTGCTCCCTGGGATGCGTCGCGTCGGTCCACTGGGACCCGTCCCACCACCGCAACAGAGGGGAGCCGTACGGGTCCGGGTACCAGCCGGCGGGCGTCGTCGTCATGCGGGCCACATTAGCAATCCCACATCTGTTCATGAGATTGCCGGAAAACGTCGGCTTTCTCTGATGTTGCTGTGCGTTCGTGGGAAAGTGCGGTCAAATCGCGGCCGCCTCGGCGGCGGCGTCTCAGCGCCCGGCCGGTTTCACCACCATGGTTCCGCACCGTGTTTCAGCACCGGTAGGAGAAGGACGCCTTGTCCTGGAGCGGCTGTCCCGAGGCGGTCGGCGACAGGACGCGCAACGTGGCCACGCCCTTGAAACGGCCGGACCCTGTCACCTCCCAGCGCAACGGGAGCGCGACCGACGTGCTCCCTGAGGGCACGTGCCGCTCGCGCTCCGGCATCCGCACGCCGTCGCTGCGCACCCAGACGTACCGGATGGTGCCCGCGCCGCCGTTGGTGGTCACCGTGCCGACGAGCGCGGCCATGCCGTCGCAGGCGATCGCCTTCTTGGGGCCGCGTACGTCCACCTTCTCGACCACCACGCCCGCGGCCGGCTGGAAGCGCAGCCACAGGATGACCACCGCGAGGAGTGCGGCGAGGAGCGCCGATCCCGCCCACGCGCCCTGGCGGCCCCGCCGTCGGCCGGGACGCCGGGCCGGCCCGGCGTCCCGGCCCACGTCGTCGGCGAGCTCCGTGGTCGTCCCGGAACGCCAGATCTGCGCCGCCGCAGTGTCCGCGGGCACGCCGGGACCGAAGCGCATGACGACGTCGTCCGCGGCGGCCGGACCGGGGATCCCCAGCAGGGTGACGGCGGCACCGACCTCGTCCGCCGCAGGGGCGGGTTCCGGAGCGGCCGAGGACCACAGATGGCGCGTGCGGGCCAGCGGCTCCCTGGTCGTGTGGCTCTGGGGGAGCGGGTCGCCCGCGGCGAGGAGGACGTCGCGGGCGGCGGCGAGCCCGTGGGCCGCGGCGGCCGCCGCCGCGCGCTCGAACAGGACGGCCGAGCCGTCGTCCGCCCAACTCGTGGCGAGCCCTCTGGCGAGCTCGATCCAGGCCGTGACGTCCCGCTCCGGCGACGCGGGCTCCCCGCGCAGCGCCTGCAGGAGGCCGCGCTCCGCGAGCAGGGCCGTGCCGTCCCCCGTGATCACGATCGTGCCGGGATGCGGCGCGCCGTGGGTGAGTCCGGCCGCGTGCAGGTCGAGCAGGGTCCGCGCGGTGTCGGCCAGGATCGCCGCCACCGCGCCGGAGCCGGGGGAGGGGACGCCCCCGCGATGCACCTCGGCGAGCAGGTCGGCGAGGGTGGGAACGGGCGCGCCGTCCGTGATGAGCCAGATGTCGCCGCGCGCGGTGACGAGGTCGGCGACCGGGAGCAGCCCGGCGCTCCGGGCGAGGTGGCGGTCGGCGGTCACGGCGGCGACCAGCCGCTCGCGGGCCGGGGGCGTGGCCACCAGGGCGGGGTCGAACCGCAGCACGCCCGACGGGGTTCCGGCGGGGGAGACCGCCTCGCGCCAGGTGCCGATCTCGCCGGACCGGGCGCGTCCGGTCAGCCGATGCCCCGCGACGGAACCGCCGTCATCCATCTATCCCCTCCGGTGCCGCCCCGTCATCCTCTTCACGGCCAGTGTGCCGGGAACGAGGCCGGTCGTCACCAGGCCCAGGGCGAACGCCCCCATTGAGGCGCTGGGCATGGGCGCGGAGGTGAGCCGGGGCGTCTCCTGCGGCGTCTCCGTGGGGCCCGGGTCCGTCGGCCCGGACGTGGGCGAGGAGGTCGTGGGGGTGTTCTGCGGCCGAGTCGGCGTGGACCCCCAGTCCGGGAGGTCGGGGATGTTCACCGTGTCGCCCGGCTCCGGGCTTGACTGGCTCGGCCGGGGCCGCGGGCGGGTCGGTGTACGCGAGGGCGTCGGCCTCCTGCTCGGCGACGGCTTCGCGGACGGGGCCGCCGACGGGGAGGACCTGACCGTCGGCTGGACGCTGGGCGTGGGGGAGGGGGTGGGCGTCCTCGACGGCGACGGCGACGGCTCGGGCGCGGTCGTCACCTCGACCGGTTCCTCTTCCTCCTCGTCGATGCCGAGGTCCAGGGGCGTGCTGCTCGGGGAGTCGACCGTCGTGTGGGCCTGCAGCTTGGCGTCGCCGAACGACCCGACGAGCGCGGCCGTGCCGCCCGCGACCAGCGCCACCGCGACCGCGACCAGGCCGATCCTGATGCTGACCTTGGTGAACCGGTTGTTGGCGAGGTGCGTCTCGGCGAGCGCCGTGGCGGCCTCGGGCTTCTCCTCGGCCAGCGGGAAGAAGGGGAGCAGCAGGCCGGCGAGGGCGGCCAGGCGCCGCCGTCCGCGCTCCTCCCAGGTGGGCCCGTACGCCTCGGCGGCGATGGTCTCCAGCTCGCGCAGGAACGCCTCGACCGACGCGGGCCGGTCGGCCGGGTTCTTGGCCATGCCGCGCCCCATGAGCCCCTGCAGGGCCTCCGGCACCTCCTCGACCGGCGGGGGCGTGGACTGGTGCTGGCGGGCGAGCGCGGGCAGGCTCTGCGCCCGGAACGGCCGGGTGCCGGTGAGGCACTCGAAGAAGACCACGGTCGCGGCGTACACGTCGGTGGCCCGGCTCGCCGGGCTGCCCGACCACTGCTCCGGCGCCATGTACGGCGGGGTGCCGGCCGCGTTGACCCCCTCGCCGGCCCGCGCGGCGATGCCGAAGTCGACCAGCTTGCTCATGCCGTCGGCCGTGACCAGCACGTTCTCCGGCTTGTAGTCGCGGTGGACCACCCCGACGGCGTGCGCCGCGGCGAGCCCGAGCAGCGAGCCCTTCAGCACGGTGAGCGCGGCCTCCGGGCCGGTCGGCCCCTCCGAGCGGAGGATCGTGCGTAACGAGACGCCGTCGACCAGTTCCATCACGATGGCGGCGCCGTGCGGCGCCTCGATGTACTCGTAGAACCGCGCCGCGTGCGGGCTGGGCTCCATGAGCGCGAGGAGGTGGGCCTCCTGGCGGAATCGGCCGACGAAGTTGAGATCGGAGCGCAGCGCGTCGGACAGGTACTTGATCGCCACCTGTATGCCGTCGGCGTCGTGCTTGGCGAGCACGACCCGGCCGCCGCCCCCCGTGCCCAGCTCTCGAATCTCGGTATAACCGGGGGCACTCCAGGCGCCCGTCTGCCCGTACATCAGGTCTCCTCATCGGCGCATGACGAGACCGTAGCTTAGTGATGGATCACTAATTAAGACGAAAAGTCGTGAAACTTAGTCACAAACCGGTCATGACCTGCGGAGAACGTGCTCCGGGACCGGGATGTCGGAGGTCAGCCTCGGGTCGGGCTCCGGTGCGCCCCAGACGCTTCGCAGCGGCAGCACCCCCGCCCAGATCGGCAGGGCGTAGTCCTCCTCGTCGTCCTTCGGCGGGCCCTGCCGTACCTTGACGGACGCCTCCTCCAGGGAGAGGGCGAGCACGGCGGTGGCGGCGAGCTCCTTCCTGCTCGGTGGCCGGACCGCGTCCCACTGGCCGGGGGCGAGCCGCTCGGTGATCGCGCGCAGGCCGTCGAGCCGCTCGTCGTCGTCCACGACCTCCCGGGTCAGTCCGTAGACCATCGCCGAGCGATAGTTCACCGAGTGGTGGAACGCCGACCGCGCCAGGACGACGCCGTCCAGGTGGGTGACGGTCACGCAGACCGGTGCGTCCGACGCGGCGCGCAGCGAGGCGGCCCCGGTGGAGCCGTGGAGGTACAGCGTCTCGCCGATCCGGCCGTACCCGGTGGGGATCACTCTCGGCGCCCCGTCCACCAGGACGCCCAGGTGGCAGATGAGCCCGGCGTCCAGCACGGCGTACAGGTCGGCGTGGTCGGTGCGGGCCCGGTCCTTGCCGCGCTTGAGCACGGTCCGGGGTGTTGTGGAAAGCATGTCCGTTACGTTAGGAGCCGAGTGGACCGCTGCATATGGCCACTTCCGATGATGAATGGGGAACCACTTTGCGGGCCAACGTCGACCTCCCGCTGGTCGTGGACCGGCGCTCGCCCGTCGCGCTCGCCGCGCAGGTGACCGACCAGCTCCGGGACGCCATGCGGGACGGAGCGTTGCGGGCAGGCGAGCGGCTGCCGTCCAGCCGCGCGCTGGCCGCGCTGCTCGGCGTCAGCCGTACGGTCGTGACCGACGCGTACCAGCAGCTCTACGCCGAGGGCTGGCTCGACGGCAGGCGCGGCTCCGGCACCTACGTCGCCGACGTCACAACATTTCCGGATCTGGTGAGGCCGCTGGAGCCGAGGATCCCGTGGGATCCGACAGACCCGTTCGAACCCGCCGGGCCGGATTTGGTGGACCTGCGCCCGGGGCGGCCCTGGGTGCTCGGGTACGACGTCGCCGCGTGGCGCCGGGCCTGGCGCCACGCCGGGGACGCGCCGCCCGGCCACACCCCGGATCCCCGTGGGCACCCCGACCTGCGCGCGCTGCTCGCCGATCACCTCCGCCGGGCGCGTGCCGTACCCGCCGGGCCGGAGAACGTGCTGGTCACCCGTGGCACCGGGCACGGGCTCGACCTCTTCGCCGCGTCCCTCCTCCGGCCCGGCGTCCGCGCGGGGGTGGAGGAGCCCGGCTACCGCGTGGCCAGGAACGTCCTGCGGGCGCGCGGCGCCGAGATCGTGCCGTGCCCCGTGGACGACCAGGGCGTGATCGTGGACGAGCTGCCGGACGGCCTGGACGTGCTGTACACCACTCCGGCCCACCAGTTCCCACTCGGCGGCCGGCTGCCCATGACCCGGCGCGAACGGCTCCTCGCCTGGGCCCGTCGCACCGGCGCCGTCATCGTGGAGGACGACTACGACGCGGAGTTCCGCTATGACGTCGCGCCGCTGCCCGCGTTGTACGGGCTCGACCCCGCGCGGGTCGTGCTGCTCGGCACCCTGTCGAAGTCGCTCAGCCCCGACGTGGGGCTCGGCTGGCTGGTGGCCGCGCCGGAGTCGCTGGCGCGGGTCGCCGAACACAGGACGCTGCTCGGCGACCGCACCTCCGGCCCGGTGCAGCGCGCGGTCACGACCCTGCTGCGGCGCGGCGACCTGGACCGGCACCTGCGCCGGATGCGCCTGGAGTACGCGCGCCGGCGGGCGGCGGTCGTCGAGACGCTCGGACCGCTGGTGAAGGGCGACACCGCCGGCCTGCACGTCCTCGTCGAGCTGCCCGAGGACGCGGTCGGCCCGCTGGTGGAGGAAGCGCGGCAGCGCGGCGTGCTGCTCGACACCACCGCCCGGCACCACCATGGGCCGATCCAGGTCCACGGCCTCGTCCTGGGGTACGGCTCCGCGTCGCTCGCGGGTGTCCGGCGCGGCTGCGCCGTCATCCGGGAGCTGACCCGAGATCTTTAACGCGGTGACCACGAACCTCGGCAGGGTCGGTCGCTTCGGGCTCCCGGCCCGCTCAGATGACCCGTTCGAGCACGCGGAACTCCTCCCGAGGGCGGGGCAGCGCGAACGGCGGCACGCTCTCGCCGGTGATGCGGTTCACGTCGATCCCGCCCGGGTCGCCCTCCACCGTCCCCGGCACCTGCGAGTGGCCGAAGTGGCCGCCGCGCGCCCAGAGGCGGCGGCTGCGTTCGGCCGCCAGCGAGTGCGGCGAGGGCAGCGGAGGCCCGGCCGGCCAGCGGCGGGGCACCCGCCAGGCGTCCAGCCAGGTCAGGATGTCGTCCAGACCGTCCAGCTTCCCGTCGGTGAAGGGATGTTCCACCGAGCCGAGCACGCGGATCTGCACGCACACCCGTCCCTCACGTCCCCGATCGCCCGGCAGTCCGCGGGCCGCGCGCGTGGGGGGAAGCGACTGGGCGATCTCGCCGGTCACGGGATTCCAGATCAGGTGGGCGGGACACCCGAGCTGGATCATGCGTTGGGCGGCGGACTTGGCCGACACCGCGAGAGGGTCGGTCGGCCAGATGAACCAGACGGCCCTCGGAACTCCGCCGATCATGGGTCCGGAGTCCTCGGGAGCGGGAATTCGGCTGGCGCCGGGCATCCATGCGTGGGCCACTGTGCCCCCTCAATCCTCGATCGCCCTGTTTTCTCCCCTTATGCGCCGGAGCTGACACCTCGTGGGCCGTGATTGTTACTGGCGAGTGGCAATCTTGCGCAGGCCGTACCGGGTACGCCGGAGAACCGCGTATCCCTTGGTCAGGGTGCGCTCCTTGAGGTAGATGAGAGGAACGCCGCGGCCCTCCACGGCGAGCGCGAACCGCGCCATCGTGGTGCCCCCGCTCACGGTCAGCCGGGGGATGGCCAGCTCGTCGTGCCGGTCGGCCGCGACGGCGTTGCCCACCGCGCAGGCCGCCCAGTACCCCGCCCGGCGCACCTCACGGCGCACCCGCGCGCTCGAATAGCCGTACGGATAGGCCATGGTGGTCACCGGGCGGCCGAGGCGGTCCTCGATCACCCCTTTGTTACGGCGGAGTTCCTGGCGCAGCTCGTGGTCGCCGATCTGGTCGAGCTGGGGGTGGCTGTGGCTGTGCCCGGCGATCTCCACGCCGTGCTCGGCCGCCTCGCGGGCCTGGCCCCACGAGAGCGTACGGTCCAGCGGCCGGCCCGCGGCGTCGGCGCCGGCGTCGGCCACCCAGCCGCTGGTCAGGAAGAGCGTGGCCGGGAAGCCCGTCCGGTCGAGCACGGGAAGCGCCTCCTCGTGGAAGTCGGCGTACCCGTCGTCGAACGTGATCACCACGGGGCGGTCGGGCAGCTCCGGGCCGGTGCGGTGCAGCGACGCCACCAGATCGGCCACGGTGAGCGGGGTGAAGCCGGTCTCCCGCAGGTAGCCGAGCTGGTCGGCGAAGTCGCCCGGCCGTACGGCCAGCGGCCGGGTCTCCGGCGTGGGCCGGTCCGTCACCGAGTGGTACATCAGGATCGGGACCCGCGTCACGAGCGGCTCCGGATGCGCGCGCCGCCGACCAGGTAGCCCCAGGTCGTCCAGGCCAGCCCGATCACGATGGCGCCCGAGCGGCCGAGGCCGGCGAGGTCGCCGCGCACCGCGTCGCCGAGGCCGCGCAGCACCCCGAGCGGCAGCGTCCTGAAGGTGTAGCCGCGTTCGCTGGAGAGCCCGTCGCCCGCGCCCACGCTGCTCGTGACGAGAGCCTTGGACAGGCCCTCCGCGTAACAGCGGGCCCGGAAGTAGCCGAACCGCGCCCGCTCGGCGGACACCTTGTGCCCGATGGCCGCGCCCGGCTCGAACAGCAGCACCGCCCCCGGCCGCCGCTGCGACAGCCGGATGCAGAACTCGGTCTCCTCGCAGCCGAGCGGCCGGCTCCTGCGCCCCTGGACGCTGCGCCCGATGGCCGTGCTGAAGCCGCCGACCTCGCTGACGACGTCGCGACGGAACGCGGCGTTGCCGCCCATCACGTTGCGGATCGGGGCCCGCTCGACCGGCATCCCGCGATAGGTGCAGCCGACCGTCCAGTCGAACTCCTCGGGGAACCAGCGGGGACGCCCGCCCGCCGTCCACAGGGGCCGGGTCAGCCCCCCGACCCCGGCTACCGCCGGATCGGCGAACCCCGTTTCGAACGCCTCCAGCCAGCCCGGATCGGCCACCGCGTCGTCGTCGAGGAACGCCACGACGTCGCCCCCCGCGACTTCCGTCCCGGTGTTCCTGCCACCGGACAGCCCCCGCTCGTGGGCGTTCTCCACCACGACCGCGTCGGGGTACTCCCGCTTGAGCCGCAGGTGCAGGTCGGGGTTGTGGTCCACCACCAGGATCAGCTCGTACGCGGGGCGGCGCTGGCGGCGGACCGACTCGACCGCCGCCCGGATGTCGTCCCAGCGGTCCTCGGTGTAGGCGCAGATGACGACCGACGTCCGCACCGGCGCCGGAGGGGGTGTCACGCCGCCCCCTGGTCGGCCGCCGGGGCGTGCGCCGGAGCGGGGCGCCGTACGGCCGGCCGCCGCCGTTCCCGCAGGATCGTGCGCAGGACGCGCAGGCCGTCCCGGAACGCGTTCAGGTTGCTCTCGCCGTGCAGGCGGCACCGCTCGTGGCTCGGCACCTCGTGGACCCGCAGCCCGGCCCGCGCCGCGCGGATGTTCATCAGCGTCTCGACCTCGAACCCCGCGCAGTCCAGGTCGAGCACCGGCAGGTGGCGGGCCCAGAACGCGTTGTAGCCGTAGCACAGGTCGGTGTAGCGGGTGCCGTAGACGCGGTTGACCAGCGTCCGCAGCAGCGTGTTGCCCAGCCTGCGGGTGAACGTGAGGTCGTCGCTCCCACCTCCCGGGATGTACCGCGAGCCTTTGGCGAAGTCGGCGCCGCTCACCAGCGCGCTGACGAAGTGGACGATCTCGCGGCCGTCGGTCGATCCGTCCGCGTCGATCATGACGATGATCTCGCCCGTGCAGGCCGCGAAGCCCTCGGCCAGCGCGTCCCCCTTGCCCCGCCCACGCTGGTGGACGACGCGCAGCCCCGGCCGCAGCCGGCGTGCGACGGCGACGGTGTCGTCGGCCGAGTGGCCGTCGACCAGCACGACCTCGTGGATCCAGGAGGGCAGTGTGGCGAAGACGTGCGGGAGGTTCTCGGCCTCGTTCATGGCGGGGACGACCACGCTCACGGTGGGCGCGATGGCCAGGTGGGGGCCCAGAGAGGTCAGGCGGCGACCGGCCGGCAGCGGACGCACGGCGGCGAACGGGGAAGTGGCGCTGTGCTCGGGACTCATCTGACTGGATGTCCTTCCGGGCGGTCGGTCAAGAGCGGGGACCCCTCTTCACTTCGTGCCGGCCTCCCCTTCGCCCGGCGCCCGGCCTCGGTACAGCAGCCGGATGACCAGCAGGAAGAAGCTCAGCACCCCGACGGTCGCCACCCCGGCCCGGGGGGACCAGGCGTCGAAGAGCAGCATGGCTTCCGCGAGTACGACGTTGACGGCCAGGCTCGCGGCCGCGCCCACCGTCAGCGCCGAGAGCGGGTCGCGGTCGCGCAACAGTCCGGCCACCGCGGCTCCGGGAACCAGGAAAAGGAACAGCGGGGTGAGGAGCATCCGGACCGGCGTCCTGATGTCGGCGAGCGCGAGCACCGCGCCGACGGCGCACGCCACCCCGAGTACGACGACGGGGATACTCCGGTTTCTACCCATGTCTCCTGGTCTCCCGGCAGGTAGAGGCCACTGTGACGCGGTTGGTGAACCCATTTATGGGACCAATCACAACAGGCGCCCGTCTATGGCGACGCATTACCTCAGTCCCCGGTTTACCAGGCCGCGCCGGAAAGAAGGATCTTATCCCAAATGTCGAAAGATGTTCATGGAATAGTGACATTCACTTCGGTGATCTTTCCCAATTTCCCCATATTCCTCATCTTTCCCACATTCTTCACATGGCTCGCGCCGTGCCGTCGCCTGCCGCGAGGTCGGCCGCAGCACCGACCCCGTCTCGGCGGGCGTGAGTACTTAACCGGCATTCACCCCGAAATCCACCACAAAATCCCGCAATTCGGGTTATTGCGGCAGGCCGGAAACCCAGACCTTGCCGGTGCGCTCCGCACACGTTCACCGGGGTCGAGGCAGCGGAACGGAAGGGATCGAGGACCCTCCGTCATACGGTCGTCCGGTTCACGACGAGACTTCGACCGTTCTCTGCCAGGTGTCGTGATCCTCGATGTGGCTCAGCATGTAGTGGGCGAGATCCGCACGCGAGATCGTCCTCGGGTTCGCCAGGTGGCGGCCCACCGCGGCCCGGTAGCGCCCGGTGAGTGGCCCGTCGGTGAGCATCGGCGGGCGGATGACCGTCCAGTCGACGGCGCTCGCCGCCACGACGCGCTCCATGGCGGCCATGTCGGTGTAGCCGTGTCGGTAGAGACGCTGGATGAGAAATCTGGTGACGAGCTTCTGGGGCAACGGAGTCTCGGGAGGGATTTCGAGGCCTGCCGAGGATACGCACATAAGGCGTCGCAGCCCCGCCTGACTCATGGCGTCGATGATGTTGGCCGCGCCCTGGGAGTAGACCGTGGTGGGGTGCTTGCGATCCCTGCTGCCCAGGCAGGACAGGACGGCCTCGTGACCACCGACCGCGGCTTCCCACGTCCGGGGCTCCAGCACGTCTCCGGTGATGAGGGCCAGCCGGGCGTGGCCCGCCGCCGGGATCCGGCCCGGATCGCGGGCGACGGCGGTGACGTCATGACCGGCGTCGAGCGCCTGGGTCAGGAGTTGGGCACCGCTGCCCCCCGTGGGGCCGAAGATGAGGAGTTTCACGACTTGTCCGACAGAGCATCGACCACGGCGGAGGTCAGGGCCCGCTGGCCGGCGAGGGAAAGGTGGATCCCGTCGTCAAGGAGGAACTCCTCTCCCGTCTGCCGGGCGAGGGCAGGGTGGCTGTCGACGGTGAGGTCCGGTTGCGCGTTCACGATCTGCCTGATGGCGTCGACATCACGATTGGTCCAGGTGAGCCCGGCTCGCTGGAACGGCTGATAGGCCGCGAAGCGTGCTTCGTCCACCGGGGACGGAGTGATCCACACCCATCGCGCCGCGGTGCGCTTGGCGGCGAGATCGCGCAGGGCCCGGAGGTTCCGTTCGGTCTCGGCGACGCTGACCAGGGTCGGTCCGTCGACCGACCCGAGGCGCTGGGCGTCGTTGCCGCCGAGCATGCACAGCACCCAGTCCGGGCGGTGGAAGGACAACCCGGGCAGCACGGTGAGAGCTTGGGTGGTCGTGTGTCCGGAGACCGCCATGTTCGTCAGGGTGATGCCGTCGGCGGGGCGCCGGAGGTCGATGACGTGGCGCAGGATCTCGAACCATGACAGCAGGTCGTCGGTGGTGCTCTCACCGACGGCCACGACGCGTTGGTCAGGTGCGAACGGCAACCGGTCCACTTTCTCGGCGAACTCGGGATCGTCGAGCAACTCCGTCGCGGCGCGGCGTGCCTGCTCGGCGTGCTCCTGGCGCACCCGTCGGTAGGAGCCCGCGTCCAGTCCGTACAGCGCGGCGATGCGGTCGTCGTCGAGCCCGCCGAGATATCCCAGGGCCTTCTCAGGGTGCTGGAACCGGATGAGTCGTTCGGTCAGTGCGGTGTTCATACGGCTCCTTCTTCGGCCATCGACGCTGTCGTTCGGTTCCGGCGGTCGCCGGCTCGGTTGGTTCTGGTGCGGGGCAGCAGGAAGCCGGTGGCGATGAGCCAGGCCAGGGCGGTGAACCGGGCCACGGGCAGCAGGATCGCCGTGTCGGGGACCAGCAGCGCCAGGTGGGACAGTTCGGCGACGACGGCGATGGCCAGGCCGGCGAACGCCATCGCGCGCGGCAGCAGACCGGCCAGCAGCCCCGGTACGGCGATGCCCGCCACGAGCAGTCCCAGGAAGACGACGTGCCCGGCGCCGCCGGAGGCGAAGGCGAGGTCCTGCAGGGCCCGAACCACCGCGGGCTCGGTGAGCACCTCCGGGCGTGAGAGCACCCAGCTGAACATCGCGGACAGGGCCAGCATGGCCGCGGCCAGCAGGCCGCCGGCCAGGGCGATGGTGGCGCCAGGTGCCCGGATGCCGAGGTTGCGCAGGCGGGCGGAGGCGGTGGCAGTGTAGATCGTCAACGGAACCGCGGCGCCGAACTGCAGGAACGCGCTCACGTGTACGGCGTCCTGGTGATCCTGGAAGTACGCCAGGATCTCGGCCGCCGAGCCGAAAGGCGACGGGAAGGTGGCACCGCCCGCCATCGCCGTGCTGACGACGACCCCGCCGAGGAACAGCGCCGTGAACACCACGGCGAGGATCCCCAGCGGCGGCCCGCCGTCGGTCTGCCGCCGGGTGCGCTCGACGGTTGTCACACGATCACCCGCCCACCGGTCAGGTCGAGCGTGACCCCGGTGACCCAGGACGAGGCGTCCGAGGCGAGGTACAGCACGGCTTGGGCGATGTCGCCGGGCTGCCCGATGCGGCCGAGCGGGTAGGCCGAGGCCAGCTCCTCGAGTTGCTCCGCGGACATGAACCGCTGCATGCGTTCGTTGAGCACGGCGGACGGGGCCAGGCAGTTGACCCGGACGCCGTGCTCGCCGACCTCGTTCGCCAGGTGCTTGGTGAACATCACCACGCCCGCTTTCGCCGCGGCGTACGCGGCGTTCGCGCCGCTCGGCTGGCGGCCTGCCGTGGACGCCATGGTGATGATGCTTCCGCCACCCCGATCGATCATGGTGGGCAGGAACGCGGCCACCGTTATGAACACCGACGTCAGGTCGGACTCGACGATCGCACGCCACCGGTCGGACCCGAGCTGGGCGGTGGGCGCGGGGGCGCCCTGGCCGCCGGCGAACGCCGCGAGGATCTCCACCGGTCCCAGCGCGCGCTCGATCGTGTCGCGCATGTCCCGCACCACGGCCTCATCGGTGACATCACCGGGCGCCGCCACCGCCGTACCGCCGTCTGCCGTGATCTTCTCGACGACCGCGTCGATCGCCGCCCGGTCACGGCCGTTCACCGCGACCCTGACTCCGTTCGCCGCCAGGGCATGGCAGGTCGCCGCTCCGATGCCCCGTGAGCCGCCGGTCACCAGCGCCACCTTGCCGGCCAGACCGGGGTGCGCCGGGCCGCTCATATCGCTGATCATGTCCACTCCGTTCTGCGAGGTGAACTATTCATAGCACAGAACGATTCTCTGCCACTACCATCGCTTCCATGTCCACGGAACAGCAGGCCGGCCACGACGACGGACCGGCGCGGCGCTCCCGGCCGAGGGGGGCGGCGTTCCTGCTCTCTCAGGTGGGTGCGCAGGCCGCGACACGGTTCGCCGAACGCATCAGCGGTCTGGGGGTGCTCCCCTCCGATGTCGGACTCCTGCGCATGATCGCCGGTCGGCCGGGGCGCAGCCAGCAGTCCCTGGCCGAGGAGCTGGGAGTCGTGCCGAGCCGGGTCGTCTCACTGGTCGACGGCCTGGAGCGCAAAGGGCTGGTCGAACGACGGCGGAACCCGCAGGACCGGCGCAACTACGCGCTGCACCTCACCGAGGACGGCGCACTCGTGATGAGCAAGATGCGTGAGCTGGCCACCGCGCACGAGGACGAGATCTGCGCCGCGCTCGACGACGACCAGCGGGCGCAGCTCACCGGTCTGCTCGAAGCCATCGCCGCCCAGCAAGGGCTCACTGCCGGCGTCCATCCCGGATTCCGGAAAGCACCGTGGTGACCACACTGGAGCAGTAGGCGGGGCCGGCCAACATCCGTGGTCAGTAGAACTGGCTAGCGCTGCGCGGAGCCGCAGCTGGGCGCGCACAGCCGCCGGGCGATCCCCTTCAGGAAGATCTCGCGGATCTCCAGCACGGTCTGCGGGAAGTACGCCGCGCCTCCCGTGGCCTTGGCGATCGCGCTCATCTGTGCCCGGTCCACGCCCTTCTCCGTGTTGAACGAGATGATCAGGATGCCGACCGGCCGCTTGGGGTCGTAGGCGCTCTTCAGCTTGGCCAGGATCTCCTTGTCGGAGAGCCCGCCGTTGGGGTCGTCGTTCCCGACGCCGTCGGTGAAGAGGATGATCGTGTTGACCTTGTCCGCCTGGTACTCGTCGGTCATCTTCCGGTAGGCGGCCCACAGCGAGTCGTTCAGCCCGGTGTTGCCGGCGGGGATCGCCTGCACGTTCCGCATCTCCTGGGCGATCCGGTCGCGCCGGGTCACGCCGTCGATCCGCTGCGCCAGCGGGCCCAGCGGCACGATCTCCTTCCAGTCCACCCCCTGTCCGCGCAGGTTGTCGGAGAAGATCCAGGTGCCCACCTCGCTCTTGTCCGGGAACAGCTTGAGCCCCTCGACGGCGACGTTGCCGATGGCGCGCATGCGGCTCACGCCGGTGCTGTCGGCGGGCTCGGCCATGGTTCCGGAGACGTCGATCAGCGCGAGGATCCGGGTGCCCAGCTTGATCTGGTGCCACGCCTGGGTCAGCTTGGCGACCGCCGCGCCGTCGGGGAGCGCCAGCTCGGCCGGCTTGTCGGCCTTGACGCCGTTCTCCGGGCTGAGCGCGCCGCCGGCCTTGCCCTGCGGCGTGCGGAAGCCGTGGTCCTGCACGATCTGCCGGCCCGCCGCCGAGGTCAGCTCGGTCTGGAACGCCTCGGCCGCCTCGCGTACGGCCGCGTCCTTCGCGGTGATGACGATGGGGTAGTCGAGGCTGATCGTGCCCTCTTCGGGATAGAGGGCGACCGCCGGGTTCGACGGGTGCGACGTGGTGTTGAACGCCCACACCGACTGCTCGGAGGCGACGCCGACGGGGATGCGCGCGGCGGCCTTGGTCAGCGTGGCGAACAGGCTGTCCGGCGAGGACACGGTCGACTCGGAAAGCTGCCGCAGCACGCCCACGAGCAGCTCCTCGCCGCCGCCCCCCGCCTTCAGCACCGCCGACCCGGCGAGCAGCGCGCCGAGACCCGCGGAGTTCTGCGCCGGGTCGAGCGCGAGCACCCGCACCTTCCGGGACAGGCCGTCGGGGTTGGCGGCGTTCGCCGCGTTCAGCAGGCCGGTCCAGCTCGCCGGGCTGAACGCCGCCTGGAGCTTCTCCGCCCCCGTCTTGGACGCGGTGAGCACGACCGGCGACCGGGCCGCGCTGCCCGACGCCTTCAGGCCCGACCCGGCCGGGCCGGAGCGCGTCAGCCACAGGCTGGAGTCGGGCACCCACAGGTCCGGATCGACCTTCCCCGAGGTCGGGCCGCTGCCGGACATCGCGTTGGCCACCGTGGCCGACTGGACCGCCTTCACCGAGACGGTCACGCACGTGCCGCCCGCCGTACGCCCGGACGGGCCGAACTTCTGCGCCACCTTGGCGACGGCCGGCTCGATGTCGGGCGACGCCACCACCGAGAGCCCGATCGGGGCGCCGTCGCAGCCCCGGCCCTTGTTCACCACGACGTACGCGGCGACTCCGCACAGCACGGCGACCGCGACCGCTCCGGCCAGGGGTGCGAGTACTCGTCCTCGGCTCGGCGGCCTCGATCCGCGACGGCGGCGCGGCACGTACGGATCGTGCTCGCCGTCGGTCTCCTCTGTGCGGTGGCGTCCGCCCACGGTGTCCTCTTTTCACCGAAGATCCGGGTAGTGCTTACGGAACACTACTGGGAAGTAGTAAGGGGGCAAAACACTCATTTTGCTCGGATGATCACGCTAGGTGATCGATAATGGGCGTTTCCCCGGCTTACGCCGTACCCTTGGCGGGTGGTCATTCCCGTCGAAGACAGCACGGATCCCCGCATCGCCGACTACGTACGGCTCCGCGACGTCGACCTGCGCAAGAGCCTCGAAGGCGGCCGGGGCCTCTTCCTGGCCGAGGGGGAGAAGGTGATCCGCCGGGCGATCGCGGGCGGGCACCGGGTCCGCTCCATGCTGATGACGGCCAAGTGGCTGGACAGGTTCGCCGACCTCATCGATGGCGACGGGGACGGGGACGGCGTCACCGTCTACCTGGTCTCCGACGAGGTCATGGAGGGGATCACCGGCTTCCAGGTGCATCGGGGCGCGCTCGCCTCGATGGAGCGGCGCGAGCTGCCCTCGGTCGCCGAGGTGCTGCGTGGCGCCCGGCACGTGGTCGTGCTGGAGGATCTGGTGGACCACACCAACGTCGGCGCGATTTTCCGCTGCGCGGCCGCGCTCGGGGTCGACTCCATCGTGCTCTCGCCGCGCTGCGCCGACCCGCTCTACCGGCGGTCGGTCAAGGTGTCGATGGGCTCCGTCTTCTCGGTGCCGTACGCGCGGCTGAAGGACTGGCACGACGGCCTGGCCGAGCTCCGCGACCACGGCTTCCGGCTGCTCGCCCTCACCCCCGCCGAGGGCGCCGCCCCGATCGAGGAGGCGCTGACCGGCGGGCGCACCGCGCTGCTGCTCGGCTCCGAGGGTGACGGGCTGTCGTCACGCTGGCTGGCCGAGGCCGACCAGGGGGTGCGGATCCCGATGAGCCGGGAGGTCGACTCGCTCAACGTCGCGGCCGCGGCCGCGATCGCCTGCTACCTGCTCACCGCCGGCTGACCGGGGCGGCCGGGACGGCTGAGCCGGACTCGGGCTCGCCGGCCGCCCAGTCGAGCAGCTTGCGCGCCGTGGCGAGGCGGCGCGCCTCGCTGGCCTCGCCGAGGATCACGCCCACGTACGTGTGCTCGTCGCGCACCGCCGCGAAGGTGAGGCAGAACCCGGCGGCCCCGGTGTATCCCGTCTTGAGGCCGATCGCGCCGTACGAGCCGTACGACAGGAGCGTGTTGGTGTTGCGCCAGACGTGCGCGCGGTGGATCTTCGAGGCCACCACCTTGTGCGTGCGCGCCCTGGCGACCACGGCGATCACCGGGTCGTCCAGTACGACCCGGGCGAGGGCCACCTGGTCCCTGGCGGTCGAGTACCCGCCCTTCGCGGGCAGTCCGTCGGGATTGACGTACCGGGTGCCGGCCAGGCCGAGCTTCGCGGCGGCGGCGTTCATCTTGGCGACGAAGCGGGAGGTGCCCGGGCCGTACCGCTCGGCCAGCGCGTGCGCGGCGTCCGCGCCCGAGGGCAGCATGAGCGCGTAGAGCAGCTCGCGCACGGTCAGCCGCTCGCCGGCCCGCAGGCCGCCGCTGGTGGCCCCGTTCGCGACCGCGTGCTTGACGTCCGCAGCGGTGATCTTGATGACGTCGTCGAGCGACGCCTCGCGCCGCACCACGTAGGCCGTCATGACCTTGGTGAGGCTGGCCACGGGGAGGCGGCGGGTGTCCCGCTTGGCGAAGGCGACCTGGTCCGCCGTCGTGTCCACGAGGTACGCGGCGCGGGCCGTCACCTGGGGCGCGTCCTGTGCCGTGACCGCGCGGGCCGCGGGAACGGGGGAGGTGGCGGTGTCGGCGACGGCGGTCGTCCCGACCGATCCGAACGCCAGGAAGGCGGCCGACAACGCCGTGATCAGCCCGATGCGCATCCCGTCATGATGGCACGATCACGCGCCGGCCTCCGGCTGACGCCGCCGACGGCGCCAGAGGATGAAACCGGCGACCGCGCCGAGCGCGACGGCGGCGACCGCGGCCGCGATCGAGGGAGACTCGGTGGCGACCTTCAGCCACCCCCACAACACTGTGTAGAGCCCGAACGCCGTGATCGGCGCCCAGGTCAGGCAGCCCAGGGCGCTGGCGACGAGATACCAGCGGTAGTCGACCCGGAGCACGCCGGCCACCCAGGGCAGGGTGTGGCGCAGCCCGGGCACCCAGAAGCAGCCGTAGACGGCGAACGCGCCCCACCGGCGCACCATGTTCTCCACCTTGAGGATGCGCTCCTGGCCGATCTTCCGGCCCAGCCGCGAGCGGTAGAGCGCGTTGCCGACCGTGCGGCCGACCCAGTAGTACACCTGGAACGCGCCGAACAGCGCGACGGCGCCGATCGCGACGACGACCCAGAGCGGCATTCCGAGAAACGAGGCGGACATCGGGTCGGGCATTTCCACCTCTCCTATGACATGTCGCTTAGGTCGGCCTTACCTTACAGTCTCGTCTGACAGGGCCGCCCGCGCCTCGGACACCCAACGCTCGACGCCGACCCGTTCGGCGACCGCGAGCGCGTTCTCGTAGTGCTCCCTCGCCGGCAGGCCGAGCCGTACGGCGAGATCGCCGAGCGTCCGGGCCACCGGCCAGAGCGCGACCACGCCGGTGCCCGCCCCCGCGATCCGGTCCCGGAACGGAACGAGCCGGTCATACGCCTCGCGCATCCGGGCCGTGTCTGACAGGAGGATGCCGGCCAGCGCCCGCCAGATGAGGGCCAGCTCGTACAGGTAGTCGGTCCTGACCGGCTCCCGGGACGTCGCGACGGCCCGCGCGTCCTTCACGTGCCCGGCCGAGGCGAGGGCCAGCGCGTACGCGTCGAGGGTCCACTTCGCGCCCCGCTGGTGCGCCTCCCCGAGCGGCTCGACCATCTCGTCCGCGCGTCCCCGCACGAGGTGCAGACAGAACGAGGCGATCAGCGGCAGGTCCTGGCGTCCCTCCAGCATCCCCGCGCGGGCCGTGAGCCGGGCCGCGTTCCGGTAGGTGTGCTCCGCGCCCGCGTAGTCACCGCTGATCATCAACCGCTGCCCCGCGTACCAGGCGCCCACGGCGGCGGGGGCGGGCAGGTCGTACTGCCGGCCCAGCCGTTCGGCCTGAGCGAGATGGGAGTCGGCCTCGGCGAAGTCGCCACGCGCCGCCGCGCACTCCAGCAGGACCAGGTGCGCCAGCGTCCGCACCGAGATCTGCCCGGACTCCGCGCCGACCCGCAGCAGCTCGCGGCCGATGGTCTCCCGCTCGTCCACCTGCGTCATCGTGTACGACTGGCGGAGCCGGCCGCTCAGCGCCATCGCGAGCAGCGCGGGGTCGCCACTGGAACGCGCCAGTTCCTCGGCCTCCAGCGACGCCTGGTAGCCGCGCTGCGTCGCGGACCCCTCCAGTTCGAGCGCCAGCGTGGCCAGCAGGCTGGCGCGCAGGGTCTGCTCACCCGGCGGCAGCTCGACCAGGGCCTTCTCGGTGACGTCGACGATCTCCCAGGCGGTGCGGGTGAGGTCGCGGGCGATGCCCTTGTGCGGCACCGCCAGGGCCGCCGCGACCCGCGCGGTCAGCTCCAGGTCGCCGAGCGGCAGCGCGACGTCCATCGCCTCCCGCCGGTGCGCCCGCGCCGCGGTCATGTCGCCGGACAGCGCCAGCGCCCGGATCACCCGGAGCTGCAGCTCCAGGCGCTCCCGCACACCGCCCGCGCGGGCGCGGTCGAAGGCGGAGATGGCCCGCTGCCACAGGGACGCCGCCTCGCGGTGCGCGTAGCGGCGCTCGGCCTGCTCGGCGGCGAGGCCCGCGTACCGCTCCGCCTTCGCCGCCGTCTCCACGCTGCCCGCCGCCTCGTAGTGGTGCGCCAGCGCGGCCACGTCCGAGGGCGTGCGCCGCTCGATCACCGAGGCGACCGCCGCGTGCAGCCGCGACCTGCGCAGCCGCGACGCGTCGGAGTAGATGGTGTCGCGCACCAGGTCGTGGTCGAACCTGAGCATCCCGGGCCCCGGCTCGGTCACCAGGCCGGCGAGCAGGCCCGCCTCGACCGCGTCCACCACGGCGTCCTCGTCGCCGGACACGTCCACGAGCACGTCCACGTCCACGTCCCGGCCGATCACCGCGGCCTGCAGCAGCACCTGCTGCGCCTTCGCGGGCAGCCGGGCGATCCGCCGCCGCAGCACGTCGCGCACTCCGGAGGGCACCTGCGAGAGGTCCGCCTCCGCCTCGAACAGGCGCACCGTCTCCTTGACGAAGAACGGGTTGCCGCCGGTCCGCTCGGCGATCGCGGTGACGACCTCCTCGTCCACGTCGCGCACGCACGTCGCCCGGACCAGCTCGGCGACCGACGCGGCGTCCAGCCCGTCCAGCCCGACGCGTACGGGGGCCAGCCGGGCGAGCGCGGCCAGCACGTCCTGCTGGCGGTCGTTCAGCTCGCCCTCGCGGCAGGTGACCACCAGCAGCACCCGGCTCGCGGCGAGCAGGCTGGGCAGGGCGCGAAGCAGCGCGAGCGTCTGCTCGTCGGCCCAGTGCAGGTCCTCCAGGACGATCAGCAGCGGCGCCTCGCGGGCGACCGCGGACAGATAGCCGCCGACCGCCCGGTGCAGCCGGAACCCGCCGGACGCCTCGTCGTCGGAGCTGTCCGGCGCGGCGTCGTCCAGCAGCGGCGCGAGGAGCGCGGCGTACTCGCCCGCGCCCCTCCGCTTGATCAGCGCCCGCAGCACCTCGACCCAGGCCCACCCCGGCGGCGTCGCGTTGCTGTCGGGGCAGCCGCCGACCGCGCTGACCCAGCCGTCGAGCCGTGCGGCGAGTTGCCGGACGAGCGTGGTCTTTCCCGCCCCCGCGTCGCCGCCGATCAGCGCGACCGTGAACCGGCCGGCCCCGGCGTGCGGCGCGGCGGACACCAGCCTGGCCAGCTCGCCGTCGCGTCCCACGAACGGCTCGGGCTCCAGCGGCGGCAGCGGGCCCGCCTCGACCGGACGCGGCGGCCAGGACCAGGTCACCTCGTGGACCCGGCGCTGCGCCTGCGGGGGGAGATCGAGGCCCGGGTCCTGGGCGAGGATGTCGCCCTCCATCTTCCGCAGCGCGGGACCAGGGTCGATGCCCAGCTCGTCGGAGAGCACGGCCCGGGCCCGGCGCAGCGCGGCCAGCGCGTCCCCCTGCCTGCCGCAGCGGTAGAGCGCGAGCGCGAGCAGCCGCCAGCCCTCCTCGCGCAGCGGGTGCTCGGCGGTCAGCGCCTCCAGGTCGGGGACCGTCTCGGCGTGCAGGCCCAGCCGCAGCCCGGCGTCGGCGTACCGCTCGCGCGCCACCAGGCGCAGCTCGTTCAGCCGCGCCACCTCGGCCTCCGCCCAGGGCTGCTCGGCGAAGTCGGAGTACGGCGTGCCGCGCCACAGCCCGAGCGCCGTCTCCAGCCGGGACCGGGCCGAGTGCGGCTTGTCGTCCAGCCGCTCACCCGCGGAGCGGACGCTCGCCTCGAACCGCAGCGCGTCCACCTGCTCGGGGGCGGCGCGCAGGGCGTACCCGGACGCGACCGTGACGAGCAGCCGGGTGGGGCCGCCGCGCGGCCGGTCCGGCTCGATCACCCGGCGCAGCCGTGAGATGTAGACCTGGAGCCCGGACTGCGCGCCCCGCGCGTCGTCCCACAGGTCGAACAGCAGAGTGTCGACCGGCACGACCTGGCCGCGGGCGGCCAGCAGCCGGGCGAGAACCGCGCGCTGGCGCAGCCCGCCGAGATCGAGCTCCCGACCGCCGTCGTACGCCTCGACCGGGCCTAGAACCCGGAATGCCACTGTGGTCATGGTCGCCTGCGCCCGGGGGGTCGCTCGCTGGTAACGGCCTCGTTCGACGCCTGCCGAGCCCGGTCATCCTCCGCGGACAAAGTATCGCGTTCAAGCCTGGAAGAGGTCGTCGTCGGCCGTTCGCTTCACCGCGTGCGCACCGGACCGGCGTCGCCGGAGCGGCGGCGGAAGAGCGCCCAGCCGCCGAGCGCGAGACCGCCCCACGGGATTTCGATCGTGTACGTCCAGAAGCCGAACAGAATGGCCGCCGCGGTCGCGCCCGCCTCCGGAGCGCCGAACGCCACCAGGGCGAGCGCCGTGCCGGCCTCCATGAAACCGGCCCCGCTCGGCGTGGCCAGGGCGCTGGTCAGCACGCGGGAGAGCGCGAAGACGGCGATCGACTCGGCCAGGCCCGGATAGGAGCCGGTGGCCCGGAGGCAGAGCACGAGGATCAGCCACTGGAGGACGAGGAACGCGACCATGCCGAGGGAGAGCCTCGCCCAGCGGCTGTGCACCACGTCGGTCGTGTCCTTGCGCAGCCGGGTGAGGGCGTCCGAGACCCAGTTCTCGGCCGGGCGGATCCGCCGCGGCGCGAGCCGGGCGACGGCGTCGAGGGAGCGGCCGAGCACCCGGGCGGCACTCTCCCAGTAGAGCGCCGACGCGACCACGGCGACCAGGACGAGGATCGAGATCGCGCCCGCCCACCCGGCGTCGGCCACCGCCGGGCTCAGCGCACGCCCCGACATCAGCAGCGCGAGGATGCCGGCCGCAGGCAGAATGAACCGGAACAAAGTGTTCCAGATGCCGCTGACCAGGGTCAGCACCACGACCGAGCGGGTGGTGAACCCCCACCCGCGGGTCATGCCGAAGGTCACCGCCACCCCCGCCGCGCCCCCGAACGGCAGCAGGTTGCTGACCGCGCTGCCCGCGGCGTTCAGCGTGAGCGCCTGGGCGTGGGTCAGGCCGGGCAGCGATCCGGTCAGCACGAACGTGTACGCCAGCAGGCTGGCCAGCCAGACCCCCGTCATCAGGGCGATCATCTGCCAGCTCATCGAGGCGAACAGGCCGCCGATCTGCGACCAGGAGATATCCGCCCCGGTCATCGTCCCGACGATCTGCGGGAGGAAGACGATCAGCGCGGCCGCGAGGCCGAGCGAGGTGATCGACAACACGACCCGCAACCACTTGCTCATGCTTCCCGCTCCCCATCACGCCGGCGACCCGTACCAGTCTGGCGGCAACGCCAGGGGGTGGCTCTCCTTCTTTGGGAGGAGCGAACCCCTAAGGGAGGCGGATCACTGGAAGGGGTGGTGCAGCCGGGTGCCCGGCGGGAGATCGCGCCGGACGTACCACTCCGTGCCGAAGATCAGCCGGTACGCCCAGAAGGGGATCTTCAGCATCGCGCCCAGCGTGCGGTCGCCGTCGCCGCCGGTCGTCTGGCTGGCGTGGGCGGCCATCGAGGCCCGTTTCGCCCGCGCGAACTTGCGGACGTTCACCCGGTGGGTGATCACGTGGCTCGGCGAGTAGGCACGCTCGAAGCTCCGGACGTCGATCTTGGGGTAGAGGCGGGCCGCGAGCCGCACCCCCTTCAGCAGCGGGTCCCGGTTCACCGTCGCCTCCAGCACGATGGGGGTCCCGGCGATCTCGGCCGCCCGGCTGCCCACCCGGTACACCTGGACGTGGTCGGGGTGGCCGTACCCGCCGGCCGGGTCGTAGATCGTCAGCAGGTCGGCGGTCTCCTCCTTGAGGATCACGGCCAGCCGCTGCGCGGCCTCCTCGCTGTCGGCGTCGATGAAGGCGTTGTCCGGGCGGTCCTCGGCCACGCCGCCGTCGATGGCCAGCCCGGAGTCGCCGTACCCGAGCAGGACGACCCGGGCGCAGCCGAGCGTCTCCGCCGACCGGTTCAGCTCCTTCATACGGGCCTGGCCCAGCTCGTCTCCGTGGGGGAGGTCGGCGAGGCCCCGCTCCCCGGCGGTCGCCACCACCAGCACCACGCGGTGGCCTTCGGCGGCCAGCATCGCCATCGTCCCGGCAGTCAGCAGCGCCTCGTCGTCAGGATGAGCGTGAAAGAAGACCGCGGTTCTCGACACAGCGCAATGATTCCATGCCGCCGGACCGACGGTTTGATGGCGGTCCCGGCCTCTGCCAGTCTGGTTTGGTGAGGATCCTGCACATCAGTGACTGTTACCTCCCACGTCTCGGCGGCATCGAGGTGCAGGTGGCCGACCTCGTCGGGAAGCAGCGAGAGGCGGGTCACACGGTCGAAGTGGCGACCGCCACACCGGGGGAGCCCCTTCCGGGCGTGCGCCGAGTCGTGGCCGGGCTCCCGTTCGACCTCCCTGTCCACCCCCGAGGCACCGCCCACCTGATCCGCCTGATGACCGGCTGGCGGCCCGACGTCGTGCACGTCCACGCGGGCGCCGTCTCGCCGTTCGCCTGGCAGGGGGTCGGCGCCGCCGTACGCGCCGGGATGCCGGTGGTGGTGACGGTGCACAGCATGTGGGACCCGATCACCTCCGGCCTCTATCTGGGGCTGCAGGCCGCCTTCGAGTGGCGGCGCCGGGGCATCGCCGTGACGACGGTCAGCGAGGCGGCCGCCCAGCCGATCCGCGCGGTGGCGGGCTCCGGCGTCCCGGTGCACGTCGTCTCCAACGGGCTGGACGTCGCCGCGTGGCGTCCCGATCCGGGCCGTGCCGTACCGGAGGGCGAGCGGGGCGGCGCGCACGTGGTGGCGGTGGGACGGCTCGCGCCGCGCAAGCAGCCGGTGCGCCTGCTCAAGCTGCTCAAGGCGGCCCGGGCCAGTGTGCCCGAGACGATCCCGATGCGCGCCACGATCGTCGGAGAGGGGCCCGCCCGCGGCTCCATGGAGCGGTACCTGCGCGGGCAGGAGATGGACTGGGTGGCGCTGCCCGGCCGGTTCACCCGTGACCAGATCAAGGAGCTGCTCGCCTCGGCCGACGTGTTCGTCGCCCCCGCGCCGCGCGAGTCGTTCGGGCTGGCTGCCCTGGAGGCCAGGGCGGCCGGGGTGCCGGTGGTCGCGCGCTCGCAGAGCGGGGTCGCCGACTTCGTCCGTCCGGGCAAGGAGGGCCTGCTCGGCCGCACCTTCGACGAGCTCGCCTCGTCGATCGCGCGCCTGGTGCGCGACGAGCCGCTGCGCGCCTCGATCGCCGCGCACAACCGCGAGGTGGAGCCGGTCGCGTGCTCGTGGCCGGCCGTACTGGACGGGTTCGAGCGCTGCTACGCGGAGGTTCGCGGCGCGCGGCCGTAGCCGCGCTGTCGGCGCGGACCAGGCCGGTCGCGGCGTTAGGCTCGGCGTTCATGCGCGCGATCCCCACCCTCATCCGGATGCTCGTCCTGCTGCTCACGGGCGTGGTGCCGGCCGGTGCGCTGCTCGCCGGTCCGGCGGGCGCGGCGCACGCGCAGACGTCCCCGGCCGCGCGCGTGGCCCTGATCGGCGTCCCCGGCCTGCGGTGGAGTGATCTCGGCCCAGAGGAGACGCCGAACCTGTGGCGGCTGGCGGGTGAGAGCGCGATCGGCTCGCTGTCCGTACGCACGATGGGGCCGGTGACCTGCCCGGCCGCGGGCTGGCTGACGATCTCGGCCGGCATCCGCACGACGGCGGGCGAACGGTGCCTCCCGGAGGCGCCGCGGGAGCAGGGGCAGGGGGCTCTCGTCACCCCGGACGCGTCCGGCGCGCACGCGGAGGGCGCCGGGCTGCTCGGGCAGGCGATTCACGACGCGGGCCTGTGTTCCGCCGCCGTCGGCCCGGGAGCGGCGCTGGCCCTGGCCGACCGCGCGGGCCGGGTGGACGCGTACGCCGCGACCGTCGCGGAGCTGCCCGCCGCCGAGTGGGGGCGCTGCCCGTTCCTCGCGATCGACGTGGACGCCGCGGTCCGGCCGTACCTGGCCTCCGGGACGCTCACGGACGAGCGGGACGTGCCCGCCGCGACCCGGGCCCAGGCCGTACGCGACGCCGACCGGGAGGTGGGCGAGGCGCTGGCGCGGATCCCGGCGGACGCGACGGTGCTCGTCGCGGGACTCGCCGACCACGACCGGACCCCGCACCTCAGGGTCGCGATGATGCGGACGCCGGAGACGGCGCGGACCGGCGGCGCGGGCGGGCTCCGGCTCGGCTCCGACTCCACCCACCGCGACGACATGGTCATCCTGCCGGACGTCACCGCCACCCTGCTCGCGGCCCGCGGCCTGGCCACGCCCGGCCTGGTGATGGGCCTGCCCTGGACGGTGACCGCCGGCCACCCCGGACCCGTGGCGGACGCGGCGCGGGAACTCGCCGCCGCGGACGTCGCCGGGCAGACCGTCCGCGACATGACGGCGGCCTTCTTCACCGCCTTCGCCGTCGCCCAGGTGCTCTTCTACGGGGTGGCGTACCTGATCCTGCGGCGCGGCGGCCCGCGCGGCCGGTCGGCGCTGCGCGCGGCCGCGCTCGCGCTGGCGGCGCTGCCGGTGTCCACGTACGTGGTCAACCTCTTCCCGTGGGTGGAGACCCCGTGGCCGGCGTTCACCATCGTGGCCGGCGCGCTGGCGATCGACGCGGTGGTCACGGCCGTTGCGCTCGCCGGACCGTGGCGGAGGACGGTCCTCGGCCCGGGCACCGTCGTGGCCGCGATCACCGGTGCGGTGCTCGTCGCCGACCTCGCGACCGGCACCACCCTCCAGCTCAACGGCGTCATGGGGTACACCGGCGTCGTCGGCGCGCGCTACTACGGGATGGGGAACATCCCGAACGCGCTGTTCGCCGCGTCCGCCCTGCTGTGCGCGGCGGCCGTCGCCCAGGCCCTGGTCGCGCGGGGCCGCCGCCGCGCCGCGGTCGCCGCGGTGCTCGCGATCGGCCTGGCCTGTGTCGCCGTCGAGGCGTGGCCCGGGGTGGGGAGCAAGTTCGGCGGCACCATCGGCTTCGTCTCGGCGACCGCCGTCACCGCCGTCCTGGTCGCGGGACGGCGGCTGTCCGCCGCCCGCCTGGCGGTGATCTGCGCGGGCGGCGCGGCCGTCGCGCTGACCGTCGCCTTCCTCGACCACCTGCGCCCGGAGGCCGACCAGACCCATCTGGGCCGCTTCATCGGGCAGGTGGCGCACGGCCAGGCGGTCGAGCAGATCCAGCAGAAGCTCGAGGCGATGCTGCGGACGTTCGGCAACCCGAACCTGATGCCGATCCTGGTCGCGGCGCTCGCGTTCCTGGTCTTCGCGCTGCGCAACCCGGGGAAGGTCACCGCCGGGGCGCTGCCGCTGGCGTTCGCCCGGGCCCCGATGTTGCGGGCGGGGCTGGCCGGCGCCCTGGTCAGCGGGGTGGTCGGCACCCTCGCCAGCGACTCCGGCGTCGCGGTGCTGTCGATGACCCTCGCGCTCGCGGTGCCGCTCGCGCTCGCCGCCGGGGTGCGGGCTCTCGAACTCGGTCCGGCGCCCTCGGGGGAGGCGGCGCACTCCCCATCCTCCACCGACGCCCGGTGAGCGGTCGCCGGTACGTCGCCGGAGGGGTGGTCCGTTCGCCGTCGGGGGCGTTCCCGTACGTGATCGAAGTCTGACTCAGAAGGGAAGGACGCGCCCGGAAGGGGTGCGCAGGTCGATGGGCTGGGGGCGCCTCGGCGGCCGAGGCCGCATGGTGATCTGGACTCTCTTCATTCCGGCCCTCCTTTTGGTTTCATGATTCCCAAGAACTCGTCAGGATCACCCACTCCTGGTCACTAGTAGGTATCGCATTGGAGACGCGGATGTCAGGACCCCCGCGTCAAGGACGTGGAGCGGCGGCCCGGGCGGGGCGGGGCGGGGCCCCGGCGTGCGCGTCGCCCGCGGCCGGGAGGTCGGCACGGTGGCCCGAAAACGGCGGAAAACTACGGGATAAGCGCGGATGTGCGGCGATTGTTGAGCGCGTTGTCGATCTTTCGCTGCATGATCATTGATCTTTCCCGGTCGCCTTCGGCGGCGGCGAGATTCCGCGCGATCCGGAGTACGGCTCTCGCGACGTCGTGAAGGCGCGTTTCCCTCGGCCGATCCTCCGCGAGCGGGTCGAGGCCGAGGACATTCAGCATCGCGCGCACCGAACCGCATTTCCGCGCGGCACTTTCATGATCGCCTGAATTGAGCGCCGCGTGGCCCTCGGCGACCGTCGCGTGCACGACCGACAACGCCCGGGGAAGGTTGAGGTCGGCGTCCATGGCGTCGCTGAACTGGGCGGGAAGATCGGCGGCGGGCTCCGCGCCGACCCGCAGCACGAACCTCTCCGTCCGGCGGTAGGCGGTCGCCGCCTCCTCGACCGCGCCGGTCGAGAATTCCAGCGGCGACCGGTAGTGGGCGGCGCAGAGGTAATAGCGCAACTCCATCGGGCGTACCCGGTCGAGCAGTGCGTCGACGGCGAGCGGATTGCGCGCGTGCTTCCTTATCTTCTCGCCCCGGTGGGTGACCGGGCCGTTGTGCACCCAGAATCGCGCGAACGAATCTCCGGCTGCCCGCGACTGGGCCAGCTCGTTCTCATGGTGCGGAAAAACAAGGTTCGCGCCGCCGCCATGGATGTCGAATTCGTGACCGAGATATTTCCGCGCCATTGCGGAGCATTCCAGATGCCATCCGGGTCGGCCGTCGCCCCAGGGGGTGTGCCAGACCGGCTCGCCCGGCTTCGCCCGCTTCCACAACGCGAAATCGCGCGGGTCGCGCTTTCCGCGTTCGTTCTCCTCTGTTATCCGAATGTTCTCCGGCTGTTGCCGGGAAAGTGCGCCGTAGTCGGGGTAGGAACCCACCTCGAAATAGACGTTCCCGTCCGACTCGTACGCGTGGCCCGCGGCGAGCAGCTGCTCCACGAGCTCGATCATCTCCGGGATGTGTCCGGTCGCCCGAGGCTCCACGCTGGGCGGAAGGCAGCCGAGCGTGGTGTAGGCACGGTCGAACGACCGGTACGCGGGATCGGCGATCCGCCACCACTGGATCCCCTCGGAAAGCGACCTTCCGATTATCTTGTCCTCGATGTCGGTGACGTTCCGGCAGAAAAGGACGCGATATCCGCGGTGCCGCAGCCAGCGGTGCAGGACGTCAAAATTCACCTGCGATCTGACCTGGCCGATATGAGGCGGCACGACCACGGTGGGGCCGCAGAGATAAATCGATGCCATTCCCGGAATTCGCGAGGAGAAATCCCGCACCGCGCGGCGGCGTGTATCGTAAAGGCGAAGACCCACCTAGCCCAGGGTAAGCGACTTATCCGCTCGCTGTCGACAGCACGGCAAAGCCCGCGCTCCGCACATCCTGAAATGTGGATAGTGCGGGCGGCCGAAGGGGGGAATAGCGGGTGACGCGGCCTCGCTATCGGCGGATCACGTGCAGCACGCTGGCGATGCGTTCGGCGGCGGTGACGACGTCGGAGGCGTGCCCGATGCGACCGGCCCACGACAGCCAGTACCACCACTCGCCGTCGTTGGTGTCCGAGGCGAGCACGTCCTCGGCCATGGTGGGCTCCATCGGGTTGATCACGCGCAGGCGCGGATTGAGTCCGGCCGGCGCGGTCAGCCGTACCTGGAAGGAGTGTGCCTCAAGCTGGGCGGCCAGCCGCTGAAGGTGGTCCATCGCCTCGCTGCGATCTGCCTTCATGGGGGTCTCTCCGGAGAACGTGGGGACCTATCTCCGGAAAGAGTGACTGCCCGGGGAACAGGCGGCAATCCGTCCCAATCCGCGAAACCGCGCAACAACCAGGGAACTCGCCGGATTTCCGTGGAACACCACCGGATCCCGGGCCACGAACCCATAACGGTACGGAGGGTTGTGTGCTGTCCCGTTAACCTGTGGGAAATATCCGTAACCAGGTGAGACCCCCCACACGCAGCGAAGGGCAGGACCATGGCCCGAGGAGAGCATTCCCCCGCGTGCGCTCGTGGCTGGCGCGAGCAGGCCGAGGCTCGGCGGTGGACCCCCTGGCAGACGGTGCAGGCCATCCACGGATGCTGCGGTGTGAGCATGCTCAAAGCCCACCGGCTGGCGCGCGGATGGTCGGCCAGGCAGGCGATCGAGGAGCTGGAGGACCTCTGCGAGCAGCACGGCCTCGGCCTGCCGAGGGCGAACATCGACCTGCTGAACGCCTGGGAGAACAACCGGGCCAGGCCGCGTCCCCAGACCATCGACCTGCTGGCCCGCCTGTACAAGGCCAACGCCGTACGGCTCGGCCTCGCGGCGGACTACTGCGAGGACACCGGGGGACCGAAGGTCGTCGTCGTGGCGCAGGGCCGGCCGGAGGAGGCGGTGCGGGCCGACGCCGGCCACAGGACCGATCGCAGCGCGGATTACCGCGCTGATTATCGGGCCGATCGCAGCGCGGATTACCGGGCCGACCACAGGGCCGACGACGCCAGGCGGCGGGCGCTCTTCCACCACGCGACGCTGATGGGCCGCCCGGACGGCCGGTTCTTCGCCGAGGTCGAGGGGACCAGGCACGACCTCGACCGGGCCCTCGCCATCGGCACCGTCACCGAGGACCAGCTCGACCGGCTGGACGAGCAGGTGCTGCGCCATCGCAGGGAGTACATGACCACCCCGCCGATGCCCATGCTCTGCCGGGTCATGCTGGAGATCGCCGACGTGCGCAAGCTGACGGTGATGCGGCAGCCGGCCTCGGCGCAGCGTCGCCTGCTCACCGCGACCACGATGCTCGCGCTGCTGTCCGCCGACGCGCTGATGAAGCTCGGCGACACGCGGCAGGCCCACGCCTGGTACGGCACCGCGCGTACGGCGTCCGACGACGTCGGCGACCTGCGGCTGCGCGCCCTGGTCCGGGCGCAGCAGACGATGCTGCTCTACTACTACGGCGACCTCAACGAGACGGTGCGGCTGGCGCGCGAGGCGCGGATGCTGGCCGGGTCGGCGCCGAGCTCGCCGGCGGCGCTCGCGGCCGCGGCCGAGGCCCGTGCCCTGGCCCGCATGGGCGACGGCAAGGCCGCCAGGACCGCCCTGGCCGAGGCCGAGCAGATCTTCGCGCGGATGCGCGGACTGCGGCAGGACGACCTGGCCTTCGTCTTCACCGAGAAGCGCATGGTGTTCTACCGCACCGGCACGCTGATCGAGCTGGGCGACGCGCAGCCGATCGAGGCGATCGACGCGTTCCCGCCCGGCTTCCAGACGATCGATCCCGCGCTGATCCTGCTGGACCAGGCGGCTCACCTGGCCAGGAACGGCGACCACGAGGAGGCGTGCCGGATCGCCGCCGAGGCGCTCAGCCAGGTCCCGGCCGAGCACCGCACCTCGATCGTGGTCACCCGGGCCAAGGCGCTGCTCGCCGACGCCGATCCGCGCCGGCCGGCCGTACGGCACCTGAGCCGGGTGCTCGCCGAGTCGTCGGCGCGGCTCGCCCTATGAGCCTGTCGCCGGGCCTGTCACCGGTTCCTTTCCCGGCCCCTTCGTCGGCTCCGCCTCCGGCCCCTTCATCGGCCTCTTCATCGGACCGGTCCGCGGGCCGGTCCGCGGACGGGGCGGCCGACGGGAGGCAGGAACGGACGCCGAGCCTGTCGGAGGAGGCGTTCGCCGTACTGCGGGACGTGTGCCTGCGGCTCGGCGTGGACGCCGAGGGGGCGCGGCTCATGCGGCTGCGCAGCAACGCGGTGTTCAAGCTGCGCGGCGACATGGTGGTGCGGATCGCCACCGCGCCGGACGCGCTGACCCGCCTCCCCGTGGTCCTCGCCGTCGCCCGGTGGCTGGCCGACCGGGGGTTCCCGACGGTTCGTCCCGTGGACGAGATCCCGGGCCAGCCGATCGTGCACGCGGGCCGCGCGGTGACCTTCTGGCGCTACGTACGCGCCCGGGGACGGCCGACCACCCACGAGCTGGGCCGGGTTCTGCGCAACCTGCACCGCGAGCCGGTGCCGCCGATGGCGCTGCGCCACCTGACCGACCCGCTCGCCGAGGTGCGGCACGCGGTCGAGCACCGGGCCGAGGTGCTGACCCCGGCGCAGCGCTCCTGGCTCAGCGACCGGATCGAGCACCTCACCGGGAGCTGGCAGGCGCTGGAGACCGGGCCGCCCGTGCTGCTGCACGGCGACGCGTGGATCGACAATCTGCTGCGCTGCCAGGACGGCCACGTCGTGCTGTGCGACTGGGACGGCGTCGCGGTCGGGCCGCGCGAGTGGGACCTGGTGCACACCTATCACGGGCAGCGCCGGTTCGGCCTGAGCGCCGCCGAGGTGGACGCCTTCGCCCATGCGTACGGCTCGGATCTGCGGCGCTGGCCCGGATACAGCACCCTGATGGAGGTCAGGGACATGTACGCGGTCGGCATCCACATCCGCAACGCCTCCGGCGACCCCTTCTCCCGCCAGGAGCTGCCCCGCCGCCTTGACTCGCTCACCCGCGGCGACGGCCACGCCCGGTGGTACATGGCGGCCACGGGCTGACACCCGCCCCTCGCCCGCCGGAGAACCCGGAGGGCCGACTCCGAGATCCCTAGGGGTGCCTCGGGGAAAGGTCGGGGACGCTTCCGGCCGATCTCCGATGGGACAGAGTCGATCTTCCCGCCAGAGTCGTGGTCATGGGCATCGTGGTGGGATATGTGGCAATCGTCGCCGGTTCGGCGGGAATGGTACTTCTGCACGTGGTCTCGGGGCTCAACCCGTTCCGGGACATGATCAGCGATTACGTGTTCACCCCGCACGGATGGCTGCTCGGCGTCTCGCTGTCGCTGCTCGCGACGGGGGCCGCGCTGCACGCCGTACGGCTCGCCCGGCTGGAGCGCCGGGGAGCGCTGCTGGTCGGCGGGTGGGCGGGCTGCATGCTGCTGGTCGCGGGCTTCCCCACCGACCGCCCTGGGATGTCCCTCTCGATGTCCGGTGAGATCCACCGGTACGCCGCGTTCGTGGCGTTCGTCTGCATGCCGCTGGCGGGGCTGCTCATCGCCCGGCGGACGGGCTCGCGGCCCGTCCGCGTCTTCAGCCAGATCGCGATCGGCTCGCTCCTCCTGGTGCTGGTGCCGTACGCGATCCGGACGCTGGGGCTGGACCCGGGGATGATGCCCGCGGGGCTCACCCAGCGGGTGACGGTCGTGTCCCAGGTCGGTGCGCTGCTCGCGATGGCGCTGCTGGCGGGCGCGCGCCTGTCACCCGCCGCAGGCCGCGAAGACGAACGCGTCCTTGGGCTTCGCGTAGGTGTCGCGCACCTTGCCGGCCCCGGTCTCGCTGTCGAACTGGCCGATCCACATGGTGTGCCCGCGGTCGACGTGCATCGTGACCTGGCGGTCGCCGGTCCAGTCGAGCATGTACGGCGTGCCGCCGGCGGGCAGCTTGACGCGGAGGCTGCGGACCATTCGGTCCTCGACCATGTCGTACAGCTTGAGCCGCGCCCCGCCGCCGGATCCGGTCACGACGGCGACGGTCCGGCCGTCCGAGGACAGCGCGTACGGGCTGTTGTTGACGACGACCTGGGGCGGCTCGACCCGGGACATCTCGCTCCCGGAGGCGTCGTAGGTGGCCAGCGTCCGGGTGTTCTCGTCGGTCACGATCTCGCCGAGGACGGTCGCGCCGTCGCCGCTGAGGGAGGCGTTCGCGAGGGTCTTGGGGAGGGTCGCGCCCTGACCCGGGTCTGACACGTCGTAGACGCGGTACGGCCGCCGCTCGCCGTCGGTGCCGTAGTAGCCGACGAGCAGCCGGCGGCCGTCCTGCGACAGGATGAGATCCATCGGCGCGGTCACGCTCCGCCCCTTGAGCTCGGGCATCACGTGGACGGCGCCGCCCATCTCGCGCACGACGAGGCGGTTGTCGCTCTTCCGGAAGTACGCCAGCGAGTGGCCGTCGCCGCTGACCGCGATGGGCGCCGCGGTGTCGGTGTAGGTCTTGCCCTTCGCGTCGCGCGGCCAGACGAGCGCGTCGGTGAAGGTGACGGTCTTCCCGCTGTGCATGGCGAGCCGCCACGGCCCACACGGGACCTGGCCGTACGTCTTGTCCCGGCACCCCTTGACCGAGACGTTCCTGATCGAGTCGTGCGCGTGCGCGGCGGGCCGGGCGCTCGCCGCGGCGGGCGATGCGGCGGCTCCGATGGCCCCCGTCGTCCCCAGGGCACCGATGGCACCGATGGCGAGGGCGGTGATCGCGCTGCGGACCGGCACCCGTGCGGCCGGCCGGGTCGTCGTCGTCATTGGACTCCCCTTTCTCCCCATCGTTAGACCGACGGGAGGAGTGCCCGGTTGGTCACGACTCCGCATCAACTGCCGTGCCGACACCGCGCCGATGCGAAGACCCCCGCCGCGTGTGGTCACACACGCGACGGGGGTCCCTGCGGCGTCCGAGACGGCGTCAGATGAGGCCGAGCTCCTTGACGGCGTCGCGCTCCTCGACGAGCTCCTGGACCGAGGCGTCGATGCGCCCACGGGAGAACGCGTCGATCTCCAGGCCCTGGACGATCTCCCACTTGCCGTTCTTCGAGACGACCGGGAAGGAGGAGATGAGGCCCTCGGGCACGCCGTACGAGCCGTCGGACGGGATCGCGGCCGAGGTCCAGTCGCCCTCAGGGGTGCCGTTGACCCAGTCGTGGACGTGGTCGATCGCGGCGTTGGCGGCGGAGGCGGCCGAGGACGCGCCCCGGGCCTCGATGATCGCGGCGCCGCGCTTGGCGACGGTCGGGATGAACGTGTCGCGCAGCCACGCCTCCTCGACCAGCTCGGCCGCGACCTTCCCGGCGACCTCGGTGTGGTAGAGGTCGGGGTACTGCGTGGCGGAGTGGTTGCCCCAGATCGTCATCTTCTTGATCTCGGTGATCGGGACGTTCAGCTTGGCGCCGAGCTGCGAGAGCGCGCGGTTGTGGTCCAGGCGGGTCATCGCGGTGAACCGCTCGGCCGGGACGTCGGGCGCGGCCGACTGCGCGATGAGGGAGTTGGTGTTCGCCGGGTTGCCCACGACGAGCACGCGGATGTCGTCCGCGGCGTGGTCGTTGATGGCCCGGCCCTGCGGGCCGAAGATGCCGCCGTTGGCCTGGAGGAGGTCGCCGCGCTCCATGCCCGCGGTGCGGGGGCGGGCGCCCACCAGCAGCGCCACGTTGGCACCGTCGAAGGCCTTGTTGGGGTCATCGGAGATCTCGATGCCGCGCAGCAGCGGGAACGCGCAGTCGTCCAGCTCCATCGCGGTGCCCTCGGCGGCCTTCAGCGCCGGAGTGATCTCCAGCAGGCTCAGCTTCACCGGGGTGTCCGGGCCCAGGAGCTGGCCCGAAGCGATGCGGAAGAGCAGCGCGTAACCGATCTGGCCGGCCGCGCCGGTGACGGTCACTTTGACGGTCATGACGATCCCCATTCGCGATAGGTGTGACCTCCGGATGCTACTCGCCCACCCCCTTGGGGGCCGCGAGCAGGTCGGTGTTGGTCCTCCGTCCACCCTCCGGCAGCCCTCCCGGCCGTTCTCCCGGCAGTCCTCCCGGCCGTTCTCCCGACAGCTTCGCGTCCGCCATCGTGAGCACCCGGTCCACCAGCGGAAGCGCGGCGAGGTCGTGCGTGACCATCACGGTGGCCAGACCGTTCTCCCGGGTGAGGCCGGCCAGCAGCGAGACGATCCGCGTGCCGCGCTCGTGGTCGAGCGCGCTGGTGGGCTCGTCCACCAGCAGCACCTCGGGCCGGTTCATCAACGCGCGGGCGATGTTGACGCGCTGCCGCTCGCCGCCCGACAACTGGTGCGGCCGCTTGTGCTCCTTGTCCGCCATGTCCACCGCGACGAGCAGCTCCCGTGCCCGTGCGGCGGCCGCACGCGGGGAGGCACCGGAGATGTGCGCCATGACCAGGAGCTGTTCGAGCGCGGTGAGCGAGGCGAGCAGGTTGGACTGCTGGAACACCACGCCGATGTGATCGCGGCGGATCCGGGTCCGGACGGCCTCCGGCGCGTCGGAGACGTCGTGCCCGGCCACGGTCACCCGCCCGGAACCTGGGGTGAGAAGCATGGCGGCCACGGCCAGCAGGCTGGACTTGCCCGAACCCGAGGGGCCGACCACGGCGGCGAACTCGCCTCGTGCGACGTCCAGATCGACGTGGTCGAGCGCGGTCAGGGTGCGGTCGCCGTCGGGGTAGGTGAGGACGACGTCGTCGAGGCGGAGGGGCATCGGGAGGGTCATCGGGAGGCTCCGAGCGCGGTCAGCGGGTCGACAGAGGTGATCTTGCGGATGGCCAGGGCGGCGCCGGCGGCGCCGAGCAGGATCATCACGGCCACGGGAACGGCCGTGGTGGCGGCGGACAGGACGAACGGGACCGCGTCTCCGGCCAGGGCCCCGGCGCCCGCGCCGAGCGCTCCGCCGATCCCCGCGCCCAGCAGCAGCACGATGACGGCCTGGGCGAGCGCGTCGCGCAACAGATAGCCCGTGCTCGCGCCGAGCGCCTTCAGCACGGCGACGTCCCCGCGGCGCTGGATCGTCCACACGGTGAAGAACGCGCCGATGACCAGCGCCGAGATCGCGAACAGGAATCCCCGCATGAGCTGCAGTGAGCCGTTCTCGGACGAGTAGGAGCCGATGGCGGCGGGCGCGTCGTCCCGGTCCACGGTGGTGGTGCCGAGGCGCGCGTCGGCGCCGGAGAGGTCCGGATCCCCCGAGGTGCGCAGGGCGATCACCGTGGCGACGGCGTCCTGCCCGGCGGTCCGCTGCCAGTCGCCGATGCTGATCCAGGCCACGGGGGCGTGGCTGTACGAGGCGCTCCCCGCGGTCGCCGAGACGGTGAAGTCCTGCCCGAAGATCCGCACCGTGGTGTGTTCCCCGTCCGGGTTCCCGCCCGGTTCCCCGGCCAGTTCCTCGGCCAGGCCGGAGGAGAGGACGATCTCGCCGTCCCGGACGTTCTCGACCCCGAAGACGGCGGCGCTCGTGCCCCGCTCGCCGGAGGCGACGCGGCCCATGGAGATCCCGAGCCGCTCGGCGGTGGAGACGCCCGGGACCCGCTGCCATTCCCGCCACATCGAGTCGGTGACGCGGCTGTCGGAGAACGAGGGCTTGGGGTCCCCGGAGGTGGCGAAGACGATGCGGTCCGCGGGCAACTCCGTGATCGCGGAGATGTTCTCCCTGGCGAGCCCGGCGGTCAGCCCGGACAGCATCGTCACGAGCAGGGTGATGAGCAGGACGACGGCCCCCATCAGGGCGAATCGTCCCTTCGCGAAGCGTAGATCTCGCAGTGCCACGAACACGGCGCGTGTCTCCCCGGCGGTGGTCTGGTGGTTCGGTCTCTCGGTCGGTGTCCAGCCTGGGACGGGGAGCGGGTCCGGCGCGTCGTGAGGACGAGCGGCCGCGGGTCCTCCCTTGGATGACCCGGAATACACCTTTCGGACGACACGGAACCGGACCGGCCGTGACTTACGCTGAGTGCGACATGATGGACTTTCCGTTCCCTCCGGCGTTGCGGCTGCTCAGGTGGGCCATCCACGGCACGTTCGCGGTGCTGCTCGTGCTCGCCGTCGTGCAGGAGAGCCGCACGGTCGTGGCGGCGGGCGGCGTCCTGCTCGGCCTCTTCTACGGGGCGGCGTTGATCGTCGAGTCGCGGCTGCCCGACTTCGGGGGGCGCCTCCACCTGCTCCTCGGCCGGATCTGGCTGCTGCTGGTGACCCTGGCGTGGGCGGCCCTCGCATTGGCGTCGCCGGGTTTCGTCTGGCTGGCCTTTCCGCTGTTCTTCGCCTATCTCCACCTGCTGCGCCTGCCGGCGGCCGTACCCGGCGTCGTCGTGCTGACCGCGGCCGCCGTCGCGGCGTCGAGCTGGCACGCGGGCGGGCTGACCCCGCCCCAGGTCATCGGCCCGGCGATCGGCGCGGTTGTGGCGACGCTCATGGCGCTGGTCTACAAGGCGCTCTACCACGAGAGCGAGCAGCGCAGACTCCTGATCGACGACCTGGTCCGTACGCGCGAGAAGCTGGTGCGCGCCGAGAGCGACGCCGCCAGGCTGGCCGAGCGGGAGCGCCTGGCCCACGAGATCCACGACACCCTCGCGCAGGGCATGTCGAGCATCGTCCTGCTGCTCCGGGCCGCCCGGCGCGATCTCGCCACACGGCCGGAGAGCGCGGAGGAGCGGGTGCTGGAGGCCGAGCGCGCCGCGGCGGAGAACCTGGAGGAGGCGCGCAACTTCGTGCGCGCCCTGGCGCCGCCCGCCCTGCAGCACTCCTCTCTCGCCGCCGCGCTGCGCAGGATCAGCGACTCGGCCGCGGCACGGACGTCGACGCGGGTGCGGTTCGAGGTGTCCGGTGATCCGGTCGAGCTGCCTCCCGCCTACGACCTGACTCTGCTGCGGGTCGCCCAGGGCGCGTTGGGCAACGTCAGCCGCCACTCGGGCGCGGACAACGCGGGAGTGACCCTCACCTACCTGGACGACGCGATCGTTCTGGATGTGTTCGACGACGGATGCGGATTCGACCCGGCCGATCCGGCGCGTACGCCCGAGGACGGCCCGGGCACCGGGTACGGCCTGCGCGTCATGCGGGAGCGCGCCCGCGCGCTCGGCGGCGCCCTCACCGTGGAGTCCGCGCCGGGCGAGGGGACGGCCATGGCGATGACGCTTCCGTTGCCCGGGGGCGACCGATGAGCGCCGCGATCCGGATCCTGCTGGTGGACGACCACCCCGTGGTCCGTTCGGGCATCCGGGCGATGCTGCTCGGCCAGCCGGACTTCGCGCTCGTGGGCGAGGCCGCCACCGGCGAGGACGGCGTCACGGAGGCGGTGCGGCTGCGGCCGGACGTCGTGCTGATGGATCTACGGCTCGGCCCCGGAATCCACGGCAGCGAGGCCACCCGGCAGATCGTCGCGGGCGACGGCGCGCCCAGGGTCCTGGTGCTCACCACGTTCGACACCGACGCCGACATCCTCACGGCCATCGAGGCGGGCGCGACCGGCTACCTGCTCAAGGACGCGCCCTCCGAGGACCTGCACGCGGCGATCAGGTCGGCCGCGAGCGGGGCGAGCGCGCTCGCGCCGAGCGTCGCGTCCCGGCTGCTCGGCCGCGTACGCGCACCTGAGGGCACGCTGAGCCCCCGCGAGCTGGAGGTGCTCGGCCACGTGGCGGAGGGCCTGTCCAACCGGCAGATCAGCAAGCGGATGTTCCTCAGCGAGACGACCGTCAAGACGCATCTCGTGCGCGTCTATGCCAAGCTCGGCGTCGACTCCCGCACGGCGGCGGTCGCGGTCGCCACCCGTCGTGGGCTCATCCGCCCGTCCTGATGATGTTTGCCCGTTATGCGAAGCTGTGCTGATGAACTCCCGTCCCCCGGAACCCGTGCTCGGCCCTCCACTGCGCTTTGCGACGGAACTGGTCGCCTGGGTGGCCACGCCGTGGGCGCTATGGGGCCACTCGGCGGTGCTCGCGGTCGTGTCGGTGGTGGTGTTGATCGGGCTTCCCACGGTGTTCTCCACGCCCGGAGACAAGGCGCAGGTGGTCGTCCCGGTGCCGGGTCCGGTCACGATCGCGCTCGTGCTGCTGCAGTTCGCGGCCGCGCTCGCCTCGTCGTGGACGGCCTGGCATCCGCTGGCGGGCGCGCTGGTCACGGTGCTGGTGGCCGCCGCGGCCGTCGCTGAGCTGCCCCGCTGGAAGTGGCTGCTGACCGTACGCGGATGACACCGCCCGGCGGTCGGTGTGGCCGACGCCAAGCGAGCGAGTAACGCACGGGCCGACCGTACGTTTGGTTGAAAGTTTCAGGATGTCGCGGACGCGTCCACGGGCCCCGGCCGGGGCGGACGCGCTGCTCGCGGGTGTGGCGCCCGCGCTCCAGCCCGCATGCGGCGGCCGTCGTGCTTGACCGGTTTCTGTACGGGGGAGCGCGCCCTGCCTATGGTCGGTGGGAGCGCTCCCAAGCGCAGTGACCATGTCGCCAGGAGGACCCCCGCAATGAGATTCACCCCCCGATCCGGAGCGGCGCGCTCCCTGGTACGGCGCGGCCTCGTCGCCGTGTCCGTGCTCGCGCTCGGCTCCACGATGGCTGTGGCCGCCGCCACGTCGGCGAGCGCCGCCGTCGCGTGCAGCGTCACGTACTCGACGAACGAATGGACGTCGGGCCCCGGCAACGGCGGCTTCACGGCCAACCTCACGATCACGAACGTGGGCGACGCGGTCGATGGCTGGACCTTCGCCTTCACGTTCCCGAACTCCGGTCAGAAGGTGACCCTGCCCGGCTGGAGCGCCAACTGGTCGCAGAGTGGCACGAAGGTGACCGCCACCAACCTGGACTGGAACAAGAGCCTCGCCCCGGGTGCTTCGACCAGCATCGGCTTCAACGGCACCTGGTCGGGGAGCAACCCCACGCCTCCGTCGTTCTCGCTCAACGGCGTGACCTGCAACGGCACCTCGTCGCCGAGCCCGAGCGCCTCGCCGTCCGCGTCTCCGTCGGCCAGCCCCTCGGCGTCGCCGTCCGCTTCTCCCTCGTCCTCACCCTCGCCCTCGCCGAGCGCGTCGCCCAGCGCCCCGCCCGGCAGCCATGTGGACAACCCGTACGCCGGGGCGACCGGGTACGTGAACCCGGACTGGTCGGCGAAGGCCGCGTCCGAGCCGGGCGGTTCGAAGGTCGCCAACGTCTCGACCGCCGTCTGGCTGGACCGGATCGCCGCCATCACCTCGGGCTCCGCGGGCGACAACCACATGGGCCTGCGCGATCACCTGGACGAGGCCGTGCGGCAGGACGCGGCGAACGGCAGCGCGCCGCTGACGGTCGAGGTCGTGATCTACAACCTGCCCAACCGCGACTGCTCGGCGCTCGCCTCCAACGGTGAGCTGCTGATCGCAGAGAACGGTCTAAACAGGTACAAGACCGAGTACATCGACCCGATCGCGGCCATCATGGCGGATCCGAAGTACAAGAACCTGCGCATCGTGTCGATCGTCGAGATCGACTCGCTGCCGAACCTGATCACCAACCTCAACGTCGCCAAGTGCTCCGAGGCCAAGTCGACCGGTGCGTACGTCCAGGGTGTCCAGTACGCCCTGAACAAGCTGCACGCGATCTCCAACGTCTACACGTACGTGGACGCCGGGCACCACGGATGGCTGGGCTGGGACACCAACCTCGGTCCTTCCGCCGACCTGTTCGCTGAGACCGCCCGCGGCACCACCGCCGGCTACGCGAGTGTGGACGGCTTCATCACCAACACCGCCAACTACTCCGCGCTGACCGAGCCGTACTACACCATCGACACCAAGGTCAACGGCACCAGCGTCCGCCAGTCCAGGTGGGTGGACTGGAACCAGTACGTGGACGAGCTGTCCTACGCCCAGGCGTTCCGCAACACGCTGATCTCGAAGGGTTTCCCGTCCACGCTCGGCATGCTCATCGACACCTCGCGCAACGGTTGGGGTGGCACCGCGCGTCCGGCCAGGGCGAGCACCTCGACCGACGTGAACACCTTCGTCGACGAGTCCCGCATCGACCGCAGGATCCACGCCGGCAACTGGTGCAACCAGAGTGGCGCCGGCCTCGGCGAGCGTCCGAAGGCCAATCCGGCCGCCGGCCTCGACGCCTACGTCTGGATCAAGCCGCCGGGCGAGTCCGACGGCTCCAGCTCGGCGATCCCGAACGACGAGGGCAAGGGCTTCGACCAGATGTGCGACCCCACCTACAGAGGCAACGAGCGCAACGGCAACAACCTGACCGGCGCGCTGGCCAACGCTCCCGTCTCGGGTCACTGGTTCTCGTCCCAGTTCCAGGAGCTGCTCAGGAACGCCTACCCGCCCCTCTCATGAGCCCCGTTTGAGCCCCGTTTGAGGCGCTTCCGAGGCGCATGCGAGGCGCATGCGAGGCGTGCCTGAGGGCGTGTCACATCCAGCGGGCCCTGCCGGTTCTCCGGCGGGGCCCGCACCCTTGCGCGTGACCGCGGTCCACGCCGCCCGCGGCCCGGTCCTACGCACCCATGGCCTGGCTGCAGGCGCCCGGGGCCCGCCGCTTCAGGCACGTGGCCTGGCCGTACGGACACCCGGCCTCGTGCGGGCGCGCGGACCCGAAGAGTCTCAGTGCCGGTGCGAGCCGGTGTTCTTCACGATGAGCGTGACGCCCAGAACGATCGCGCCGATGATGAGGATCCACTTCAGGGCGCTGAAGACCAGGCCGACGATGGAGCCGATGAGGAAGAGGCCGACCACGACGAGCGCGGCGATCAGAAGAATGCGTCCCATGCCTCGAACGCTATGCCGTCCCGGTTCGGAATTCGCCCGGTCAAAGGGAACTTCAGGGACAACTCAGGGGATGCCCGGGGGCATCTCAGGGGCAAGCTTCGCTCAGGTGGCCCAGCGGTGTACGGCTCTGTGACGGCTCTGTGACGGTTCTGCCGTGGTGGCTGTTGTGGTGGCTGCCGGGTCAGCCGCCTTGCGGCACCGCGCGTACCCATCCCCGGTCTTCCGCCAGGAAGCCGGACATGGTCAGCCCCGCCGCGTCGAGCTCGGCCGCGAGGAAGTCGTCCTCGAGGCGCCTGCTCACGAAGGTGTGGGTCCATCGCCGGTCGCCGACCGTGTACTCCATGGTGGCGTTGAGAAGGTGGGGTTCCGGCCGCTCGACATGCGTCAACCGCATGACGTGGCCGTCCCCGACGACCCGTTCGACAACGGCGACGGTGTCGTACCACTCCGGCAGCTTGCGCTGGAGAATCACGCATCCGTCGTCGGCCACGTGATCGCGGCAGGTGCGAAGGAACGCCCGGCGGAGTTCGTCGTCGGCCGTCTCGATCACGAAGGACATGAGCAGGACGACGTCGAACTTGCGCGGAAGCGACAGCGTCTGGATGGGGGACCGAACTGTCTCGGCTCCCTTGATGTGGGCGAGCATCTCGGGCGACTCGTCCACCGCGACCACCTCGTGCCCAAGTGCCAGGAGGGGGTGGGTGATCCGCCCTGCCCCCGAGCCCAGTTCAAGGATCGAGGCCGCCTCGGGGATCGCCGCGTGGACGAATTCGGGCTCGCCGTTCGGCGTCAACATCGCGTAGTAGTCAACGGCGCAGCCGTCTGGCGTGATCGTCCCGGGCCCGGTGCCGTGGTTCAGCGGTTGCGAAGTCATGGTCATCATCCTGGAGGACGGATTCCGAATCTGGCGCCTCCCGTACGGAGCACCTTTGTGCCTCGACCTGTCTCATGCCACGCCCGCCTATCTCATGCCGCGCCCGCGGTTCCGCTTTCTCATGCCGCGCCCGCGTCGTGGGCGGCGGCCCTCCGCTGTCGAAGGTCGGCGACGCATCGGTCGTCCTGATGCGTTCCTTGGCATCCCGGCGCCACCGCTGACCGGCTGACTCGGCTCTCACGGCCGTGGACGGTCCTGCACGAGGTCCGACATGCGCACCGGGCATCGGGTGCGGACGGCGGGTACTGGATGTGGGCACCGGTACGGGGTGCTGACGCCGGGCGTGGTCACCGGCATTGGCGGCGGCAGGCGTGGGCGCCGGGCATTGGCGGTGGGCGTGGGCGCCAACGGCAGACGTGGGTACCAGGCATTGGCGGCGGGACTGGTACCAGCGGCGGTGGGCGTGGGCATCGGCACGGGCACGGGCACGAGCACTGGCGCCGGCGGGCATGGGCACCGGCGGGCATGGGCACTGGCGGCGGTACGGGTGCTGACGCCGGGCCCTGGTCCGATATTTCCTGAAATTTGATATCGATATTCGCCTCGAAATTCTTTGCGAATTTGGCTTGATTAGCGCCGCCGCCTTTGGCATTATTCACACAGGCGTTCTAATCGTGATCGGGGGTGGGCATGGCTCAGCTGTTCGAGCCCGCCGGGTTCTTTCCTGATGAACTACCGGGTCGCGACGAGTCCCGCCCTTGTGATGCTGACTGGTGGGAGCGCGCCACAACCCCCGGGCCAGCCCAAACGGGCGAAACGCCCCGTAGTGCCGCCATATTTACGATTGGCGACTTTCTCCCCGATTCGGCGAAAGGAAGCCATTCAACGGCGAATAGCGCGACCTCGACAAAAACGGTGCCTCCTTTCCTTGGTCGCCTGGGTTCGGACGCGGCTTCGGTAAAACTGCCGGTGGAGGCGGAATCGCCGGCGGGTGAGTCGGTGGGTGAGTCGGTTCCGGTGTCCGAGGCTCACCCCCCGACCGCGTCAGGCGACGGTGACCAGTCCCCCCGCGCAGCTTCCGACCCCGACCCGTCCGACGCGGACCCGTCCGCCGTGGACGCCGACGCGGACCCGTTCTCTGCCGGGTCTGCGTCCATGGCCGGGTCTGGAACCTTCGAGCGGGAAGGGCTCACTCCTGGCGATGACGCTTCCCCCGCGGGTCGGGTGTCGTGGCCGTTGGT
>NZ_BBYJ01000017.1:0-38449 GCF_001528665.1 Microtetraspora malaysiensis
AGGGAGGACCCGTGCTCTGGGTTGCGATCATCGGGCTCGTCGCTACGGGCGTCGCGCTCGCCCTGGCGGGCCGCCGCGTGGCGTTCCTCTACAGGCTCGCCACCAGCGGCCAGCCCGCGCCGGAACGGATCACGTACGCCAAGGAGAACGCCGGCGCGGAGATCAAGACCCAGCTGGTCGAGGTCTTCGGGCAGAAGAAGCTCCTGAAGTGGACGCCGTCGGGCACCGCGCACTTCTTCGTGATGTGGGCGTTCTTCATCCTCGCGACGGTCTATCTTGAGGCCTACGGCGCACTCATCCAGGGGATGATCACCGGCACACCCGATTTCCACATCCCGCTGATCGGGACATGGCCGGTGCTCGGCTTCCTCCAGGACTTCATCGCGGTCGCCGCGCTCATCGGACTGATCGCCTTCGCCGTGATCCGGCTCAAGAACTCGCCCAAGAAACTCGGGCGGGATTCCCGGTTCTCCGGCTCACACCTGGGCGGCGCCTGGCTCGTCCTCTTCATGATCTTCAACGTGATCTGGACGATGTTCCTGTTCCGCGGCGCGGCCGTGAACACCGGGAACTTCCCGTACGCCTCCGGCGCGTTCGCCTCGGAGCTGACCGCCAAGATCCTGCCCACCAGCGAGCTGCTGGAGGAGATCGGCCTCCTGCTGCACATCGGCGTCATGCTGGTGTTCCTGATCATCGTGGTGAACTCCAAGCACCTGCACATCTTCACCGCGCCGCTGAACGTGCTCTTCTCCCGCCGCCCGGACGGCCTGGGCGCCGCGCAGGAGATGCGCAGCGGCGGCAAGGTGCTCGACTTCGAGGAGGCCGACCCCGAGGTCGACGTGTTCGGCCGGGGCAAGATCCAGGACACCACCTGGAAGGGCTTCCTGGACTTCTACACCTGCACCGAATGCGGCCGCTGCCAGTCGCAGTGCCCCGCGTGGAACACCGACAAGCCGCTGTCGCCCAAGATGCTGATCATCGACCAGCGCGACCACGCCTTCAAGGTGGCCCCGTACCTGCTGGCGGGTGAGGACAAGAGGGACTCCTACCCCGAGGACGTGCTCGCGCTGCTGGACAAGCCCCTCGTGGGCGAGGACGGCGTCATCCACCCGGACGTGCTGTGGTCGTGCACCAACTGCGGCGCCTGCGTCGAGCAGTGCCCGGTGGACATCGAGCACATCGACCACATCCTGGACATGCGCCGCTACCAGGTCATGATCGAGTCCTCGTTCCCGTCCGAGGCGGGCGTCATGCTCAAGAACCTCGAGAACAAGGGCAACCCGTGGGGCATGCCGGAGATGAAGCGGGCCGAGTGGATCGAGGAGCTCGACTTCGAGGTCCCGATCATCGACTCGACGATGCCCGAGGGCGTCGAGTACCTGTTCTGGGTCGGCTGCGCGGGCGCGCTTGAGGACCGGGCGAAGAAGACCACCAAGGCGGTCGCCGAGCTGCTGCACATCGCGGGTGTGAAGTTCGGCGTGCTCGGCCCGATGGAGGCGTGCACGGGTGACCCGGCCCGCCGCCTGGGCATGGAGTTCCTCTTCAACATGCTGGCCCAGCAGAACATCGAGACGCTGAACGAGGCCGGCGTCAAGAAGATCGTGGCGACCTGCCCGCACTGCTTCAACACGCTCGCCAACGAGTACCCGCAGCTCGGCGGCACCTACGAGGTCGTGCACCACACGCAGCTTCTGGCGCACCTGGTCGAGGAGGGCAGGCTCACCCCGATCACGCCGATCGAGGAGAAGATCACCTACCACGACCCGTGCTTCCTGGGCCGCCACAACAAGGTGTACGCGCAGCCCCGCGACATCATGGCGAAGGTGCCGGGTGTCCAGGCGCAGGAGATGCACCGGTGTAAGGACCGTGGTTTCTGCTGCGGCGCCGGTGGTGCCCGCATGTGGATGGAGGAGCGGCTCGGCAAGCGGATCAACACCGAGCGGGTGGACGAGGCGCTGACCACCGATCCCGACACCGTCTCCACCGCGTGCCCGTTCTGCCTGGTGATGCTGGGTGACGCGATCAACGAGAAGAAGAACAGCGGCGAGGCCAAGGAGACGCTGGAAGTCGTCGATGTGGCCCAGCTTCTGATCAAGTCCGTCAAGGGCGAGCCGGTCGCCGGCTGACGGAGGGCGTGAGCCGTACGGGCCGCACTTCCCGGGGAGGAACGGGGAGGGCGGCCCGTCGCTTGTCAATCTTATCTACAATTTGTGGAATTTGTCCGTCAAGTGACAAGAAGTGACGGGAAACGCAGGGTTGATCCCAAATCCCTTTCTCGGTATATCCACATAACGGGAAAATCACGGTAACCTCAACGGTGGCTCAATCAACGGGGAGGGGGCTGCGCGGTGAGCGTGATCGTTACGAATGCCGAAGTCACCCTTGCCGACGTGCTTTCCGTGCGGATGACGCTTGAGGAGCCGCTGACAGGCGGAGACCGGCTGGTCCTGCGGCACCGCGGCACGGGAACCGAGCGCCTGATCTCCCTTGGCGGACGCGAGGAGGCCGAGGCCCCGGCGGAGACGGCCGGGCTCGCGGTCCCGCTGGCGCCGCTTTCGCTCACGCCCGGCCGTTGGGACGCCTACCTGCAGCGCGACGGCGTCCGGACGCGGATGCGCAGCGTCGATCCCGGATTCTCCCTCGACAGCCTCGACGCGTACGCGCTGGGACGGCGCACGCTGGCATACCGGGCGTATCGCACCCGCAACGGCTTTCTGGCCGTCAAGATCGACCGGGCCGCTCCGGTGGCGGACGTCCGGGCGGTGTGGTTCCGCGAGGGGCGCTTCGAGGTCACCGGCCTGCTCGCGTACACCGGGCTGGACGACGACGACCGGCACCGCGACGCGCGGCTGGCGATGCGCCGCGGCGGCCAGGGCGGCCAGGGCGAGCGGGACGCGAGCGTGACCGTCGCCGCCACCGTGCAGGGCGTGCGGTTCCACGCGGCGCTCTCGCTGTGCGACGTGCTCGCCGCCGCGCCCCAGCAGGAGGGCGTCTGGCGGCCGTCCCTGGAGGTGGACGGCGTCGATGGACCGCTCCCGCTGGGGGCCAGGATCGACGACGTCGAGGGCAAGCGCCGCCGGGTCCACTTCCCCCGCGTGCTCGTGGACGGCGTCCCGGTCACCCCCACCTTCACCTCCGACGACGAGCTACGGCTGGAGGTGGGAGCGTGAAGATCTCCTTCCTCGTCCCCTCCGCGTACGCGATGCGCGGAGACGTGCGCGCCACCCTGAACCTCGCGGCGGGGCTGGCGGCGCGGCACGAGGTGGAGATCGTGAGCGTCAAGCGGACCAGGGAGACACCGTTCTTCCCGGTCGATCCGCGGGTCTCCCTGCGCTGGCTGGTCGACGCGCGCCCCGGCGTGCGCCACCTGCTGCCCCCCGGCCAGGTGCGCACCGAGGTCGCGCTCTGGCGCGCCCTGCGCGGGCTGCGCGCGGACGTGCTCGTCACGACCCGGCCGGGCCTCGGCGTCCAGGCCGCCCGGCACGCGCCGCGCGAGGTGGTGCGCATCGCCCGCGAGTGGTCGCGCCCCGCGGTGCCCGAGCCGGTCCGCCGGCTCTATCCCCGGCTGGACGCGGTGGTGACCAGCACGGCGAGCGCGCGGGACGAGTGGGCCCGCCTCCTCGACGACGACCTCTCGGTGCACACCATCCCGGACGCGCTGCCCGCCGGGCCGTGGCCCCGCTCCCGCATGGACAACCGCATCGTCAGCGCCGGCGGCCGGCTGGTGCCCGTCAAGTCGTACAACCGGCTGATCCGCGCGTTCGCGATCGTCGCGGACAAGCGGCCCGACTGGCGGCTGCGCCTGTACGGCACCGGCCCGGAGGAGAAGCGGCTGCGCGGCCTCGTCAGCGAGCTGGACCTCCACAACCACGTCTACTTCATGGGCGCGACGTCCGACCTGCCCGGCGAGTTCGCCAAGGCGTCCATCGTGGCGGTGCCGTCCCGGCAGGAGGCGCCCGGCATGAGCGTGGTCGAGGCGCTGAGCTGCGGTGTTCCGGTGGTGGGGTTCGAGGGATCGCGCGGGCCGGCGGAGTTCGTCCGGCCCGGTCACGACAGCGTGCTGGTGCCCGAGGGCGACGACGAGGTCGAGGCGTACGCCACCGCGCTGCTCGGCCTGGTGGACGACGACCGCCGCCGGCTGGCGCTCGCCGCCGGGGCCCTGCGGACCGCCGAGGCGCACGCCGCGGGCGCCGTCGCGGCCCGCTGGCAGGAGCTGATGTACGGCCTGCGGTCCCGTGAGTGACTGGCGTTCATCCTCAAAACGGGTAGCGTGAGGTCATGCACGGGTACAGCGGTGACAAGCAGGCGTATCTCACAAGGCTGCGCCGGATCGAGGGACAGATCCGGGGCCTCCATCGGATGGTCGACGAGGACGCGTACTGCATCGACATCCTCACCCAGGTGTCCGCGGCCACCCGTGCGCTGCAGGCGGTGGCCCTCGGACTGCTGGAGGACCACATCGCGCACTGCGTCGCCCACGCGGTGAACGAGGGTGGCCCCGGGGCGGACGAGAAGATCAAGGAAGCGTCGGCGGCCATCGCCCGGCTCGTACGCTCCTGAGCATCGCCTGAGTGGTGGCGGGGTTTTCGGCGGGAACTGGTTGACTAGTCCGGGAAAACGATCCCGGACTCCGTCGCCGGAGTCCGGGATGATCGGTTGTCGGGTTTCTCGCCTATTCGCCTTCAGCGGCTCGCCGAAGTCCCCAAACCGAGTGCGTTGTCGAGTTCTTCCACGGTCAGTCGCTCATCGCTGAAGTTAACGGCCTCCAGCACCTCTGCGTAGAGCGCGATCTCGTCCAACGCGACACGGTCGTGAACCCGAGAGTCCAGGTCGTCGTGCCCCACCGCGTCGTCCTTCCTTCTGCAGCCCACACCCATCACGAGGTTACGTCCGGCGGTCTTTCCCCGACATGGCCCATCGGGACCATTCCTGAGGGCTGGTCCGCCCCCTCCCGGTAACCATTTCCCGGATTCTGAGATCACAATTCGGTTAATTTCGGGAGGGGGTCCCGATGCTTTGGTAAAAGCAGAGGTTATCGCGCTTGATGGGTTTCTCGTGAACAATGCGTCAGCTGTGAAAAAGCCACCCGGACTCTGACCGGTCGTGGAATTCCCTGGTCACTGTGAGGCCGGGAACGGTGTCGTCCCGCTGGTGCATGAGATGCGCGACGAGCGCCGACGCGACCGGGAACCCGCGCGGCGGCGGCGCCGTGCCGGTGAGCGCGCACCAGGCCAGGCCGGTGGCGTACGCGGCTCCGAGCAGGGCGGCGGCCGTGTCGCGGCCGGACGGCACCAGGGTGGCGGGAAGCGTGCCCGAGGAGGGCCAGCAGCCGCGCAGCGGATGCGCCCGGTCGGTGAGCGCCACATAGAACGACCGGCGCATCTCGTCGTCCATCCAGGGATAGAGCAGCGGTACCACGCCGGCCGTGACGCCCCGCGTCACCGCCGTGACGTCGGCGGCGAGCAGTGAGGCGGCGACCGCGCGCGGGTCGGCTCCTGAGGCGGTCGCGTGCCCCAGCGCATCGACCAGGTCGTACAGCCGGTGCCGGAAATGCTCGCCGGGGGACGTCTCGGACAGGGTCGCCACGGCGAGGTGCGGCGGGCGACGGGCCAGCCAGGCCTGCCGTACGGCGCCGGCCTGGGCCGCGGGGCCGTCCAGCCAGGGGTGGGCGGCGGCCGGGCCGGCCATCGCGAGGAGGGCGTCGGCCCTGGGGCGGAACCGCGCGTCGGCCCGGAGCGCCGAGGCGGTCTCGACGACCAGCCCGGCCATCTGCCCGGCGAGCCGCGCCCCCGCCTCTCCCGGCCGGGCGAGCATCCGCTCGGCGTACAGCGACACGAGCGCGTCGAGGGGAACCGGCGGGAGCCAGCGCACCCACTCGTCCCCGGGCAGCGGCCGGGCCAGGAACTCGCCGAACATCGACAGCAGCACCTCGTTGCCGTCGAAGGCCGGGGCGTAGGCGCACCACATGATCGTCGCCCACACGGCCGCGACGGTGCCGGCGACGTCCGCGGCGAAGACGTCGTGGAACGGACCCGCCGGCAGTGGGAAGTCGTCGCGGCCCAGCCGGCGGCGCGCGACCATCAGTTCCCTGATCCGCTCGGTGACGTCCTGGGGCACGTCCGGCCCGACGAACCCCTGTGTGGAGCCGCTCTCGATCGCGAAGTCGGGCCCGGCGGGCACGAGGAGCGGCGGGATCGCCGCGGCCGGCGCGGGTCGGGCGGCGGAGCGGACGTGGGGCAGTGCCGGGGGCGCCGAGAGGTGCCAGCGGCCGTCCACCCGGTCCAGCCGGTACCAGCGCGCGTGCGTGCCGAACAGCCAGCACGAGCCGTCGGGGGCCATCAGGACCCGCGCGGCGATCGCCTGCGCGCGTGCGGGATCGGGCAGCGTCGCCCAGCGCGGATCGGCGACCATGGCGCGGACGTCCCGCTCGATCGCCGTGAAGCCGTCCCAGTGCACCCGGCAATGGTAGATCGCGCCGCCGACAGGGCGGCCTGAAACATTCACCCGGGGTACGCCGATGACCTGGGAGGATGGCGAGGCCCGGGCGGGGTGCCGGGTTTTCTCCTCGACTTTCTCTTTGCACAGGGGGGTGTCACGTACTTCCATTGGTCAGCGTGACGGAGACTCAGCGGGCGGAGGCCGGAGTGGAACCCGCATCGGACCCCGGTGTGGCGCGAAGTGACGAACGGCTCGGCCGGCTGCGGCGGCTCCTCGGCCGGCCGGCCGACCGGACCGCCCTGCTGATCTGGTTCTTCTGGCACGTCGCGACGTACATCTACATGGTGCTGGCGGCGCCCGGCCGCACCGAGGCGCCCCTGCTCGACCGGCTCACGCCGTGGGACGCGGACAACTTCATCGCGATCGCGCAGTACGGCTACGACGGCCCGCCGGACATGTCGGACGCGCCGAAACTGGTGGCGTTCTTCCCCGGGCTGCCGCTGCTGCTGCGGGACCTGCACTGGCTGATCCCCAACTGGAGCCTGGCCATCGTCCTGGTGTCCCTCGTGGCGAGCGCGGTGGTCGCGGTGGCGCTGTCCCGGCTGAGCGACTCCTACCGGCAGGGCACGGGCACCTGGACGGTGCTGGCGTTCTTCCTCAGCCCGTTCGCGGTGTTCCTGCTCGCGGGGTACTCCGAGGCGCCGTTCCTCGCGCTGGCGATCCCCGCGTGGCTGCTCGCCCGCCGGGGGCGCTGGGCGGCCGCCTCTGTCTGCGCCGCGCTGGCGTCCTCGATCCGGGTGTCCGGGTTGTTCCTCGCGTTCGGCCTGGCCGTGATGTTCCTGGTCGCCGAGAACGGCAGGCAGTGGCGCAAGCTGCCCTGGCTGGCGCTGCCCGGCGTGCCGGTCCTCGCGTACATGGTCTATCTCTGGAACCGCACGGGCGATCTGATGGCGTGGAAGGCGGCCGAGGCGCAGTACTGGGGGCGGTTCCCCGAGAAGCCTTGGCTGGTGTTCCTCAACACCTGGAACCGGTCCATCGACGAGGTGGTGCTGCGCACGTCGTACCAGGAGGAGATGCTGGCGGCGGCGGTGCTCGTGGCGCTCATCGTCTGGCGGCTGGTGCGCTTCCGATGGGCGGACGTCGCCTATCTCGCGCCGCAGGCGGTGGCGCTGCTGGCGATGTCGTCGTTCTACATGTCCGTGGGGCGGGCCTCGCTGCTGTGGTGGCCGCTCTATCTCTCCATCGGCATCGTGGGCTCGCGCCGTCCCTGGGTGTTCATGGCGTACCTGGCGGTGGCCGTGCCCGTCATGGCCATCAATGTGGGGAATTTCACCACCGGTGCGTGGGTGGGGTAAGACGTCCCTTTTGCCGCGATCTATCCCCATCTCGCTAGTATGATCACGTTTGCTACGCTCAGTAGTCTATTGATTATGGAGAGTGAGCTATGATCGGTACGCGTCGGCGCGACATGGCAAGGCTTCTGATCTCCGGTGTGCTGATCACCTCGCCGCTCGTCGGGGCCGCCGGAGCGGGAGCGGCCGACGGATCGCCGGCGTACCGGGTGAACGTGCTCACCTACAACGTGTGCGGGGGCAACAACAAGCGGAACACCTGCGGCCAGGATCTGACCCCCGAGCGGCGGCGGCTCTGGGCGCCCCAGGTCTCCGCGCTGATCAGGAGCAAGGACGTGGACGTCGCGTCCTTCACCGAGATGTGTTACGCCCAGGTCGATCTGCTGCAGCGGGAGCTCCCCGACTACGACTTCGTCTGGTACGGCCTCGGCAGGTCGGCCAACTGCCGCGAGATCTGGAGTGACCTGACCGACCAGACGACGGCGCCGAACGGCAGATCCGCCGGCATCGCCCTGGCGTTCAAGAACGGCGTCGTGGGCGCCCCGTTCCGCCGGCGGCTGGTCGTCGACAACCCGGACGCCGACCCGTCTTCCCCCATTCACAGGCGCGGCGTGCTGTGCGCGCGTTCCGTCATCGGCATGGAGTACGGCGTCGGCTGCGTGACCCACATCTCGCCTCTGGAGTCCCCGCAGCAGGTCACCGGGGAGATCGGCCGGTGGGCGGGGGACGTGCCGGTCATCCTCGGGGGCGACTTCAACCGCAAGCCCGAGCACCCCGAGATGGGCGCGGTGTACGGGACGGGCCTCGGCACGGGGACCTTCACAGAGGTGGACGCGGGACCGGCCGGAAAGCCGAGCCGCGGCGGCAGCCCGACCACCCGCGGCGGCCGGAAGATCGACTACATCTTCGCCAGCCAGTCGGACTATCGGAACGCCGGGGCCGAGGTGATCCAGACGAACCCCGAGCTCTCGGACCACCGGCCGCTGGTCGGCTCGTTCACCGGAACCGTGGAGGGCGGGCAAACTGCGACGGTCGTGCACACGTTCACCCAGGTCGTCGCGGCGGCGTTCGCGGCCCTCCCGAAGTGACCGCGGATCGGCGGGCATCCGTGCCGGACGCCCGCCGTCACTCCGTCGTGAGCCGGGTCGCCGCGGCGTGGCGGCGGGCCTTGGCCATGTAGCTGTCCGGCGTGTGGGCGAACGAGGCGCGGTCGCCGTCGGTCAGCTCGCGGACGACCTTGGCGGGCACACCCGCGACCAGCACTCCGGCCGGGATCCGCGCCCCCGGCGTGACCACCGCGCCCGCGGCGACCAGCGTGCCCGCGCCGACGCGCGCGCCGCCGAGGACGATCGCGCCGATGCCGATCAGCGCGCCCGTCTCGACGTGGGCGCCGTGCACCATCGCCTTGTGCCCGAGGCTCACCCGGTCCTCCAGGATCGCGGGCTGCCCGGGGTCGGCGTGCAGGCAGCAAAGATCCTGGATGTTGCACTCGGCGCCGACCTCGATCCGCTCGTCGTCGCCGCGCAGGACCGAGCCGTACCAGACGCTCGACGCGCGGCCGAGCCGGACCCGGCCGACGATCACGGCGCCGGGCGCGACCCAGGACTCCGGGTGCAGGTCGGGGGTGGCGTCGTCGTTCAGAGCGGCGATGTACGGCATGGAGTCATGATCCCACGGGCGCGTTCTCGGAGGGTTCCCGGGCGTACGGCGCGGGCGCGGCGGGGCGTCCAAGGGCGCGAGGTCGGGCGTTCGGGTTGCGAGGCAGGGCGGATAGCAGGAAAGTCATGTCCTGACGTGCGTTACCGCCTCAATTTCCAACCCCAGGGCTTGTCATGACGAATCAGAACGAGAACTTCCCCGACCTCCTGAGTGACGACTCCTTCGAGGTCGTCATGCGTGGATACAGCCGCAGGCAGGTCCATGACTACATGATCAGGACCCGGAACCAGATCAGGGACCTGGAGGAGCGGCTCGCGCGGACCATCGACCAGGCCGAGCAGGGCCGGTCCGAGCTGGTCGAGGCGCGCCGCAGGCTGGCGGGCGCCCCGCAGAACCCTGAGGAGCTGGGCGAGCGGCTGAGCCAGATACTGAAGCTGGCGCAGGAGGAGGCGGCGGCCAACAAGGAGGCGTCCCAGTCGGAGGCCATGCAACTGCGCGAGCACGCCGCGACCGAGGCTGAGCGGATGGTCACGGCCGCGCGGGAGCAGGCCGACGCGATCAGGGCCGCCGCCCAGGAGGAGGCCGAGCGCCGGGTCACCGAGGCCACCGGCGTCGCCGAGCGCCTGCTCGCCCAGGCGGGCTCCGACGCGGAGGAGACCCTCAACACGGCGCGGGCCGAGGCCGAGGACGCGCTGCGCGGGGCGCGCGGCGAGGCCGACCGGCAGCTCACGGTCGCGCGCCTGGAGGTGGAGAAGCTGGTCGGCGACGCCCGCGCCGAGGCGCACTCGACCCTCACCGGCGCTCAGCAGCGGGCCGCCTCGCTCGACGAGAACACCGGCCGCCGCGTGGCCTATCTGACCGACACGCACGCCGAGGTCATGCGCCGTCTGGGTGAGATCGGGTCGGTCCTGGGCGACCTGCTCCACCGGGAGAGCGCGGCCGGCTCCCTGATCGACGAGGCCGCCGTGCTGCCGCCGCAGGCGCACGCCGTCCCGCAGCCGCTCGAACTCGGGCCCGCCGACGGCGCCGCCGAGGACGACGAGGACATCCGGGTCATCGTGGAGGGCGTGCCGGTGGAGGGCGCCCCGCAGCAGCCCGCCCAGGACGGCGACGTGACGACGGACGTCGCCGTGGTCCGGATGCAGAACGAGCAGCACGAGCAGCACGGCCAGCACGAGCAGCACGGCCAGAACGGTCAGCACGAGGAGCACGAGGAGCACGAGGAGCACGAGCAGAACGGTCAGCGCGGCCAGCACGGTCGGCGCCGGTAGCCGCCGGGCGGCTGCCCGGAGGTGGCGCGTCTGGTACCCGTGGAGGCGCCGTTGGGATGGCACCAGTGGCGACGCCCCCACGGGGGATCAAGGAAGCGGAAGCCTCCGCCCCCGATAGGGTCGGAGGCTTCCGCGCTCGTGGCCGGGCCCTGCCGTTTCCGTCGTCCTGGGGTGCTGTGGGCGCCGGACGCGACATGACCTCTCTATTCAAGGTGCGCGACATCTCTAGAGAAATCAATGATCGGTTTGGTCATGTCCTTCTAACGCCGGCGGTCTCCTTGACCTATGCGTCGAAGTCGTACTGGAGCACGTACGAGGCGGCGTCGAGGATCATCTCGTTGTACTCGACGGGGCGGCCCTCCGCGGTGTAGGCGGTGCGGATGATCGCGATGATGGGGGTGCCGGCGGGCAGGCCGAGCAGCTCCGTCTCGCGCGGATGGGGCATCCGGGCGCGCAGCTCCTCGGTGAAGTGCGCCGGGGAGTGGCCGAGGTCGCCGAGCCGGGCGTAGGCGCCGCCGGGGCCGGTTTCGGGCAATACGATCGCCGTCCCCTCGACCAGGTCGGCCGGGAAGTGCGAGGCGGCGAGCTGGACCGGCCGGTCGTCCACCAGGTAGCGCCGCCGCCGTACCCACACCTCACCGGTGTCCAGTACGCGGGCGACCTCCTCGCTCGCCTCTTCCCGCTCGATCTGGACCTGGTCGACCGTGTAGGCGCGGCCGTGGGCGTCGGTGTCCCAGATGGCGCGGCCCGCCGCCCACTGCTCACGCGCGAGCCGCCGCGATCCGTGCCTGCGGATCGGGCGGAACAACCGGACGTACACGCCGGAGCCGCGCTTGGGCACGGCCAGGCCCTCGTTGATGAGCACGGCGAGTGCCTGCCGGGCCGTCGCGCGGGCGACGCCGTACTCGGCCATCAGTGCGTTCTCGCCCGGTAGCCGATCTCCGTCGTGCAGATCGCCGGACAGGATCCTGCCGCGTAACCTGTCGGCGATGCGCCGATAGATCGGGAGCTCGTGATGCACCGGGGATTCCGTCACGTTTGATCACCCTCTGTCACCAACGGGGAGTTAGCGTCTGTAGAGAACTTGCCCCGTCTTGTCCACGATCGCACAGGAAATGACGTTGGTCCTGGGCTTATTTTGAGTGGATCGTGCCTGTGTGACGATCTCCAGGGAGAATCGCTACCCGTTACGTGGAACGGTCCGGCTCGCCTGGGAGGTCGCGTGCCAGTGCCAGGTCATGATCGCGGCCAGGACGGCCCCCGCCGTGTTGAGCAGCACGTCGTCGATCGACGACACCCGGTGGAGGTGTAGGCCGTACTGCAGGGCCTCGACGGTGGTCGATGCGGCGGCGGCCACGAGCGCCACGGTCCGGAGCCGGGCGAACCGTACGGACCTGACCGGCAGCAGCGCGCCCAGCGCCGCGAACACCAGGAGATTGCCCCCGACCTGTACGATCACGGTCGCCGCCGGCGCCTGGAGCACGGCGGCCAGATCGCGCAGCGGGACGAGATTGACGCCCTCCGTGCCGCTTCCCGGGGTGAGGATCATCCACAGCCAGGGGAGTGTGCCGACGACCATGCCGACGTCGGCGTACGCCGTGCGGGCCGGGTGGGGGTGGCCGCGCGCCGCCCTCCGGCGGGCGAGCAGACGGGCGGCGAGGAGCGCGGCCGGGACCGCCAGTACGGCGGCCAGGATGACATGCCCCCACATTCGCCACACCAGCCACATGACGGACATTCTGTGGCCGATGAGGGGATCACGGCCACCCGGCGAGGCCGGCGCCGCCCGCCGTTGTGTGTGATGGCACATTTGGCGGTATTCCACGAAAAGGCAACCAACTAAAGGAGTTGTGATCGTGACTGCGAGCCGTGCCGACTGTTACGCCCTCGACCTCGAGGATCCGCTGCGGGATATGCGTGCGGAGTTCTCCCTGCCCAGCGGGGTCACGTACCTGCTGGGCAACTCGCTGGGCGCGCTGCCGAAGCGTACGGCGGCGAAGGTGGCGCACACCGTGGAGACCGAGTGGGGCCGCGACCTCGGCGCGAGCTGGAACACCGCGGGTTGGTGGGATCTGCCGCAGACCACCGGGGACCGGTTGGCGCGGCTGATCGGCGCGGGGCCGGGCGAGGTCCTCGCCGGCGACTCCACGTCGACGAACATCTTCAAGGTGATGGCCGCCGCGCTGCCGCTCCGCCCCGGCCGCCGCGTGATCGTCTCCGACCTGGAGAACTTCCCCACCGACCGGTACGTCGTCGAGGGCGTCGCCCGGGCGCTCGGCTCGTACGAGATCAGGGACATCGGGTCGCTCGACGAGGCGCTCGGCGACGACGTGGCCGCGGTCCTGCTCAGCCACGTGGACTACCGGACGGGCGCGCTGCGCGACATGGACGCCGTCACCGCCCGGGTGCACGCCGCGGGGGCCCTGATGATCTGGGACCTCTGCCACAGCGCCGGAGCCGTGCCGGTGGACCTGCGCGCCGCCGACGCGGACTTCGCGGTCGGCTGCACGTACAAGTACCTCAACGGCGGCCCGGGCGCGCCCGCCTACCTCTACGTGGCCGAGCGGCATCAGGACGCCGCGTACAACGTCGTCTCCGGATGGCACGGGCACGCGGATCCGTTCGCGTTCGAGCCGAACTACCGGCCCGCCGACGGGGTGCGCCGGTTCGCCGCGGGCAGCCCGCCCGTGCTCTCCTACAGCGCGCTGAACGCCTCGCTCGACATCTGGCAGACGGTCGACATGGCGCAGATCAGGGCCAAGAGCGTGGCCCTGACCACGCTGTTCATCGACCTGGTCGACGAGCTGTGCCCCGACCTGACCCTCGTCACGCCGCGCGACCCCGCCGAGCGCGGCAGCCAGGTGAGCTATCGGAACCGCGACGGCTATCCCGTGATGCGCGCGCTCGCCGAGCGGGGCGTCGTCGGCGACTACCGGAAGCCGGACATCATGCGGTTCGGCTTCGCCCCGCTGTACCTGCGTTACGTGGACGTGTACGACGCGGCCACGGTGCTGGCCGAGGTGCTCGGCAAGGAGCTGTGGCGGGAGGAGCGCTACCGGGAGCCGCTGACCGTGACCTGATCGGTTCGCGGGACGAGGACCCCGGGCCGGTTTCGTCCCGGACCCGGGTTCCCCGTTCTCGCTGCCGCGCTACGGGTTATCGGCGCTTGGCGAGGTCGGCCACGATGTCGCTGGCCAGTGATACGCAGGTGCCGCAGATCCGGCCCGCCTCGCCGTGAACCATGTGGCTGCGGGGACCGGGTGCCTGACGGCAGAAAGAGCAGGCGGCGTCGCGCTTCTTCCGGCGGTTCGCCAGCTGGCGACCGGCGAAAGGCGGGGAGAAGCGCTTCCTGGCGGCCTGCTTCGAGAACCCGAACCGCTCTCCGATGGCGGTCCAGGAGGCGCCCGCCGAGCGCGCGTCGCGTACGGCGAGGTCGAGCAGGGCGTCGGTGTCACGGCTGAGCTCATCGCTCAGGGTGATCGCGGCGGAGAGGGTCTCCAGCGGGTCCGCGGGGTCGATCGACCGTGTCCGAGCCTGGGTGAGTAATTCGGATGGCTCCATGCCTGGCAACCTTAGGTTGTCATGCGAAGATCATCAAACGAGGCGATCCACCGTACCGGGGACCGGTCGGCGCCCGTTCCGATCGCTTCGCCTGATGCCAGGTCAGGCGGTTTACCAGAAGAACCAGGGGCTCTCCGCGCCGCCGCCGAAGGCGGGTGCCCCCGTCTTGCGCCAGCGCTGCCGTACGTCGGTCGTGGCCCTGATGCGCGGGGCGGTGGCGGTGAAGGGGCCGCAGGTCACGACCGCGCCGTCCTGGGACGGCGAGACGCCCGAGCAGATGAAGGGCTGCGAGAGGTTGACCTCGGCGTCGGTGTTGTAGAGCTGGACGTGGATGTCGGAGCGGACGGCGCTGGACCCCCTGACCCGGCCGAGCAGGTGGAAGACGCCGTCCACCACGGCTATGCAGGGCGACATCTCCGTGCCGGTGCCCGCGCCGGTCGAGAGCCACGCACGGCATTTCCACTGGGGTTCGGATGCCGGGCCGCCCGCGTCGACCGTCGTCTTCCCGTCCGGGTCCGGTTCCGCCGCCACCGATCGCTCGGGGGTGGGCGTATGAGCTTTCCGGGGCGCCGATTTCGTCGGGCTGGGCTTGAGCAGCTCGGGCGGCCGGGAGACGACCGGATCCGGCGAGGGGCTCCGAGTCGGCCGGGTCCGGTGCCTCGGTGTCGGGGAGCCGGCCGCCGTGGCGCGCACGTTCTTCTGGAGCCCGCCGGCCGACGCGTCCGGCAGCGCCTGGGTCTTCTCGACTCCCGTGTCGGACGCCCGCCAGGGAGCGACGACGGCCACGGCGGCCGTGGAGAGCGCCAGCGCCGCGCCGGCCGCCACGGCGGCGACCAGCCGCTTACTGGAGCGTCCGCGCGGGGCCGAGAGCGCGGTCTCCTCGCCAGGGGTCGCCGGCCCGGCGGCGACCGGCGCGACCGGGCCCGGGACGGCCGCGCCACCTGTGCCTCCCGTGCCTGCTGACGGGGATGCCGGCAGAGGAATGGGCTCGGAGGTCGCCGACGGCGCCTCTTCCCTCGGAACAGGGGGCAGGGCGGGCAGCCCCGCCAGCGACGGCGCGGCCCGGCGCAGCGCCGCCGCCACGTCGCCCGCGCCCGGCCGCTGGGACGGCTCCTTGGCGGCGCACGCGGTGATGATCGGCCAGAGAGGATCGGGCATCCCGGCCAGTCGCCGCGGCATGGCCGTCGCGTGCTGGCGGAGCAGGGCCATGGGGTGGTCGCCGACGAACGGCGGGCGCCCGGCGAGCAGCTCGTACAGGATCAGGCCGATGGCGTAGACGTCCACGGCGGGTGTCGGGACGCTGCCGTCGGCCACCTCGGGGGCCAGGTAGGCGGGCGTGCCGATGACCGAGGTGGTCTGGGTGAGGCCCGGACCGTGGACGATGCGGGCCACGCCGAAGTCGGTCAGCCGCGACTGCCCGGTGGCCGCGTCGATCAGGACGTTTCCCGGCTTGATGTCCCGGTGGACGACGCCCTGGGCGTGCGCGGCGGCCAGCGCGTCGGCGACCTCGGCCATCAGGCGGGCCGCGTCGGCCGGGGGCAGCGTGCCGCGCTCGCGCAGCAGGGCGCGGAGGTCTCCGCCCTGAACGAGGTCCATCACGAGGGCGAGCCGCTCGCCCTCGATGACGAAGTCCCGCACCGTGACGATGTTGGGGTGGCGCAGCGTCCGCATGACGTTGCGCTCCTGCACGAACCGCAGGACCAGGTTCTCGTCTCCGGCGAGGCCGTCGCGCAGCAGCTTGACCGCCACGATCTCACCGCTGTCCCGGTGCCGGGCCCGCCAGACGGTGCCCATCCCGCCGCCGCCGATCTCGTTGAGAAGCACGTATCGGCTGCCCAGCGACGCCTCGGACCCACCCGTCGTCATTGTCCGCCTTCCTCGCAAAGCTGGAGATCACAATAGTCAGCGGATCGAGGAAGATTATTGTTCTTCGTCGTTCTTGTGGGGGTGTGAGCCGCTCGCCCTTTCGATCACCTCCTCGGCGGTGAGCGCGGCCCTTGGATGGTGGCTCAGGCACATCGGTACCCGCAGCTTCACGAAAGGCGTCCCCTCCGAGGCCGCGTAGAACTGCCCCGCGCCGAGCCGCGAGATCTCCTCCACGCCGCTGCCCTTGGCCTGGGCGATCTCTCTCGCGGCCGCGATCTGGGCCGGGCTGTTCAGCAGGCCGAAGAACTGGGTGGCGGCGTTCCCGGGGATCTGGTTGTGCAGCCCCTTCGGAGCCTGGGTCGCGAAGATGAGGCCGAGGCCGTACTTCCGGGCCTGGGAGGCGAGCGCCAGAGTGCTGCGTGTACAGGGAGTGAGCGAGGTGGACGGCGCGAACGTCTGCGCCTCGTCCATCACGAACAGCCCGCCCAGCGGCCGGTCGCCCGCCGGGTTGCGCTTGATCCAGGCGAACAGCGCCATTTGGAGCTGGTTGACGAAGCTCTGCCGCTGCTCGTCTCCCTGCATCCCGACGAAGCTGATCACCGAGATCCGGGCCCGCCTGCCCTCCGGAGGCGTGAGCAGCAGCCCCGGGTCCACCGGGGTCCCCTCACCACCGAACATCGGGTCGTTGACCCTGGCCGCGGTGAGCGTCTGGGCCAGGTCGGCGGCGATCTTCGCCGCGCCGTCCAGCCCGCTCACCCCGTCGGGAAGGTCGGCCAGCAGCTCGATGAGGCCGGGCAGGCCGGTGCGCCCCCGCCTGCCGTAGCACCTGAGCGCCTCCCGGAGCACGGCCTGGCCGCGCTGGGCCTTGTGCGTCTTCGCCTCCAACTTCGCGTGAGGCACGATCGAGGCCACCGCTACGTCCAGCGCCGCGTCGAACTCGTCGGGGTCGTCGGCGACGCCCGCGAAGTCCGGCAGCGGCTGGAAGCTCAGCGGACGGCCCAGCTTCCGGCGCGGCGTCCAGACGACCACGTCGGTGTGCGCGAGATAGTCGTCGGCCCGCGCCGCGTCCCCCTCGTCCCAGCTCGGCGGGGCCTCCGGCCAACGGTCGCCCAGCCGGGCCAGGTCGTTGTTCGGGTCGAGCACGATCGCGGACACGCCCTGCAGCGCGCACTCCTCGACCAGCCGGCGGATGAGCACCGTCTTCCCCGATCCGGACCCGGCGAAGATCGCGGTGTGTTTCCTGAGCGTCTCCAGCGCCAACCGGATCGGCGCACCGCCGTTCATCGCCCTGCCGGCCGCGACGTACGGCACGCCGGACGCGGTGGGCGGCGTGGACGTGTTCTGGTCGTTCTCGCGATCGTCTGTGCTCGCGAGGGCGGCCGACGGCGCCACGGGGGAGGGGGCGGGCGGGGCGATCCCGCCGCCAGGAACGGTCCAGGTGTCCCCCAGCGCCTCGGTGAAGAGCTTGATGTCCGCCGCCGGGCTCCGGGAAGCGAGCCACGCGCGCAGGCCCGGAGGATCCTCGTCGATCAGGGTCCGGAGCGCGGCCATCGCCACCAGATCCTCCGTGTCGAGGCCGAGAATCCTGCCGCCCGCCCGCTCGAACGCGACGAGGGCCTGGCGGGTGCGCGGCCCCTTGGCCCATCCGGTGTTGCGCAGGACGAACAGGCGCCGCTTGGGAACCTCGGTGTCCAGCCCTGTCGCTACGGACGCGTTGCGCAGCCGGTTGAGCGCAGCGATGGCGTTCTCCGAGGCGATCGCGCGGAAGGCCCAGTGCGCCTCGTCCTCGGTGTCCTCGTTCAGGATCCGGCGCAGGCGCGCGTGCAGCGGAGGCTTCGCACTCGGCGGCGGGTCCTGGGTGAACTCCTGCCCGGCCTCGCCGAGCCCGGCGATCCACGCGGTGAGCCCCGCCGACAACAGTGCGGGCATCGCCACGTCTTCCGTTGCCGGAGCGAGCGCGGTACGGATGTCCGCCGCCTTCCTCAACTCCGCGAACCGCGCGTCCAGGACGGTGAGGACATCGTCGGACGGCGTGGGGCCGGGGCCAGGACGCGCCGTGGGCATGCGGCCGAAGTTCTCCAGCTCCCTGACCTCGTCGCTCAGGAGGCAGGAGCGGACGTGGTCGTCGACCTCGATCAGCAACTGACGGGGAGTGAAGCCGGGCGCGCTGTCGAACGCGGCCGGGGTCACCGGCCAGGTCGGATAGGGCGGCTCGAAGCCGATCGCCGCGAACTGCGCCTGGAACCTCTTGGAGACGAGGGCGCGAGCCGTCTCGGCGTCCTTGATGGTCTTCAACGGCACCGCCGGACGGAAGCGATCACGCACCGTGTCCGTCGCGTACTTCTCGATCATCGTCCACGTCGTGGGCAGACATGAGACGACGGTCAGGCAGCGCCGGGTGATCTCGCGCAGGGACATCAGCCCGGACGCGATGTGCTCGATCGTCACCATCTCGTGCCGGTTCGGCGCCGTGGCGTCGCCTGCCGTGGTTATCAAGGACGGCGCGATGAGCAGATCGATCTGATCGACGGCGATGACGGACGGTCCGGTGAGGGCCAGCAGCCGGGACAGGTCCTTGACGATCTCCTGGGGAGACTTGTGGACCTGGCGGATGCCCCACTGCGCCCGTTCGCCCGGCTCCTCCTCCGGGGCGGAAGACAGGAAGGAGTCCGCGATGTCCTGGGCGTTGAGGTCGTCGGAGGCGAGCAGCGCGAGGGCCCGCGCGGTGTCCTGCGCCTCCCGGCCGATGTGCCGGTCGAAGCGGCGCAGCGCCTCGATGAACGCGTCGAGGTTCTTCTTCGACAGCGCCGTCTTACCGGCCACCGCTCGCCGGGCCATACGAGAGGGCAGGTCGACCAGCGCGGTGAGGCGCTCCAGGAAGACGGTGAGCTGGCTCTCGCCGTCGTCGCTCTCGCGGGCCAGGCTGTCGAGCATCGACACCACGGTGCTCTCCCAGAACCCCTTGGCGTCGAGCAGGCTCACCAGGAAGAAGTAGCCGCCGTCGCGCTGTGCCTTCTCCCGCAGCCAGCCGAGCAGGTGCGTCTTGCCCGTGCCGCGCTGGCCTCGGATGACCACGCCGATCGGACTCGCGTCGGGGCTCTTCGTGGCCTCGGCCACGCCGTCGAGAAGGACCGGGGCGGCGTGCTGGTGCAGGCTCTCCACGTGGAAGGGCGCGGGACGCCACACGTCGTCCGGCACCTGCGCGTAATTGAACTTGAGCGCGCCGAGGGCGCTCATCTCCGCGTCCGTCATCACGCTCCGATCGCGAGGAAGTATTTGTCCTGATTGCCGATGATCACTGCGGCGTCCCGGTCCTGCTCGGTGAGCGTCTTCCGGTTGGACTCGGGCACGATCTCCACGTCGTCCATCAGGTCCATCCGCCGGAGCGCCGTGTCGACCTCTTCTCTCGGCACATCGGCGAGCAGGGGGCGGAGCTTGGTGAGGCTCACCCAGGCGCCGGGTTCCTGGGCCAACTCGGCGTACGCGGCGCGGATGCGGGTGACGAGGGCGGCCGGAGAGACGGGTGCGGACGCCTCCGGCGGGGCGGAGTCGCCGCCGTCCTGGACGCCGCCCGGAAGGGACGCGGGAGGCGCGTCGTTCTGCGGCGCGAAGAGGTCGGCGGGCCGTCGGCCGGTCCGGTCGAGGTATCGCTGCAGACCGGCAGACAAGGCGAGCACGGCCGCCGCTGCCGGCTTCCCTCCCGTCTGCGCGGGCATCGGGATGCCGGCCCGCACCTCCTCCGCCACCCGAGCCCAGCCCTTGTCGGTCAGCACATGGACGAAGGAACGACCCTGCTTCCAGCTCTCGACCAGTTTGAGGTCGTTCAGCCTGATGCGCGGCTTTCCGGTCAAGGTGACGCCGTAGCGTTCTTCGAGTTCCGGGTTGGAAATCTCCCTGGCCTCGGCCATGAGCACAAGCAGCATCGCGATATCGGGGAATGCCAACGTATTTTCGGACATGTCTTATCCCTTCGGGGCTCCTCGGCGACGTTCGAGGAGGAACCGCTGAATCTGCTGAGTTACGGTTTTCGGATCGGTCATGATCTGGTCGTTGGTGAACCGCAGCACGGCGTAGCCGTCCGTCTGGAGTCGCACGTCCCGCTGCCGGTCCAGCGCGTATTTGACCGGATCGAGGTGGTCCGGGCCGTCGATCTCGACGACGCATCGCTCGTCCCGCCAGAGCAGGTCGAGCCGGATGGGGTTGACGAGCGGATGCGGCCGGTACGCCTGGTTCCAGGCGCGCCCGATCGCCCATTCGCAGGCGGACAGTGCCCTTTCGAGGGCCTGCTCGGCGGCGCTGCCCGGGTGCGGTCTCCCGGCGACGGCAGGGAAGCCGATCGTCCGGGACGCCGGGGTGGGGAGCGCCTCGGGCAGCTCGCGGGCGATGGCGGCCAGCTCGGCGGGCAGCCGTACGAACCTGGTCTCCAGGCGGTCGACGGTGGTCAGCGGTGCGCCGGCCAGCCAGACGCCCAGCCCGCCGCGGTGGGCGAGCCATTCGCAGGCCCCGGTGAGGATCTCCTCCGCGATGGGGGAGAGGCCCGCCGGAACGGCCACGAGGATCGACGCGTGCGCCCGTTGGAAACTCGCGGCGAGCACTCGGGCGAGCCCGGCGGCCCGCGTCTCGGGAGCGAATTTCGTCCGGCCTCCCGCGAGGACGCCTGTCCTGGTGGGAGGGGCGCCGGCGCGGTGGAGGGAGAGTTCGGCTAGATCGGCGAGGAAGGGGCCGAAGTGCCCGGTCGCCGATGCCGTCCGCAGGGCGAGGGACCGTACGGTGGGCACGCCCGCGCCGCCGGGGCCGCCGATGCTCTCCGCCTCCGGCAGCCATGAGGGGAACAGGCCGACGGCCGCCGCCTCCAGCTCGTCCAGGATCGAGGTCACCAGGTTGGCTGTGGACGGTGCCTTGCGCGCGACATACGTGACGATCGCCGGTGCGTCGTCGGGCAGCGGGTCGATCGCCAGGGTCAGGGCCTCGACGCCGGCGCCCTGGAGGCGCACGACGCGACCGACAGGCAGTTCTCCCCACGACCACGCCACGGGTAACCCCTGAAGTCCGGATTTATCAGTTTGAGGGAGGCTATCCGGCCATCAAGCGTTTCGTATGACTTTTGCGGGAGATCTCGGGGACTTCGCCGGCAGTTCCGTGCCGGGAATCGACAGCCGGGATTTCCGCTGCCTTATCTGGCGGCGAGGTGGTGTGGAAGTCTGTCCGAAATTAAACGGAAGAGGGCGTTGAGCCATTGTCGGTAACTGGCGATCACGTTGTGTGACGCTGGCATGGTCCAGTTGTGCTCGCGGTTGAGAAGGATGGCGAGCCGGGTCGCGCGCCGGTCCCAGCGGTCGATCAAGGGCACGGCGATCAGCGTGCCCACGGACGCCTGGCCACCACCGCTGTGGCCTGGGCGCCGACGAACGTCAGTGTGCGCGTCGCCATGAACTGCACCGGAGGGCACGGAAGGTCAGCGCGGAACCGATCTCCCCGGGTTCCAACCGGAACGGGCGGCGGTGGCGTTCTACCTGGCGTGAGGAGAACGCATGGACCGCTATGAGGGCTTCCGCGAGTTCGTGGGCGCGCGCCAGCATTCGCTGATGTACAGCGCCTACCTGCTCAACGGGGACAGCCATCTCGCCGAGGACCTGCTGCAGAACGTGCTGGTGAAAGTCGCCCGGCACTGGCCCAAGCTGGCCAGGAGCGGTAACCCTGAGGCATACACCCGCAAGGCGCTGATCAACGAGCACATCTCGTGGCGGAGACGCCGGAAATCCGCCGAATACCCGCAGGAGGACCCGCCGGAACAGGGCCACGATCCGGGCGACGACACCTTGCACCGGGTCGCCCTGCAACGTGCGCTCGCCCGCCTGACTCCGCGCCAGCGGGCCGTTGTCGTACTCCGTTTCTATGAGGATCGCAGCGTGGAGGAGACCGCCGGCCTGCTCGGCTGCTCCACAGGGACGGTCAAGAGCCAGACCCATCACGCGCTGGGCCGCCTGCGCTCGCTGCGAGCGGCGCGTTGGAGGAGTTCAAGCCCAACGACACGATCATTGTTCTCGACAGCACCACGGGCGAGATCCTGCACAAGACGCGGCTGCGCGGCGTGCCGCGCGATTTCCAGGCCCAGCGGGCGGGTGGCTGGCTGAGCCGCACAGAGGTGATCGTCTCCGGGCCGGCTCTCGACGACTCTTGGGAGAAAAGCGGCGGGAAGGGCACTCCCGTCCTCGGCGAGCGGACCTACCGCGTGAACGTCCGTACCGGGCAGGTCACGCCGCTGGCGGCCTACACCTACGCGGCCTGGGCGGCAGCCTGGAACTCCCCGGTTTCTGACCGCCCGGAAGGAGCGCGTGCACACCATGGCTGCCGGACTCGGCGACCGGGGTCAGCCGGTGAAGCGGGAGCAGGCATCGTTCCCTCCGCTTGGGGCTGCCGAAAATGAGTGACAGGCCAGTGGCGGTGATCAGCGGTCGGGGTCGGAACGCCAGACCCACCAGGAGTAGACGACCGGGACGATCGCCGAGATCGCCGTCCCGGCGATGGTGATCGCGGCCAGCGCGGGGACCGGCAGGACGAAGGCGGTGAGCAGGAGCACCAAACCCAACACGGCGAAGAGGATGCCCCCCAGGCGGTTGGCGCGCCTCCAGGCCAGGTCGCTGTCGAGGGTCCACGGGGTGCGTACGCCCGCGATCCAGTTGCTGCGCGACTTGGGCAGGTAGTTTCCGAGGACCAGGAAGAGCGCCCCGACGAGGGCCATGATGATCCTGACCACGGGAAGGTTTCCGCCCGCCGCGTTGATGATGGTCGCGGCGTGGGCGACCGTCATCACGACCAGCACTCCGACCCAGGCCGCGAGGTAGACGTGCCGCGAGCGGGCGGCGTTCCGCCGGCGAGGCACCAGGCGGGGCACGATGGCGAGGAACAGGCCGAGGCCGAGCACGATCAAGGGGAGCGTGATCAGGCTTTCGGTCTTCCCGCCGAAGCGGTCGACCTCGCCGGAGGCTCCCCAGTGCATGGGGACCCGTACGTCGTCGGGGAGGTTCTGCCACCCCCAGAGGGAGATCCCGCCGGTCAGGAGCAGAGTGGCGGCGGTGGCGATGAGACCGGGGCGGGGGTCGATCCGGTCCTCGGTTACGGCGTTCTTGGACATGGGGGGTCCTTCCTCGTCGCGGTGGGGGACGTGTCCGGTGGGCGCTCCTCAGTTCGGGTCGGGCTCGGGGGATCGGGCCGAATCGATCTTGAACAGGTCGAGGAGCGCGGCCATTGACTCCTCCAGCAGGGAGAGCTGGAGGCTGTAGACGATCGAGGTGCCATGCCGCTCGCCGATCACCAGGCCGGCTTCCCGCAGCACCCGCAGGTGCCCCGAGAGCGTGGGCTTGGCGATGTCGAAGAGGGTGGCGATCTCTCCGGCGGGGAGGTCTCCCCGCCGCAACAGCGCGATGATCTGCCGGCGCGTGGGGTGCGCCAGCGCCTCGTAGATGAGATTCATCGGCGTTGTTCCTTTATTAGGCAACAACCGAATAATAGCCCATGACGTGCGGAAGCGCGGCTCCGGCCGTGTCCTCATCAAGGTCCGCGCCCTGGTCGGCAACGGAGACGTCGATCGCTACCGGGGCCACCGCCCTCGCCGCCCACGACCCGTGAGCTCCCGTGAGCCGGTCCCCATCACCTGGGAGGTAATTGAGGGCCTTCCCGGAGCGTCGTTACCGTCACGGAACGGACCGTTCCCGCTCAGCGTGCGTCCCGGGGAAACGGCGTACGCACACCGAAAGGAAATGACCATGACGTCATCCCGGACCATGGGAACCACGCCGGTGCGCACAGAGCGCCGGGACGGACTGCTGCGCCGGGCCCTTCTGGCCGACGCCGTTCTCACCGGCGCCAACGGCGTCGGCTACCTCGCACTGGCCACCGTCCTGGACTTGGTCCTGGGGGTCGAGCGCTCGATGCAGTACCCCGTCGGTGTGTTCCTCGCGGTGTACGCGGTGTGGGTCTTCTTCGTCGCCCGGCAGGAGCGCATCAGCCGCGCGGCCGCCGGTTTCGTGATCGGCCTGAACACCCTGTGGGCCGTGCTGAGCGTGGTGACGGCCGCCGTCGGCGCACTGGGCGCCACGGGCGTGGGCACGGCCTGGATCGTGCTGCAGGGCCTGGTCGTGGGTGCCGTGGCCGCCGTCCAGTACGTGGGTCTGCGCCGCGCGTGACCTGTTCGCGGCACATCCCGGGCGTGGCACGAGAGTCGCCGATGCCGCAACTTGCGGTACGGCAGGCGTTTTGTGGTGTTCGGGGCGCTTTGTCGGTGGCAATTGTTCGGATATTTCGCTGAATTTCGATTTCCGAAGGTCGCGAATTCCCGTGCCGGGGCAAGAGCCGGTCATCATCCCGGCCGGGGATCGCGAGGCGGGTGGCGGGCGGATATCCGTGGGGTACACAGCCTGGCATCGCCCGTTTCACGTCCGTCGCGACGTGCCCGCCGCCGAATGACGCGAAGAGGCAGGTGCCACGACATGGCTCGTCATCTCACGGAGAAGCCGCACGCCCCGTCCACCCGTGCCGCCCTGCGCCTCGCGCCGCTCGCGACGGCGGTCGCGATCGCCGGGGCGGTCGCGTGGCCGCAGGGAAGTGCGGAGGCGGCCGCGATCCGTCCCGCCGCCTGGGTGGCCACGCTGGCGTACGGCCATGGTCCCGTCGTCAACACCGGAAACGGCAAGCGCAACAAGAACTACGCGCCGTCGATCAACAGCCCCACCATCCAGCGCGGTGTGCAAAACGTGTCGAGCACCTCCGAGAGCACCAACACCCAGTCGGCCTTCTGCAAGAAGGGGCGGCGGGTGTGCCGGATCAAGCAGCGGCTCAAGTTCGTCCGCAGGTGATGAAGCACCCCGCCGTCACCGGATAAACGGTAATGAAGCCGTAATAACCATTCTTCTCGTCATGCGCGCCCGGATTCGCGGGTGGGTGGACAGTACGCTGGCGAAACGGTTCCGGCCCGAATGCCGCTGGAACTCGTCCGAATTGAGCAGAGGGCGACTCAGATGTTTTGTCAGCATGACAGCGGGGTGCGTGACGGAAACGGGATGCGCGGCGGAAAGAGCCGCACCCCCCTTTTCCTCGCCGGCGCCTGCGCTTTCGCCGCGTTCGTCGTGAACGGCGCGTCGCTGCCCGCCCAGGCGGAGACGGCGCGGTCCTCGGCGGCGCGTGAAGCGGTCGCGGTCAGATCCGCCCGCGGTGGCGGAGGGGACGAGAACAAGGTCGGAAACGGCGCCCGCAACGCCAATATCTCGGCGGTGAAGAGCCCGACGGACAACCACGGCTACCAGCACACGTCGACGAGTGACATCGGCGGCGCGACCAGCGTCCAGAACGTCCTGTGCCGCAACGTCAAGGTCTGTTCGGTGACCCAGAAGATCACGGCTGTCATTCCCGAGCAGGCGATGAAGGGCGATCCGGGGCCGCTGGGGACCGCCACCATCGCGGAGACGCCCGACCCGGCAATGTTCGACGCGACGCTGCTCTGGCTGGAACCCGACCTCCGCGATCTGTGGTGAGGTGATCCGCCGGAGGCCGGGTCCGCCCGGCCGGAGCACGTGCCTCATGGAGGCGTCAGGTGGCCAGCGCCACGGTCGGGGACAGGCGGGCGGCGCGCATGGCCGGATAGAGGCCCGCGACCGTGCCGACGACGAGCGTGGCGCCGACCGCGCCCGCGATCGCCCAGGGCGGCACGACCGGCGGCCAGCCCTGGGACAGCGCGTAGCCGACCGTGGCCAGCGCGCCCAGCACCGACCCCGCGACGCCGCCCAGCGCGGACAGCAGCAGTGACTCCGTCAGGAACTGGATCCGCACCTGGCCCCGGGTGGCCCCGAGGGAGCGGCGCAGACCGATCTCCTTGCGGCGTTCCAGCACCGAGATCACCATCGTGTTGGCCACGCCGACCCCGCCGACCAGCAGCGCGACGCCGCCGAGCCCGAGCAGCAGATTGGTGAACGCGCCGGCGGCGGCGGCCCGCGCGGCGAGCGCGTCCGAGGGCCGGCTGACCTCGACCTCCTCAGGGTTCTCCGGGTTCACCGTACGAGGCAGCACGGACCGCACGGCCTCGACCGACTCCTCCGCCGATCGTTCGTAGATCGTCGTCGGGTGTCCGTCGAAGCCCAGGCGCTCGGCGGCGACCGGGAACCCGACCAGCGCCGACCGTTCGATCTCGGGGGCGAGCGGCATCGGGCCGAGGACGCCGATGACGGTGAACCACCGGTTCCCGATCCACACCCGTACGCCGGTCCGGTCCACGCCGAGCCGTTTCGCGGCGACGGAGCCGAGCACGACGGCGGGCTGCCGCTCGGTCGCGGCGTTCAGCCAGGTCCCCTTCGTGACGCTTCCCTCCAGCGCGGTGAGCAGGTCGGTCGTCGCCGCCTGCACGGCGATGCCGCCGGTCACCGCCTTGGGGATCAGGTTCGTCCGCCGGACGGTCGCGTCGACGGTGCCGGTGGCGGCGGCCGTGCTGACCGGGCCGATCCGCTTGACCATGGCGACCGCGCCGGTGGGGAGCTGGGACGTATCGCCGAAGAGGGTATGGCCGGCCGAGACGGTGAGCATGTTGGTGCCGAGCCGGTCGAGCTGGCGCAGGAGCTGCTCGCGCGAGGACGACGAGATGCCGATCACCGCGATCATGGTGGCGATGCCGATGGCGATCCCCAGCGCGGACAGGAACACGCGGGTCGGGCGGGTGCGCAGTCCGGCCGCGCCGACGCGCAGGACGTCGGCGGGGCCGAGCCGGGCGGGCACGAGCCTCCGGGTCATTCGCGGGCTCCGATCGTGATCTCCGCGGGCGGGCGGTGGCCCGAGCCCTCGTCGTTGACGATCCGGCCGTCGCGGACCCGGACCCGGCGCGGGCACCACTCCGCGATCTCCATGTCGTGCGTGATGACCGCGATCGTGGTCCCGGCGGCGTGCAGGTCGCGCAGGACCCGCAGGACCTCGGCGCCCGCGGCCGAGTCCAGGTTGCCGGTCGGTTCGTCAGCGAGTAGCAGCGGCGGATCTCCCGCGACCGCGCGGGCCACCGCCACCCGCTGCTGCTCGCCGCCCGACATCTGCTCCGGCCGGTGCCCGAGCCGGTGGCCGAGGCCGACCCGCTCCAGTGCGGCGGCGGCGCGCTCCCGGCGGACCCGCAGCGGCACGCCCGCGTACAGCAGGCCGTCGGCCACGTTGTCCAGCGCGCTCGTCCCGGGGGACAGGTGGAACTTCTGGAAGACGAACCCCAGATGGCGGGCGCGCAGCGCGGACAGCTCCCGGTCCGACAGGCCGGCGACGTCGTGTCCGGCGATCCGCACGGTGCCGCCGGAGGGCCGGTCCAGGGTGCCGATCATGTGGAGCATGGTCGACTTGCCCGAGCCGGAGGGGCCGACGATGGCCACCAGCTCGCCGGCGCCGATCGCCAGGTTCACCCCGCGCAGCGCCTGCACCCGGCCGCCGTACATCTTGGTCACGTCGCGCAGCTCCACCACGTACGGCCCGTCCGGCGTGTCGGGGGAGCCGTCGCGGAGCGCGGGGCGCTCGTCGATCCGTCCGCTCACGACTCGGGCACCCCCACCCGCATGCCCTCGGTCAGGCCCGCGCCGGTGATCTCGACCATGCCACCGCCGAAGGCGCCGGTCTTGACGGCCACAAGGCGCGCGGCGCCGTTCTCGACGATCTCGACGCCGAACCCGCCCTCGCGCAGCGCGAGCAGGGCCTCCACGGGGACGGCCAGCACGTTCTTGTGCCGCTCGCTCACCAGCTCGACCTCGACCGGCGCCTGGTCCAGCCGGGTCTTCGGCGTCTTGTCCAGGGTGATGTCGACGTCCACGGTGGTGCTGCCATCGTCCTGCCCGTTCGCCGAGGCGCCGCCCTTGGCGACCGTGCCGATCGTCTGGACGCGGCCCTTGATCCGCTCGCCGCCGGGGAGCTCCACGGTGACCCTGGCGCCCTTCTTCACCAGCGCCTGGTCGTCGGTTTTCAGGTCCACGTGGACCAGCCGCCGCAGCCCGCTGACCGTGAGTGCGGGCCGTCCGGGCGCGGTGCGGTCGCCCACCGACACCTTCGCCTCGGTCACCCGGACCGCCGCGGGCAGGAACACCGCCTGAGTCGCGTCCACCTGGCCGGTCTCCGGCAGGCCGTTGTCCTCCTGCCACGCCTTGACCGCGAGGTACGTCGCGTAGCTGAAGTGCTCGTCCACCGTCAGGTCGTCCCCGTAGCCGAGGGCCTTGAGATTGCGCTCCAGCTGCTCGACGTCCGGGCCGTCGTCCACGCCCTGCCGCAGCGGGCGGTAGAGCGGCAGATTGCCGTACAGCAGGACGAGGGGCTTGCGGTCGATCTTGAGCAGCGGACGGCCGCGGCGGATCACGGAGCCTTCTTTGGCGACCGACGTCACCGTGCCGGCGGCGTCGGTGCCGATCCGCCGCTCTCCGGCGTAGGTGAGCGCGCCGTCCACGGTCTTGGTGTCCACCAGGTCCTGGCGGGTGATCGCGGCGGTCGCGGTGGTGGACGGCGCCGGGGGCGCGGCCGCCTCCGTGTCACCGCTGACGAGGAGTGCCGCCGTCGTTCCGGCGGCGAGCGCGAGGAGGCCGACGACCGCGGTGAGCGCCTTCCTCACGGGTTCGTCTTCATTTTGGGGGAGAACTCCTTGCACGCCTCCTGGGCTTCCTTGAGCTTCTGCTCGCCGCCCTCGGGGACCGTCATCTTGATGCCGCCGCCGCCGCTCGGGTCGGGCATGTCGACGCCGTGCTCGCGCATGCACTGGGCGAACTTCACCATCCGGTCGCGCATCTCCGGATCGGGCGCCTTCGCCCGGTCGCCGACGGCCTGCTCCATGAGCGGCTGGCATTCCTTCATCGCCGCGTCGGCCTTGCCCTTGTCCATGCCCTTGGGCATTTCGACGCGTATCGCGCCGCTCGAGTCCGGGTCGGCCATGTCGACGCCGTGCTCGCGCATGCACTGGGCGAACTTGAGCTGCGCCTCGTGCCGGTCGAGAGTGGCCGACGCGGACGGGGAGGACTCGGGGCCGGACGCGCCACCGCCCGCCGAGGCGATGCCCCCGTCCCCGGAGGAGGCGCCGCCGCAGGCGGCGAGCGCCAGTGCCAGCGGCGCCGCGGCCGCCAATAGCCGGATCTTCATGGGTCGCTCCTTCGCCCCCGGGTCGCTCGCCCGGGGCGCGGACCAACTTCAGCGATCTCGGTGCTAAACGCGGATAAATCAGCAGGGGCGTGGTTCGCCTTATCCGCTGTTAACACCTGGTCGGTCACCCTCGGACATGGACCGGGGAGGCAGGGATGCGCGTGCTCGTCGTCGAGGACGAGGAACAGCTGGCCGACGCCCTCGCGCGGGGGATGCGGCTGCACGCACTCGCCGTGGACGTCGCCTACGACGGCCAGGAGGCGCTCGAACTGGCGGCCTACGTCGACTACGACGTCGTCGTGCTCGACCGCGACCTCCCGGAGGTGCACGGCGACGACGTCTGCCGGGCGCTGGCGGAGGCGAGCCCGGCGAGCCGGGTCCTGATGCTCACCGCCGCCGGGCGGCTGCGCGACCGGGTGGACGGGCTGTCCCTCGGCGCCGACGACTACCTGGTCAAGCCGTTCGCGTTCGCCGAGCTGGTGGCCCGGGTGCGGACGCTGGGCCGCCGCTCGCCCAGGGCCGCGGCCCCGGTGCTGGAGCGGGCCGGCGTACGGCTCGACCCGGCCCGCCGTACGGTCACCCGGGACGGGCGGCCGATCGCGTTGAACCGCAAGGAGTTCGACGTCCTGCTCGAACTGCTGCGCGCGGAGGGGGACCTGGTCTCCTCGGCCGAGCTGCGCCGGGCCGTCTGGGACGAGTACGCCGACACGGGGACGGGCGTGCTGCGGGTGACCCTCACCTCGCTGCGCAGGAAGCTCGGTGAGCCGCGGCTGATCGAGAACGTGCCCGGCAGGGGGTACCGGTTTTGACCGCCCGCGGCACGTCGCGGGCGCGGCGCGTCCTCGCCGCGGCGCTGCCCTGGAACCGGCTGGGGCTGCGGGCGCGGCTGACCCTGCTGTACGGCGCGCTGTTTTTCGCCGGAAGCTCGGCGGTGCTGTGGGTGGGGCAGCTGATGACGGCGCGCGCCCTGGACCAGCGGCTCGTCATGAAGTTCGCGAAGACGACGGACGATCCGCTCGCGGATCTCCGGCCGAACACGGCCGTCGTCGGCCTGTTCCCGCAGCAGGTGCAGACGCAGGTCGAGCAGCGGGCCGCCGACGTGCTGCAGGAGACGACCCGGTCGTCGATCCTCGTCATGGTCCTGATCGGGATCATCGCCCTGCTGCTCGGCCACCTGATCGCCGAACGCGCGCTGCGGCCCCTCGGCCGGGTGACCGAGACCGCGCGGCGGCTCTCGGAGAGCAGGCCGCACGAGCGCATCGCGCTGAACGAGAGGATCGCGCTGCGCGGGCCGCAGGACGAGGTCAAGCGGCTGGCCGACACCTTCGACGCGATGCTCGACCGGCTGCACCGCGTGTTCGACGCCCAGCGCCGGTTCATCGCCAACGCCTCGCACGAGCTGCGCACCCCGCTCGCCATCAACCGCACGGTCCTGGAGGTGTCGCTGGAGGAGCCGGCCGCCTCCGAGGACCTCAAGGCGCTGGCCCGCGCGCTGCTCGGCACGAACGCGCGGTACGAGCGGCTGATCGACGGCCTGCTGCTGCTCGCCCAGTCGGAGCAGGAGCTCACCGTGAGCAAGCCGGTCGATCTGGGGCACGTCGTCCGCGTCGTGCTGGACGAGCAGGCGCTCGCGCCGCGGAAGCGGGGGGTCGCCGTCCACCGGGACCTGCGCCCGGCGGTCGTCCGGGGCGACCCGCTGCTGCTGGAACGCTGCGTGTCCAACATGGTGGAGAACGCGGTCAAGTACAACGTCCGCGACGGCGACGTGTGGGTGACGCTCCGTGTGGACGACGCCACCGGGGAGGCGATGGTCACGGTGGAGAACACGGGGCCCCAGGTCCCGCCGTACGAGGTGGAGGACCTGTTCGAGCCGTTCCGGCGGCTGCACGGCGAGCGGGTGCGGTCGGCGGGCGGCGCCGGGCTCGGCCTGTCGATCGTCCGCGCCATCGTGGACGCGCACGGCGGCACGGTCACCGCCCGGGCCCGATCCGAGGGCGGCCTCGCGGTCACCGTACGGCTGCCCGCCGTGCCGGGCACGGGGAGCGAGCCCGGCGAGAAGGACGTGGGCCGGGCGCGGCTACCCGCCGTGATTTCCGGTGACCCGGCCCTTCGCGGGTAGGAGGAAGGGCGGCCACGCCGGAAGGGTGGAGGAGGTCGCCGGAGAATGGATCTGTCCGCGAGGAAACTGGGCCTGCCGGACCGGGTACGGGCCTGCCTGTTCGACCTGGACGGTGTCTTGACGCGTACGGCGCGGCTGCACGCCGCCGCGTGGAAGGAGATGTTCGACGGCTTCCTGAGCGAGCGCGCCACGCGCACCGGCACTCCGCTGGTCCCCTTCGACGACGTGGAGGACTACGCCGCGTACGTGGACGGCAAGACGAGGGCGGACGGCACCCGCTCGTTCCTCGCCTCGCGCGGCATCCACCTCCCCGAGGGGGAACCCGGCGACCCGCCGGACGCCGAGACCGTCAACGGCCTGGGCAACCGCAAGAACGAACTGATGCTGAGCCGGCTCAAGAAGGACGGCGTGGAGGTGTTCGAGGGCTCCGTCCGCTACGTGCGCGCGGTGCGGGACGCCGGGCTGCGCCGGGCGGTGGTGTCGTCGAGCGCCAACTGCCGGGACATGCTCGCCGGCGCCGGGATCGCGGACCTGTTCGAGGTGGGGGTGGACGGCGCCACCGTCGCCCGGGAGCACCTGGCGGGCAAGCCGGCGCCGGACGCCTACCTCGCCGCCGCGCGGGCGCTCGGGGTGCCGCCGGACGAGGCGGCGGTGTTCGAGGACGCGCTCGCGGGGGTCGAGGCCGGACGGGCCGGCGGCTTCGCCTGCGTGGTCGGTGTGGACCGGGTCGGACAGGCCGACGCGCTGCGCGAGCACGGCGCGAACGTGGTGGTCTCCGATCTCGCCGAGCTGTTGGAGCGATCATGATCACTCATCCCGCGTTCGCGTGCGAGCCCTGGAGCCTGCGGCTGACCGGGCTGGACGTCGACGTCCTCGCCCAGTCCGAGTCGCTGTTCGCGCTGTCCAACGGGCACATCGGCTGGCGTGGGAACCTCGACGAGGGGGAGCCGCACGGCCTGCCCGGCAGCTACCTGTCCGGCGTCTACGAGGTGCGGCCCCTCCCGTACGCCGAGGCCGGCTACGGCTTCCCCGAGTCGGGGCAGACCGTCATCAACGTCACGAACGGCAAGGTGATCCGCCTGCTCGTGAACGACGAGCCGTTCGACATCCGCTACGGACGGCTGCGCGCGCACGAGCAGACGCTGGACTTCCGCGACGGCGTGCTGCGGCGGACCGCCGAATGGGAGTCACCGGATGGGTGCCCGGTCCGGGTGTCGTCGGTCCGGCTGGTGTCGCTGGTCCAGCGGGCGGTCGCCGCGATCTGCTACGAGGTGGAGCCCGTCGACGAGCCGCTGCGCGTCGTCGTGCAGTCCGAACTCGTCGCCAACGAGCAGTTGCCCATGGCGGCGGGCGACCCCCGGGTCGCCGCCGCGCTGGAGGCGCCGCTGATCTCCTGCGACCACGCCGCGCGGGACGCCCGCGCCGTGCTCATGCACAACACCCGCGCAAGCGGCCTCTGCGTCGCCGCCGCGATGGATCACGTCGTCGACGGCCCGGACGGCACCGGCGTCGTCGCGGAGAGCTCCCCCGACCTCGGCCGGGTGACGGTGATCGCCTCGATCGAGCCCGGCCGGCCGCTCCGGTTGATCAAGTTCGTCGCGTACGGCTGGTCGGGCGCGCGGTCGCGCCCGGCGGTGCGGGACCAGGCCGAAGCCGCGCTCGCCGCCGCCCGCCAGACCGGCTGGGACGGCCTGCTCGCCGAGCAGCGGAGCTACCTGGACGACTTCTGGGCCCGCGCCGACGTCAAGGTGGACGGCGACGCGGAGATCCAGCAGGCCGTGCGGTTCGGGCTCTTCCACCTGCTGCAGGCCGCGGCGCGCGGCGAGGGCAGGGGCATCCCGGCCAAGGGCCTCACCGGTAGCGGCTACGACGGGCACTGTTTCTGGGACAGCGAGGCGTTCGTGATGCCGGTGCTGACCTACCTGCTGCCCGAGGCGGTCGCCCACGCGCTGAGCTGGCGGCAGAGCACGCTGCCGATGGCGATGGACCGGGCGCGGCAGCTCGGGCTGAGCGGAGCGGCCTTCCCCTGGCGGACCATCCACGGCGAGGAATGCTCGAGCTACTGGCCCGCCGGGACGGCGGCCTTCCACGTCAACGCGGCCATCGCCGACGCCGTCGGCCGCTACTACGACATCACCCAGGACGAGGCGTTCGACCGGGGCGTCGGCCTGGAGTTGCTCGTGCAGACCGCGCGGCTGTGGCGGTCGCTGGGGCACCACGACGCCGAGGGCGACTTCCGCATCGCCGGGGTCACCGGCCCGGACGAGTACAGCGCCGTCGCCGACAACAACGTGTACACGAACCTGATGGCGCAGCGGAACCTGTACGCCGCCGCCGACGCGGCCAAACGGCACCCCGCGGAGGCCAGGAAGCTGCGCGTGGACGAGGAGGAGATGGCGGCCTGGCGGGACGCGGCGCGGGCGATGTACGTCCCCTACGACGAGAAGCTCGGGGTCCACCCGCAGGCCGACGGCTTCACCGAGCACCAGGTGTGGGACTTCGCCGTGACGCGCCCCGACCAGTACCCGCTGATGCTGCACTTCCCGTACTTCGACCTTTACCGCAAGCAGGTGGTCAAGCAGGCCGACCTCGTGCTGGCGCTGCACCGCCGGGGTGACGCCTTCACCCCGGAGCAGAAGGCGCGCGACTTCGCCTACTACGAGCGGATCACCGTACGGGACTCCTCGCTGTCGGCGTGCACGCAGGCGGTGATCGCGGCCGAGGTGGGCCACCTGGACCTGGCCTACGACTACCTCGCCGAGGCCGCGCTGATGGACCTTGAGGACGTCGAGCACAACACTCGCGACGGCCTGCACATCGCGGCCCTGGTCGGAGCCTGGATCGCCCTGGTCGACGGGCTCGCCGGCATGCGCCACCTCGGCGGCGTGCTCTGCTTCGCGCCGCGGCTGCCCTCGGCGCTCACCGGGCTCTCCTTCACCGTGTCCCTGCTGGGGCGGCGGCTCACGGTCAGGGTGGATCAGGAGTCCGCCACGTACACGCTGCTCGACGGCGAACCGCTCAAGATCGCCCACCATGGGAAGCCGGACGTCGTCTCCAGGGGCGCGCCGGTCACCTGCGCGATCCCGCCGGTGTTCCCCGGTCCGGCCCCCATCCAGCCTCCCGGCCGCGGCCCGGCGCACCGGCAGACGAGGGAGGCCGCCGGAATCATGCGGCCGGTAGGGTCACCGGCTCATCCGGCGACGTGACACGGCTCGCGCCCTTCGGGTTAGTGTGATCATCGTGCAGCCACCGGAGGATCCGGGCGATGGCGGACCCGCCGTGCCGCCGTCCGGCCCGTTCGAGGAGGAGCTCTGGGCGGCCTTCGCGGCCAGCCGTACGGCACTGTGCCTCAGCATGCTCAAAGACGCCGACTTCGCCCTGCCGATCACCCAGGCCGCGTTCGAGGGCACCGGCGCGGTCGCCTGGCCGACCGCCTCCGACGGCCGGCGCACCTGGCTGATCGCCTACACATCGGCCGAGACGATGGCGCTGGGCACCGGGGGTGTCGCCACGCACCACCGGGTCGTCTCCATGCTTGAGCTGGCCGCCGGGTGGCCCGACCCGCGCTGGGGTCTGGCGATCAACCCCGGCCTGCCGGTCGGCTTCCTCCTGGAGTCGGGCACGGTGGCCAGGCTCGCCGCCCCCACGCTCGCCCAGGACCTCGTGCTCGCCCCGGAATGTGGCGTCCCCGTCCTGCAGAAGGTGCTGCGCCCGGAGGAGGTGCCCGAGCTGCTGTACGGCGGCGAGCCGCGGGTCTCCGGCTACTGCCACCACGCCCTCGACGTGTCGCACATCGCCACGCCCGCCGTGCTCGCCGAGGCGCTCGGCCTCACTGACGCGTTCACCGCGAGCGGCGGGCTCACGCTGCTGCGCTGGCGTCCGGCCGGGCTCGGCCTGTACCGCACGCCGTACGGCGGGCTGGACGAGGAGGGCCGTGACGCGGTGGCCGGGTGGGTGGTCGAGGAGCCGCCCTTCGTGGGGCTGGGCCTGGTGCCCAACCCGGACCAGGTCATCCGCGAGTACAAGGTGTACGGCGTCGGGCTCACCCACGGCGCCGAGATCTGGGAGCTGACCGTGGAGGGCAGGGAGCGCCGGCACGCCATCTATCACGGCGACCTGCGCCGCTGGCTGCTGGTCGGGGTGCGGGAGGACGCGTCGTGAGGTGGCACTTCTACCGCGCTCGCTGGCGCGGCGCCGACTACCCGTGCAGCCCGGAGGCGTCCGCGCTGGAGACGTGGATCCGGCTGCGCCGGGACGAGCCGGCCGAGGGGTTCGAGGAGGTCGAGCCGGGTTGCCACGTACGGACCGTCCCGGCGGCGGAATGTGAGTCCGTGCACTTCGTGACGACCGTCTGCCGGTGGCGCGAGGCCGAGTTCCACGTACACGCCGAGCGCGAGGGCGAGCTGCTGCTGGAGTATCTCGGCGGCTCCGCGCCCGAAGCGGTCGCGCTCGGGCTCGACCGGATCGAACGCGGCGTCTACCGGGCGTGGGTCCCGCGCGCCGAGATCGGCGAGCTCCAGGAGCGGGCCGTCTCCCTGGATTTGTGAACTTCTCCCGGAGATCATCGATTTTGGTAATGCTCTTGTCGGATGATGTTCACTTGGCGGAAACTACCCCGAAAGCGTGAAACACGGGCGATTCAGGGGGTGTGCCGTGGAATCCGACATTGAGGCGCATGTCGCCGGTCTGCGGGCCTATACCGAACAGCTCCGCACCACCTTTCTCCGGCTCCAGGACGAGGGCGTCGAACTGCACGCCAAGGCCAAGGCCATCCAGGTGACCGAGAAGTCCCGCGATGGCCTGGTCGCGGTCACCGTGGGCGCGCGCGGCGAGGTGATCCGGCTCGACATCGACCCGCGTGTCTACCGCCATCCCGATGCCCGCGCGCTCGCGGACGCCATCACCGAGACCATCCAGCGGGCGGCCGCCACGGCGCAGGAGCGGATCGTCGAGGTCTTCGAGCCGCTGATCCCGCCCGACCAGATGAAGGCCCACCTCGACGGTGATATCGAAACGGTGATGACCCAGCTGGCCGACCAGATGGGCGGGAAGCGGTGAAGGACCCCTTCGACGGCGCCGCCATCGACAGGCCCGCCGTGACCAGAGGGCTTTCGGAATGGAGCACCATGGCCGGCGACCTGGAGCGGGACCTCCCCGGGCTCGTCGCCAGAATCCTCGAGCTCAACGCCACCGAGCCGTGGGGCGGCGGCAGCGAGGGCGCCTCCTTCCGGAACTCCTACTACCAGAACGGCGGTCCCAACGCCCTCATCACCAAGGGCAGGGCCGTCGTCAAGAAGATCGGCGAGGCGGGCCCGCGACTGCGCACGACGTTCGACAACACGCACGGCGTGGACGAGGCGCACGCCCAGGACATGGCCCAAATCATGGCGGAGAACACGGGCCAGTCCGCGGCCTCGAAGGCCGGGCGGGGCACCGCCCAGGACTCGGTGCGGCAGGTCTGACGCGCCCCACCGGGCGCCCGGATGTGAACCCAGACTGAGCGGCGGAGCGGGGACGGCATGGCCACGAACACGGGCACCATCGTCAACCAGGCCGGGCACGCGACCCGGCAGGGCGTGGCCGTCCACATCGACAGGGACGTCGCCCCCGCCTGGGAGACCGGCGCCCTGCCCGACTGGGTGGTCCACACCCTGATCCCCCTGCTCTTCGCCGGGCAGCAGTGGCCCAAAGCCAGCGAGAGCAAGCTGTCGGAGCTGGCCCAGGCGCACGATCTCCTGGCGGCCGGGCTCTTGCCGTACGCCGAGCCGGCCGGCAAGTCGGTCCGCACCATCGTGGCCGGCTGGCAGGCCCCGGCCACGGCCGACTTCGTCGGCCGGGCGCAGGACATGTTCGGAAACCAGGCCGGCCTGAAGGGGATCTCCCGCGGAGCGCTCGGCTACTCGTCACAGGTGAGCGACTTCGCGGTCGAGACGCAGTACTCCAAGCTCTCCGTCAACGTGGCGTTCTGGGTGTCGGCCGTCGCCATCGCCATCGCCATGTACGTCGCGTTCTTCACCGCGGGCTCGACCGCGCCGCTCATCGGCCCGTACGCGCAGGCGGGCCGCGCGGCGATCGGCCGCATCCTCGCCCGGCTGGCAGCCGTCGCGGGACGTGGGGCCGGATCCACCCAGGTCGCCAGGCTCGCGGCGCTCAGCGGCGCGACCGGGCGGAGTCTGATCGTCCGGCTGCTCGCCTCCCCGCTCGGCCGGGAGCTCATCGAGGAGATGGGCGAGGAGTTCTTCATCGACGCCATCGCCCAGTACCAGCAGATCCAGATGGGCACCCGCACCGACTGGGACTGGGACAAGTCCAAGGCCGCCCTCATCGGCGCGGGAACCGGCGCGGTGGCCGGCATGCAGCTGGGCGGCCCGATCTCCCGGATGACCAACCACATCCCCGGATTCGCCGGGCGGGCGCTGAACACCGGCTTCAACAACATGGTCGCGTCCCCCGCCGGCAGCTTCATCGCCAACGGCGTGGTCTACGACCAGTGGAGCAATCCGTTCTCGGTCGATTCGCTGACGGGCGCGTTCTTCGGCGGTGCCGGACGCACCGGGTCGATCAGCCCGTTCAACCCCGAGGTCTACACGGCGCTCGCCCACCCGAACACCACGCTCGCCTCCGCGTACGACATGGCGGCCCAGTCGGACGCCCGCCGGATGGGTCTCACCATCGACCCGAACGGGGGCGGCGGATCGGGCGGCGACGCCACCGGCACCGGAGGCAACCCGGGAGGCACGGGGGGCGGCGGCGCCGGGGGTATGGCCGTCAACACCGGGGCGGGTGGCGGTGCGGGCGCGGGCGGCGGCCGTCGCGCCGCGGCCCCGTCGGCCGCCGACGCGGAAGGGGGCGGCAGCCGGAGAAGCCAGCCCGACGACAGGACCCGGCCCGACGACAAGAACGAGCCGGACAACAAGCCGGATGACAAGACCGAGCCGGACGACAAGACCGAGCCGGACAACAAGCCGGATGACAAGACCGAGCCGGACGACAAGACCGAGCCGGACAACAAGCCGGACGACAAGACCGAGCCGGACAACAAGCCGGACGACAAG